>NZ_CP060414.2:0-732102 GCF_014297595.2 Neisseria musculi | reverse complement strand
AAATGGATGTGCTGGAAGATATGCTGCACAGCTTTGATGCGGCGGAATATTTTACCGCCGATACCGCGCGCAAATTAGCCGTTATATTGGAAGCCGAAGATTTTATTTTGGGGCTTGACCAAGGGCGCGGCAAAGAACGTTTTCTGGCGGCGGTGTTGGCGGCTTCCAAAGCCTTTGCTTTGGCCGTGCCGCATGATACGGCCATGGAATATGCGCCGCTTTTGGCGTTTTATCAGGCGGTGAAGGCGCGTTTGGCAAAATTTACCGCCGGGGCGGGCAGCAATAATATTCAGGAGGATTTGGCGCAACGCGTGCGCCAAACCATCGATCAGGCTTTGGTAAGCGAATCGGTGGTGGATATTTTTGATGCAGCAGGCATTCAAAAACCCGACATCAGCATTTTATCCGATGAATTTATGGAAGAAATGCGCGGTTACCGGCATAAAAATGTGGCATTGGAAACCCTGAAAAAACTGCTGAACGATGAAATCAAAGTGCGCAGCCGAAAAAGCGTTACCGAAGGCAAAAAACTGGCACAAATGCTGGATAATGCGATTAAAGGTTATCAAAACAAGGTATTGACCGCAGCCGAAGTGATTGATGAGCTGATTAAACTGGCAAAAGAAATCCAATCATCCGACAAACTGGCCGAAGAATTGGGTTTAAGCGAGTTTGAATTTGCCTTTTATTCTGCCGTGGCCGCCAACGACAGCGCCAAAGAATTGATGGGAAAAGACAAATTGCGCGAATTGGCAGTGGTGCTCACCAACCAAATCCGCAACAGCGTAACGGTGGATTGGTGGAATCGGGAAGATGCCAGAGCGAAAATCCGCGTAATGGTCAAACGTTTGCTGAAGAAATACGGCTATCCGCCCGATATGGAGCAGCTCGCCACCGAAACGGTGTTAAAACAGGCGGAAATGATGGCAGCGGAAATGGTGTGATAACGGCGTTTGAACGGTTTTGATCCGATAAACTGCAAAGGCCTGTCTGAAAACAAAGCATCTGTTTTCAAACAGGCCTGATGTTTTGCCGAATCTGTTTGCCCGCAATCGGCAAAATCAAAATAAGGCCGTCTGAAATATCCAACCGCCGTCATACTCGGGCTTGACCCGGGTATCTCTATTTTTTCAAAACAAAAAGATACCCGGGTCAAGCCCGAGGCGTGTATTCCGGATACTTTCAAGCAGGCATCAGACAGGCCGAGGCCTTTACCCTCTTCCCCGATGCAGATGCAGCTAAGGCGTAACAGTGCAGCGGGGCAGACATATCACACTGATAGGCATGCGGGTGAGCAGTAATCCAAAGGGGGATAAACTTACAACTCAGAAATCGCCGCAGATGGGGATGCGGATATTGCAAAGGCCTTAGGCCGTCTGAAAACCATTATTTGTCCAACCCCTGCTCTTTCAGCCAGGCGGCCGGATGCTCGGCCACTTCGGCGTTGTTCAAATCGCTGAACGGAAAATGGGTGTTGCCTTTGATACCCACTTTCGGCAGGTGCACCAGCGTGGCTTTGCCGCCGTGTTTGTTGACGGTATCCACCCAATCCTGCGCCAGTTTCATGCGCATATACCATTGGTCGCCGCCCTGGGTGCCGTTTGGCGCATCGGGGATGAAGTCGCCGAAGTAGATCGCAATCGGGATTTGCGTGAGGCGGCGGAAGGTGTCGGCATCGGTTTTCATCGGGGCGATGTTGCCGAAGCAGTTTTCCATCAGCGGCGGCACTTCGCGGGGAAGGGGAAGTTGCCCGGCTCGTAGGCCGCCACGGCTTTTACGTTGGGGTTTTGGCCGGCTATCAACCAGCCGAACGCGCCGCCGGCGGAGTGGGTAATCAGAATGCCGCCGCCGGTTTTGTCGAACAGCGCGCCCATGCCGGCGGTGACGGCGGCGGCATCGGTGGGGCCGGTGTCGGGGGTGATGGTGCGGAAAAATTGTTGCAGCGATTCTTTATCTTGCGGGAAGGCAACGCCGGGGTTGAAATCGGGATAGGTGCCGATGCGGAACCGGGCGAACCAAAACTGGTCATCGGGCACGGCTTGGATTTCCGCACCAACGGTGCTGCGGCCGGATTGCCCGCAGCGCGGCTGGTCCACCAGATACACGGGGTAGCGTTTGCGCAGGAAGATGTTTTGGAAACCTTCGCGCCCGTCAGGCGTGGTCTGCCAAGCGCGCATGGAGCCGCCGTATCCGTGCAGAAACACCAGCGGCAGGCGGCGGGTGCGCTCAGGGATTTGGTAGAACACGGCGGCGCGCCGTGCAGGGTTTGGCCGCCGGCTTGGGTGGAAGCCTGATAGACATGTTGCTGCTGCCTTTGAGGGCCGCGGAGTCGGCACTGTAGCGGCCTGCGCTGGTTTTCACAGTGCCGCCGATGGCGAAACTGCCTTGTTCGGCCAGTGTGAGGCGGCCGTTGCCGCTTTGGGCGCAGGCAGCCTGCGCAAGGGATAAGGTGGTGAGCAATAAGTTTTTTTTCACGGGTTTTCTTCCTTTTCGAGTTTTCAGACGGCCTGAATATCCTCAGCCGATGATGCGGGTTTCGCTGATCATAAAGCCCGCAATACGCCGGCTGATCAACCATGTTCCGCCCTGCTTCACATAATTATCTTGATAGCGCACGCTGTGGTCTTGCAAAACCTGCCTGCCTTCTTGTTCACCCACCAGTTTCACCGCGCAATAATTAACGGCCTCGGCCTCGGTTCCGCTGCGGAAGGTTACGGTATGCTGACCGTTGAGGTGGTAAACCGTGTGGAAACCGGCTAAAAAATCACTAAACACTTTTTCAATTTCTGCGCGGCCTTTCATTTCGGCAAACAGTTTGCCGCCGATATAAGTGGTAACGCGGGCATCTTCGGTAAATAAGGCCATCTGCTCGGCCACGCGTTTTTCATCGGCCAGATTGGAAAAGGCGTCCGCCAAGTCTTTCAAAGCCTGGCACTCGGTTTGTTGGTTATGAATGGCCATATCGGCTTCCTTTCAGTTAGTGGGTTGATTGATACAGGCAGCCGCTTTCGCCCGAAACGGCCTGCGCCGGTGCCGTTGCGGTGGAAAAAAGGGCTTTGCCCGCATAGGCCTCACATTTTTCCAGCCGCGCCTGCATGTTTTCAGACGGCCTCAATCTGCTTCAAGGCCGTCTGAAAAGCATCGGCAGAGCAAACGCCTAATCGTGGATTTTTACGCCGCCCAGCCATTTCACCCGCTCGGGGTCGCGGTGGTCGAAAAACAGGCTTGCGCCGGTGTCGAGTGCGGCAATCTGCTCCCTATCCTGCCCGTTCAGCTCGAAATCGAAAATCTGCCACGCGCTCGGGGGTGGCCGATTTGGGAATCACCGCCACGCCGCGCCGGTTGAGCCAGCGCAGAATCACCTGCACCACGCTTTTGCCGTGCTTGGCGGCAATGGCCGACAGCACGGGATGCTTGAAAATATCGTTGCACCCCTCGGTAAACGAAGCCCACGATTGGGTGAGGATGCCGTGTTCGGCATGAAACGCCCGCTCGTTTTCGCGCCGGTAGAAAGGGTGCATCTCAATCTGATTGACAGCGGGGGCGATGCGGTTGTGCACCATCAAATCCATCACACGGTCGGGGTGGAAATTGGAAACGCCGATGGCGCGGATTTTGCCCGCCATGCGCCGTGCACATTAGCAGGGCAAACCCGCAAGTTAGCAGGGCAAACCCGCAAGGCCTTATGAATTTTTTTCAGCAATCACACCCTTGCAGCCCGCATGCACACGCTGTTATCCGTCATCGCTTTTCGGCGCATTCGGGCTTCAGCCCGATATTGCCCGAACAAACTCCGCCGTGTCTGCGCGGGGTTTGCTGGCGGCCTGCAGCGGCCAAGCAAACAGCCCAACCCTTATGTTTTCTGCGCCTGCTCCCGTTTTGCCGCCAAAAAATTCCAATATGGCAATCCATTGATTACCCAACACGGCAAAACCGTTTGAGCGGCGGTGCCAATATCGTTATGCGGTTATAAAGCAGCGGCCGCTGCCCGCAGGCCGCGCAGACACCGCGCACCGCTTTTGCCGCGATGATTAAGGCTTTGCAAAATCATCAAGGCCGTCTGAAACATATTTTTCAGACGGCCTCGAAATGTTCAAACCATTAACGCGTTACCGGTTTGTAGCGTATCCGTTTCGGTTTCACGCCCTCTTCACCCAGGCGGCGTTTTTTATCGGCTTCGTATTCCTGATAGTTTCCATCGAAAAACACCCATTTGCTGTCGCCCTCGCAGGCCAGAATATGGGTGGCGATGCGGTCGAGAAACCAGCGGTCGTGCGAAATCACCATCACGCTGCCGGCAAATTCCAACAAAGCATCTTCCAGCGCGCGCAGGGTTTCCACATCCAAATCGTTGGAAGGCTCATCCAGCAGCAGCACGTTGCCGCCGGAGAGCAGGGTTTTGGCCAGGTGCAGACGGCCGCGCTCGCCGCCGGATAAATTGCCGGCGGTTTTGCTCTGGTCGCTGCCTTTGAAGTTGAAACGGCCGAGATAGGCGCGCGCGGGAATTTCAAACTGGCCCACCTGCAGAATATCGCGGCCTTCGGCGATGTTGTCGAACACGGTTTTGTCGTTTTGCAAACCGTCGCGGCTTTGATCAATCAGGCTCATTTTCACGGTTTGGCCGATTTTCACTTCACCGGAATCGGGCTGCTCTTTGCCCGAAATCATCTTAAACAAGGTGGATTTTCCCGCGCCGTTGGGGCCGATGATGCCGACAATCGCGCCGGGCGGCACTTTGAAACTCAAACCGTCAATCAGCAGTTTGTCGCCGAACGATTTGGAAACATTCGAAAATTCAATCACTTCATTGCCCAAACGCTCGGCCACGGGGATAAAGATTTCCTGCGTTTCGTTGCGCTTTTGGTATTCGTAATTGCTCATTTCTTCAAAACGCGCCAGCCGCGCTTTTGATTTGGCCTGACGGCCTTTGGCATTTTGGCGCACCCATTCCAGCTCCTGCTTCATGGCTTTGATGCGGGCAGCTTCAGATTTGGCCTCATGTGCCAAACGCTGCTCTTTCTGCTCCAGCCAAGAAGAATAATTGCCTTTCCACGGGATGCCGTGGCCGCGGTCGAGCTCCAAAATCCATTCGGCGGCGTTGTCTAAAAAATAGCGGTCGTGGGTAACGGCCACCACCGTGCCGGGGAAGCGCACCAAAAACTGCTCCAGCCATTCCACCGATTCCGCGTCCAAATGGTTGGTCGGCTCGTCCAACAGCAGCATATCGGGTTTGCTCAACAACAGTTTGCACAAGGCCACGCGGCGTTTTTCGCCGCCGGAGAGCACGCCGATTTTGGTATCCCATTCAGGCAGGCGCAGCGCATCGGCGGCGATTTCCAGCTCGTGTTCCGCACCGCCGCCGCTGGAAGAGCCGGCCGCGATAATTGCTTCCAAACGCCCCTGCTCTTCGGCCAGCGCATCGAAATCGGCATCAGGGTCGGCATAGGCGGCATACACTTCTTCCAAACGTTTCTGCGCCGCCGCCACCTCGCCCAAGCCGCTTTCCACTTCTTCGCGCACGGTTTTTTCGGGGTCTAATTCAGGCTCTTGCGGCAAATAGCCGATTTTGATGCCGCCCATCGGCACGGCCTCGCCTTCAAATTCTTTGTCCACGCCGGCCATAATGCGCAACACGGTGGACTTGCCCGCGCCGTTCAAGCCCAGCAGGCCGATTTTGGCACCGGGAAAAAACGACAGCGAAATATCTTTGATGATGGTTTTCTGCGGCGGAACAACCTTGCTCACGCGCAGCATGGAATAAACATATTGGCTCATATCAACCTCTGGGTTCAAAAATAACTCAATAATCATTTGGCGCAGCCTCTGCCGATCAGCGGGACGCAAAGGCTGCCGCCTTGCAAGCACGGCCTGCGGCGCACCTGCCCGATGCCCGCCCGGCCGTCTGAAACGGCTGCACCGCCGCCCTACCTGCCCTGCCCTGAAGCAATCCGGCCATACCCGGCTGAAAGGTTTTCAGACGGCCTGAAATTTTACTGCCGCAACCTGAAAAATCCGGCGGTGCAGGGGCAGCCCGCTTCGGGCATGATGCCCGGCCGGCGGGCGGGGTTGCCAAAAGATGCCGGAGTGCGGCGGCAACACCGACCGGTATTCAAAAATACCGTTATCCCGACATCCGAGGCCGTCTGAAAACGGCACGGGCAGACGGAATACAAACACAACCGCAGGCCGTCAAAACCCAGCCGAAATGCAGCAGCATCGTATCTCGGGCGGTCAGTCGATTTTCACATAGGCCACCGACAAAACCTCGATTACCTCCCTGCCTTCGGGGCCGTGCAACACCACTTCGTCGCCTTCGCGTGCTTTAATCAGGCAGCGCGCCAGCGGCGACACCCATGAAATTTTGTTTTGGGCGGCATCTATTTCATCGATGCCGACAATTTTTACCACCTGCCCGCTGCCATTGCCCCGCAACAATTCTACCGTGGCGCCGAAAAATATTTGGTCGGTGGCCTCGCGGGTTTCAGGGTCGATCACCTGCGCCGCTTCCAGGCGTTTGGTTAGAAAACGGATACGGCGGTCGATTTCGCGCATACGGCGTTTGCCGTAAAGGTAATCGCCGTTTTCGCTGCGGTCGCCGTTGCCCGCCGCCCAGTTTACAATCTGAACGATTTCGGGGCGCTCTTTGTGAACCAGGCTGTAGAGTTCGTCTTTCAAAGCCTGCCAGCCTGCGGGGGTGATGTAGTTGGGAGGGGCTCCGCTCATTGCCGATGCCGTCTGAAACGTGTAAAGAGGGCATTTTAACCGATTGGCGCGTTTTTTTCAGACGGCCTTCACCGCCCCGGCCTACCGCGCCGCAACCCGCTCCGATTTCATTTATAAATACATTATAAAACATAATCTTATGCTATGTTTTCAAAGCAGGAAGCCGCAATATTGGCCACGGGCGGGCGGCCCTGCGCCCGAGCGGTCAATATCTCGGCAGGGTCGAATCTACCCGCAGCGACCAGGCATCAATGCCGCCTTGCAGGTTATACAGTTCGTCAAAACCCGCATCGGCCAGATACATGGCTGTGTGCAGACTGCGCACGCCGTGGTGGCAATACACCACAATCGGGCCTTCATCGGGCAGCTCGTTATGGCGCAGCGGAATCAGGTTCATGGGAATGTGTGTATGGCCGGGCAGCGCGCAGAGCGCAACTTCTTCATCGGTACGCACATCCAGCAGGGTCAGCACTTTGCCTTCGGCCAGCCATTGCTGCAATTGTTCGGGAGTGATTTGTGGAATCATGATGTGTTTAAGCGTGTGGCGAGGCCGTCTGAAAAGCGTTCAGACGGCCTCTAAACCTTTGCGGATTCAAGCCCCGCCGAAAAACCGTCTGCACGGGGCCGGGTTTCTGATGCGGGCAGGTTGCGCGGTTAAAACTGAAACTTGCCGGCGGCAGGAGCGTTCAGATAAGGGATATAGGTATCGAACAGCGTGCGCTCGGTAAAGGCTTCGCCGTTTCGGGTAATCAGCAAAGCGCGCTGGACGGGCTTGCCGCCCGCCACCACCACCATGCGGCCGCCGTTTTTGAGCTGGTTTTTCAAGGCTTCGGGCACAGCAGGCACGGCACCGCCGATATACACGGCATCAAACGGTGCACTTTCGGAAACACCCGCCAGGCCGTCGCCTGTTTGATAAACCACGTTGTCGAAACCGAGGCCGTCCAGCACGTTTTTGGCGCGCTGCTGTTGCTCGGCATCGATATCTACCGTAACAACGCTGCCGCCCAGTTTATGCAGCAGCGCGGTGGCGTAACCCGAGCCGGTGCCGACTTCCAACACGCGCTCTCCGGCTTTCAGCGCCAGCCCCTGAATCAAACGGGCAACGGTTTTCGGCTCGAGCATACTGCCGCCGTTGGGCAGCGGCAGCGCGGTATCGGCATAGGCATAAGCCTGCTGTGCTTCGCTGACAAAACGCTCGCGCGGCACTTCGGCCAATGCGTCTAAAACATCAAAATCCAACACATCCCAGGGGCGGATTTGTTGTTCTACCATATTGAAACGCGCTTGTTCAAAATTCATGCCTTGCTCCGTGGTGGTTGGGTGTCGGGTTTGGTTTTCGGATTATACGGCGTTTTATGCGGCCGCAACAATGTTTCAGACGGCCTTGCAATGCCTTAAACCCTTGCCGGCGGTATGTTTTGCCGCCGGCAGCAGATCTTTTCGGTTACGGTTCCGGGCGGCAGAACGATTCCATCGCCCGCCTCGGCGGCTTGCAAAACCGCTTCCTTTGAGCCGCGCCGCAGCAAAATAAAAAACTCACTGCTAAGCACCGTATTGCGCCCACAGTTGCTCTTGCAGGTTCATCTCTTCTCCGCCGGCGGCAGGTTCGGCGCGCACATAGCTGCCGTCCGGCCGCATCAGCCACGCCTGCCGGTTGTCCTGCAGGGCGAGGGTGAGGCCTTCGCGTATCACGCGGGCTTTGAGGGCGGCATCTTCGATGGGGGTGCAGGTTTCGATGCGGCGGAAGAAGTTGCGCCCCATCCAGTCGGCGCTGGAAATATAGGTGTTTTCTTCGCCATCGTTATAAAAATAATATACGCGCGAATGCTCGAGCTGGCGGCCGATGATGGAGCGCACGCGGATATTGTCCGACAGGCCGGGCACTTCGGGGCGCAGCGCGCACATGCCGCGCACAATCAAATCAATCTGCACCCCTGCGGCGCTGGCAGCGTAGAGCGCTTCGATGATGCCGGGCTCGATTAGTGAATTCATCTTGGCGATAACCCATGCGGGGCGGCCCTCTTGGGCGTGGCGCATTTCGCGCTCTATGTTTTCTATCAGCATAGTGTGCAGCGTAAACGGGCTCTGATAGAGTGTGTTCAGACGGCCGGGCTGCCCCAAGCCTGTGATTTCCAAGAATAATGTATTCACATCGGCGGTGATGTCGCCATCGGCGGTAATCAGCCCGAAATCGGTATAGATGCGCGAAGTGCCTTGATGGTAGTTGCCCGTGCCCAAGTGGGCATAGCGTTTGAGCACACCGTTTTCACGCCGGATAACCAATGCCATTTTGGCATGCACCTTATAGCCGAACACGCCGTACACCACATGTGCGCCGGCATTTTCAAGCTGCTGCGCCCAATTGACGTTGTTGGCTTCGTCAAACCGCGCCATCAACTCCACCACCACAGTTACGATTTTCCCCGCCTGAGTGGCACGCAGCAGGGCTTTTACCAGCTCGGAATTGCTGCCGGTGCGGTAAATCGTCATTTTGATGGCGACAACATCGGGGTCGGCGGCGGCTTCCTGGATAAAACGCACCACCGGCTCAAACGATTGGTAGGGGTGGTGCAGCAGCACGGGGGCAGCAGCGGCGGCATCAATCACCGACTTGCCCTTGCTCAGGCTTTTGGGCAGCCCCGCCGTGCGGGGAGGGAACTTTAAATCAGGCCGTTCGACCATATCGGGCACAGCCATCAGGCGCACGAGATTGACGGGGCCTTTCACTTGGTAGAGCTCGTTAATGTCGAGCTTGAAATGGCCGAGTAGAAATTCATAGATGTGGGCAGGGCAGGTTTCGGCCACTTCAAGGCGCACACCGTCGCCGTATTCCCTGTCGTGCAGTTCGCTTTGGATGGCGGTGCGCAGGTTTTTCAGGTCTTCCTCATCAACGGTCAGGTCACTGTCGCGGGTGAGGCGGAACTGGTGGCAGCCTTTGACTTCCATGCCGGGAAAAAGCTTGCCGACATATTCGTGCAGAATCGATGATAAAAACACAAAGCCGTGGTCGCCGTTGCAGATTTCGGGCGGCAGTTTGATTACTCTCGGCAAAATGCGCGGTGCCTGCACAATCGCCATGCCCGAGGCACGGCCGAATGCATCGTTGCCCACCAACTCAACGGCGAAATTGAGCGATTTGTTGAGCGGGCGCGGAAACGGGTGCGAAGGGTCAAGCCCGATGGGGGTGAGGATTTGCAGCAGCTCGCGGTCGAAATAGTTTTGAATCCAGGCGCGCTGCTCTAGTGTCCAGTTGCGGCGGCGGTAGAAATGTATGCCTTCTTCGCTTAAGGCCGGCTGCAATTCTTCGTTAAACAGGGCGTATTGCTCGCGTATCAGCGCACGGGCTTCTTCGCGGGCGGCGGCAATGGTTTCGGCAGGCGTTTTGCCGCTGTCGAGAACCAAGTTGGGGCGCTGCTTGTGCTCGCGTTTGAGATAGGCCATGCGCACTTCGAAAAATTCATCGAGATTGGACGATACGATACACAAAAAGCGCAAACGCTCCAAAAGCGGCACGCGCGTATCCTGCGCCTGTGCCAACACGCGGCTGTTGAAAGCCAACAGGCTGAGTTCGCGGCAGAGTAATCGGTTGGTTTCAGACATTATCGGCTCCGTAATCAGACGGTATGGGTATGATTGTAAAATACGATTGTAAAATACAGTCAGTAAAGTATAACGTTTTTCGGCAACGGTTTCATAATCATAACGAGAGGCCGTCTGAAAATATTTTCAGACGGCCTTTTTGCGCGACGGGCATTCAGCCGGACACCCAGGGTCGAGCACGGTAAGCCGCAGTTGCCGTTTAAACGGTCTAAGCAGATGGTCTGCGCCCGCATGCTTCCCATGCCTGCTTACCCCGGCGGTTTTTGAATGTGCGGATGCGCGGAAACCAACCTTCTGCCTGTAGATCAACGCGTTTTATTCTGGCGGAGCAGGTCTGCCGTGCAGAAACCATTAAGGCATGGCGGGTTAAAACGAAAGGCCGTCTGAAAAAATTCAGACGGCCTCATTGCCGGCCGCTCGGGCATCAGCCAACAGTATGCACAGAAAACGGATTATGCGCCGAACACTTTGAAGCGGCCTTCCAGCGGGGCAAACGTTTTTTCGCCTGCGGGGGCTGCGATGCCGCCGAATACCATTTGCGCGCGCAGCGTCCACGAAGCGGGAAGCGCCCACTCTTTGGCCACGGCCGCGTCAATCAGCGGATTGTAGTGTTGCAGGTTGGCACCGATGCCTGCGGCTGCCAGCGTGGTCCATACGGCGTATTGGTGCATAGCATTTGCATGCTCGGCCCACACGGGGAAGTTGTCGGCATAGGCGGGAAACTGCGCCTGCAAACCTTTCACTACTTCTTGATCTTCAAAAAACAACACCGAACCTGCGGCGGCTTTAAACATATCGAGCTTTTGCCTGGTCGGAGCGAATTTGTCGGCGGGAACGATGGCGCGCAATGCATCTTCGGCAAACTGCCACAATTTTTCATGCTCGGCACCCAACAGCACCACCACGCGGGTTGATTGCGAATTGAACGAAGACGGCGTGTGCAGCACGGCGTGCTCAACGATGCCCGCCACTTCCGCTGCCGGCAGCGGCAGGGTTTTGTTTAACGCATAAACCGAACGGCGGGTTTGCGCCGTTTGTTGAATATTTTGGTAAGCCATAATGTTTCCTTTATAAAATCAGATAACCAAGATAAATTTTGATGCAAGCGATTACCACGGGGCAAATCTTATTTTGCTTTTTTGAACTTGTTGTCTAAAGCCCATGCACCGCCGCCCGCAGCTGCCAAATAGAGGAAAACAAAGCTGTATAGCGCTGCCGGCTCGCCCTGGTTAATCAACGGCAGCAGCGGGGCGGCGGGAGCGTGTGCAATAAAATAAGCCGCTGCCATCAAGCCGGAAAGTATAAAGGCAACGGGGCGGACAAACAAACCGAGCAGCAAAAGCAGCCCGCCGAATGTTTCGAAAATACCCGCAATACCGGGCAGGGACATTAACGGCAAACCATCAAGTTGCGCCACATAAGACAACCCGAAGAGCTTGGCCGTGCCGTGCAGCATAAACATATAGGCTGCGGTAATGCGCAAAACAGAAAGCAAAACAGGTTGGAAACGCGATAAAACGCCCATAAAAAATCCTTAAGATATGTGTGTTTGTTAAAACGTGCGCAGTATAGCCGTTTAATTTTTATTGATATACTATCTTTTTATTGAAACACCGTTTACCAATAAGAAAACATGGACACCCTATTCAGCCTCAAAGTATTCCGCCAAGTAGTGCAAAGCGGCAGCTTCACCCGCGCCGCCGTGCAGCTCGGCATTTCCACCGCCATGGCCAGCAAGCATGTGAGCCATCTCGAAAACACCATTCAAGCCAAGCTCCTGCACCGCAACAGCCGCAACCTGCACTTAACCGAAGCGGGCGAAGAATATTTCCGCCAATGCAGCTATGCGCTTGAAACGCTGGAAACCGCCGCCCGCAAAGCTGCCAACGGCACCGACAAACCGCAGGGCGTGTTGCGCATCACCATGCCCAGGTGGTTTGCCAACCCGCGTTTCAGCGGCTGGCTGGCCGAATATTCCGCACGTTACCCCGATGTGTCGCTCTATCTCGATTTGAGCAACCGACACGTTGATCTGATTGCCGAAGGTTACGACCTGGCCTTGCGCGTATCCGACACACCCAACCCTTCGCTGATTGTGAAGCCGCTGGCCGATATCGAATTTCTGCTGCTCGCCTCGCCGGATTATCTGCGCCGCAACGGCGTGCCGAAAACCCCCGAAGAGCTTGGCAGCCATCCGGCAGTGCTGGCTTCTTATGTGGATATGAGCGGCATCGAAATACGCCACAACGGCAGCGGAAAGTGCACCAAACTGGCCTTAAACCCTGTTGCCCACTCCAACAGCACGCTGATGACGGGCAGCCTGATCCGTGCAGGGGTGGGCATCGGCTACCAGCCCGCATGGTGTGTGGACGAAGATTTGGCTTCGGGCAGGCTGGTGCAGCTGCTGCCGGATTACCATATTTTCACCACCAAACTCTATGCAGCCTATATAGACCGCACGTTTTTAAGCGCGAAAGTACGCAGCTTTATCGATTTTTTAAGCGAGAAAACCGCCGTTTGAACACTGCGAAATATGCCGGGTAAGGCTGAGTACAAAATTTATTTAGGCCGTCTGAAACATCCGATTATCGTCATTCCCGCGTAGGCGGGAATCCAGTCGTTTTTCATAAGTTATTGAAATAAAATATTTGATGGTTTTAAGGCTGGATTCCCGCCTACGCGGGGGTAGCAGCGGACTTGCGAAGCTAATGACAGAATTTAAGCATTTCATACGGCCTTAAGGGTATTTTTGCAAAGGCCCCAGGCTTTTTTTAATTCATCGAGGCCGTCTGAAACGCCTAAGTATCGTCATGCTCGTGCTCAACCCGATCATCTTTTTGTTTAAGAAGAAAAAGAGATACTCGGGCCAAGCCCGAGCATGACGAAATATAAATAAATTCAGGATTAAAACGGTTTTTTGCAAAGGCCTCGGCCTGAAGCCTTTGCAAGCCCGCCCGGCGATAAAAAACGCCGCTTCTTTTAAAACGAAGCGGCGTTTGCCGTTAAAATCAAGATTATTTGCGCAGGCCCAAACGGGTAATCAGGGTGCGGTAGGTGTCGGGCCGGGTGCGGCGCAGATAGGTCAGCAAGCGGCGGCGCTGGCTCACCATTTTCAACAGGCCGCGGCGGCTGTGGTGGTCTTTGGGATTGGCTTTGAAGTGGGGGGTCAGGTCGTTGATGCGGAAAGTCAGCAGGGCAACCTGCACTTCAGAAGAGCCGGTATCGCCTTCTTTGCGTTGGAAATCTTTAACGATTTGTGCTTTTTGTTCTACGGTCAATGCCATGATGGATAAACTCCGAAAAATAATGAACCTTGCGGTTCAGACAAGTTTGCCAAGCCTCAAACCCGTGCAAACTCCTGAAATCCGTTTCAAACGGAAAGCGGGATTATGCCACAACTTTCAGCAGCTTGCACGGATTTTGCCAACCCTTCCGGAAAGCCGGCTTTTCAGACGGCCTTAACGGATTTTACCGCCTGCTTTTCAGGCGGCCGAAAGCCTCGGCAAACCACCTGCTCGGGATACAGCGGCCTACCAACAGTAACGGCAGAACGGGCGGCGGAACGGATAGTAAAAACCGTCCCAACTGTCGTAATAACGCACACGCTCAAGCTCTTGGCGGGCAAGGTAATTCTGCCACGCCATTTTGTAGCAGGCCTGAAACATCGGGTCGGAAACCTTATCTACATAGCTTAGTCGGAACGATTTTTTCACCGGCGCATCCGGGTTTGCCGACCATTCAAACTGTTGCCGCATCAGCTGTGCGGTTTCTTTGTCACATTGCGCCGCCAATGCTACCTGCAAATCCTGTTCGCGTTTTTTCTGCGCCGCTTCGCGTGCCGCGCGCTGCTCGGGCGTAAATGCACAGGCAGCCGCCAACAGCGCGGCAGACAAGGCAATAAATATACGCATTTTGTTCATAAAATCCTCCTTTTCGGGGCAAAAAGCCGAAACCGTTTCCATCATAAATGAAGCTTAATGAAGCTTGCACTTTCTTGGGGGAAATTACATGCTCCGGCCGCCCGGCCGCTGCACCTTCATTAAGCGTTTGACTTCGTGCCAGCAGCCGTCCGGGCGGTGTTCGAGTTCGGCAATCAGGCCGCTTTCCAAGTTGCGGATGTCGTCTGCGCCCTGCGTTTCGTTTCCGGCGATGCGCGCGGGGGCTAAAAAATCCATACGCGGCAACGCATAATAGCGTTTGAGGCCGTCTGAAAAATCATATTCCGCCCAATCTTCTATATAGAGGCCGTGCCAACCATAGGGATTTAACGGGGCATTTTCGGCAGCAGGCGGCGCAGCCGAAAATGCGATGCCGCGCACCACCGTAACGGCGCGCACCTGCTGCGGTTGCAACCCCAAACCGCGCAACACGCCCTGCCCTACTTCGGTTTGCAGCAGGGCGGTTTGCTGCGCGAGCTTGGCGGCTTTATCGGCCAAACGGTCGTGCCGGTTCAAACCTATCATTTCAGACGGCCTGCCGCTTCGGCTGCCGTAGTATTTGCAGGTTAGTTCGATGTGGCACGGCTGCCCGTTAACCAGAGCGATGAAGTCGGCCGCGCCTGCGGTTTGGCCTTGCGCGTTCTGCACCACGGCATTTTGCGCCAGCAGGCGGGTATGCGGCGCGGTTTCCAGCCAAAACGCCAGCAGGCTTTCGGCATACCAGCCCAAACGGTTGCCGAACGGGCAGCGCGCTTGCAGATAGTGCCGCAGGCTTTCAGGGTTGCCGTCCAAATCGAGCAGATAACGGAAGCCTTTGCCGCCCAACAGTTCGCGCACGCCCAATTCTGCGCCGCTGTGCCAGAGTACGGGCGCGGTGAGAACCGAGGCGAGCGCACGCACGCCGGGGTCGGTCAAACGCCACCACAGGGCGTCGAGGGAGTAGTTCATATATCCTAAATAGGTAAATGAAAAATTATAACACTTTAAAATTATAACACTTTTATTCATAAAAACAGGCTGTTATATCAAACAGCCTGTTTAACACCATATAGCAATGCTTAAAAAGCAAGCAGTTGCATTATTTTAAAAGCCGATAGTAGAATTTTTCAGCAAAATAGATGCTGAAAAACACCAAAACCAAAGCTGTAATTATATAAGCATAATTCGGCCATGATGTCGCTTTATAGATTATGTAATATAAAACCCAGCCTATAATCAAGCCTATCAGCCGGAAAAGCATAAGGTTCATTATCCGCTCCTAGTCCATATTCGAAAACAGACCCGAACCCGATAGCCCGGCTCAAGCCTGTTTCATATGCCGCTCATTTACCGTAATAGCGGAGATAAGCTTTTTCAGCAGAATAAATCCCAACAATCATCAGTAAAATGAAGGTAATCCAATAATCATAAACAGGTAAATCGGTTACTGCATATATCAACCAATATACAGCCGCTCCGATTGCTCCACCCAGTATTCTGAATGTTGCCTGTTTCATGATTAGATTTCCTTAATCAGCAGGTATATTGCCACTATTAATATCACTCATAACGGAATTGATATAATTCCTTCCCCAAGCATTGTAGTCAGTTGTTTCGATTACATGGCCAATACCTGCGCCGGCCAACCCTCCCAATACACCCAAACGACCGCCTATTGTGCCTCCAATGGCAGCACCCCAGCCCGGGCCGCTGTCAAAAAACCGGCACCACTTACATAATGCATTTCTTGAATAGTCAAAGTTTTCATAAACCATATTCCTTTAGTTAAAATGATTAAAGCAATCAACTGCATAGTTATGCAATTGTTTCTTTATGAATATGATTTTTTTTAATTTGTTCCCTTTGTTCCCTGTAAAATTTAAAAAACATTTCTTTTCTAAATTTGTCAAAACCTCAATCTTTCAAATTGCGTTTAACGGTGTTTAAAAACCCGCGCAAGATATCGATGTCTTCGGTTTGCGTGCCTGCCCGCATAAACAGGCTCTGCATGCGGCGCATCAGGCGCTCGCTGTTGCGGCGGTTGAAAAAGCCCACGCTTTCCATCACGCTTTGCATATGGGCAACCATGCCGGCGATTTGTTCGTGGGTGGCGGGGTTGGGTTGCGCCGCCTGATGCACCATCGGCGCGCCGGTTTGGCTGAACAGCTCGTAGCATACCACCTGCACGGCCTGCGCAAGGTTGAGCGAGAAATAGCCGGGGTTGCCGTTGATGGTCATCAGGCGGTTGCAGCTTTGCACTTCTTCGATGCTCAAACCGAAAGTTTCATTGCCGAACACCAATGCCGCCTGCTGTCCCTGCGCGGCGGCCTGCAACAGCCCGGGAACCAACTCTTTCGGGGTTTGCAGCGGCGCGGTCAGCTCGCGTTTGCGGCTGGTGAGGGCGCAGCTTAAAGAGGTGTCGGCCAATGCCTCGGAGAGCGTGGCGGTGATGCGGGCATTTTCGAGCACATCTGCCGCACCCGAAGCCAACACAAAACTTTCTTCAGGCAGCCTGAACGACTGCGGATCGGCCGCATCAAACACAGGCGGCTCTTTCGTTACCGGCGTGGCGATAAGCTGCGGTGCCACCAGCGTCAAACGGTGCAGCCCCATGGTTTTCATGGCGCGGGCGGCAGCGCCGATATTGGCCGGATGGCCGGTGCGGGCGAGCACGATGCGGATATTGCCGAGATAATGCGGCAGAGCGGGTTGGGGATTGTTCATGTTTTATTTTCGCAACGGGGGTATAATACGGGCTTCGATTTCATTGTTCAGACGGCCTGAAGCCAAATGAAAAGGCCGTCTGAAACGTTCTTTAAAAAAACATTGGAAACCGCAAAACGCCGAGTTGGTTTGCGCATTATTGCACCCGATTGGAAAAGCCGCCATGAACCCGATTTTGAACACTGCCCTCAAAGCCGCCCGCAAAGCAGGCGATATGATGATACGCGCCTCGCGCAATTTAGACGCCGTTAAAACCGACAGCAAAGCATTTAACGATTTTGTTTCCGATATCGACCGCAGTTCCGAAGCCATTTTGGTTGATGCGCTCAAAGAAGCCTACCCCCACCACAAAATCACCGCCGAAGAAGGCGGCATGCAAGGCAAAGCCGCCGCCGAATACGAGTGGATTATCGACCCGCTGGACGGCACCACCAACTATCTGCACGGTCACCCGCAATACGCCGTTTCGATGGCGCTGCTGCACAAAGGCGTGTTGCAGGAAGCCCTGGTTTATGCTCCCGAGCGCAACGATTTATATATGGCCTCGCGCGGCAAAGGTGCGCTGCTCAACGACCGCCGCATCCGCGTATCCAACCGCATCGAGCTGAACCGCTGCCTGATCGGCACCGGCTTTCCCGTTGTCGATCAAAGCATGATGAATACCTATCTCGCCATTCTGAAAGACGTTCTCGCCAAAACCGCAGGCGGCCGCCGCGAAGGGGCGGCCTCACTGGATTTGTGCGCCGTGGCCTGCGGCCGTTTTGACGGCTTTTTCGAGTTCAACCTCAAACCCTGGGACATCGCCGCCGGCGCTTTAATCGTGCGGGAAGCAGGCGGTATCATTACCGATATGAACGGCAACGGAAACTGGCTGGAAAGCGGCAATATCGTGGCAGGCAACCCGAAAGTGCTGGTGCAGATGCTGCAAATCATTGCCCCGCATGTAAAATAAACAGCCGATGCCTTTAATCAAACCTGTTTGAAACCTGCAACATCCGTTTACCGTTATATCCGAATTTAATACAGAGATTTCCACAACCGCCCGGGCAACTTGGGCGGTTTTACCGTTTCCGCAACCGGCAGCCCTACTGCGCCATATCCAGCCGCGCCTGCGGCGGCAGCAAAAGCTGGTAGGCAGGCACACCGAGAGCAAGTGCCATTTTTTCGATGTTCGACAAAGCGATATTCCAGCGTTTGCGTTCCACCGCCGACACATAAGTGCGGTCCAACCCGCACCGCCGCGCCAATTCCTCCTGCGACCAGCCCCGGTTCACACGGAAAAGGCGCATATTATAGGCCAGCACAGCACGCAAATCGTCTCCGGCGGGCAGCTCTGTAGGGGCGGTCAGTTTGTTGCTCATCATGCTTCCTTGTGAATTTGCCTTCACGGATTTTACTTCACTGTTTTAAAAAAATCAATACGCCGCAACCAAGTTGCACCAATCTGCCGGAACGCTTTGCTTGCCCACCGCAGCACAGCCGTCAGCCGGCATGGTTTTTGCGCAGGCTTTCCAATTCATCGAGAAGCTGCATAATCAGCGCGGTAGCCGGAATACCGGCTTCAAAATCCCGGCTGATTCGGCGGGCGCGGCGCAGGCGGGCAAGCTGGAAGCCGCTGAACACGGCTTCATCGGGGCTGCCTCCCACCGAAATGATTTCTTCCTCAATCACGCCCACCACCCAGTCGCGGTCATTGTTACAGGCGCGGACGACTTCGTTAAAACTCAGCTGCACATCGTATTCGTATTCTTGGCTCATGGTTTATCCTTTCACACCGTAATGCTCCGCCAATTTCTGCCAAGCGGCACGGTCGGCTCCGCTGTCGGCACGCGGCAGCACAATATTCACGGTCAGATATAAATCGCCCGCTTCTTTGGCCGGAATACCTTTGCCTTTCAGGCGCAGGTTTTGGCCGGTGCGGCTGTTGGCAGGGATATTGACGTTCAGACGGCCTGCCGGCGTATCCGCTTCTATTTTGCCGCCGACAGCCGCCGTCCACGGCATCACATCGATACGCTGATAAATATCTTTGCCGCTTTTCACATACAGCTCTTCCGATTCGCGAAAGCGCACTTTCAAATATAAATCGCCGTTTGCGCCGCCGTTAAATCCGGGCAGACCCTGTCCGCGCAGGCGGATCTGCTGCCCTTCACCGATGCCTTTGGGGATTTTCACATGCAGGGTTTTACGTTCGTAGGCCATTTCGCCCTCAGCATTGAGCGTGGGCATATCGATGCTTAAACTACGCTCGCTGCCTTCGTAGGCCGAAGCGATGTCTATGCTGAGTTCGGCATATTGGTCTTCGCCCTGCAAAGATTCGCCCGGCCGCCGCCCGCGGGGCTGCTGCGCATGGCCGAAAGCGGAGAAAATATCATCAAAGCGGAAGTCGCCGCTGCCGAAAGGCCGGCCTTCGCCGAAGCGGCTGCTGTCGAAATGGTGATGCTGATAGCCCTCTGCACCCGTATCGAAGCCGCCGAAGCCTTCAAACCCGCCCCGCCCCGCGCTGCCGGCCTGCTGCCGCGCCTGAAACGGATTGGCCAGCATTTCATCGTATTCGGCACGCTTTTCAGGATCTTTCAGAATATTGTAGGCAAGATTGATTTCGCTGGTTTTTTGGTCGGCATCGGGGTCGTTGCTGACATCCGGGTGATATCGGCGCACCAGTTTGCGGTAGGCTTTTTTAATTTCGGCAATATCCGCATCTTTAGACACGCCGAGTATTTCGTAATAAGTTTTTTCGGTTGCCATCATTGCTTTCCGTTTGGTGTAAATATTGTTTATGCGCCCGCTTCAATGGCGGCGCGTTGGATAGAGTTTGAAGTAATGATACTCAACAGAAAATCAAGAGCAGGCGCGAAAAATATTCGAAAGGCCGTCTGAAAGTTTCAGACGGCCCTGCCGCAATAGTTATTCTTTATTACCGGATATTATCTGTTGCGCGAACCCTTGCACCTACTGTTGCAGCCGATAAGATTACCTAGTAATCTATTCGAAATATTTTATAAAAACAACCGTTTGTATAATACATACGGAATGATGAATGAAACCGGTTATAAGCAATATTATTTGGGGCTGTAAGAAAAAAATGGAACATTTTATAGAAGAAAATTGTCCGCTGATCGATTGGAAAGCAACGGTAAGCGACGCCGAATCCGCTTTAAAGCACAGCTTTCCGGCTTATGAAACGGTGTTTGAGCAGGCAGCATTGCAGCAATTGATTGAAAATTACAGTACAACGTATGCTGAAGCAGAAGTTGAGATGCAGTATAACCCTGCGTATTTAGGGGGCATGATTATTACAGCAGGCACGGCCTTTATTGCGCGGAGTTCGTCAATACTGTGCGCGAAAAGCGCAAATGCCGCCTGCAGACGGTAATAAAGGTTGGTGCCGATCCGCTGAATTTCCGATCTTGGGAAGACATCACCGTGCCGTAAACAATCAAAAACATTTTTTTGATACGCTGGATCGGTAACGATATTCTTTTGATAGGCGATGGGAAGCAATCGGGATGGATTCCCAACGCTGCGAAAGGCGGGCGCATATGTTATCCGTTTGAGTTTCCTTATGAGGAACCCCCAACGAGATTGATCAGAATGGTGGACGGCAAAACTTATCTTACCAATGGCCGTTATGTGTTTGTACCGGAATACGGCAGCGGCGTGTTGCCCGAGTGGAAAGTCATCGCCGAACCGGCCGATCCGATAGATTCGGATTGTGTTTCGTTGGCGCCCGGCCGCTTTTTCTATGTAACGCCACAGGGATTCGACAACAGCCCTGTCATCAGCGAATTTGATACGCTTGCCGGCAAAGTGGCGCAAACTTTCCGCCCCGAGCGTATGAACCATCAAACCCGGCTTCAAAAGCTGGATAACGAATGGTTGGTGGTTTACCGCGTTGGAGACGGAGAAAAAGAATACGATATGGCGCAGTTTTGGAATATAAAAAGCGGTGAGCGCATCGCCATGCCTTTCGGCAGATTGGGGAAATATATGCTGAACCAGATATTGCCGCACCCGGACGGCTCCACCTTGCTTTATGTTAATGATGCCGATTTTAACGGCTATATTTTACGCATAGAAAATATGCTGGAAAAACTGAGGACTATGCAGTAATATTGCCAAAACTGCGGTGGATGTCGATGATATTCCACCGCGTTTTTTATCAACGGAATATACTTGAACAAAAAACGGTAATGGAACGTGAAAAAATTTATTATGCGGCGGTGATTCTGATTTCGGCGGTTTCCATTTTGCTCAGCCCGTTTTTTTATGTGCGCCGCACGCGCAAGCCACAAAATGCCCAACCTGCCGAACGCCGCTGGCGCGCGGTGGTTGCCGGCAATCTGTTGATGGTGCTGGCTCTGCTTGCGGTGTGGTGGTTTTGGCTGCGGCAGGCATGGTAACCCCCTCCGGCCTTGCCCGTTTGATTTTCACACGGCATACTGCATACTTCGCGTTACGGAAAGAAAACCATGCACAACATCATCCGCCTGTCTGCCGCCGCCCTACTCTCGGCAAGCATATTGCCCGCATCTGCCGCACCGGTTTACGAGTGTATGCAAAACGGGAAGCGCGTTTATACGCAAAACCCCGGCAGCCATTGCCAAAAAGCCGATGTCGGCAGAGTCGGCCTGTATTCCTCCACACCGCCGGCAAACAATCTGCAGCCCGCCGCACAGGAGAGCCGTGCCGAAAACCGCGCGGCCGGCTCAGACACCATACAGCGCCAAGCCGCCCGACAGCAACTCGAGCAGGCACAAAAAGCGTTGGAAGACGGAAAAAAGGTGCGCTACGGCAACGAACGCAATTATGTGCGCTACCAAGAGCGCATCCGGAATCTTGAAGCGGCGGTAGGCGAAGCACAGCAAAAACTCGATGCGCTGGATAAAACAGATGATTCCGGCGGAGCAGCAATTTCCCGATAAAGCCAGCGGGATATATTTCAATCGGCATCAAATACAAATACAGCAAATCTGCTTGAAAAAACCAAGCAAGTCGACCAAATGCAGGCTATAGTAGAAATTCCGCAACCAGAAGCATGTTCCCGCATCCCGTTATGGTGTTGCTGCGGTTCGCCGCCCGCTGCCGAAAATGAAGAAAGGAAACCCGCCATCATGCCGAATACTGCAAGACAGCGCAGCAATAGCATGATTTTAAATATGATTTAAAAACAAACCGGCTATCGGCCCGGCAGCCATTGTGCCGCTTTGACCAAATGCTGCGTTATATTCTCAAAATGGCCGCCGCTGTTACGCTCAAAAAACGTTACGGCTCCCGCTGCCTGCCAGTTTTGCCGTGTGGCAAGTATGGCGGTTTCAATTTGCGCCAAGCGTGGGTTTTTGGCGTTTTTTTCTTTGCTGCCCACTGAAAAATAAGCGTATTCGGGCAGAAAAAGCGGTGTGTTTGCGGCGGCAAACTGCTGCCAGCCGTCAAACCACAGCGATGCAGAAACAGCGGCCATACGGTTAAACAAAAACCGGCGGTAGGAGCAATAGGCGGCGAACAACCCTGCCAAAGAATAACCCAACACACCCCGCCATAAAGGGTTCAGGCCGAACTGTTTTTCAATTGCGGGCAAAACGTCAATGGCAATCCATTCAAGATAAGCATCTGCACTACCGCCAAAGTCAGGAGCCTGCCTGAAGGCACGAGGCGCCGGCCACGGTGTGAACGCGTGTTCCCAAACCGGTTCATCGATGGCTGCCCGCCGGTGAGCTCCGCCAGCGCATCGGATTCCTGCCTGTTTGAAAACGTCAGCAGCAGCGGCGAGGTTTGCGGGTGTTCGGGCAGATAAGCGGTGATGGTTTTGCTGCCAACGGTTAAGGTTGCGGTTTGCATGACGTGTTTGCTCCGTTATCTTGCAGCATCAAGGCCGTCTGAAAGGTTTCAGACGGCCTCAGGTTATTTCGGGCACGGAGATGGGGTTACGCCAAGCCTTTTTTCTCCAGATAGCTTTCATAACCGCCCAAGTAATGCTCGTAGCCGCCTTGTCCGTCCAGCTCGATAATCTGGGTGGCCAGTGATGAAACAAACTGACGGTCGTGGGATACGAAAATCAATGTGCCTCGATATTTTTCCAGCGCCATATTCAGCGATTCGATGCTTTCCATATCCATATGGTTGGTGGGCTCGTCCATAATCAGCACATTGGGTTTCAGCAAAATCAGTTTGCCATAGAGCATACGGCCTTTTTCACCGCCGGAGAGCACCTGCACCTGCTTTACCACATCGTTGCTGCCGAACAGCAGCCGCCCCAGCGTACCGCGCACCGTCTGCTCATCATCGCCCTCCCCGCTCCATTGGCGCATCCATTCGGTCAGGTTCATATCCACATCGAAATCGTTTTCGTGATCTTGCGGATAATAGCCCACATGGGCTTTTTCCGCCCATTTGACGCTGCCCGAATCGGCACTGAGGCCGTCTGAACAGCGGCTGTCGAACGCGCCGGCCAACAGCTTCAGCAGGGTGGATTTGCCCGCACCGTTGGGGCCGATAACGGCCAGACGCTCGCCTGCCTCAAGGATAAAGCCCAGGTTTTTAAACAATGGCTTTTCAAAACGCTTGCCCAAGCCCTGCACTTCCACAGCTTGGCGGTGCAGCTTCGATTTCTCATCGGTTTCAAAGCGGATATACGGGTTTTGGCGGGTCGAGGGTTTGACTTCCACCATTTCGGATTTGATTTTGTCGGCCTGTTTCAGACGGCTGGTTGCCTGGCGGGCTTTGGATTTGTTGGCCGAAAAGCGCGCCACGAATTCCTGCAATTCCTGCAGTTTTTCTTTGGCCTTGGCATTATCGCGCATGGCACGTTCGCGCGATTGCGCCGAAGCAAGCATATAGTCGTCATAGTTGCCGGGGTAGATGGTGATGCTGTTATAGTCCACATCGGCCATGTGTGTGCACACTTCGTTTAAAAAATGGCGGTCGTGGCTGATGATAATCATGGTCGAATCGTATTGATTGAGCACACCTTCGAGCCAGCGGATGGTGTTGATGTCCAAATTGTTGGTCGGCTCGTCCAAAAGCAGCACATCAGGCTTGGAAAACAATGCCTGCGCCAGCAGCACGCGCAGTTTGAAGCCGGGAGCAACTTCGCTCATTTGCGCGTTGTGCAGCGGTTCTTCGATACCCACACCGCTCAACAGCTCAGCAGCGCGCGCTTCGGCAGTATAGCCATCGTATTCGGCAAACTTGGCCTCCAACTCGGCTGCTTTCATATAGTCGTCTTCGGTGGCTTCGAGATTGGCATAAATCGCATCACGCTCGGTCATCGCCGCCCACATTTCAGCGTGTCCCATCATCACCACATCCAGCACGCGCATATCTTCATAAGCAAATTGGTCTTGACGCAGTTTGCCCAAGCGCACGCCGTTTTCAACCGCCACTTCACCACTGGTCGGCTCCAAGTCCCCCCCCAAGATTTTCATAAAGGTTGACTTTCCCGAGCCGTTGGCACCAATCAGGCCGTAGCGGTTGCCTTCGCCGAATTTGACAGACACATTCTCAAACAGCGGCTTTGCGCCAAACTGCATGGTAACACCGTTGGTAGAAATCATGATTCCAAACCTTATTTGCAGATATTCGAAATTCAGGGCAGCGCTTGAACACTGCCCTGTCAAAAATCACGGCCTGCCCCGTTCCCAATCATACCGACCGGTTATCAACCCGGCAGATAAATTGCCCAACCGGCAATATGGGAATGCGGCCGCCGCCATAAAGGCCGAAATTATAGCACGAATCACTACCGGCAGCGTTGGGCTATTGCAGTATGGCACCGCTCAAACCCGCCCCTTTTCCGGCAAACCGATGATGCCGACTGCCCTACCATACACGGCCGCCCTGCCCGGCAAACCCTGCGCTACACATTTCCACTTCCCCGCGATCCCCAAGCTTCTGAAAACATCTGAAAACATTTGAAACGCCGCTTACTCCTTCTTAAAAAACACCCGCAGGCCGTCTGAAAAATCATTCGAAGATTTTTGAAACCATCTGAACAGTCCGCCCGAACAGGCCGTTTGAAAACCATATCCCCCCTTGATTTCTGCTTTATCCAATCCGCTGTTCAGACGGCTTCAAATTCCGATTCAGACAGTGTCAAACAACCCCAATAAGGCCGATACAGGCTTATTACCCGCAATATCACAAAAACCGGCAGCCTTGCAGCAAGCCGCAATCATCTGCCTGGTATTTTTATATTGACGCATATCAAAAAAAACGCCCGTCAAACTGCAATGTTTTTTTAAAGTGCTTGACGGGCAACACTTATTTTCAATACGATAGCAACCATAAAAAAACTTAAAAAAACGGCTTGAAAACGCAACCGTTTTTAAAAAACAGACAATGACACCGATGTCATTTTACAAAACAAACGTCTGCTTTCCTGCATCCCGTCCGGCATCGCTTGAGTGCTCGGGCAATTTGATTTCGACACTGCTACTTTTTCCAACTTCGGAGCATAATATGAACGCTAAGAAAATCCTGTCTTTTCTGTGTGCCTCTCTTTTTGCCGCACCCGCTTTTGCAGCCAACACAGATGCCGCACTGACCACTACCGATGATTATGTCAATGCCGGAGCAAAACGCGCATCGCGGGATTTCAACATTATCCCCGACCGCCTCGGCATCCACGGCACCATCCGTGCCCGCGCCGATGCAGGCGACACCGCCGCCAGCTACACGGCCGTACCCAACCCCGCCAACAACACCGTCAGCCATCTCAACGCCGATTTATGGCTTTCTGCACGCATTTATAAAGATTGGAAAATCGTTACCCAAATCGAGCCCCAAATCGACCTGGAAACCGGCAAATTCAACGGCGACCATGATGTGCCCATGAACAAACTCTATGCCGAGGGCACCGTGTACGACAAAATCAAAGCGCGCGTTGGCAAATTCGGCGCATTTTCTTCATACGGCCGCGTGCTTGATAACGAAGTAACCGGCGGCGAATTGTTTTTCGACTACAAATTCCCCACCAAAGTTGCCGTTGCCCGCGTAACCAAACATTTAAACGACAACCCTTGGGGTGTAGAAGTACGCCGCGAGATGATGGTTTCCGCACAAACCGTGGTTCCCCTGAGCGACAAAGTCAATATCGGCGCCACCGCCGTTTATCTGGATAATGTGAAACAGCCCGACAACAGCCGCAAAAATGCCGTTTTCGGCGAAATCGGCGCCGATGTAAAATTTAACGACACCTGGGGCGCAATGGCAGCCTACAGCCGCTCCAACCTCACCGGCGTTAAAGACAGCGCGGGTAAAAAAGTATCGCCCGATGGAATATTTGCCGGCGTAAAATTCAAAAATGCCGACTGGGCAACCCGCAATTCTTATGATGTATTCTTCAATCTGCGCCGCGTTGGCGCAATGTCGGGCATCTCTTCGGTTGAAGACTACAGCAAAAACGTACAAGGCGCACAAATCGGCATGAACTACGTTCCCTACAAAAATTTCAAACTCAACGCGTTCTACCTGCACGGCAAACAAGTCAACGCTACCGCGGGCAATAGCAAACAAGATGTCAACGTAGTGCGCGGCCAAATTGAATACAAATTCTAAGCCTGTATAGAGTTATACAAACACAAGCCGTCTAAAAACAGTTTCAGACGGCTTGTGTTCATCCCAAAACCATTATGTCGAAGCAGAATAATTAATCGGGCATGGCTCCTTCGTTTTGATAAAGCGTAAACAGCGGCACACCACGGGTGCGGATATCGGCCCCGCCGGGCAGATCGGTAAACTCGAGAATCGCGGCTGCTTCGATGATTTTGCCGCCGAGTTTGCGGATCAATTCAATGCCTGCCTGCATGGTGCCGCCAGTAGCCACCAAATCATCGACCAGCAACACCCGTGCGCCTTTCTGAACGGCATCGGTATGGATTTCTACCGTTGCCTCTCCATATTCCAATGCGTAGCTTTGCGACAGCGTTTCAAACGGCAGTTTGCCTTTTTTGCGAATGGGTACGAACCCTACATTTAATTGGTAAGCCAAAGCTGCCCCAATAATGAATCCGCGTGCGTCCAAGCCGGCCACCACATCGATTTTCTGCCCCATATAGCGGTAAACCAGTAAATCTACCAATAAGCGGAAATATTCTGGGCTTTGCAATACAGGCGTAATATCATGAAATAAAATGCCTTTTTTCGGCCAATCCGGCACTTTGCGGATTTTTTCATACAACTTGCCCACGCCCATCACATCGGGATGAATCAGCATATCAATCTTGCCCTAAACTTTGATAGTCAATAAATAGTTGATTGTAGCAAAGCTTTGTTCCCGTTGTCGCCCCATCTGCCGCTGTGGCATAATAAGCGGCAATCTCCCTTTCTTGACCCTTATCATGCAAGCATCTTCCAAAGGCAATATTTTTATTATTTCCGCTGCTTCCGGCACCGGTAAAACCACGCTGGTCTCCCGCCTCACCGAACACCACGGCGACATCCGTGTATCGGTTTCCCACACCACCCGTGCGCCGAGAACCGGCGAGAAACACGGCTGCCAGTATTATTTTGTCGATACCGCAGAATTTGAGCAGATGATCAGCGAAAATGCTTTTCTCGAGCATGCCAAAGTGTTTGACAATTATTACGGCACCAGCGTGGAAGGCGTAAACCTGCTGCGCTCTCAAGGCTATGATGTTATTTTGGAAATCGATATCCAAGGTGCCGAGCAGGTGCGCCGCGTGTGGCCCGATGTATGCAGCATTTTCATTCTGCCGCCTTCGTTTCAAGCTTTGGCCGAGCGGCTGACCGGCCGCGGTACCGATACAGCCGAAGTGGTGGTCAAGCGTTTGAGCAAAGCCCGTTGCGAAATCGAACAGGCGTTTTTGTTCGATTATGTGGTCGTAAACAATGACTTGGCCGAGGCTGAAGCCGATTTGCTCTCTATCATTAAATCACACCGTCTCAAACAGTCTTCGCAACAGCTGTTTGTGGAAAATCTGTTGGAAAATTCTTAAAAAACAGCGACAATATATCCCTATTTCTTTTAACATTTCTTTAAACCGTTTATCACGAGAAAGCATCTGACAAAATGGCACGAATCACCGTAGAAGACTGTGTTACCAAAATTCCCAACCACTTCGACCTCACCCTCACCGCCGCCCGCCGCGCCCGCCAGCTCGAAAACGGTACAGCCCCGCTGGTTGACGATGTGCGCAATAACAAACCCACTGTTACCGCTCTGCGTGAAATTGCAGCAGGCGAAATTACCACAGAGCTGCTCAAACGCAGCAAATAACCGTATGAGGCCGTCTGAATGCGTGCGCCGCAACCTACCGCTCCATATGATCCGCTGACAACAGAAGCCCGCAACCTGCTGTTCCGCACGGCTTTCTACTTGGACAATAAAGAGCAAGATTTGCTTGAAAAAGCCTGCGCTTTCGCCTTTCATGCACACGACGGTCAAACCCGCAAAAGCGGAGAACCCTACATCACCCATCCGCTGGCCGTTGCCACACAGCTGGCGGTTTGGCATATGGACATACAGGGATTGTGTGCCGGCGTGATGCATGATGTGCTCGAAGACACCGGCGTAACCAAGCTCGGAATGGCTGCCGAATTCGGCGAAACCATCGCCGAAATGGTCGATGGCCTCTCCAAGCTTGAAAAGCTTGAATACAACAGCAAGGCCGAACATCAAGCCGAGAGCTTCCGCAAATTGATTTTGGCCATGACCAAAGATGTACGCGTGATTGTGGTCAAACTTGCCGACCGCCTGCACAATATGCGCACACTCGGTTCGATGCGCCCCGAAAAACGCCGCCGCATCGCGCAGGAAACCCTTGAAACCTATGCCCAAATTGCCAACCGCATCGGCCTGAACAATGCCTATCAGGAATTGCAGGACTTATCTTTCCAAAACCTGCACCCGCGCCGCTACGCAACCCTGCAAAAAGCCATGAAGGCCAGCCGCCGCAACCGCCGCGATGTGGTGGGCAAAGTGTTGCGGGCCTTCAGTGTGCGTTTGGTTGATGCCAATATCGAAGCCAAAATCAAAGGCCGTGAAAAAAACCTTTACAGCATTCATCAGAAAATGCAGTCTAAAAATCTGCGCTTTGCCGATGTGATGGATATTTACGGCTTCCGCGTGATTGTAAACAGCATTCCCGCCTGTTATGCCGCACTCGGCGCCCTGCACAGCCTCTATCAACCCAAACCCGGCCGTTTTAAAGACTATATCGCCATACCCAAAAGCAACGGCTATCAAAGCCTGCACACCACGCTGGTCGGCCCCTACGGCCTACCTATCGAAGTGCAGATACGCACTTGGGAAATGGATGCGGTAGCCGAAGGCGGAGTTGCCGGCCACTGGATCTACAAATCCGGCAAAAACACCATCGACCAAGCCACGCTGCACACCGACCGCTGGTTGAAAAATATTCTCGACCTGCAAGCCGGCAGCGCCAATGCCATGGAATTTTTTGAAGCCGTCAAAGTCGATTTATTCCCCAACGAAGTGTATATCCTAACCCCGAAAGGAAAAATTCTGGCGCTACCCAAAGGTGCCACCCCAATCGATTTCGCCTATGCCGTGCATACCGACATCGGACACCGCACCGTAGCCGCGCGCATCAACAACACCATGATGCCGCTGCGCACCAAACTGAAAACCGGCGACTCAGTCGAAATCATCACCTCCGAGCAGGCCAAACCCAACCCCGCATGGCTGAATTTTGCCGTATCCAGCCGCGCCCGCAGCGCCATCCGCAACTACATCAAAAACATGAACCGCAAAGATGCCGTTATGTTGGGAGAAAGTCTGCTGCAAAAAGCCCTTTCCAGCCTGCTGCCGCAGAATATCCTGCTTTCAGACGGCCTGAAAGAAAAATATCTGGAAGACCTTAACAACAAACAAACTACATTTGAAGATGTGCTCTACAATGTCGGCATGGGCCATACCCTGCCCGTTACCGTAGCTATGCACATAGCCGGGTTGGCGGGAGAACATTTCGGCGGAGAAGTCCGTCTGAGTCCGATTAAAATAAACGGCAGCGAAACCGGCAGAATACAGTTGGCGCAATGCTGCCAACCCCTGCCCGGCGATGCCGTCCGCGCCCTGCTGGTTAAAGGCCAGGGTTTGGTTATCCACCGCGACACCTGCCCCAATATGCTGAAAGCCGACCCCAACCTGCATCTTGATGCCGACTGGGAAAACATCACCGACCAAAATTTCCATACCACACTGATTGTTGGCTCCCGCGACACCCGCGGCCTGTTGGCTTCGATGGCTCAGGCAATTTCAACATCCGGCGCAGACATCGAATCAGTGGAAACACCGCAAAAACAGCCCGGCACCGAGGGATTTATCGAATTCAAATTCTTCCTGAAAGTAAAAAACACCGAACAGCTCAACGAAATTATCCGCGCCCTGCACGCCATCCCACAGGTGCAGCATATCATGCGGGTTTGACCAAACGAAACAGTTGCCGCTCAAAAATATCTTCCGTAATACCAAAACCGGCCAAACTGCCTGCCGGCTTACCGGCAGCGGATTCAGATAATTTCCGGCACAGCAGCAGGTTGCAGACAGATACCGCAAAGGTAGTGCCGCACTATAACCCTGTATGACCGTAAGCAGGGTTCATTGTGTAACGGTCAAATAAAACACAGCGGCCGGATAGAAACCATCCGGCCGCTTATCCTTGCAATGAGGCAGGAGACTTTGCAGCATTAAAAAAACATTATTAACGCAAGCGCAGTATTTAAACCTTTCAGACGGCATTGGAAAAGGCCGGCTTGCCCACACTCTTTACCCAACAGATTTTGTTTTTCGCCGGATAACGATGGTTTGGCTTCGCAAACTTAATGCATGCCGAAGATAACCGTGCCTATCAGCATTCTCGATAACCCTCAAAAAACCAAAAACAGGGCTTCAGGAAAAAAGCAAAAAGTATAAACAACGCCGCAATTGTCTAACTCAGGCCGTCTGAAAACCATTTCAACCGGCCAGCTTTGTTTTCATCATCTCCCGAACTTGCTGCGGGTTGGCCTTACCTTTGCTGGCTTTCATCACCTGCCCCACCAATGCATTAAAGGCTTTTTCTTTGCCTGACCGGTATTCCTCAACCGATTTGGCATTGCCTGCCAACACCTCATCGATGATTTTTTCAATGGCACCGGTGTCGGTTATCTGCTTCAAGCCGTCGCGCTCAATGACGGCGTCTGCACTCAGATTGCTGCCCCACATCGCTTCAAACACCTGTTTGGCCAGCTTATTGCTGAGTGTTCCATCAGCAATTTTTGCCGTCAGGCCGGCCAGCCGCTCGGGTTGGATCGGGCTTTCTTCCAAACTCAAACCTTCTTTATTCAACGCAGCAGCCAATTCGCCGTTCATCCAGTTGGCTGCCAGTTTGCCCTGCCCGCCAAGTTGCGCCGTTTGCTCGAAAAACGCTGCCTGGGCACGGCTTGCCGTAAGCAGGCGGGCATCGTAGCTGCTGATGCCGTAATCTGCCTCAAACTGAGCCGCCATTTCTCTTGGCAGCTTGGGCATTTCTGCTTTCACTTTTTGAAACAGGCCGTCTGAAATAATCACCGGCAGCAGGTCGGGGTCGGGAAAATAGCGGTAATCGTGCGCATCTTCTTTCAAACGCATCACCCGGGTTTCGCCTTTATCGGGGTCGAACAACATGGTTGCCTGCTGCACTTTGCCGCCGTCTTCGATGATTTCGATCTGGCTTTCCACTTCATAATTAATCGCCTGCTCCAAAAAGCGGAACGAATTGAGGTTTTTAATTTCACGGCGGGTGCCGAACTCGGCCTGCCCTTTCGGGCGCACCGACACATTGGCATCAATGCGGAACGAACCCTCGGCCATATTGCCGTCACAAATATCCAGCCAGGTTACCAAACTGTGCAGCGCCTTAGCATAAGCCACCGCCTCGGCGGCAGATCGGATTTCCGGCTCGGACACCACCTCCAAAAGCGGCGTACCGGCACGGTTTAAATCGATGCCGGTTGCACCGTTCAAACCTTCGTGCACCGATTTGCCGGCATCTTCTTCCATATGTGCACGGGTAACATTGATGGTTTTCACCTCCCCGCCCACCACGATTTCCAGCTTGCCGTGCTCTACAATCGGCAGATCCAACTGGCTGATTTGATAGCCTTTGGGCAAATCGGGATAAAAATAATTTTTGCGGTCGAACACATTTTTGCGGTTGATTTGGGCATCCAGCGCCAAGCCCAGTTTGATGGCCTTTTCCACCACTTCACGGTTCATCACCGGCAGCACGCCCGGCAGTGCGCACTCCACCACACTCGCGTGCGCATTCGGCTCGGCGCCGAAAGCAGTCGGCGCACCGCTGAAAATTTTGGATTTGGTGTTTAATTGGACATGGATTTCCAGCCCGATTACGGTTTCCCAGGTCATAGGAGTCTTTCTCTAAAATTTAACCAATTGAATATTAAAATATATTTAATATATCTTATCTTAAGACGATTTAGATTTCCGATACTGCCCGCGGGCTGAAAACTCAATCACGCCCTGATCGCGCAAAATTTGCAACTGCTGGCGGATTTTATCTTTAATATATTTGTTTTTAGGAAACTGTAGAGCCAATTTTGCTTCAAGCGCATAAATCTGCTTCAAATTAAATGTTTCAGGCAATTGCTCCAAGCATTTAATAATAGCCAGCAACCAGCCTTTTCTGCTGCTTTGTTGCTGTCTTAAAAACAGGGTTGCTTGCCATTGGGCGCGTACTGTTTCAGGGGCAACAATCTGCTGTTGCTGAATCAAGAGGATCTTGCCGCTCTCGGGCACTTTGCTCAGGTCTATCGTGCAACCGATCCAACCCGCCCGCTTTGCTGTTGGCGGTAACGGTTTGCGACGGATAATCATATCAACCGTCATAAAATGTTTCGGCACCAGCATCAATTGCTGTACAGAATAATCCACTTTTCTATACGATAAGAAAAAGAAATTCGGGTTGTCATCGGCCTGAATGCGCTCAATCATGGTTTGATAAGCGCCATCGTTAATCATTTTGCCAGCGGTTTTCCCGTTTTTACTTTTTAATTCAAACTGTTCGTCACATCTGGCACACAAAAAATCCTGCACCGGGCAGTTATTGGCTGCCTTCTGAATCGGCTTGCAACCGCAATTCGGGCAATAAACTTGCGCTCCCATCCAGTTTTCCGTTAACACGCGGGTAATTTGTGATGCACTTTTATAGCCTTCGGCCAAGCGGGTATCGAAATATAAATTCATTTTTCAGACGGCCTTTAACCGCTTTCTTAGTAATGCGTGCCACGGATTTGGAACCTGCTTTTGCTGAGTTGGCTTACCGTATATGCCTGCCTGAAACCGTTTATTGCGGCAGCAGTTTCAGCAATTTGCCGTTGCCGCTGTCGGTTAACACATACACAAAGCCGTCCGGCGCTTGGAGCACGTCTCGTACACGCTCGCCGACTTCGATTTTTTCTTCGCTCAATACGCGGGTGTTATCGAGTTTCAAACGGGCGAGGTAGCCGAATTTGAGGGAACCGGCCAGCAGGTTGCCCTGCCAGTCGCTGCGGTAAGGATTTTTACCAACAAAGGCCAGCCCGGACGGAGCGATCGATGGATTCCAATAATACAGCGGTTGTTCCATACCGGCTTTGGCGGTGATACCCTCGCCGATTTTGCCGCCGCCGTAATCGGTGCCGTAGGTAACCACCGGCCAGCCGTAGTTTTTGCCGCCTTCAATCAGATTAATTTCGTCGCGCCCTGCGCGCCGTGTTCGCTGGCCCACAGACGACCGCGGGCATCGGCAGTCATACCTTGGATATTGCGGTGGCCATAGTTCCAGATTTCGGCGGCGTTTTGTTGGGCAAACGGATTATCCGACGGCGTGCCGCCGTTGCGGTTTAGACGCACAATTTTGCCAATATGATTGTCCAGCTTTTGCGCCTGTTCTTTTTGGCTGTAACGGTCGCCCAGCTCTAAATAAAATAAATATGCTGTAGCGTGAGCACGATACGGCAGCCGAAATGGGCGCTGCTGTCGATTTTCGGCCGCTTCGCTGAAGCAAAAATACAGGCGGCGGTTTTGGGCGAATTCTTTGTCTAACACCACATCCAGCAAACCGCCCTGCCCGCCAACGTCGATATTTGGGAAACCGGTAATCGGTGCGCCGACTTGCTCCTGTGCGCCGATGATACGCAGATTACCGCTGCGCTTGCTACCCAAAAAGCGACCGTCCGGCAAAAAGGCCAGTGCCCACGGATGGTTTAAACCCTGTGCCACGGTTTGCCTTGCCATTTGCGCTCTGCGGCTTGCGGATTGGCTTTCACCGCTTGCGTGGCAGAAGCGGCTTGGGCAACAGGAGCTTGGCTGGCGGCTTCATCATTTTGCCGCACCATATTTTGTTCGGCACAGGCGGTGCCGCTTAACAGCAGCAATGCGGGCAAATGGTGGCATTCGGCATCCTCTCTTATTTCTCAATATTTCAAACGGTTTAAATCACTTTCAAGTCAAAATCATTTTTTATTCAAATAGCTGACAAAAGTTTTGTCTAAGCAAAAACGCACAATCTTTGCCAATTTCGGCTTACTTCGCAAATAATCGGCGATAGGCGGCGAATAACGGTAATACATTTTAACGAATTGTTTACCTACCTGATTGGCAAGGAGTTTTTCATCTCGAAAATGGCGTAAAATCTTCTGGCGCATCATAATCACCATAAACTGCGGTAGCAATAAAGCAGTTACTAAATTGTTTATGTGTTGCTGCGCAATATGGACACAGACTTATATGGTGCGCCATTTTGTATGATCATTCTGGGAATCATTTTTTCTTATAATGAAATCATTTTTTTCTTACAATATTTACATGTTTCCCTTTCATCTTTACTTCTATTGTTAACATTATTTTTGGGGCTGTCCTAGATAACTAGAACAAATCCTGCTTTACTAATTGTTTTAAAATAGAAATTTGAAATTTTATCTCACTGTTGTTAAAACGCCATTCACACTCTTTCAAATACAGTTCAAAATGCTCTTTGGGAATGCCGTTAAACTTGCGTAAATGGCGTTTTGCTTGGTTCCAAAAGTTCTCAATTCCGTTAATGTGATTTTGTCGCTCAGCAAAATGTGTGCTGTGATTGATCCGAAAATGTGAAAATTCGCTCACATCAAGAACGTCATAACTTTTGTAACAATCGGTATAAACAATGCTATCAGGCTTCACTTGCTCGCGGATAATTGGCAATAAAGTCGCAGTTTGTGTATTGGGTACGGCAACGGTGTAAACCTTACCATTACGCTTCAAAAGCCCGAATACAGCCACTTTGCCAGCCGCACCGCGACCACGTTTGCCTTTGCGTTGTCCGCCAAAATAGCTTTCATCAACTTCTACTTCACCATCAAGCATTTCCAGATGCGGGCTGTTGTGATAGATAAGTAAGCGCAAACGGTGGAAGTAATAGGCAGCGGTATTTTTATTGACGCTAACTAATTGCGCCGCTGTGCGGGCGGTAACACCTGCAACAAATAGTTCAATCAGTTTGTTTTGCTTGTACTGACTTAAACGACTTTTTCTCATAGGGATTATTCTAACCTGAAGTTAAATTTCCCTAGTTATCTAGTACAGCCCCTTATTTTTTGCCAATAATTTTACTTCAACCGCTTTTAAGCCGCATTTATTTTGAGAAGGCTCGAATGCCACTTCATTACCATTATTTTCAGGCAAGTCTGCACCTTGAACATCTCTTACATTGTAGTAATACTCTTTGGAGTCGTAGTAATACTCTTTGGAGTCTTCACCAATAATCGAGCCAAACCCTTTATCTTATTAAACCATTTAACTTTTCCGTGCATAGTTTCTCCTTCAATAAAATAAAGTCATTTTTTTATTTAGGCATTCTGCTATGCCAACCGCTATTCAGCTGCATCTGATGCGCTGCCCCCAAAATTTTCGCTTCGGTGAAATAATTGCCGATTAACTGCACGCCCACGGGCAGGCCGTCTGAACCGAAACCGGCGGGCAGGGCCAGCGCGGGCAGGCCGGCGAGGTTGACGGCGATGGTGTAGATGTCGCTCAAATACATCTGCACGGGGTCGTTGATATCGCTGCCGAGTTTGGGCGCGGTGGTCGGTGCGGTGGGCGCGAGTATCACATCGCATTGCGTGAAGGCCGTCTGAAAATCGTTGGCGACCAAGCGGCGCAGTTTTTGCGCTTTCAGGTAATAGGCATCGTAATAACCGTGGCTCAACACATAAGTGCCGATCATGATGCGGCGCTTCACTTCGCTGCCGAAGCCTTCGGCGCGGGTGTGGCTGTACATTTCTTCCAAATCGCCGAATCGGGCGGCGCGGTGGCCGTAGCGCACGCCGTCATAGCGCGACAGATTGGTGCCGGCTTCGGCAGAAGCGAGCACATAATAGGCGGGAATCGATAATTCGGTTTGCGGCAGGGAAACCTCCACCATTTCGGCACCCATCGATTTGAGCAAATCGATGGCAGCCTGCAAGGCCGTCTGAACATCGGCACTGTTGCCTGCGCCCAAGTATTCTTTCGGCAAACCGACCCTCAAGCCTTTGAGCGGCCGGTTTAAGTCGCGGGTGTAGTCTTCTTTTTCGCGTTCCAAGCTGGTGGAATCGCGCGTATCGAAACTGGCCATGCTGTTTAATAAAATCGCGCAGTCTTCGGCGGTTTGCGCCATCGGGCCGGCCTGGTCGAAGCTGGAGGCATAGGCGACCATGCCGAAGCGGGAAACGATACCGTAGGTGGGCTTGATGCCGGTGATGCCGCAGTGTGAGGCGGGCTGGCGGATGGAGCCGCCGGTGTCGGAGCCGAGCGCGGCGGGTGTCAAACGGGCAGCGACCACGGCGGCGGAACCGCCGGACGAGCCGCCGGGCACGTTTTCAAGATTCCACGGGTTTCTGGCGGCACCGTAAAACGAAGTTTCGTTGGTGGAGCCCATGGCAAATTCGTCCATATTGGTGCGGCCGAGCGTAACCATGCCGGCATCGAGCAGGTTCTGCACCACGGTGGCGGTGTAGGGTGACACGAAATTATCGAGCATTCTGCTGGCACAGGCACTGTGCCAGCCGGTTTGGCAGAAAATATCTTTATAGGCAATCGGAACGCCGGTCAGCGCGGTGGCGTTGCCGGCGGCAATGCGCGCATCGGCGGCTTGGGCTTCAGCCAAAGTTTTTTCTTTATCTAAAGTGATGTAACCGTTGATAGCGGGGTTTGCGGCATCGATGGCAGCCAGATATTCTTGGGCAAGCTCGACTGCGGAAATTTTTTTGGCCTGCAGCAGTTGGCCGGCTTGTTTGAGGGTGTATGCGGTCATTTCGCGGTTTCCAACTTTTTCAGACGGCCTCAAGATTCAGGTGCAGCAGGCCGTCTGAAAAATTAAACGGTTTAATCTTCAATCACTTGAGGAACGATATACAAACGGTTGCGCACTTCGGGCGCAACAGCTTGGTACTGGGCGGCACGGTCGGTTTCGGTTACGGCATCTCCGCGCAGGCGAAGGGCGGCTTCATGCGGGTGTGCCATCGGTTCGATACCGTCAGTGTTTACGGTTTGCATTTTTTCCACTAATGAAAATATGTCATTCAATTCTTTCAGGTTTTGCGCTTTTTCCGCATCGGTAAGGCTCAGGCGGGAAAGACGGGCGATTTTCTCTACATCGCTCAGGGTGAGTGCCATAAAAAATCCTTAAAATTAATTCTGCAAATACCGAAACTGGGGTATTATTACGCGTTTATCCGGTTATTGCTCCGCTCAGCAGGCGATTATAACCGAAACCCAATCTTTCGGCATGGTGGTTTGCGGGCATTTTAATAACAAAAGGCCGTCTGAAAAAGCTGTGCCGCCATTATCTTTTTATTGTTTAACAAAATATATCCACATTAGGAAATGTCTATGTTTCGCTTTCTCACCCGCTATTTTTCCAATGATCTGGCTATTGATTTGGGCACGGCCAACACCTTGATTTATATCCGCAACAAAGGGGTTGTGTTGGACGAGCCTTCGGTGGTGGCCATGCAGAACGATGCCGCCCACGGCAAAAGCGCGATTTTGGCCGTAGGCACCGAAGCCAAGAAAATGTTGGGACGCACCCCGGGCAGTATCCAGGCAATCCGCCCGATGAAAGACGGTGTGATTGCCGATTTCAACGTTACCGAAAAAATGCTCAAGCAGTTTATCAAAAAGGTGAACAACAGCCGTTTTGCAGCCGCGCCCCGCATCGTGATTTGCGTGCCCTGCGGTTCGACCCAGGTGGAGCGCAAGGCTATCCGCGATTCGGCGCTGGCGGCAGGCGCATCCAGCGTAAACCTGATTGAAGAGCCGATGGCCGCGGCCATCGGCGCGGGGCTGCCGATTGAGGAGCCTACCGGCTGCATGGTGGTGGACATCGGCGGCGGCACCACCGAAGTGGGCGTGATTTCGCTTTCGGGCGTGGTGTATTCGCACTCTATCCGCGTGGGCGGCGATGCGTTTGACGAGAGCATCATCAATTATGTGCGCCGCAACTACGGCATGCTGATCGGCGAGGCCACCGCCGAAGAAATCAAAACCAAAATCGGCTCGGCCTTTCCAGGCATGGAAGTCAATGAAATCGAAGTGAAAGGCCGCAATCTGGCCGAGGGCATTCCCCGTGCCTTCACCATCAGCTCCAACGAGGTGTTGGAAGCCTTAACCGAGCCGCTCAACCAAATTGTCCAATCGGTAAAAAACGCTTTGGAGCAAACGCCGCCCGAACTGGGTGCCGATATTGCCGAACGCGGCTTAGTGCTGACCGGCGGCGGTGCGCTGCTCAAAGGTTTAGACCGTCTGCTGGCCGAAGAAACCGGCCTGCCGGTGATGATTGCCGAAGATCCGCTCACCTGCGTGGCGCGCGGCTCGGGCAAGGCTTTGGATATGATCGGCAAACTGAATTCGATTTTTGTGGTCAACCCTTAACAGCCAAACCACTGCAGCAGGCCGTCTGAAAGATTATGTCTGAACCGTCGTTGAATTTCGCCCAAAAAGGCATGAAGCCGCTGAGCAAGCTGATTGTGCTCTCCATTGCCGGTGTGGCGCTGATGCTGCTCGATAACCGCTATGCCGCCGTGCAACACGCCAAAGGCTATGCGGCTACCGCGCTTTATCCGCTGCAATGGCTGGCCAACCAACCGGTAAACCTTTACCGCTATGTGGCCGGGTTTATGCAGTCGCAGGCAAACCTCATGGCCGACAACAAACGCCTGAACGAAGAAAACGGCCGTCTGAAACTTTCAGATGCCCGCTTGTCTGTGCAAACCCGCGAGCTGGCCGAGCTGAAAAAGCTGTACGGCCTGCAACAAAGCGGTATCCGCATCAGCGGCGGTGCCGAAGTGATTTCAAACAGCAAAGATCCGCTGTCTGACAAGCTGATTATCAATAAAGGCGGGCGCAGCGGTTTGCAGGAAGGCGATGCCGTTATCGATCAAAACGGGCTTATCGGCCAGATTACTCAGGTGCAGCCTTTTTCTGCCGAGCTGACGCTGCTGACCAACAGTAAAACCATCGTGCCGGTGATGGTGGCGCGTACAGGCGTACGCAGCCTGCTCTACGGCAGCGGCGGTGCAGTCAGCCTGCGTTATTTTCCCGCCGATGCCGACTTGCGCCCCGGCGATGTTTTACTCACCTCCGGCCTTGACAGCGTTTACCCCGAAGGCATTCCCGTAGCCAAGGTAGAACAGGTTGCCCGCGCTGACGGCACGCCTTATTACCGGGTAGGCCTGAAGCCGCTTTCGGGGTTTAGAAGCAGCAAATATGTGTTGGTGCTGCCGCAACAGCAGCCTCCTGCCCTTTAATTCCAGCCATGACTGATTCCGAAGAATTTCACAGCCGCGTGCCAAAACGCATTACCGTATCCGGCTTCATGCTTGCCATGTTGTTGGATTTTATGCCGTTTCCGTTTGAAACGTTTTTCTGGCTACCCGAATTTACCGCATTGGTGCTGCTTTATTGGGCTTTATACAAACCCCAGTCGGTCGGTGTGGGCATTGCGTTTGCCGTGGGGCTGCTGGCCGATGTCGGCACCGCCGCGCCGCTTGGCCTGCACGCGCTGTCGTATATGGTGATGGTGTTTTTGGTGCAGCAGCGGCAACGGCAGATTATGGTGCACAGCTACGGCATACAGGCGGTGGCAGTGTTGTGCGCCCTGCTCTGCAATCAGGCGGTGATGGCTTTGATACGCTTGATGCACGACCACCGTTTCACCGATTGGCAGGGCTTTGCCGCGCCGTTTGTCGGTGCGCTGCTGTGGCCTCTGCTGAGCAAAGTGATGCTCGGCCTGCTTAACTCACGCCGTTTACGCTGATGGACAACAACCTCTACCAATATACAGGCCACGATCACGATGTGGCCAGCAGACAGCGCGATTTTATGTTGCGGCTGGTGTTGGCCTTTGCATTGATGGTGGTTTTGTTTGCCCTGCTTTTGGGCAGGTTTGTGTATCTGCAAGTATTCAAACACCACGAGTATGTGGCCCAAGCCAACACCAACCGTATTTCTTTGGTGCCCACCCCGCCGATACGCGGCGAAATCATCGATACCAACGGCGTGGTGCTGGCCAGCAACTATCCGGCCTATTCTTTAGAAATCGTGCCTGGAGAGATCAAGGGCAAAACAGAAGACACCATCGAAGCCCTGCGGGCGTATGTGGACATCACCCCGGGCGACTTGAAGCGTTTCAGAAAATTCCGCGCCGAATACCGTTCTTTTGAGAATATTCCGCTCAAACTCAAACTGCAACCCGATGAAGCTGCACGTCTTTCTGCCCAACTTTACCGTTTCAAGGGCGTGGAAATCAACGCACGCACATTCCGCAACTACCGCTACCCCGAGCTGACGGCCCATTTTCTCGGCTATATCGGCCGTATCAGCGACCGCGACCAAAAAAAACTTGAAGAAGAAAGCCTTGTTTCGCTCTACCGTGGCAGCACCCATATCGGCAAATCGGGGCTGGAGGGCTTTTACGAACGCCAGCTTCACGGCACGCCCGGCTATCAGGAAGTAGAAAAAGATGCTTACGGACATGTGGTGCGCGTTTTGAAAACCGTGCCGGCCAAAACCGGCCAAACGCTGCGGCTGGCAATGGATATCCGCCTTCAGCAAGAGGCCGACCGCCTGATGAACGGCCGCCGCGGCGCGATTATCGCCCTCAACCCGCAAACGGGCGGCGTGTTGGCTTTTGTGTCAAAACCCTCTTTCGACCCCAATCTGTTTATTGACGGCATCGACAGCGACACTTGGAAAGCCCTTAATGAAGACTGGCAGCGGCCGTTGATCAACCGTGTAACACAAGGCCTGTATCCGCCCGGCTCCACCTTCAAGCCGTTTATGGGCATGGCCTTGCTCGAAAGCGGCAAAATCACCCAAACCACGGTGGTGCCCGCCCCGGGCGCGTGGAGCATTCCGGGCTCGCGCCACCTGTTTCGCGACTCGGTACGCCGAGGCCACGGTTCGGCCAATTTGAGTAAAGCGGTTCAAGTATCCTCCGACACGTTTTTCTACCGCCTGGGCTATGAGTTGGGCATCGACAAAACCGCTCCCTATCTGGCCGAATTCGGCTTGGGTTCGCCCACCGGCATCGACTTGCCCAATGAATACAAAGGCATTCTGCCTTCGCGCGAATGGAAAGCCAAACGGTTTGCCAAATCGAAAGACCCTAAAACGCGCCAATGGCAGCCGTCTGAAATGGTTTCGGTGAGCATAGGCCAGGGCTATAATGCCTACACCCCCCTTCAGATGGCCCATGCCACCGCCTCTCTTGCCAATGACGGTGTAGTGTACCGCCCGCATTTGGTCAAAGAGCTGATCAATCACGAGCGGCGCGAAATCACACTCATCAGCCCCAAACCCGAGCGCAGCATTCCGTTCAAACAGAGCAATTTCGAATACGTTAAACAGGCGATGGCCAGAGTGCTGCAGCCGGGCGGCACCGCCCACCGTATCGGCCACGGCCTGCCCTACACCATGGGCGGCAAAACCGGCACCGCCCAAGTGGTGCAGATTAAACAGGGAGCGCGTTATAACGCCGCCGCGCTGGCCGAACAACACCGCGACCACGCTTGGTTTATTTCTTTCGCACCGGTTGAAAAACCGCAAATCGCCATTGCCGTGCTGCTGGAAAACGGCGGCTGGGGCGCCAGTGCCGCACCGCTGGCGCGCAGCCTGAGCGATTATTACCTGCTCGCCCTGAAAGCAGGCCGTGCGCCGGCCGGAGCCGTTCAAGCTGCCGGCACTTCCGCCCCCCAGCAGGAAAACACCTCACAAACCGTAACCGGTGCCCCCGCCTCTCCGCCGGCAGCATCGGTGTTCCAACAGGCTTACGCCACAGCCGGCAACGTTCAGACGGCCTCGGGAGCGACACCTTGAACATCAACGAAGACACGCTGTTCGACAGAATCAAACGCACCATATGGCAGCCTATGGATCCGTGGCTGTTTTATGCCATGCTGGCGGTTTACATTATGAGCCTGTTTCTGCTTTATTCTGCCGACGGGCAGGATATCGGCCAGCTTGAAAACAAAACCCTGCACACCGTGTTGGGCTTTGTTTTGCTGTGGTTTATCGCCAGAACCCACCCGCAGACCCTGGCGGTGTTTGCCCTGCCCGTATATACCGCAGGGGTGGTGTTGCTGTTGGGCGTGCATTTTTTCGGCATTACCGTTAATGGCGCACAACGCTGGCTCGATATCGGTGTGGTGCGCATTCAGCCGTCTGAAATCATGAAAATCGGCCTGCCCATGATGGTGGCGTGGTTTCTCCAGCGTTATGAAATGTCGCTGCGCTGGTATCACTATTTGGCCGCCATTGCGCTGGTGCTGGTGCCCGGCACGCTGATTCTGAAGCAGCCCGACCTCGGCACCGCTGCGTTGATTATGGCTTCGGGGCTGTTTGTGGTGTTTTTTGCCGGGTTGCCGTGGAAGGTGATTTTTGCCGCCGTTGCCGGCTTTGTGGCCGCGCTGCCGCTGATTTGGCACTACGGTATGCACGATTATCAAAAAACGCGCGTGCTCACCCTGCTCGACCCCACAAAAGACCCGCTCGGCGCGGGCTACCATATTTTGCAGTCGATGATTGCCATCGGCTCCGGCGGTGTTTGGGGCAAAGGCTGGCTCAACGGCACGCAAACCCATCTCGACTATATCCCCGAAGCCACCACCGATTTTATTTTCGCGGTTTACGGCGAAGAATTCGGCTTAATCGGCAACATATTGCTGCTGGTGATTTATCTGCTGATACTCGGGCGCGGCCTCTACATCGCCGCCAAAGCCCCCACACTCTACAGCCGCACGCTGGCAGGCGCACTCACCATGACGTTTTTCTGCTATGCTTTCGTCAATATGGGCATGGTCAGCGGCATACTGCCTGTGGTGGGCGTGCCGCTGCCGCTGGTGAGCTACGGCGGCACCGCCACGCTGTCGATCATGGTGGTGCTCGCCCTACTGATGGGCATCAGCAACCAGCGGCGGTAACCAGTCTGTCTGCCGAAGAATACCCGCCGAAGAATAAAGGATGATCAAACAATCAGATTATTTTCAGACGGCCTGTGCCTTCTCAAAGGCCGTCTGAAAATATATTGGATGCGGTGTTAAAGAAAGCAGGCAGCCGCCCGTGGAAACAGCCGCAGCGCAGGCCTGCATCCATGCTCAAGGTTACGTTTCTGCTCCGGCCTCTGCCGGGCGGCTTGTTTTTCATTATTTAAAATATGCAGAGCCACCGCCGCTTCGGGATTCGGTGCCGAAACCGATTCAGGCATCTACAAATAACCGCTTGCGTTCGCGCAGTCTGTTGCCGTGTATGCCGAATACGATGCTGACCGCTAGGCTGAGTATATTAATCAGGTTATCTAAAGATTCGTTACCGCCTGCCGCAACACCCAATACAAAAAACACAGCCAGCAGCCCCACGCCCAGAAGCCACATTTTTTTCACACAAGCCCAAACGGCACCAAAGAAAAAATGCAGGCCAAGACCAACCCTGCTTGACCGCTTCATAGCGGCCGGCAGAATGTGTAAAGATTTTACAAGTCTTCATAAAAAAAACCTTTAATTAAAAAATGAGCAGATATGCAGAAAAAACCACACCCACCACTAAAAAGCAACCAGCAGGCAGGCGGCAGGGTTATGCCACTCCAATAGAATATGGCTTTGTATAAAAACATTGAAACCACACAACGCAAGGAACCCTTATGATAGGCATGGAAATCGGCAAGCTGATTTTGGCATTTATGGTGCTGATCAACCCCTTCGGCGCGCTTTCGATTTATCTCGACCTCACCCGCAATCTGAGCAAGCGCGAGCGGCGCAGGGTTACCCAGATAGCCTCGCTCACCGTTTTTATCGGCATTGCCGCCTTCACCCTCACCGGCGGCATGATTTTGCGGCTCTTCGGCATCAGTGTCGGCGCGTTTCAGGTGGGCGGCGGCATCTTGGTGCTGCTGATTGCCATTTCGATGATGAACCAGGGCAGCAACCCCGCCAAGCCCGATGTCGGCACCGATGAAAGCAACGATATCACCATCCGCCCCAAACAGATGCAGAATATCGGCGCCATTGCCGTGGTGCCGCTGGCGATTCCCATGATGATAGGGCCCGGCGGCATTTCAACCGTGATTATTTACGCCTCGGCTGCCGAAAGCTATCGGGATATTTTGTCGATACTGGTCGCCGGCCTGATTATCAGCCTGATCTGCTACACCGTGTTGGCAGCGGCTTCCCGCGTAAGCAAAAAGCTGGGCGACACCGGCCTGACCATTCTCAACCGCATCATGGGCATGCTGCTGGCGGCGGTATCGGTGGAAATTATCGTGGCCGGCCTGAAAGCCCTATTTCCGCAACTGCTTGCCTGAATAAGGCACCACAATGTTGGTTAATTGGCTGCACAAGGCCGTCTGAAACTGCAATTTCTTGTTTTCAGACGGCCTTGTGTATTCAATATAATTAAAAACAGGCATAATGCAGCCTAAAGCAGCTAAATTTGCGCCGGCAATTTCTGCCGCAAAATAAAATGCAGCGGAAGAAATCGAACAAAACAAGGCAACCGGCCTTAACACTGCCAGCAATACAAAGTCGGAGCCATGCCGTATCCGCTTATATTTAATCTGCAATAGTGGATCACGCATTTCCGGCACCAAGCAAGCCGCAGGCAATACAGAGCGCACAAAACCGGCTCTGTTGCCGCTTCGGCGGCTTAAACCGCTGCCTCCGAACCGAAGCGCAGCAACGCCGCAACGGCAACAAAACAGATTTGCCACACCCATAACAACACCGCCCCGCCGCCTGCCGCAGGGCGTTAACCGACACATTACAATATGCTCTTATTCCCGCGTTTACTGCTGTTTGCCGCAGCAGCCCTCTCCATCGCCTTTGCGCGTGCCGCCCAAACCGAATATACCGCAGGCACACTCGACAACGGCTTGGCATATCATATTTTCAAAGTGCCTTCCGCCGAGCGCCGCCTGGTGCTTCACCTGCAAATCAACGCGGGCGCTGCCGATGAAAACGAAGGCGAAGAAGGTATCGCACACATCACCGAACATATGGTATTCCAAAGCTCGCCGGCATTCCCGCAGGGTTTGGGCAACCGCCTCAATGCCGAAGGCTGGCAGATGGGCAGGCATTACAATGCCCAAACCGGCTACCGCCATACCCGCTATATGCTGACACCGCCCTACGGCAGACGGCAGCTTGAACAGGCCCTGGCCGTTTACCGGCAAATTCTCACCCCCCAAACGTTTTCTCCGGCCGACTGGGTTAAAGAGCAGCAGGTTGTGCTGGGCGAGTGGCGCGGGCAGCAAACGCTCCCACACCGCTTAAACCGGCAATACCACGCCCTGCTGCACAGCGGCTCGCGCAGTGCGCGCTACGCCCCCATCGGCAGCAAAACCGCCATCGAAACCGCACAGGCGGCTACTGCCGGCCGCTTCCACAACAAATGGTACGGCAGCAATAATGCTGTGTTGGTGGTGGCAGGCAACATCAATCCTAAAAAAGCTGCGGCCGCCATCAAAGAAAACTTAGGCCGTCTGAAACCCATCGCGCTGCCTGAACGCGAAGCCGGTGAATACGAACCCAAACTCACCGATACACCGCGCACCGAACACATACACGATAAAGACAACACCGAAACCAAACTGTCATTGGTTTACCGCTTTCACAACACCCCATCGCAAAGCAGCGGCAGCCAAGGCTATTACCACCGCCTGCTGGACAACTTCGCCGCCCATATCGTCAACCTCCGTCTGCAAAATACGGAGCCGTCTGTATCATTCAAACTCGGCAACATCGGCAAACAAACCGGCTCGCTGATATTTTATGCCGATGCTGCCACAGGCGCGCAGGAGGCACTCAATCTGCTTAACAACGCCGTGGAAACCATCCGTCTGCAACCTGCCGGCAATGAAGAAACCGCCGCCTACCGCAAGGTGTTGCACAACCATATGAACACCGTTTCCGCCCTGCCCGACAACCTGCCCCAAATCGTGCAGCTGGCTGACGACACCGTTCTTTCAGACAAACCCGTCCCCACACCCGACAATCAAACCCTCGAGCGAGGCCAGCTTTACCGAATCAGTGCCGCCGCCGTAAATAAACGCATCGCCGCCTGGCTGGCTGCTTCCGACCGGCTTACCGTGATTCAAGCCCCCGAAAACACACTTGATCTTGCCGGCAAATCAAGCAACCCTATTGCGGCACTACAACGCAAACCCGATAACCGTGCTGCCGTGCCTGCTGCTGCCGCGACAACCGCCCGATCGACCGCAAACACTTTTCCGCCGCACACAGGGCAAGGCAGAATCGTGTCGGAGAGTTTTGACAGCAACAATAAAGTCAGCTATCTGCAATTCAGCAACGGCGACAAAGCCGTGCTGCTGCAAAAAGCCGTGGCAGGCAGCAAGATCTATTTCAAAGCTGTATCTGAGGGCGGTTACCGGCAAAACGGTCTTAACGAGTGGCAGGCTCAGTTGGCGGCCGATGCAGTTTCACATTCTTCGCCCGCTGATTTCGGCGGCCGTTCGCTCAAACAATGGCAGCAGCAGCAAGGCATCAGCTACCGTTACCGCCTTGAAAACGACCATCAAACCACCGATATTCAAGCCTCGAAACAAACACTCGAATCCCTGCTGCAACTTTACCGCAGCCGCCAGACAGCCCCATCTGCCGGGCCTTGGCAAAACGTGATCGAAACCGCCGCCCTGCGCCACCCCGTTTACCTGCAATCCGTTCCCGGACGGCAGGAGATAGAACTGGAATTGCTGCGCTACGGCCGCCCGGAAAGCCGGGCACAAAACAGCAGCGAAATACGCGCACTCACCGAAACCGACCTGCTGCAACATTGGAAACAACTTTCTTCGGCACCCACAACCTATTATGTGGCCAGCAGCCTGCCGTCTGAAAAAATCAAACCGCTTTTGGCGCAATATCTGGCCGATATTCCACGCCGCGCCGCCGAAAACCGCCCTGTCGAACTGTTGAAAGGCAGCACCCTGCGCCGTGCTGCAATTAACGACACCGGCGGTACGGATATCAACGCTTGGTCGTGGCAGCCGTTCTATGATTGGACACCCGACACCTCCGAGCAGATTCCGCTTTTGGTCAATCTCGCCAACGCCCGCCTGAAAGATGCGCTGCGCAGCCGCAACCAAAATACCTACGGCGTAAAATTTACCGCCCGGCCGCAACCCGTTTACAACCGGGTAGAAAGCAACCTGTTTTTCAGCACCCGCCCCGAACAGGCTGCCGAAGCCTGGCAAACTGCCCGGCAAATATTGGAAAGTCTCCCCGAAAATATCAGCAAAACCGAGGCCGATAATCTGCAACAACTTTTTATCGAACAGGAAGCCAAGCGGCAACAAAATCCCGAAATATGGCTGGAGCGGCTGGCCGCCAGCCACCGCCGCTACGGCGATGCCCGCTATCTCAGCCGCCTGCCTGAGTTACACCGAACCATCATTCAAACCCGACTGCGCCAAACAGCAAAATTGCTATGGTCCAGCCCGAATGCACGGGTGCTGTTAATCGACCCGGCGCAATAAATTTTTAGCCACAAACCCGATATTTTAGGCACAACAGGCTGAGATCTTGCATTCAAACTTGTCCATCTCAGTGATCTCTATGAAAAACCTGTTAAACACTTTGTTTCACCATTACCAGCAACAATACTGCCTGCCGGCTCCTATAATTTCAGAGGCAATGTGCAGTTTGACCGTCAAGCCTAAACTAGCTCCATTGACATGAAAATTCCACCCAACATCATCAGCTCCCAACAACACTCAATTGAACGGACACCTGAAAAGCACCGACTTGTTCAATGTTGCCCAATACCCTGAAATTTGCTTCCAATCCACTTGCTTTAACGTTAAAGACAATCAAGCCAGATCTGTAATCAGCAATCTCACTCTGTTGGGAAAACTGTATCTGTTACCTTGAAAGCTACCAAATTCAATTGTTATAAAGACCCATATTGAAAGAAAGCCAAAATCTGCGGCAGGGATTTTGAAACCGTTATAGGCTGAAGCAAATGAGGAAATAATTATAGCGTTGCTCCGGCCACTACATGACTTATTCTGTCTGCTACTAGCAACCTTACAGTTTAGGAGCTGACGTAAATTAGCCCTAAATTCCACACCAATCACACAGCGTTTTTAGCTGCCTAACAGTGTGCTGAAGTTGAAACCGAAACCCACTTTTTTTCAAGAACAGTGGAAAGGATTTTCGGTCAATAACGTTATATTTGCGCAAAAACGCGCTGCGCCTGATTCCAAAAATTTTCCATGCCGTTGATATGGTTTTGGCAGTCGGCAAACGCTTTGGAATGGTTGATACGGTGGTGGGTAAAACCGCTTACATCCGGCTTGCCACAGCTGCTCAGGCCATCCGTATAAACGATACTGTCCGGCATGATTTTCTTTTTGATTACAGGCACTAATGGCTCGGACTCGGCATTACCGGCTACAACCGTATATAACCTGACTGCCGTTATATAACCTGACTGCCGTTGCAGAATGCCGAAAACGACCGCTTTCCCTGCCACACCGCTTCCGCGTTTTCCTTTGCGATGACCGCCGGAACAGCTTTCATCCAGCTCAACCGGAACGTCAAAAATTTCATCGGCAGCGGAACGGGCAGTAACTTGGAGTACAAAAAATTCAAGCAGTTTCTTTTGAACTCTCTTGCTTAATTTGCAATGGGTTATCTACATTTTCGTAGCTTGGCATCATTACCAATCTACGTCAGCCCCTTAAAAATAATGGCCGTCTGAAAATATTTTCAGACGGCCTTTGATGATTTGCGGTTTGGTGGTGGGTTATTCTTTCGGCAGGCGTATCACTGAAAGAATAAACCCGCCCCAAATGATAATAAGCGTTATCACGAGCATGGTGATGGCGGCGGTGTTCATGGTTGTTCTCCTTTGTGGGTGCCGTTTGACGGGTGGGCTTCATCGGGGTTGAATTTGTTTTCCATGCGCCAGGGCAGCAGCGACAGCAGCAGTGCCAGCACAACCAAGCCCAGCGACATACCCCAGCCGAAAGTGTTTAAGAACCAGTCGGGGTAGCCTTCGTAGTTTTCGGCCAGCAGGGTTTGGGTGTCGTTAAACAGCATATAGCCGAGTACGGAGATGGTGATACCCACGAAAATATACCATAAGGTGCCGATTTTAAAAGATGAAACTGTGTTGATGTGTTGGCGCAGCACCGGCAGTTTTTTTGCGGCGGCCAAAGCTAAAACATATAGGAAACCGGCGGCAACAATGCCGTAGGTATTGACGAATTTATCCAACACATCCAATACCGGCAGGCCGGTGGTGGTGCCGAAAAGCAGTGCCGAAACGATGCCCATCGGCAGACATACGGCGAAGGTTGCGGCAATGCGCCCCAGGCGCAGTTTGTCTTGCACTGCGGCGATAATTACCTCCACAATCGAAATCATCGAGGTGATGCCGGCAAAAACCAGCGAGCCGAAGAACAGTAGGCCGATTAACGGGCCGAACGGTGCTTGGTTGATGATGGTGGGGAAGGCGATAAAGGCCAAACCGATGCCTGAAGAGGCCACATCGCTGACTTCTTTTCCTGCGGCAGCGGCCATGAAGCCCAGCGCGGCAAACACGCCGATGCCGGCCAATACTTCAAAACTGCTGTTGGCAAAGCCCACAACCAGGCCGGTGCCGGTAAGGTCGGATTTGGGTTTCAGATAAGAAGAGTAAGTTACCATAATGCCGAAGCAGATGGAAAGCGAGAAGAAAATCTGGCCGTAGGCGGCAACCCACACGCCGGGATTGGAGAGCTTCGACCAATCGGGCGTGAACAGCGCATCCAAACCTTTGGCCGCTCCCGGAAGGGTCAGCGCGATGGCGACCATAATCAGAAACATCACCACCAAAAGCGGCATAAAGAAGCTCGATGATCGCGCCACGCCTTTTTGCACGCCCAATGCGAGAATCAGAAAAGTAAAAATCCATACGCCGACTAAGGGGCCGAGCACTTTGCCCACGAAATCGAAGCCTACGGATGCGCCGTCTGCCATATGCAGATAGTCTTTAAAGAAAAAAGCCTGCGGGTCGGCACCCCATGCGCCCACCAGCGAATAATAGGTGTAGCTGGCTGCCCAGCCGATAATCACGGCATAGTAGATGCAGATAATCACGTTGGCCAGCACGTTCCACCAGCCGAAAGGCTCTAAGGCGCGGTTGATGCGGCGGAACGCCAACGGAGGCGAGCCGCGGTAACGGTGGCCGATGGCGTAGTCTAAAAACAGCAAGGGAATACCTGCGGTGAGCAGCGCAATCAGGTAGGGAACGATAAACGCGCCGCCGCCGTTGTCGTAAGCTACATAGGGGAAACGCCAAATATTGCCCAAACCTACCGCCGAGCCGATGGCGGCAAACATAAATGCTTTACGGCTCGAGAAGGTTTCGCGTTTGGATTGGTTAGAATCAGACACGGTGATACCTCTTCAAAATTCAAATATGGTTTTATCTGCCGGCAGACCTGAAGTGTGTGCAGCAGGCGGGTTTCTGCCGGTAAGGTTGCTATCATACTGATTTATGTAAAGTTGTGCGAGAAAAATTAAGGGGTGGGCTTGTGCGGCTGGCACTCACCGCGCGGCCTGCGGCTGCAGGCATCGGGCAGAAAACCGGCAGGGTGGCGCAGACACACCGCCGATTCACTATATAATCACATTTTTTACGCGCAGAAATCCAGCTATGAAACATATCCACATTATCGGTATCGGCGGCACCTTTATGGGCGGTGTGGCGGCCATTGCCCAAGAAGCAGGCTTTAAAGTAACCGGCTGCGATGCCAAAATCTACCCGCCGATGAGCACCCAGCTCGAGGGCTTGGGCATCGCCGTGCACGAAGGCTTTGATGCCGCACAGCTGGATATTTTTCCCGCCGATGTTTATGTGATCGGCAATGTAGCCAAGCGCGGCATGGAAGTGGTGGAAGCGGTGATGAACCGCGGCCTGCCTTATACTTCCGGCCCGCAGTGGCTGGCCGAAAACGTGTTGCAGGGGCGTTGGGTGCTGGGCGTAGCCGGCACACACGGCAAAACCACCACCGCTTCGATGCTGGCGTGGGTGCTTGAATACGCCGGTTTGGCACCGGGCTTTCTGATAGGCGGCGTGCCGCAGAATTTCAGCGTGTCTGCCCGCCTGCCGCAGCATCCGCGCCAAGACCCGCATTCACAGTCGCCGTTTTTCGTTATCGAAGCCGATGAATACGACACCGCATTTTTCGACAAACGCAGCAAATTCGTGCATTACCGCCCGCGCACCGCTGTTTTGAACAATCTCGAATTCGACCATGCCGATATTTTCGCCGACCTGGCCGCCATTCAAACCCAATTCCACCACCTTGTGCGCACCATTCCTTCAGACGGCTTGATTGTTGCCAACGGCACCGAGCAAAGTCTGCAAGACACCTTGGATAAAGGCTGTTGGACGGCCGTTGAAACCTTCGGCACCGCTTCAGGCTGGCAGGCAGGCAGCGCTGCGGCAGACAGCTCGTTTGACGTTCTGCTGCAAGGGCAGGCAGTCGGGCGGGTAGCGTGGAGCCTGATCGGCGGCCACAACTGCATGAACGCACTGGCCGTGATTGCCGCCGCCCGCCACGCCGGTGTGGATGTTCAGACGGCCTGCGAAGCCTTGAGTGCCTTTAAAAACGTGAAACGGCGCATGGAAATCAAAGGCGAGGCCGGCGGCGTTACCGTTTATGACGATTTCGCCCACCACCCCACCGCCATCGCCGCCACCGTGGCAGGCCTGCGCCAAAAAGTGGGGGCGGCGCGTATTTTGGCCGTGTTGGAGCCGCGCTCCAACACCATGAAGCTCGGCACCATGAAAGCCGCGCTGCCTGAAAGCCTGGCAGAAGCCGACCAAGTGTTCTGTTATGCAGGCGGTGTCGATTGGGATGCCGCCGGCGCGCTTGCCCAGCTGGGAAGCAAACTGCACACAGATAAAGATTTCGATGCCTTCACGGCGGCAGTTGCAGCAGCCGCCCGGCAGGGCGACCATATCCTGGTGATGAGCAACGGCGGCTTCGGCGGCATCCACGACAAGCTGTTGGCTTTGCTGGAAGAGCGTTAAACCGCAGCCGGTTGTTGAGCCGGAATGTATTGATAACATACCCATCAGGCCGTCTGAAAAACAAACAGTATTTGTTTTCAGACGGCCTGATGGGGTTTTTGCCGGCCTTCGTTTTTATATCCTTGCCGTTATACCCGTGCCTGCCCCGAGTATTGGTTATTTCTTCCAACCAAACAAAAAGATGCCCGGGTCAAGCCCGGGTATGACGGTATTTAAGCGTTTCAGACGGCCTCGATGAGTTTTGCAAAGGTTTCAACATACTCATCAGGCCGTCTGAAAGCAAGATACTGTCTGCTTTTCAGACGGCCAGAACGGTTGCGGCCGGTCAAACGCTTATTTCATGGCACCGCTGAGCAGGCGCACGTTGTAGCGGTACATATTCACATAGGTGTCGGCCGGTGCTCCGTTGCTGAGCGCGTCCGAATAGAGCTTGCCGCCGGGTTTCATGCCGGTTTCTTGGGTGATGCGGTCAATCATGCGGGTGTCTTTGATGTTTTCGGTGAATACGGCTTTAATGCCTTCCCGCTTGACTTGGCGGATGATGGCGGCAACCTGCTTGGCCGAGGGCTCGGCAGAAGTGTTCACACCCTGCGGGGAAATGAAGCGGATGTGGTAGCGTTTGCCCATATAGGCGAAAGCATCGTGGCCGGTGAGCACTTTGCGTTGGTTGGGCGGGATGGCGGCAAACGATTTCTGCGCATCGGCATGGAGTTTTTCCAGCTCGCCCCGATAGGCGTTCAGGCGTTGGCGGTAGTGGGCTGCACCTTGCGGGTCGGCTTGAATCAGAGCATCGGCAACGTTTTGGGCGTAGGCCCGCATCAGCACGGGGTCGGCCCAAACGTGGGGGTCGTATCCGCCGTGATGGTGGTCGTGGGCATGATCATGGCCGTGGCCGTGCGCATGGCCGCTTTCGGGCGCTTTGAGCGCGGCAATGCCCGCGGCCGCTTCGGCGTAAGGCACTTTGCTTTGTTTCACCGCGCGTTGGACGCTGCCGCCTTCAAACCCCAGGCCGTTCATCAGCACCAGCTTGGCATTGCGGATTTTTTTGATGTCGCCGCTGGTGATATGGTAGGCGTGCGAATCCTGGTCGGGGCCGACCAAATTCTGCACGGCCACGCGTTCGCCGCCTATTTGTTTGGCAATGTCGCCCAAAATGCTGAAGCTGGCCACTACGTTGATCGGGGCGGCAAAGAGGCTGCCGGATAACAGCGCGGCAGTCAGGCCGGTTTTCCAATGTTTCATTGTGCACTCCTTTGATATAGGGTTGTCAATATGGCCAAGCTGCAAAAAATCACAGCAAGGCCGCATACGCTGCAACCGGCACGGAGCCGGCGCGGCTTTATAGTGGATTCGTTTGACTTGTGTTAAGGCATTGTCCGCCTGAGCCCAAGAGAACGGTTTTTCCGGCCGCCGAAGCGGTGGCTGCACCGGTTCCGTGCGCAGTTATTGTTAAGCGGGGCGGCGGTTAAGCCGCGCCCGGAACCCGCCGTAACAGCTTAGGCCGTCTGAAAAAAGCAGCTTGAATCTTTGCAAAATCCAAAAAAAGCCGCAAGGCATGGCCGCGCAGCGCCGGCATCATTCCATCTGCCGCCATTCCCGACTGCGCGAAAACAGCGGTGTTTCAGTCTTTCAGACGGCCTCAGGGTATTTGGGCAAAGGCATCAGGCCGTCTGAAAAAACTGCCGGGTTCACGCCCGGCGGTGTTTTTTATGGCGCAGCCATTTCGGGATAATGCCGCCTTCGAGGCCGAACAACACCGAAACCAGATAAACTGCGCTGCACCATAGGATAATCGCGGGGCCGGAGGGAATTTCGATGTAATACGAAAACAGCAGTCCGCCGAAGCCGCACGCCAAAGCGGTTAATACCGCCAGCAGCAGGAGCATGCCCATATTTTTCGCCCACAGGCGCGCGCTAATCGCCGGCAGCATCATCAGCCCCACCGACATCAGTGTGCCCAGCGCCTGAAAGCCTGCCACCAGGTTCATCACCACCAGCACTAAAAACAAAACGTGCCAAAAGCCGCCTTTGCCGTTTACCGATTGTAAAAACAGCGGGTCTATGCTTTCGAGCACCAGAGGGCGGTAAATCACGGCCAAAGCTACGACGGTAACGCTGGCGGCAGCGGCAATCAGTTGCAGCGCGGGCAAATCTACCGCCAGCACCGAACCGAACAGCAGATGCAGCAGATCGATGCTGCTGCCGTTTTTGCTCACCAACACCACGCCGAGAGCCAGGCTGCTTAAATAGAAGGCGGTGAAGTTGGCATCTTCTTTCAACGAGGTAAAACGGCTGGCCAAACCGGCCAGCAGCGCCATCAGCATGCCCGCCGCAAAGCCGCCCGCACTCATGGCGGGCATACTCAATCCGGCAAACATATAGCCGGCAGCGGCGCCGGGCAGCACGGCATGGCTGAGGGCATCGCCGATCAGGCTCATGCGGCGCATCACCAGAAACACGCCCACCGGCGCGGCACTGAGCGCCAGGCACACCACCGATGCGAGCGCGTAGCGCATAAAGTCGAATTCGGCAAACGGAGTAGTGATTAACTCGTAAAGATTCATATTGGCAGCCAAAGGCCGTCTGAAATATCAGGCGGCGGTTTATCGGATAGTAGGCGGACGGTTTTCAGACGGCCTGAATCTGTTTGCAGCCGTCTGAAACAGATTGCACACGCGGTTTCATCAGGCCGTTTCGCACCAATCGGCCGTTGCGTGCCGCTGCATGGCGGCGTCGGCCTGTTGCAGAAAAGTTTCGGTCAGCACTTTTTCGGTGGCACCCTCGGCGATTTTGTCGCGGGCAATCAGCAGCGTTTCGGGAAAATACGCCCGAACCTGCCCGTAATCGTGCAGCACCGCCACAACAGACTGGCCGTTGCTGTGGCAGCGGCGCAAAACATCGAGCAGCGCATAAGTGGTTTTGGCATCAACCGCATTAAACGGCTCGTCAAGCAGCAGAAACTTTGCATCTTGCGCCAACATACGCGCAAACAAAACGCGCTGAAACTGGCCGTTGGAAAGATGGGCGATCGGGCGGTCGGCCAGGCCGGCCATGCCCACGCGCGCCAGTGCATCCGTTACCCGCCGGCGCTGCGCGGCATCAACCCGGCCGAAAAAGCCGATTTCATACCACAGCCCCATTGCCGCCAACTCAAACACGCTGATGGGCTGGCTGCGGTCGATATCGGACTGTTGCGGCAGGTAGGCGATGTCCCGGCGGCGCAAACCGATAAGGCGCACCGTGCCGGTGTCGGCCTTCAGCAGCCCCACCGCCGCCTTGAGCAAGGTGGATTTGCCCGCTCCGTTGGGGCCGGACACTGCGCACATACAGCCATCGGCAAATTCGGTGTTCAAATGATGGACGGCCGGCCGGCGGCGGTAGCTTACGGTGAGGTTTTCAACCAAAATGCTCATGCAACCGCCCAAAAATAAACACCCCACAGCAAAGTAAGGGCGGCAGAGGCCGGCAGCAGACGCTGGGCGAGGCCGGTGAGTAAAATGGAATTCATGCTTAACACTCTTTCAGACGGCCTTGCGTTTGCCTGCAAGGCTGAAAAGCATAAATGATACTGTATAACATTATATTTGTAAAACACAGGCAGCGGCCGTGCCGAAACGCAATAGCAGGCAATCCATTTTGATACACGGCAAACCGCAGGCAAGCCAACATCGCGGAATTGATTCTATCGGCATTTCAGTATCTTAATATCATCATTGGCTTTGAGCCCTGCCGTGCCGGCATGAAGCCGGTTCACGACAGGCCGTCTGAAAGGCAGCACCGGCGCAAATGGCGTACAATAAAGCCCGATACTTCCGATACCCCCGAAATATGAACGGCAGCCTGCTTCACGGCACACCCAACCTTAAAACTGCACCGCGATACTCTGATTGAAAATGCCATGGCTGCGCGAGGGCAAAGGCAGCATATCCGTGCGCTGTCCAAGCCGCCTGCCCGACAGCCTGGGAGAGTGTGTGCGGTATCGAGTGGGGCTCCGCCAAGTTTTTGGGTAGGCGGCAACAGCAGGCAACTGCCGCGCACAAGCAGTTAGCCGCCTCCAACAGAAAACGAAATTTACATTCATCTAACGAAAGGAAGCCGTATGGAAAAGCGCAAACTCGGCAAAAGCGGCATTATGGTCAGTAAAATCTGCCTGGGCACCATGACTTGGGGCGAACAAAACACCGAAGCGCAGGCGCACGAACAGCTTGATTATGCGCTGGCCAACGGCGTAAACTTTATCGACACCGCCGAAATGTATCCCGTGCCGCCGCGCAAAGAAACCTATGCCCGTACCGAGCAATATATCGGCAGATGGATTAAGAGGCGGGGCAGGCGCGATGATTTCGTGCTGGCCGGCAAAGTTGCCGGCCCCACCGGTGCCAATAATCTCGACAACTATATCCGCGGCGGCAACGATTTTTCACGCGCGCAGCTTATCCAGGCTTGTGAAGACAGCCTCAAACGGCTCAACACCGATTATCTCGATTTATATCAATTGCATTGGCCCGAGCGGCAGGTAAACTTTTTCGGCAGGCTGGGCGTGTCGGCGCTGGCTGAAAACGAACGGTTCACGCCGATAAGCGAGATTGTCGATACCATGGGCGAACTGGTCAGGCAGGGCAAAATCCGCGCGTTCGGCTTATCCAACGAAACCCCGTGGGGCACAATGCGCTATCTGAACCGGCACGAAGCCGCCCCCGCATTGCCGCGGGCCGCTTCGGTGCAAAACCCCTACAACCTGCTCAACCGCAGTTACGAAGTGGGCATGAGCGAAATTTCGCTGCGCGAAAACATACCGCTGCTGGCTTATTCGCCGCTGGCCTTCGGCGTGTTGAGCGGCAAATACCGCCACGGTGCCATGCCCGAAAACAGCCGTTTGGCCTTGTTTGAGCGTTTCAAACGTTATACCAGACCGCAAGGTTTTGCAGCAGTGGAACGTTACGCAAAAATTGCCGAAGATGCCGGTTTTAGCCTTACAGCCTTATCACTGGCTTTCGTAACCCGACAGGCATTTGTAGCCAGCAACATCATCGGCGCCACCACGTTGGAACAATTGCGCGAAAACATCGCCAGCGCCGAAGTAGTGCTTTCGGACGATGTCGTCAAAGCGGTGGATGCCGTACACGCCGAAATCAGCAACCCCTGCCCATAAAAAGGCAGACGGAAAAAGCAGTAAAGCCCATCATAACAATACAGCATTCTGCTTCAAACTAACGCGAACGGTTTGGCAAACCGTTAAAGCGGCCGCAGAATCGGTTTGCACCATCTTGATTTTCAAGACCCACCACTTTGTTTGAATCGGCCACCTCATCATAAGCAGCATGTTAAAAATGTGTTTCAACCTCAGACGGCCTGATACATCCCCCCAAAAAAGGGGATCCATTTTGACATTTTCCCCTGACAAGATGGAAGGGGGGGGGGCAAAAGTCATCAGCCTACCGCACCGTCACGCCCGATCCCGAACGCTGTTTCACCCTACACCGTCCGCGTATTCCGTGCATCAAATCATGATTGCGTTTGTCTGCAAGCCGTCAATTCTCCTGCCCGAATCCCTGTTTTGCCGAACAAAACCTTATCCGAATCGGAAACATTCGGCCGTTTGGCCGTGCGTGAAATGATGGATATGGAACTGCCAAATGATGAACCAGCACAGGCAAAGCAGGCGGGCGGCAATGTTTTCGGGAGCAGCGGCATGGAAACACCACCGTGCACGCGTATCGTCCCCTTTTTATCCAACAATGGCCCCCGTACAGGAGGACGCGGCCTGTCGTATCGCCCAATCTAGCAGAGGCAAAACCAGAAGGGCGTTTTATGGATCATCGGTGCGTATCGCCCCCTTGCCCGACAGACGGGCAGAAAGAGCAGCTCCCGCCTCGATCACCCCAATCGGTTTTCTGGCGCATGGGGACACTTTTTCTTTGCCCGCGGTTATCTGCCAGTTGCAGACGATGGGTGTGTTGGAAAAGGTCGGGTTGCTTACACTTTCGATGCCGGACAGCTTGCATTATCTGCCGAAACAACGGCTACATGATTTTCGGGCATGCTCAAGACGGCACGGTTTACCGTGCATTTGGATATTACGGCGAATACACACCCAGGCAGGCCAAAGCCGGCAGCCACCACTTTGTATCTGCCAGAAAACCAAATAGAATACTATAAATCCCGTTATAGGTTCACATCAATGCAGATACCAAATACAAAAGTGTCCCGAAAAAGCAGGGCACGGCTTGGTTGTTACCGATTGAATACACAAACGGCGTTGATACTTCTATATATTATATATATACTGTTTGTGTTATGATGCACATCTCTGAAACCGACCTGCCCATTTCTAATGAACGCCCGCAAAACCTATCTGCTCGGCACTGCCTTTTCCACTGTTTTGTTTATGGCTTTGGTGCTGCTGGGAAGCTGGCTGCTTTCGATTGGAAGCAAACAATTTGCCGTTGCCGCCTTTTTGTTTGCTTTTGCTGCCGTGTTCGGGCAGATTGCCTGCCTGGCGCTCTATATCCGCCAAAATCATCGCAACAAGGCTGCCCAGACTGCCCGACCACAGGAAAACCGCCATGTTTGACCAAATCGTTTTAGCCAGCGGCAACGCAGGCAAACTGAAAGAATTTTCACGTTGGTTCGCCCGGCGCCGCATTGAAGTGCTGCCGCAGTCCCATTTCAACGTGCCCGAATGCCCCGAGCCGCATCCTACCTTTATTGAAAATGCCATCACCAAAGCTCGCCACGCCAGCAAACACAGCGGCAAACCTGCTTTGGCAGACGACAGCGGCATCTGCGCCCGAGCCTTAGGCGGTGCACCCGGCATTTACTCGGCGCGCTTCGCGGGTGAAAATCCGAAATCTGATGCCGCCAACAACGCCAAACTTTCTGCCGAACTGGCCGGCAAAGCCGACAAAAACTGTTATTACGTTTGCGTACTGGCGCTGGTGCGCCACGAAAACGACCCGCAGCCGCTGATTGCCGAGGGCATCTGGCGCGGCGTATGGCAGGACAAGCCCGCCGGCGGCAACGGTTTCGGCTACGACCCGCATTTTTTCCTGCCCGAGCCGGGCTGCACTGCCGCCGAACTCGACCCCGAAACCAAAAACCGCATCAGCCACCGCGCTTTGGCTTTGGAAACGTTGGAAAAGAAAATCGATTTGCTGTATCCGCAGCCTTAAGCCTGCTTGGTAAAACGGCTTTCGGGCATCAATAACGCCGGCAGCAATCCAAACAATTGTCCAAATATTTTGCCACCCTCAGGCCGTCTGAAAACACAGTTTCTGCGAAGCTAAAACGAAGTTTCCAGAAGGAAACCGGTTTCCGCGAAGCTGAAACACTGTTTGCCAGCTGTCCCGCAAACTTTATTACCCCATGAATACCATCACCTTTTCCCGTACCGGCCGTCTCAGCGCCCTGCCGCCTTTGTCGCTTTATATCCATATTCCGTGGTGTGTGCGCAAATGCCCTTATTGCGATTTTAATTCCCATCAGGCCAAAAGCGGCCTGCCCGAAGATGCCTATATCGATGCGCTGCTCACCGATTTGCAGAGCGAGCTGCCGAACATTTGGGGGCGGGCGGTGGAAACCGTGTTTATCGGCGGCGGCACCCCCAGCCTGTTTCAGACGGCCTCGATAGACCGCCTGCTCAGCGGCATACGTTCGCTGGTGAAGCTGCAACCGCAGGCCGAAATCACCCTCGAAGCCAACCCCGGTACATTTGAAAAAGAAAAATTCCAAGGTTTTAAAGACGCGGGCATCACACGCCTTTCCATCGGCGTGCAGAGTTTCAACGATGCCGCGCTGAAAAGTTTGGGGCGCATCCACAACCACCGCGAAGCCTTAACGGCCGTTGAAGCCGCGCAGAATATATTCGAACGGGTGAACATCGATCTGATGTATGCCCTGCCCGGCCAAACCGTTCAGACGGCCTTGCACGATGTGCAAACCGCCATCGCTTCGGGCGCAAGCCATATCAGTGCCTACCATCTCACCATGGAGCCGAACACCCCGTTCGGCCACAGCCCCCCGGGCGGCCTGCCGCAAGACGAAGCCGCGGCCGACATCGAAGAAACCGTTCACGGCGCACTGGCAGCAGCGGGCCTCGCACACTACGAAACCTCCGCATTCGCCCGCCCCGGCCACGCCTGCCGCCACAATCTCAATTATTGGCAGTTTGGCGACTATCTCGGCATCGGTGCCGGCGCGCACGGCAAGATTTCCTACCCCACCGACATCGAGCGCACCGTGCGCAAACGCCATCCCAACGATTATCTGGCCGCGATGCACGGCAGGGTTTCAGACGGCATCGTGCGCAAAACCGTGCCTGCCGCCGAGCTGCCGTTTGAGTTTATGATGAACGTCCTGCGCCTCACCAACGGCGTGCCCGCCGCCCGGCTGCAAGAGCGCACCGGCATACCCGCCGCCCAAATCACCAAACAGATTCAGACTGCGCAGGCAAAAGGCCTGTTGGAGACGGACCCGCTGTATTTCAGGCCGTCTGAAACCGGCCGGCGGTTTCTCAACGATCTGCTGCAATGCTTTTTGTGAAAAAGCGGCGTTGAATCCTTGGGGTATGGCGGTGCCTTAAAAAAACTGCAAAAGAGCGGGAAAACCCAACCCTTGCGCTGCCTTGCAGCCGTTTATATGCAGCCCGTAAGCAAACTCCCCGGCCATGCCGCTTTGCGCTGCGCCAGCCCGCTTCGTCCTGCCGATGCCGCAACTGTATTTGCTGCCCTTTGCCGGCAGGAGAAATAAAAATTGAACCGCGTTGCCCGACAGCGGCACTGATTTTAAAAGGTTTGCCGCACGGGATGCTTTTTAGCCCGCTAAAAGGCCGTCTGAAAAATATCGTTCAGACGGCCTTTGTCGGTTTTCACCGCCATTGAAATCACAAACCCAGCGCATCGGCGTGAAACTCGATATGGCTGTCGATAAAGGTGGCGATAAAATCATAATTGTGGCCGTAACCTTCGCGCAGGTTAAACTGCACGTTAAAGCCGTTGCCGCGTGCAGCATCCACAAACGGCTGCGGCTGCAGTATGTGCGGATAAAACTCATCGGCGCTGCCCTGGTCGATCAATACCGGCAGCCTGTCGGCGGCGGTTTGCACCAGCTCGGTGATGCCGTATTGCGCCCGGCTTTCCGGGCTGCCGCCCGAGCGGGCAGCAACGGCTTTCTGCCCCCACGGCATTTTTGCCGGGTCGGTAACCGGCGCAAAAGCAGAAACCGCCGCATAGCGTTTGGGATAGCTCAGGGCAGTCTGCAAGGCACCGTAACCGCCTATGCCGTGGCCGGCAATGCTGCGCTGGCCGTTCGCGGGAAAATGCGCTTCGATTAAGGCCGGCAATTCGTTTTCGATATAGCGGCACATCTGATAATGTGCCGCCCACAGCCCACAGAGGGCATCGGCATCAAAACCTGCACCCTGCCCCAAGCCGCAGCCGGCACTGTCTGCTGCGCCTGCACCGCGTACCGGGGCATCGGGAATCACTAAAGCGATTCCCCATTGAGCCGCGAAACGCGCCGCCCCCGACCACAGAGGGAAGTTTTCACCGGCGCAGGCCAAGCCCGGGAGCCAATATAAAACCGGCACACGGTAACCCTGCAGCACCTGCGGCGGCAGATAAACGGCAAACGTCATTTCACATTGGCCGCGTTCGGAAAAATGACGGTAACGCTCATGGCTGCCGTTAAACATTTTGTTGCGGGAAACTAAGGTCAATCTACTCATCTTAACTGCCTTCATCGTGCTTTCAGACGGCCTTTTGCCTTTGCAGAATTTATTTGCCTTTGCAGAATTTATTGGCACACCTGCAAAAACACCTGTGCCACCTGCCCCTCTTGTTTTTTGAGGATGCCTTGTGATTTTGGAAGTTTTCATAAAAAACGGCAGGTGCCCGCCCCGTGCATGGCGGACATCAAAATTTCAGGGCTGAAATGGCGTGCTGCCGCCACAACCCCGGCCTAGACTGCAGGCCGTCTGAAAACCTCAATTTAACAAACCTAATAACAAACCGCGCTGCAAATGGATTTTGGTGTGCCGGCAAATGCCGCACCGTTATGCCGGCACCGGCAAACCCTTATCCGGCAATTTATACTGCCACTGCAGCTTTGATGTGCGGGTGGGGATCGTAGCCGGTCAGTTCGAAATCTTCAAATGTAAAATCAAACAAATTTTTTACCTCGGGATTGAGCTTCATCTGCGGCAGCACGCGCGGTTCGCGGCTGAGTTGCACTTCGGCCTGCTCGAAGTGGTTGCTGTAGAGATGGGCATCACCGAAGGTGTGCACAAATTCGCCGGGCTGCAAACCGCACACCTGCGCCATCATCAGGGTGAGCAGCGCGTAGCTGGCGATATTGAACGGTACGCCGAGAAAAATATCGGCGCTGCGCTGGTAAAGTTGGCATGAAAGTTTGCCGTCGGCAACATAAAACTGAAACAGCGCGTGGCAGGGCGGCAAAGCCATTTCATCCACCAGCGCGGGGTTCCAAGCCGAAACAATCAGGCGGCGGGAATCGGGATTTTTTTTGATTTGGTCAATCAGGTTGGTAATTTGGTCGATATGGCGGCCGTCGGACGCCGGCCAGCTGCGCCACTGGTAACCGTAAACCGGGCCCAAATCGCCGTTTTCATCGGCCCACTCGTCCCAAATCGAAACGTTGTGGTCGTTCAGATATTTGATATTGGTGTCGCCTTTTAAAAACCACAGCAGCTCGTGGATAATCGAGCGCAAGTGCAGCTTTTTGGTAGTAAGCAGCGGAAAGCCTCCGCTCAAATCGAAACGCATCTGGTAGCCGAACACCGAGCGGGTGCCGGTGCCGGTGCGGTCGGATTTGTCGGTGCCCTGTTCGAACACATGGCGCATCAGGTCTAAATAGGCTTTCATAAGTTTCCTTGCAGTTTTTCAAAAGTGCTACGGGGGCATCATCGCAAGCGGATTGTATAACACTTTGCCCGATGATTGGCGGCCGCAAAATTCTGCGGCAAATCAAACCTGAAAAATAAAATTTCGGCTGTTTTTTATTTTTTCGCCAATCAATAATTAAAATTATATTTCATTTAATATAAAATAAAAAATTTATATTTTAAAAATATATAAAATTAAAACATATAAAACCCAAAATCATTTTAGGCCGTCTGAAAATCGCTAACAATCTGCCTTAATTTCTTCTTGGCAAATGGCGCAAAAGGCGTTTATATTTCGAACAATGGAATGAACACAAATCAATTCCACAATTAACCTCCACTTGATTTTATAGCCTTATTTGAATTTCTTTTTCTGTCATTTCAACCCATCTGAATCGGAGAGACCTATGTCTGTAAATCTGAACAGTTTGTTTGAGCAAATCAAACAGCGCGATCCCAACCAACCCGTTTTCCACCAAGCCGTTGAAGAAGTATTCGGCAGCCTCGCCCCTTTCTTGGCGAAAAACCCGCAATATACCCGACACGGCCTGCTCGAGCGCATCGTTGAGCCGGAGCGCGTGATTATGTTCCGCGTGTCGTGGGTGGACGATAACGGCCGGGTGCAGGTAAACCGCGGCTACCGCGTACAGATGAATTCGGCCATCGGCCCCTACAAGGGCGGCCTGCGCTTCCACCCCACCGTGGATTTGGGCGTGCTGAAATTTCTGGCATTCGAGCAAGTGTTTAAAAACGCGCTGACCACGCTGCCGATGGGCGGCGGCAAAGGCGGTTCCGACTTCGACCCCAAAGGCAAGAGCGACGGCGAAGTGATGCGCTTCTGCCAAGCCTTTATGAGCGAACTCTACCGCCATATCGGTGCCGACACCGATGTGCCCGCCGGCGACATCGGCGTGGGCAGCCGCGAAATCGGCTTTTTGTTCGGCCAATACAAAAAACTGCGCAACGAATTCACTTCTGTGCTCACCGGCAAAGGCCTGGCATACGGCGGCAGCCTTATCCGCCCCGAAGCCACCGGCTACGGCACAGTTTATTTTGCCGACAATATGCTCAAAACCAAAGGCAACAGCATGGCGGCCAAGAAAGTTTTGATTTCCGGCTCAGGCAATGTGGCGCAATATGCCGCCGAAAAAGCGATTCAGCTCGGTGCCAAAGTGCTGGCCGTTTCCGATTCCAACGGCTTTGTGAAATTCGCCGACAACGGCATGACCGAAACGCAACTGGCAGCACTAATCGAGCTGAAAGAAGTACGCCGCGAGCGTTTGTCGGTTTACGCCAAAGAGCAGGGGCTGGAATACTTTGCCGGCCAAAAACCGTGGGGCGTTCCCTGCGATGTGGCCCTGCCCTGCGCCACCCAAAACGAGCTTGACGAAAGCGATGCCCAAACCCTGCTGGCCAACGGCTGTTTCTGCGTGGCCGAAGGTGCCAATATGCCCTCTACACTGGGCGCGGTCGAAGCGTTTGTCAAAGCCAAAATCCTGTATGCGCCGGGCAAAGCCTCCAACGCAGGCGGCGTAGCCACTTCGGGACTGGAGATGAGCCAAAACCACATCCGCCTTTCTTGGACGCGCGAAGAAGTAGACCGCCGCCTGTTCGGCATTATGGAAAACATCCACGAAAACTGCGTGGCCAACGGCAGCGAAGGCAGCTATGTGAACTATGTAAACGGAGCCAATATCGCAGGCTTCAAAAAAGTGGCCGAAGCCATGCTGGCGCAAGGCGTGGTTTAACCCGATCCGCCTTTGACTGAAACAAACCGAAAGGCCGTCTGAAACGTTTCAGACGGCCTTTCTGCTTAAAGCCCGAACGGTTCCCCGGCTTCAACGTATCCGCCATACATTCAGGCCGGGCAGTTTCCCCCTTACCGGCATTGCTCCGCCTGATGGAGGCGAGACACTCCCTTGCGCGCTTTCAGACGACCCGTATCGGTTGTCTTTATGCTGTTGAACGGCAGGCTTTTTCAACGCAGCCCTGCACATTTCCGTGCCGTTTTTTTTGATCGGCACGGCACAGCAGGTGCGGCCGCCGTGGCTGCACGAAATGCAGGCGGCGGTGCGCCTACAGGTTTCGGCCTGCGGCACTGTTGCCGGCCGGTTGAAACGGGCAGCGGGTCTCTCAGGTTGGGCAACCGCTGCCGATACCGTTTGAAAACGGTGCATTTTCAGGCGGCTGCCGGCAAGCCATGCAGGTATAAACCGGGCGTGGGGCTTGCGGCCCTGCCCCGCAGGCGGCGCAGCCGGCATCGGAAATGCAAGGCGGAAACAGCGGCCGATGCGGCGGCATACTTTGCCGCGCCCACCCGAAAACCGTTTGCCCGCCGTGATGAGGATGCGGGTGGCGAAGCCTGTCGCATCGGGAATAAAAATGATGGAAAACAATGATTTGTGGATGATACACTATTGCCCCCTTCGTCAGGTTTGCGACCGGCCCGAAGACGGAGCAACCCCGTCAAGGCCGTGATGGCGGCGTGCCGTTTTTTTCCGGGCATTTTCCTCCCGATGGAGGCTGTCCTTGCTCGGTTTCAGACAACCTTTGCGCTCCGTTTGGGCAGTCGGCGCGGGGCGCAGGGCAGAAAGTCATGCAGGGCCAGTTTGCGATTCGGCCGTCTGCAAGCGCCTGCTGACCGATGGCCGGCCCGGGAAGGCGGTTGATAAAAAGCGGGCGTTTTTTCGGCCGTCCCCGCCGGCAAAGCGGGGAGGCATCGGACGCCGGCATATTGACGGGCGGTGAATCCGGCAAAAGGCGGGATGGGCGGCAATCTGAAACGGCATGGCGGCGATTTCCGGCTGGAAAACGTGGTTGTGGTCGTCTGAAACGGACTCGCCAGGAGTTCACGCCCGCCTTCTTTGCCTGATGCCGGCCCGGCGTTTGACAGGTTCCATACCCATCATTTCGCGAGTGACCAAACGGCCGGATGCTCCGCTTCGGATAAGGTTTTGTCCGTCAAGTCAGGGGCTCGGGCAGGAGGATTAACGGTTTGCAGACAAGCGTAATCATCATTGGATTCACAGAATACGCAGACGGTGTAGGGTGTGAAACAGCGTTCGGGTTCGGGCGTGACGGTGCGGCAGGCTGATGACCTTTGCGCCCTTCCACCTTGTCAAGAGAGAATGTCAAAATGGATCCTTTTTTTGGGGGGGGATATATCAGACCATCTGAAAGTTTGGCAGACGGTTTTCAGACGGCCACTGCTATCCGATAAACCTTATTTTTTGTGATTGTCCAATTGTGGCAGCACTAATCCTTTTCCCGATGGGAGCAGGCCGGTTTGCGAATAGAGGCTGAGTTTGGCGCGGGTGTCGGTGATGTCGAGATTGCGCATGGTCAGTTGGCCGATACGGTCAAGCGGGGTGAAGGCGGCGTTTTCCACTTTTTCCATGCTCAGGCGTTCAGGGGCGTAGGTGAGATTGGGCGATTCGGTGTCGAGAATCGAATAGTCGTTGCCGCGGCGCAGTTCGAGCGTGACTTCGCCGGTGATGGCTTTGGCCACCCAGCGTTGCGTGGTTTCTCTAAGCATCAGTGCCTGGCTGTCGAACCAGCGGCCTTGGTAGAGCAGGCGACCGAGGCGTAGGCCGTTGATGCGGTATTGTTCGATGGTGTCTTCGTTGTGGATGCCGGTAAGCAGCCGTTCGTAGGCGGTGTGCAGCAATGCCATGCCGGGGGCTTCGTAGATGCCGCGCGATTTGGCTTCAATGATGCGGTTTTCTATTTGGTCGCTCATGCCCAGGCCGTGGCGGCCGCCGATGCGGTTGGCTTCGAGAAAGAGGGCAACGGGGTCGGCAAATTCTTGGCCGTTTAAAGCCACCGGCATGCCTTCTTCAAAGCGTATGCGCACTTCTTCGGGCGCTACCGTCACATTTTCATCCCAAAAGGCCGTGCCCATAATCGGTTTGACGATTTTGATGCTGCTGTTTAAAAATTCCAAATCTTTCGCTTCGTGGGTGGCGCCAAGCATATTCGAATCGGTGGAATAGGCTTTTTCTACCGACATTTTATAATCGAAGCCGTGGGCGGTTAAGAATTCGCTCATTTCTTGGCGGCCGCCCAGCTCATCGATAAAGGTTTGGTCGAGCCAGGGTTTGTAGATGCGCAGGTTGGGGTTGGTGAGCAGGCCGTAGCGGTAGAAGCGTTCGATATCGTTGCCTTTATAGGTGGAGCCGTCGCCCCAGATATGTACATCGTCTTCTTTCATGGCGGCTACCAGCATGGTGCCGGTTACGGCGCGGCCAAGCGGCGTGGTGTTGAAATAGGTGGTGCCGCCTGTGGAAATGTGGAAGGCACCGCACTGAATCGCGGCGATGCCTTCATGGGCAAGCTGGCTGCGGCAGTCAATCAGGCGGGCTTTTTCGGCACCGTATTCTTCGGCTTTTCTCGGGATGGCGTTGTAGTCGCTCTCATCGGGTTGGCCGAGATTGGCGGTGTAGGCATAGGGCAGCGCGCCTTTGAGCTTCATCCACAACAGCGCGGCGGAAGTATCGAGGCCGCCCGAAAAGGCAATGCCGACTTTTTGGCCTGCGGGCAGGCTTTGCAAAATAGTATGGTTATGCTGGCTCATGGGAAATCCTGTCGAATATGGAAATGCCGTTTCAGACGGCTCGAAAACGGTTTATTATTGTATGAATCTGCCTGTTCGTCCAGCCCGGGGCGGTTTCAGACGGCCTATCCAATAATTCATGCTTTATCGATGGAAATTGCGTGCCATGATTGATTTCAATTTAATGATTATCGGCGATGAGATTCTGCACGGCAGCCGCAGCGACAAACACTTCGCCTTTTTCAAGCAGCTGCTGGAATCACGCGGCCTGCGTTTGGGGCAGGTGCAATATCTGCCCGATAACAGGGCGCTGTTGGCCAAACAGTTGCGCCGCAGTTTTTCAGACGGCCTACCTGCCTTTATCACCGGCGGCATCGGTGCCACCCCGGATGACCACACCCGGCAGGCCGCTGCCGATGCCTTGGATGTGCCGCTGGTCCGCCACCCGGAGGCAGCGGCGCTGATAAACAGCCTGTCGGCCGGGCAAGGCAGCAGCCCCGGTTCGCCTGAACACCAAAGGCGGCTTCAGATGGCCGACTTCCCTGCAGGCTCCGTCCTGATACCCAACAGCTACAATTCGGTTGCCGGGTTTTCGATACGCAGCCATTACTTTATGCCCGGCTTTCCCGTGATGGCGCACCCGATGGCAGAATGGGTGCTGCACACCTATTATGCCGACCGCTTCCACTCCGTGCGCAGCGGGCAGCGTTCGGTGTGGCTGCCCCATATGCCCGAATCGCGCATTGCCCCGCTGATGGATTATCTCGAAACCGAATACCCCGGCATACACACTTTCAGCCTGCCCAACCTGGGCGGCTGCAGCAGCAACGGCAATACCGTCCCGCCGCATATCGAATTCGGCATCAAAGCCGCCGGCAACGCCTGCGCCCTGATAGACGCGGCCTGGGCTGATGCGCTGAAACAGTTGGCCGCCACCGGCGCGCAGATTGTCCGCCACCCGCCCGAATAGCTGTTACCCGAAAACGCACCAAACCACAGTGCATCAGGCCGTCTGAAAACCTTAACAGGGGGTAGTTCCGCGATAATTTCAGACGGCCTTGTTCCCCACCCCGCCGCGTATCTTTCAAACCAACACCGCCGTGCTGAAAACAAAGGCCGTCTGAAAGCCCTGCAAAACGGTTTCAAGATAATTGTCAGACGGCTTGGCCGTTCGGCCTTATTTTGAAAGCCCGCTGCGATTGGAAATAAACCCGAGGCCGTCTGAAAAACTGCAAGATGCTTTCAGACGGCCTTAACGAACCGCCCCTGCATACTCCCCGCCGGCTTTGGCAAAACCGCAATCTGAACCCGAAACGGCAGGCGGGTGGGCAAAGGGCAGCCGCTGTTTTCAGACGGCCCTGCTCCCCACCCCGCCGCGTATCTTTCAAACCAACACCGCCGTGCTGAAAACAAAGGCCGTCTGAAGACCCTGCAAAACGGATTCAAGATAATTGTCAGACGGCCCGGCCGTTCGGCTTGTTCTGAAATTTCGACCGCGTTTGAAAATCAAACTTCAGGCCGTCTGAAAATAGGCGGGACGGCGTCATGATAATTTTCAGATTCGGTTTCCAGGTTTTGCCCGGCACGGGTTTGACGCGGCGCAAAAGCCTGCCACTCCTTTGCGAGTAGGCGGCTGTTCTGCCTTGTGATGCGGTATAATCCGCCATTTTCCATACCCCATCAGGCCGTTTGAAATCTCCCGGCCGCCTGTTTTCATACTGCCCGGGGCGGCGCACGGCGGCACAGAAGCGGACAAGGCGCGGCCGCACAACAGGAGCACAATATGACCGAAACCATAGAACGCGAAAGTATGCAGTATGATGCAGTAATCGTTGGCGCGGGCCCGGCGGGCTTGTCGGCCGCCATCAGGCTCAAGCAGCTTGCCGCGCAGGCCGGCCGCGAAATCAGCGTTTGCGTGGTGGAAAAAGGCTCCGAAGTGGGGGCGCATATTTTATCGGGCGCGGTTTTCGACCCCGCCGTGCTCGATGAGCTGCTGCCCGACTGGAAAGCCCAAGGCGCGCCGCTCACCCTGAACGTAACCGCCGACCAAGTGCTGTTTCTCACCCGAAACAAAGCCTTCAAGCTGCCCGTTACCCCCAATTTCAACAATCACGGCAACTATATTGTCAGCCTGGGTGCATTATGCCGCTGGCTGGCCGGACAAGCCGAAGGCCTCGGCGTGGAAATCTACCCCGGCTTTGCCGCCGCCGAAGTGCTTTACCATTCCGATGGTTCGGTGAAAGGCATTGCCACCGGCAATATGGGCGTGGGCAAAAACGGCGAAGCCACCGAAATGTTTCAGCCCGGCATGGAGTTGCGGGCGCAGCAAACCATTTTTGCCGAAGGCAGCCACGGCTCGCTCAGCCGCCAAGTGATTGAAAAATACGCGCTCGAGCGCGACAGCCAGCCGCAAACCTACGGCATCGGCATCAAAGAAATCTGGGAAGTGCCTGCCGCCCAATGCCGCCCCGGGCTGGTGATGCACAGCACCGGCTGGCCGCTCGATACCCGAACCTACGGCGGCTCGTTTATCTATCATCTTGACAACAACCGTGTGGCAGTAGGTTTTGTGGTGGGTTTGGACTATCAAAATCCCTATCTTTCGCCGTTTGAAGAATTTCAGCGTTTCAAAACCCACCCCGAAATCCGCAAAACCTTTACCGGCGGGCGGCGCATCGCCTACGGCGCACGCGCGCTTACTGAAGGCGGCCTGCAAAGCCTGCCCAAACTTGCTTTTGGCGGCGGCGTGCTGGTGGGTGATGCGGCAGGCTTTTTAAACGTACCCCGCATCAAAGGCATACACACCGCCATGAAATCGGCCATACTGGCGGCCGAGGCCGTATTTTCCGTGTTGGAAAGCGCCGAAGCCGCCGAAACGGCAACCGGCGGCAAAACTGCCTATGCCTACGAAGATTTGTTCAAACGAAGCTGGGCCTATCGCGAGCTTCGCGCCGCCCGCAACATCCGCCCCGCTTTCAAATGGGGGCTGTTTCCCGCCATGGCCTATACCGGGTTGGAACAATATCTGTTCAAAGGCAGAATGCCGTGGACCATCAAGCATCACGCCTCCGACCACCGTACCCTGAAAAAAGCCGCCGCAGCCCGCCCCATCGACTACCCCAAACCCGACGGCAAACTCACTTTCGACCGTATGAGCAGCGTGTTTCTCGCCAACCTCAGCCACGAAGAAAACCAGCCTACGCATCTGAAGCTGAAAAATCCGCAGACCATGGTTGACGTAAACCTCAAGGAATACGCCGCCCCCGAAACACGTTACTGCCCGGCCGGCGTGTATGAAATCGTGGAAGAAAACGGCAGGCCGCGGCTGCAGATTAATGCGCAAAACTGCGTTCACTGCAAAACCTGCGACATCAAAGATCCAACCCAAAATATCCGCTGGGTTTGCCCCGAGGGCGGCAGCGGCCCGAATTACGGCATGATGTAGCCCGATAGGTTTTTGCCAAAGCCACCGAAGACGTTCAGACCTCTGAAAAATGTTTTAGCGTTGTAGAAACTTCCCTGTCGGCGTTTTTCGCGCACTGGGCTTGACTGCCGTACTGGCTTTCGGCATCCCCTCTCTTTGGTTATGGTCTGTTTCGTTAAGCGTGCCGGCAGAGGGCGGCGGCATTGCCTGGGATTCGCCCCGGTATCTGGCCGTTTCGCTCTGCCAGGCTGCCGCTGCCTGTTTATGCCTGCACCGTTTGGCGGTCCTGTACCTGCTGCGCCGGCGCACTGCCCGCGGCAGACTCTGCGGATAAACAAAACCCATACGGCAGCTGCTGCCGTATGGGGAGAAAGAGAAGCGGGGAGATCCTGTTTTGGGAGACAGCTGTTCACAGGCAGAACAAAGGCCGGTGTGCCGCCCGTCTCCTACTTGGCCGGTTTCTTCACTGCCGGCTGCGCTTTCCCCGCTGCTTTGCCCTCTACCGTTGCTTCCTCCCTCAACTTGGACAGAATCCCTTCGCCTATCCCTTTCACATTCTTCAAATCGTCCACGCTTTTAAAGCTGCCGTTCTGACTGCGGTACTCCACTATCGCGGCAGCCTTCGAGGGCCCTATCCCCGGCAGCGCCTTCAGCTCCTCCGCCGTTGCCGTGTTGATGTTTACCGCCGCCAGCAACAGCGTCGGGGTTATCGCGCTCAAGATACCCAATAAATAAAGTTTCAGTTTCATGGTTTTGCTCCGTAATGAATATTGTGGCGGTACCGCCCTTCTTCCCTCATCTGTCCGGTACTGCATTCATCATAAACGATGGGTCCCGTTTTTCAAATACTTTTCCGCCGGCAAACGGTAACCATGGTAACTGTTGTTGCCGTCCGGCAACACTTTACTTTTGGGATTTGGATTGGTTCCCTTATTCCGTTATCTCTGCGCTTCTATAGCGTTTCCCGTTTGTTGTTTTCTGACCGAAAGCAAGCCCCCGATACTTCCGTACCGGGGGCTTTGAAGGGGTGTCTGGCAGTGACCTACTTTCACATGGGTATCCACACTATCATCGGCGCTGGGTCGTTTCACGGTCCTGTTCGGGATGGGAAGGCGTGGGACCAACCCGCTATGGCCGCCAGACTTAAACTGTACAAATCAAAAAGCCGTTACGGAGGTTTTGCTCCGCTTATTTATTCTTTAACCAACATTGCGAGTATCGGTGATGAAGTATCTTCATCGGTAAGCTTTATCTCTGAGGCTTTGTTTATGTTTCAAAGTCCTTCAAATGATAGAGTCAAGCCTCACGAGCAATTAGTATGGGTTAGCTCCACGCGTTACCGCGCTTCCACACCCCACCTATCAACGTCCTGGTCTCGAACGGCTCTTTAGTGCGGTCAAGCCGCAAGGGAAGTCTCATCTTCAGGCGAGTTTCGCGCTTAGATGCTTTCAGCGCTTATCTCTTCCGAACTTAGCTACCCGGCGATGCGACTGGCGTCACAACCGGTACACCAGAGGTTCGTCCACTCCGGTCCTCTCGTACTAGGAGCAGCCCCCGTCAAACTTCCAACGCCCACTGCAGATAGGGACCAAACTGTCTCACGACGTTTTAAACCCAGCTCACGTACCACTTTAAATGGCGAACAGCCATACCCTTGGGACCGACTACAGCCCCAGGATGTGATGAGCCGACATCGAGGTGCCAAACTCCGCCGTCGATATGAACTCTTGGGCGGAATCAGCCTGTTATCCCCGGAGTACCTTTTATCCGTTGAGCGATGGCCCTTCCATACAGAACCACCGGATCACTATGTCCTGCTTTCGCACCTGCTCGACTTGTCGGTCTCGCAGTTAAGCTACCTTTTGCCATTGCACTATCAGTCCGATTTCCGACCGGACCTAGGTAACCTTCGAACTCCTCCGTTACGCTTTGGGAGGAGACCGCCCCAGTCAAACTGCCTACCATGCACGGTCCCCGATCCGGATCACGGACCTGGGTTAGAACCTCAAAGACACCAGGGTGGTATTTCAAGGACGGCTCCGCAAAAACTGGCGTTTTTGCTTCTCAGCCTCCCACCTATCCTACACAAGTGCCTTCAAAGTCCAATGCAAAGCTACAGTAAAGGTTCACGGGGTCTTTCCGTCTAGCAGCGGGGAGATTGCATCTTCACAACCATTTCAACTTCGCTGAGTCTCGGGAGGAGACAGTGTGGCCATCGTTACGCCATTCGTGCGGGTCGGAACTTACCCGACAAGGAATTTCGCTACCTTAGGACCGTTATAGTTACGGCCGCCGTTTACCGGGGCTTCGATCCGATGCGCTAACATCTTCAATTAACCTTCCGGCACCGGGCAGGCGTCACACCCTATACGTCCACTTTCGTGTTGGCAGAGTGCTGTGTTTTTAATAAACAGTCGCAGCCACCGATTCTCTGCGACCCTCCAATGCTTACACCGCAAGGGCTTAACATCAGAGGGCATACCTTCTCCCGAAGTTACGGTATCAATTTGCCGAGTTCCTTCTCCCGAGTTCTCTCAAGCGCCTTAGAATTCTCATCCTGCCCACCTGTGTCGGTTTGCGGTACGGTTCTGATCCAACTGAAGCTTAGCGGCTTTTCCTGGAAGCGTGGTATCGGTTGCTTCGTATCCGTAGATACTCGTCGTCACTTCTCGGTGTTTTGAGCGCCCGGATTTGCCTGAACACTCCACCTACCGGCTTAAACAAACTATTCCAACAGTTTGCCAACCTAACCTTCTCCGTCCCCACATCGCATTGAATCAAAGTACGGGAATATTAACCCGTTTCCCATCGACTACGCATTTCTGCCTCGCCTTAGGGGCCGACTCACCCTACGCCGATGAACGTTGCGTAGGAAACCTTGGGCTTTCGGCGAGCGGGCTTTTCACCCGCTTTATCGCTACTCATGTCAACATTCGCACTTCTGATACCTCCAGCATGCTTTACAGCACACCTTCTACGGCCTACAGAACGCTCCCCTACCATGCGCCAGGCGCATCCGCAGCTTCGGTTACAGATTTGAGCCCCGTTACATCTTCCGCGCAGGACGACTCGACCAGTGAGCTATTACGCTTTCTTTAAATGATGGCTGCTTCTAAGCCAACATCCTGGCTGTCTGGGCCTTCCCACTTCGTTTACCACTTAATCTGTCATTGGGGACCTTAGCTGGCGGTCTGGGTTGTTTCCCTCTCGACAACGGACGTTAGCACCCGCTGTCTGTCTCCCATGATTGCACTTTCCGGTATTCTTAGTTTGCCATGGGTTGGTAAGTCGCAATGACCCCCTAGCCATAACAGTGCTTTACCCCCGGAAGTGATACATGAGGCACTACCTAAATAGTTTTCGGGGAGAACCAGCTATCTCCGAGTTTGTTTAGCCTTTCACCCCTATCCACAGCTCATCCCCGCATTTTGCAACATGCGTGGGTTCGGACCTCCAGTACCTGTTACGGCACCTTCATCCTGGCCATGGATAGATCACTCGGTTTCGGGTCTACACCCAGCAACTCTGCGCCCTGTTAAGACTCGGTTTCCCTGCGCCTCCCCTATCCGGTTAAGCTCGCTACTGAATGTAAGTCGTTGACCCATTATACAAAAGGTACGCAGTCACCCCAAAAGGGCTCCCACTGTTTGTATGCATCAGGTTTCAGGTTCTGTTTCACTCCCCTCCCGGGGTTCTTTTCGCCTTTCCCTCACGGTACTGGTTCACTATCGGTCGATGATGAGTATTTAGCCTTGGAGGATGGTCCCCCCGTCTTCAGACAGGATTTCTCGTGTCCCGCCCTACTTGTCGTATACCCAGTACCACCATTCGGATTTCGAATACGGGGCTATCACCCGCTATGGCTGACTTTTCCAAGTCATTCTTCTATCCCAACGGCTATCGTATACAGGCTCCTCCGCGTTCGCTCGCCACTACTTGCGGAATCTCGGTTGATTTCTTTTCCTCCGGGTACTTAGATGGTTCAGTTCTCCGGGTTCGCCTCTCCGGAGCTATGTATTCACTCCGGGATACTTAGTAAACTAAGTGGGTTTCCCCATTCGGACATCGCGGGATCTCAGCCTTATTGCCGGCTCCCCCGCGCTTTTCGCAGGCTTACACGTCCTTCTTCGCCTATCATCGCCAAGGCATCCACCTGATGCACTTATTCACTTGACTCTATCATTTGAAGAACCTTCCGACTTCGCAGTAACCGGCGTTGACTACCAATCCTGCTTAGATTCCCTAATCTGATAAAGCTTACTGCTTTGTTGTGTACCATATCCTGCCTTTTGTCTTTCAGGATACGGTCGATACAATCATCACCCAAATACTGCGGCCGGATTCTTTTCAGACGGCCTCAACCGCCCAAACCCCGGCATCTTGCAGATGCCCGAGTCAAATCCGACCAACTTTGTCTTTGTTTGTTGATTTCGGCTTTCCAATTTGTTAAAGAACAATGCGGTATCGGGAATGTTTGTTCCCAACAACGCAAATCAAAGCAAACTTTACAATCCGCTTTCATTTGCACTGTTTTGGTGGAGGCAAACGGGATCGAACCGATGACCCCCTGCTTGCAAAGCAGGTGCTCTACCAACTGAGCTATGCCCCCAATCATGGTGGGTCTGGGAGGACTTGAACCTCCGACCCCACGCTTATCAAGCGTGTGCTCTAACCAGCTGAGCTACAAACCCAGGCCCCGTTACGGACAACAAACATTGCGCCTGCCCTCCGAAACCTTTAACCGCATCTTCAATGCCACAGTTCACCGATAAGTGTGGATGCCCCAAACCCTCTTCTTTTCTCTAGAAAGGAGGTGATCCAGCCGCAGGTTCCCCTACGGCTACCTTGTTACGACTTCACCCCAGTCATGAAGCATACCGTGGTAAGCGGCCTCCTCGCGGTTAGCCTGCCTACTTCTGGTATCCCCCACTCCCATGGTGTGACGGGCGGTGTGTACAAGACCCGGGAACGTATTCACCGCAGTATGCTGACCTGCGATTACTAGCGATTCCGACTTCATGCACTCGAGTTGCAGAGTGCAATCCGGACTACGATCGGTTTTATAGGATTGGCTCCGCCTCGCGGCTTGGCTACCCTCTGTACCGACCATTGTATGACGTGTGAAGCCCTGGTCATAAGGGCCATGAGGACTTGACGTCATCCCCACCTTCCTCCGGCTTGTCACCGGCAGTCTCATTAGAGTGCCCAACCAAATGATGGCAACTAATGACAAGGGTTGCGCTCGTTGCGGGACTTAACCCAACATCTCACGACACGAGCTGACGACAGCCATGCAGCACCTGTGTTACGGCTCCCGAAGGCACCCTTCCGTCTCCGAAAGGTTCCGTACATGTCAAAACCAGGTAAGGTTCTTCGCGTTGCATCGAATTAATCCACATCATCCACCGCTTGTGCGGGTCCCCGTCAATTCCTTTGAGTTTTAATCTTGCGACCGTACTCCCCAGGCGGTCGATTTCACGCGTTAGCTACGCTACTAAGGCATCAAGTGCCCCAACAGCTAATCGACATCGTTTAGGGCGTGGACTACCAGGGTATCTAATCCTGTTTGCTACCCACGCTTTCGGGCATGAACGTCAGTATTGTCCCAGGGGGCTGCCTTCGCCATCGGTATTCCTCCACATCTCTACGCATTTCACTGCTACACGTGGAATTCTACCCCCCTCTGACATACTCCAGCTACCCAGTTCAGAACGCAGTTCCCAGGTTAAGCCCGGGGATTTCACATCCTGCTTAAGTAACCGTCTGCGCCCGCTTTACGCCCAGTAATTCCGATTAACGCTCGCACCCTACGTATTACCGCGGCTGCTGGCACGTAGTTAGCCGGTGCTTATTCTTCAGGTACCGTCATCAGCAGTTGATATTAGCAACCACCTTTTCTTCCCCGACAAAAGTCCTTTACAACCCGAAGGCCTTCTTCAGACACGCGGCATGGCTGGATCAGGGTTGCCCCCATTGTCCAAAATTCCCCACTGCTGCCTCCCGTAGGAGTCTGGGCCGTGTCTCAGTCCCAGTGTGGCGGATCATCCTCTCAGACCCGCTACTGATCGTCGCCTTGGTAGGCCTTTACCCCACCAACCAGCTAATCAGACATCGGCCGCTCAGATAGCGCGAGGCCGTAAAGTCCCCCGCTTTCCTTCTCAAAGTGTATGCGGTATTAGCCGCCCTTTCGGACAGTTATCCCCCACTACCCGGTACGTTCCGATGCATTACTCACCCGTTCGCCACTCGCCGGCAGAAGTGCAAGCACTCCCCCGCTGCCGTCCGACTTGCATGTGTAAAGCATGCCGCCAGCGTTCAATCTGAGCCAGGATCAAACTCTTATGTTCAATCTCTAACTTAAAACTTCTGGTCTGCTTCAAAGAAACCGACAAGTCTGTTCCTTGTCTGTCTCTACGCAGTGCAGGGCCTAAGGCACCCACACTTATCGGTAATCTGTGTTGTTAAAGAACAGCTCCGACACCGGAGCAGAAAGCGAACTATACACAACCCCAACTCCAACCGTCAACACAATATACAAAAAATCAATACAAAAAAATTACAACAAAATGTTTTACTTGAATATTTTATTCAACACACCCCCACTTTATCCAACACCCCCCTCAAAAAACAACACTCTCAACCCGAAAAAACCGCTTTCAGACGGCCTGTCATAAATCCTTACTTTGTTCAGAAACAAAAGCACGTATAATCTGCCCGTCCGATCATTTTTAAGGTCTCTAAGGATATTATGAATTTTCCCTATCGTGTTGTTCCGTCTTCCCGTTTGCGCCGCATGCGTAAAGACGATTTTTCCCGCCGTCTGATGCGCGAACACTCGTTGAGTGCCGATGATTTGATTTATCCGGTTTTCGTATTGGAAGGCCGTAATCAAGAAGAATCGGTTGCCTCTATGCCGGGCGTAAAACGCCAAAGTTTGGATAAGTTGTTGTATACGGCAGAAAAAGCTGTGATGCTCGGCATCCCTATGTTGGCCTTGTTCCCCGTGATTACACAGCATAAAACCGAAACGGCACAAGAGGCTTACAACCAAGACGGATTAGTGCCGGTGGCAGTCCGCAAACTACGCGAAACCTTTCCTGAGTTGGGTATCATGACGGATATTGCACTTGATCCTTACACCATTCACGGACAAGACGGCATAACCGATAATTCAGGCTATGTGCTGAACGATGAAACCATCGAGGTGTTAATCAAACAGGCTCTTTGCCATGCCGAAGCCGGCGCACAGGTAGTGGCGCCTTCAGATATGATGGACGGCCGCATTGGCGCCATCCGCAGGGCGCTGGAAAAGCAAGGCCACATCCACACCCGTATTATGGCGTATTCGGCCAAATATGCTTCGGCTTTTTACGGGCCGTTCCGCGATGCAGTAGGTAGTTCAGGCAACTTGGGCAAGGCCGATAAATTCACTTACCAAATGGATCCTGCCAATTCCAATGAGGCTTTGCAGGAAGTAGCACTGGATATTCAGGAAGGTGCCGATATGGTGATGGTAAAACCCGGTCTGCCATACTTGGACGTTATCCGCCGGGTAAAAGACGAATTCGGCGTGCCAACCTATGCTTATCAGGTTTCGGGCGAATATGCCATGCTGCAGGCGGCCGTCCAAAACGGTTGGCTGGACGGCAGCAAAGTCATTTTGGAGAGTCTGCTGGCATTCAAACGCGCGGGAGCCGATGGCATTTTGACTTATTATGCTTTGGAAGCCGCCAAACAACTGCAATCCGCTAATCGTTGAATATCTGCCGTAACAAAGCGGAGCCGGTAATGCCCCGCTTTTCTTTGCAGCTTAAATTGTCAGCGTCTATACAATCCAGGGGAACTCCATTCTGCGGCCTTTACAAAATTCATTCGGAATCATGAATATAGAAAAATTCAGTATCGCCTATAATTTTTGTTTTTACTTGAAAATCTATTTGAGCATTGCCGGAAATGCGGCAAGCTGCAACAAAACCCTTATATTATTTTATTATTTCTTGAAAATGTTCAAAAACCATCAAACAATTATTCCGATAAAAATACAAGCCGCCGGGTTTAAAAACGCAGCCTGCCCGGCCTTTATCGACATATTGGCGTGCATCAGGCTTCGTCTTCCGCTTCGGTACTCAGATAACTGCTTTGCTTGAGTGCGTGCAGAAATTCGGCAGTGTAGAGTTTGCGCTCGGCAGCCTTCAGTTGCGCCCAACGGGTCTTTTCTTCGAATTTGTTGATGACTTCGTTGGTGGAAAGATGCACATAGTGCAGCATGTCTTCAACGGTATCATGCTCTTCCATGCCTGCAAATTCGATGCCTCCATCGTTGCGTACATAAACATTGACCGAGTCGGTATCACCGAAAAGATTGTGCATATCGCCTAGAATTTCCTGATACGCGCCCACCATAAACACACCCAAAACATACGGTTCGCCGGGGATCAAATCATGCACACTCATGCTGGATTCGATACTCTGCTGATCAACATATTGGCGGATTTTGCCGTCTGAATTGCAAGTTAAATCGTGTAATACAGCGCGGCGGGCTGGGCGTTCGTTAAGGTGGTGAAGAAGCATAACAGGCAGCACCTGGCCAATGGCCCAAGTGTCGGGAAGACTTTGAAACACGCTGAAGTTGCAGAAATACTTGTCGGCCAGCTTGTCGGTGAGATCATCGTAAACCTGGCACTGCGAACGCCGTCCGGCCTGAAGCTGGTTTTTCAGACGGCGGCACAATACCGCGTGAAGCTGTTCGGCCAGTGCTTTTTCTTTCAACGGCACTTTGCCTTCGAGATAGAGCTCGGTTACTTCGGTAAGATAGTGGCCGATGCGGTAATAGGTTTCAGTAACCATTTCGCTGTCATTTATATCGAGATAGGCAATCAACTTTTGGGCAGCGAAAGAAAGGTTTTCTTCATCGGCGATTTCGGGAATCTGCTCGGGCAGGCGCTCGACATCGGTAACGTTCATCACCAGCACAGCATGATGCGCGGTCATAGCGCGGCCGGATTCCGAAAAAATATGCGGATGCGGCACATTATGTTCGTTGCAGTATTCGGCCAACATCGAAACAATAGTGTGGGAATATTCACCCACATCGTAGTTGATGGAACTGGCATTGCGCGAGTGTGTGCCATCGTAATCCACACCGAGGCCCCCGCCCACATCTATATATTCAACCGGCAACCCCAAGCCCCGCAGTTCGGCAAAATAGCGTACGGCTTCTTTAAAGCCCATGCGGTAGTCGGCAATATTAGAAATCTGCGAGCCCATATGAAAGTTCATCAGCTTGACCGTATCATCCAAACCGGCGGCAGCAAGCTTCTCCACCGCAGAGATCAATTGCGCGGCAGAAAGGCCGAATTTGCCTTTTTCACCGCCGGTGTCGGCCCATTTGCTCGATGAAAGCGAAGAAAGGCGCACACGCAGGCCTATATTGGCTTTGATGCCGAGATTTTGTGACTCCTGAATCACCAAATCCACTTCTTCGGCTTCTTTTTCAATCACGATAAATACTTGATGACCGAGCCGTTGGCCCATCAGCGCCAAACGGATAAAGTCGCGGTCTTTATAACCGTTGCACACAATGGTGCCGCCTTTGGGGGCAAAGGCCAATACAATCATCAATTCAGGTTTGAATCCAGCTTCCAGGCCGATAGAAACACCGCTGTTTTTCGGCACAATGATGTTTTTCACCACGCTTTCTTGCTGATTAACCTTAATCGGATAAATCGCCGTATAGCTGCCTTGATAGCTGTTTTTGCGGATAGAGCGGCCAAACGCTGCGCACAGCCGCGCCACACGGTCTTGCAGAATATCGGGAAAACAGAGCAGCATGGGCAGATCCTGCCCGCGCCCGTTGAGCTGGCCCACCAAACCGTATAAATCAACTGTTGTTTCACTTTGGTCGTTGGGACGCACCATCACATGGCCGTTTTCACTCACCGAAAAATAGCGGTCGCCCCAATGGCGGATGCCGTAAAGCGAAGCGCTGTCTGCCGCCGACCAAGACATAATCCGTCCTTCAAAAACAGGGTTGGTAAACGGCATAAATCATAGCACAGGCGGTTGGAGCGGCGGGAAAATTCAAGCGGTTTCCGAGGCGGCAATCAAGCTTTCTGCTTTAGTTTTCAGACGGCCTACATTAAAAACGGCAAGGCGGTATTTTGCAGACAAAAAAAACCATTCATACCAAGGGAGAAGTATGAATGGCTAATACATTGCGGGAAAACGTCTTGCCGGCACCCGCCTCAAGGGAGAGAAAAGGCGTTAGCAGCACCAGCAGTCTGCATTCTAGACCAGTTAGCTTTAAATGGCGTTAATCTGTGCAATTATTTCCATAATTTGGGTTTGCTGTTGTTTATTTGCAAAATGAATAATCATTTTAGGTATAAATCTCAGGAAACTTTTGTGTTATATAGATCTTATTCAGACGGCCTACTATCAGGCCGTTTGCAGAGCACATACGGATTCGGGAAGCATTTATTGGTTTTCCCGTATCCACTTCAACCATTTTTCAAACAGTCCGGCCTGCAGGCCGGCAATCACCGAACGTTTGAACACATGGTCGCCACTCCAAAAATCATCGCCCTCCAAAGTGGCCAGTTTGCCGCCGGACTCTTCAAAAATCAGCGCGCCGGCAGCGTAGTCCCATAATTTTTGACCGCCATGCACATAAATATCATAGCGGCCCGAAGCCAAATAGCACCAATCCAACGCACTGCTGCCCATGCTGCGTATGCTGCCGAACGGTGCCAACGTATTCATACGGCTGGAAAGCTTTCCCGAGCGCAAATATTTGATTTCCACACCGGCAATCGCTTCATGAAGCTGTTTCTGCACATTGCGCAACGGCAGCGGGCGGCCGTTGAGAAACGCACCGCCGCCGCGCTCGGCATAAAAACACTCATCGCTTACGGGGTTGTAAATCACGCCCAGCTGCGGACGGCCGTTGCAGATAAAGGCGCACGATAAGGCAAAATGCGGCAGGCCGTTGATAAAATTATTGGTGCCATCGATGGGATCTACCACCCACAGCCCCTGCCCGTTGTGCCGCCACAATTCGGTTTGACGCTGCACGGCCATTTCTTCACCCAGCATCGGGCAATCGATGAGGCCGGGCAATTTGGCTGCAAATGCCGCCTGCGCCGCCAAATCGGCCTCGGTCAGCAGCGAACCGTCTGCTTTGCGGCTGATGCCCACATTGAGAAAACGGGGCATCACTTCGGTTTTTGCCACCTCGCGCACCAGCATATGCAGTTTGTTTAACACGATATCCCCTTAAAAATATTAAATATAGCGGGCTCTCTTCATTTCTGCCGCTGCCCTTACTGCGCCCCGGCCTCAAGAAAACGCCGTTTCCGAAAGGAAACCAGTTTCTGCGAAGCTAAAACGCCGTTTCCGAAAAGAAACAAATTTCCGCCAAGCTAAAACGGTTTTAACGGCCGCCCAAGCGGCAACCGCACTGGTTTTGCACTGTCTGCGGTTTACTGCCTGCTTCCGAAAATGAAGGGTATTCACTACACTTGCCATTTCGATTTAAAAGCGACAATATTAACTTTTTTCAGCCAACGACACCAACAATATGCCCCGCTTTTACGTTCCCGATGTGTTATCTCCAGGCCGGCTTCTTGCTTTACCCGAAAATGTAGTACGCCATCTGAACGTGCTTCGGGTGCGCGCGCAGGCGGAAATCGTGCTGTTTAACGGCAACGGCAAAGCGTATCCCGCGCGCCTGGTGCTTTTGGAAAAACGCCGCGCACAGGCGGAAATTTTGCGCGAAGAAAGAGCCGACAACGAATCACCGTTGCGGATTATCTTGGTGCAGGCAGTTTCCAGCGGCGAACGCATGGATTTCACCCTGCAAAAAAGCGTGGAATTGGGCGTTGCCGAAATACGCCCGGTGTTGAGCGAACGCTGCCTGGTGCGCCTAAACGGAGAGCGGGCCGGCAAACGCTCTGCCCGCTGGCAGGATATTGTGGTTTCGGCCTGCGAGCAGAGCGGGCGCAATGTGGTTCCGAAAGTGTGGCCGCTCCTGCCTTACCGCGAAGCCCTGGCAAGCCTGCCCGAAGGCGCCCGCCTGCTGCTGAGCCTTACCCAAGCGCGCAGTTTGCGCAGCATCCAGCCCGACCCGCAGGGCATGATTCTGATGGCGGGCCCCGAAGGCGGCTGGACGGCGGCAGAAGAACAGTCGGCCTTTGATGCAGGTTTCCAGGCAGTCAAACTCGGCCCGCGTGTTCTGCGCACCGAAACTGCTGCACCGGCGGCCATCGCTGCCGTGCAGACATTATGGGGCGATTTCGCCTGAGTTTTATCTGATGATTGCCGTTAGAGCTTGACTGGCCGTCTGAAAGCTTTTGGTACTGCTGTATTGGCCGGCCGTCTGAAAGTTTTTTGTCCGCCGCCGGTTTTTCAGACGGCCTCAGCAATTGTATGCCGCCCGCAGTATCAATATATCCACCGGAAATTGCCTGCCCCTAACAGTTGATTGGGCGCGGCCGGATTTTCGCGCTAGCCCAAATCCAACTGCATTTCTTCTTTCACCTCTTCCATCACCACATAGCTGCGGCTTTCTGCCGCTGCGGGCAATTGCAGCAGGATATTGCCGAGCAGGTCGCGGTAGGCCGACATATCGGGCAGGCGCAGCTTGATGAGGTAGTCGTATTCGCCCGACACCAAGTGGCATTCGAGAATCTGCGGAATTTTTAACACTTCGCGGCGGAAATCTTCAAAAATATTGCCCGATTTGGAGCGCAGCTTGATTTCTACAAACACCAGCAGGCTTTGCCCCAGCGCGTGGGGGTTCAGGCGTGCGTGGTAGCCCTTGATGATGTTTTCGCGCTCGAGGCGGCGCACACGCTCGGTAACGGGCGTGGTGGACAAGCCCACTTTTTCGGCCAGCTCCGTCATCGGAATACGGGCGTTTTGCTGCAGCAGCTTTAAAATTTTAAAGTCGGTTTTATCCAAATCTTTCATAATTGCTTTTCACTTTTAACAAGATTATTTTCAGAATAATAATCTTTTTAAATTTATCAATAAAGTGAAAAACACTATTTTAAATAAGATAAACTTTATAATCCCACTACCTACAAAAAGGGTCGGCAATGAAAGTGATCGTGTTGGGCGCAGGCATAGCGGGCGTGTGTACGGCTTGGTATCTTTTGGAGGCCGGACACGATGTTGTGGTTATCGACCGTGCCGATGCGGCAGCGATGGAAACCAGCTTTGCCAACGCAGGGCAGCTTTCCTACGGCTACACCACACCGTGGGCTGCACCGGGTATTCCGAAAAAAGCAGCAAAATGGCTGTTGCGGCCGCATTCGCCTCTGATTTTCAAGCCGGACGGCAGCCTGTTCCAACTGCAATGGTTGTGGCAGATGTTGGGCAACTGCAATGCCGGCCGTTACCACATAAACAAAGAACGCATGGTGCGGGTGTCGGAATACAGCCGCGAAATGTTCTGCCGCTTTCAGGCCGAACACGCGTTGGATTTTGAAGGACGCAACAAAGGCACATTGCAGATTTTCCGCACCGAAAAAGAAGTGCACGCAGCCCAAAGCGATATCGAAGTGTTGCAAAGCTACGGCGTGCCGTACCAAAGACTGCAGCCCGAAGCGTGCCTGCAATACGAACCCGCGTTAAAAAACGCACTGCACAAAATCGCCGGCGCACTCTACCTGCCCAACGATGCCACCGGCGATTGCCACCTGTTTGCCCGCAAACTCGCGCAGATGTGTATGGAAAAAGGGGCATCGTTCAAATTCAACTGCGAAATCGGCCGCATCGAACATTCAGACGGCCTGATTAAAGCCGTTCACGCAGGCGGCGGGCGTTTTGAGGCCGACTGTTTTGTGTGCGCGCTCGGCAGTTTCAGCCGCCCCATAACGGCAGCGCTGGGCTTGAATCTGCCCGTGTATCCGGTTAAAGGCTACTCGCTTACCGTGCCGGTTGCCCAAGAAAAAGCTGCACCCGTTTCCACCATCATCGATGAAACCTATAAAGTGGCCGTTACTCGGTTTGACCAACGCATCCGCATCGGCGGTATGGCCGAGCTTTCCGGCTACAAGCTGCAACTTTCCCCTGTACGCCGCGAAACGTTGGAGCTGGTGGTAACCGACCTTTTCCCCGGCAGCGGCGATTTGCCGCGCGCAACTTTCTGGAGCGGCCTGCGCCCGATGACACCGGACAGCACCCCCATCATCGGCGCCGCCCGTTTTGAAAACCTGTTTGTCAACACCGGCCACGGCACGCTGGGTTGGACGATGTCGCTCGGTTCGGCCAAACTGACCGCCGATTTGGTATGCGGCAGAAAAACAGAGATCCGTAGCGATGATCTGGGGCCGGCGCGGTATGAAAAACACAGTGGATTCCATATCCACTGACACTGCGTTGCCCTGCTTCAAAAAAGCAGGCCGGCAGCAGAATCTGTTCCATATGGTGCTTCACTTGGCGGCTTTGCTGCCTTACCCCGCTGCGCTGCTTTCACTATGCAATACGCTAAGGATACAGCAACATCTGCGGTATTACTGCCTGCACACCATCGATACAGCCCTATTATTTTTTCAGACGGCCCAAGCTTGCTGCAAACGCCATAGCAGAGCCGATAAAAAGTTATGCAATAAAAAACATATAAAAAATCCCGGCCATTCGATAACGGCCGGGATTTTTTCTGCCTGTATCAGGCTTACTGCCGGGCGGTTTCCACCTGCACCAGCGCAACATCGGCAGCCTCGGCTTCTGCAATTTTCGGCACATCGGCACGGCGCAGAGTGGGTGTTTCGGGTTGTACCCATACTGCGGCGGCAGCCATGGCATCCGCACGGGTCTGCACCAGCACCAGGCCGCCCAAGTCCAAGCCGTCTGAAACAGCCGGCGCCACCGTTACGGTTTGTACGGCGGCAGCTTCTTGCGCCTGCGCTTCCGGCTGCCCCGCCTCACGGTCTTCGTCTGCATGGCCGATACCCGACACAGCACAAACCGCCTGCTCGGTATTGAACACCGCTGATTCGATTATCTGCTGTTCAGACGGCCTCACCGGCTCCCCGGCATCATCGGGTTCGATGGCAAACAAAAGCGGTTCGGCTGCGCTGTTTTCGACAGACTGCTCCACAAGGGCAGCCTCAATCCGGGCAGGCACCACCACAACCAAAGGTTTGTCGGCCTCGGGCGCAACCGCGCCGGCATCGGCGGCCAACGGTGCGGCAACAGAAATAGCAACCGGTGTTTCTTCAGCCCCGCCGCACACATACGCCACGGCAAAACGCACTTTGTCGGCCGTTTCCTCAATGCTCAGATATTGCTCGATTTTAGCGGCTGAAGGAATATTGCGCTTCTTGCTGTTGCTGCGGCGGTCGCGTTGGTCGCGCTGACGGTTGCGTTCGCGCTCCCGGCGGCTGCTCCGATCATCGCTGCCGGTTGCAGCCTGTGTGGTTTGCGCAGCCTCCACTGCCGTTTCGGGCAGTTTTTCCGCTTTTGCAACTGCCCCGGCGGCAACCTGCGCAGCCGGTTTTTCGCTGCGGTTGAGGCGGTTGCCGTGCTGCCCGTTACGGACTGCTTTTTCAACTGCTTTCTCTGCCGGCCTGCCTGCTTCGGAAACACTGTCGCCGGTATCGTTGCGGATTGGGCGGTTGCAGCTGCCCTCATCCTGATGGCGGCGGTTGCGCCGGGTGCGGCTGCCGTTGCCGCCTGCGCTGTTTTCCGTCAAACCTGCGGCCGGAGTTTCTTTGGCTTCATCTGCTTCCCGGGCTTCGTTATCCTGCCGTTTCTGGTTCGGGTTGCGGCGCGGGGCTTGGCGGCGGCTGCCGGCGGCCGGGCGGCGGCTGCCGTTGCTGCGCGCAGTGTTTTTTTCGGTTTCGGCCGCTTTTTCAGGCTCCTGCGTGCCGCCGAATACTTTGCCCAGCCACGATTTCAAACCACCCCACCAACCCGGTTGGGCGGAGGCCGGCGCGGCCGCTGTGGGCGCGGGCCGGGTGTGCTTCACCCCTTTCACGGCCGGCTCGGGGCGTTCGGCTTTGGCCCTTTCGCTGCCGAAAGGTTTGTCGCTTTCGTTTTCTTCGGGAACTTCCACACGCTTGTAGCTCGGCTCGGCGTTTTCGTCCACATCATCGGTGCGCACACGGGTGATTTCGTAGTGCGGGTTTTCGAGATGGTTGTTGGGAATCAGGAATACCGAAACCTCCAAACGCTCTTCCAAACCAAACAGTTCGGCGCGTTTTTCATTGAGCAGGAAAGTAGCCACATCTACCGGCACTTGTGCGTGCACTTCGCCGGTGTTGTCTTTCATGGCTTCCTCCTGAATGATGCGCAGCACATGCAGGGCGGTGGATTCGATGCTGCGGATAACACCGGTTCCGGCACAGCGCGGGCAGGCGGTATGGCTGCTTTCGCCCAGCGCAGGCTTCAGGCGTTGGCGCGAAAGCTCGAGCAGGCCGAAGCGGGAAAGTTTGCCCATCTGCACACGGGCGCGGTCTTTTTTCAAGGCATCGCGCAACACGTTTTCCACATCACGCTGGTGTTTGGGGTTTTCCATATCGATGAAGTCGATCACCACCAAACCGCCCAGGTCGCGCAGGCGCATTTGGCGGGCCACTTCTTCGGCGGCCTCCATATTGGTTTTGAAGGCGGTGTCTTCAATATCGGCACCGCGGGTAGCACGGGCCGAGTTCACATCGATGGAAACCAGGGCTTCGGTGTGGTCGATAACCACCGCCCCGCCGGAAGGCAGGCTCACGCTGCGGGCAAACGCGCTTTCAATCTGATGCTCGATTTGAAAACGCGAAAACAGCGGTGTGTGGTCTTGATAGAGTTTCAGACGGCCGATGTTGTTGGGCATCACATAGCTCATAAACTCGCTGATTTGCTCGTGTACCTCGCGGTTGTCGACCAGAATTTCACCGATGTCGGGGCGGTAGTAGTCGCGGATGGCGCGGATGAGCAGCGAGCTTTCCATAAACAGCAGATACGGCTCGTGGTGCGCCCTGCCCGCTTCTTCGATGGCCTGCCACAGCTGCCTGAGATAGTTGAAATCCCATTGCAGCTCTTCCACGCTGCGGCCGATGCCGGCAGTGCGCGCAATCAGGCTCATGCCGCGCGGCACATCCAACTCGGCCATTGCGGCTTTCAGCTCTTGGCGCTCTTCGCCTTCGATGCGGCGCGACACACCTCCGCCGCGCGGATTATTGGGCATCAGCACCAGATAGCGGCCGGCCAGGCTGATAAAGGTGGTCAGCGCCGCACCTTTGTTGCCGCGCTCGTCTTTTTCCACCTGCACAATCACCTGCATGCCTTCTTTGAGCACATCTTGAATGCGTGCGCGGCCGCCCTCGTAGTCTTGGAAATAGGTTCGGGAGACTTCTTTGAACGGAAGAAAGCCGTGGCGGTCGGTGCCGTAATCAACGAAACACGCTTCCAGCGACGGCTCGATGCGGGTAATCACACCCTTATAGATATTGCCTTTACGCTGCTCTTTGCCCAGCGTTTCGATATCGAGATCGAGCAGGGTCTGCCCGTCAACGATTGCCACGCGCAGCTCTTCGGCCTGCGTGGCGTTAAACAACATACGTTTCATAACAACCTCGTTTCATGCACCCACGAGGCGTGTAATCAGTATTCAACGCTTGCCAGCCGCCAATGGTCAGGCCGTCTGAAACGGCGTGTGGGGCTGCTTGAACGAGAAGGGAGATAAAGAACATACGGCACGGATGCTTCTACGATTTGCGTTTTTCCATGCTGCTGGCCTGCCGCTGCGCCATCGGGCAGCCGGCAAATACGAGCCGTCTTCTTCATTGCTGTCCGGCGCGGCAAAAATCCTGCGGCAGCGCGTTGTCGTGCGTCTTATGCTTGCGGGCACCGTGCCGGAAAAGGTTAAACTTAATTACATCTTTATCCGCCCGGCTTTAAGGCAGACAAAGGAAATGCTTTGTGGCGTGCTTTTTTCAGATAAAATACCCGGTTCACAATAACGGGCGGTTTCGGTTTGCCGTTTGCAAACCTTGCGCCGAATCTGTTTCAGACGGCCTGTTATTTCTTCTTAAACCGTCTTAAAACAGTAACGGGATTATAGAGAAAATGCCTGCAATTAGCAAAAACTTGGTCAGCCGCATCAGCATCACCGAAGCGGATGCCGGCGCGCGGCTCGACAACTTCTTAATCAAAACCCTCAAAGGCGTGCCCAAGAGCCATATCCACCGCATTATCCGCGCAGGAGAGGTGCGTCTGAACAAAAAGCGCGCCCAACCGTCCGAGCGGCTGAATGAAGGCGATGTGGTGCGCATTCCGCCCGTGCGCACGGCCGAAAAACAGAGGCCGTCTGAAAAAAACGCCGCGCCCGCGCGCAGGTTTGAGATTGTGTATGAAGACGATGCCGTGCTGGTCATCAACAAGCCCGCAGGCACGGCAGTGCACGGCGGCAGCGGCGTAAGCTTCGGCGTTATCGAACAACTCCGCCGCGCCCGCCCCGAAGCCGAATATCTCGAACTCGTCCACCGCCTCGACAAAGACACCAGCGGCCTGTTGATGGTTGCCAAAAAACGCAGCGCGCTGGTGAAGCTGCACGAAGCCATCCGCAACAACCACCCGAAAAAAATCTATCTCGCGCTGGGGGTGGGCCGTCTGAAACAAAACCGCACAGATGTAAAACTGCCGCTCTTCAAATACACCGGCGCGCAGGGCGAAAAAATGGTGCGCGTGAGTGAAAACGGCCAACCGGCACACACGGTTTTGCGGGTGTTGAACCGTTTTTCAGACGGCCTTCTGCACAGTGTCGGCCTGTCGGATTTAACCTTCGCCCAAGCCACGCTGAAAACCGGCCGCACCCACCAGATCAGGGTGCATATGCAGTCGCAAGGCTGCCCGATTGCAGGTGACGAACGCTACGGTGATTATCAGGCCAACAAACGCCTGCAGAAACTCGGCCTGAAACGGATGTTTCTACACGCGGCCGAACTGCATCTGAACCACCCGCTCACGGGCGGGCCGCTGCACCTGAAAGCGGCGCTGCCGCAAGATTTGGCACAGTTTTTATCGGTGTTGGAAAGCCGGCAGGGATGAGGTTCTGTTTGATTCTGCCGAAGCAGAAAATATGCCTGTCCGCAACCTTGTCCCGCTCCATATAAGGGCAAGATAAAGCTCACTGGCAGGCTCGAACGGCCGGTATTTCCAGGTCGGTTTTACCCGGGAGCACGGATTGGGCGGGACACCGGCAAAGGCGGGTTTGGCGGCCGTCTGAAGCGGCATGGCGGCGGCTTCGGCGCACCGCTCAAAGGCCGGTTTAAGCCGGTTGCGTGTCTGCCGGCATTGTTTGACAGGCAGTTAAGGCAAGCGATAATGCTAGGGCGATTAAGGAATTTTGCATTTTAAACTTCAACTTAAAATAACCGCCATTTTAGCAAAAAATGAGAATGAATTACAAATTAAGGTTTTTGGGGCTGGCTGAAAGTTATTTTGTAAAATTTTAGAAAGAAAAACACCGCTTGAACCTTAATCCAAACGGTGCTTTAAATTAACTGACTTTTAATTCCGTCCAAGCCCTTTTGATGATTTCTTGACTGGCTTGTAATGCCAAAAATGCCAAAACAAAAGCCACAATTAAATCAGGATATTTTGACCCAAAAACATAAACTGCTATACCAGCCAAAATCACTGCTACATTACCAATGGCATCATTTCGGGAACACACCCACACGCTTCTGACATTGCTGTCGCCATCACGAAATTTTAACAATATCAGCAATGCTGACACATTTACCAATAACGCCAAAAATCCCACAATACTCATTTCAGAATAACTGGGAATTTCCCCATAAAACACACGATAAACGGTCGTCATTAAAATAAACAAACCAAAACTGCCCATTGTTAGCCCCTTGACCATAGACGCTTTGGCACGGTAACTTAACGCCATTGGCAACACAATCAAACTTATCAAATAATTGGCACTATCACCCAAGAAGTCTAAACTGTCCGATAACAGCGAAGTTGAACCCGATTTTATCCCCATTACAATTTCTACAAAAAACATTGTTAAATTCAATATCAAGACAATCCACAAGGCTTTTTTGTATTTGGGCGATTGATGAGTGGGTTGATTTGAACCGCAACAATTTTGGCACGGCATTTTTTGCTCCTGTTTTAGATGAAGCTTGCTATATTATAAACTCCGTAGCCATTACAGGGTCAAGCCAAAATGTCAAAATTTTTTAAAATAAAACAAGCCAGTGAACAAGCAGGCGTGCATTTGGAAACCATTCGTTATTATGAAAAACAAGGCTTAATCAGCCCCACGCACCAACAAAATAGCAGGTTTTGCCCTTGCCGTTATTAAATTCCCAATCAGAGCTGAAACCCGCTCCGATTCGGGCATGGCTTTGCATTACAGGCCGTCTGAAAATACACCTCGGGTCTGAAAATATGCCCGGGCATGGATGCGGGCTGCTCTACATTACAAACAGGGCAGCGGTTTGTGCAACGGCAGCCGCGCGGCCTGACGCGGCTTGCCAAAGCGGTTTGCAGACGGCGTTTCTGCTTATTGCGGAAAATCTTGCAGGCCGACAGCACTTGGGCAGACCGTGTTTCAGACGGCCTGCCTGTTGCCAATCCAACCGAAACGGGGCTTTTTTTGTTACACTACACGCCGCTTTTCAAACAGTCTCTATAATATCGGCAACAGGCCGTCTGAAGCCCCGACAATGCTTGAACGCCCCACGCGGCGCGGTGCCCGCCTTATTTGAATATCAAAAAACCCCATGCTGCTCGATTTAAACCGCTATTCCTTCTCCGTTTTCTCGAAAGAAATCAAAAAGCTCTCCCTGCTGGCCCTGCCCATGCTGCTGGCGCAGGTGGCGCAGGTGGGCATCGGTTTTGTCGATACGGTGATGGCCGGCGGCGCGGGCAAAGACGATTTGGCGGCGGTGGCATTGGGCAGCAGCGCGTTTGCCACCGTGTATATCACCTTTTTGGGGGTGATGACGGCGCTCAATCCGATGATTGCCCATTTGTTCGGCGCGGGCAAAACCGCCGAAGTGGGCGAAACGGGGCGGCAGGGCATCTGGTTCGGCTTGATGCTGGGGCTGGCCGGTATGCTGCTGCTGTGGGCGGCGGTGCCGCTGTTTCAGCAGGTTTTGAACCTGAGCGGCAAGGTCGAGCGGATGATGGGGCATTATATGTTTTTCACCGGCCTGGCCATGCCCGCCGCGATGATACACCGCGCCCTGCATGCTTATGCCTCCAGCCTCAACCGCCCGCGCGCGATTATGGTGGTGAGTTTTTTGGCGTTTCTGCTCAATATTCCGCTCAACTATATGTTTGTTTACGGCAAATTCGGCATGCCTGCGCTGGGCGGCGCAGGCTGCGGTCTGGCCACGGCGACGGTGTTTTGGTTTAATGCGGCGGTGTTGTGGCTTTATGCGGCCAAGCAGCCCTATTTCCGCCGCTTCGGGCTGACCGACCGTTTCAGCCGCCCCAAAGCCGATGCGTTCTGCAGAATCTGGAAGCTGGGCGCGCCCATCGGTTTGTCGTTTTTTCTCGAAGCGAGCCTGTTTTCGTTTATTGTGTTTTTGATTGCCCCGCTGGGTGAGGATTATATCGCCGCGCAACAGGTGGTGATCAGCCTTACCGGCGTGATTTATATGATTCCGCAAAGCGTGGGCGCAGCCGGCACGGTGCGGGTGGGCTATTCGCTCGGACGCGGCGAATATATTAGGGCGCGCTATATTTCGGGCGTGTCACTGGTGTTGGGGCTGATGCTGGCGGCGGTTACCGCCCTGCTGTTGGTATGGCTCCGCTACCCGCTGGCGGGCATGTATACCGATGATGCCGCCGTATTGGGCATTGCCGCCGCCGTGCTGCTGTTTGCGGCGGTGTTCCAACTTGCCGACAGCACCCAATGCGTGGCTTCTTATGCGCTGCGCGGCTATAAAATCACCAAAGTGCCGATGCTGATACACGCGCTGGCGTTTTGGGGCTTCGGCCTGCTGCCCGGCTATGCGCTCGCCTATGGTTTGAATATGGGCATTTATGGTTTTTGGACGGCGCTGGTGTTGTCGCTCACGGTGGCGGCGGTGCTGCTGGTTTGGTATTTGCAATGGTGCAGCCGCCCGCAGGCGGCGCGCAAAAGGACAGTGTGATGCAAGTGATGCACAATGTGGATTTAACCCCGCTCAACACCTTCGGCCTCAAAGCCCGGGCGCGTGATTTTGCGGTTTTGGAACACGAAAACGACCTGCACGAAATCGTGAAGCTGCCCGCATTCAAGCGCGAAAGCGTGCTGTGGCTGGGCGGCGGCAGCAATATTCTGCTGATGGGCGATTATCAGGGTTTGGCCGTCCATATCCAAAACCGGGGCATCCGCGAGCTTTTCCGTTCAGACGGCCTCGTTTATCTCGAAGCGCAGGCGGGCGAAGTGTGGCACGAATTTGTGCTGCACACGCTCGAAGCGGGCTTGAGCGGGCTGGAAAACCTGAGCCTGATTCCCGGCAGCGTGGGCGCATCGCCCGTGCAGAATATCGGCGCCTACGGCGTGGAAGTGAAAGACGCGATACACAGCGTGCGCTGCTTCGATTTGGACACCTGCACATTTGTTACGCTCGATAATGCCGCCTGCCGCTTTTCCTACCGCGAAAGCCTGTTCAAACAGGCAGGCAGGGGGCGTTATGTGATTACGGCGGTGGTGTTTGCCCTAAACGAAACCTTCCGCCCCAATGTGCGCTACGGCGACTTGGCCGCTGTGGTGGAACAGGCCTGCGCGGGGCGCAAAATCACGGCGAAAGACGTATCCGATGCCGTCTGCCAGATCCGCTCGGGCAAACTGCCCGACCCGAAAACGCTGGGCAATGTCGGCAGCTTTTTCAAAAACCCCGTGGTGGCGGCACCAACAGCGCAAAAACTGCTGGCGCAGTATCCCGATATGCCGCACTACCCGCAGCCCGATGGCTCGGTGAAACTTGCCGCAGGCTGGCTGATCGAATGCTGCAACCTCAAAGGCTTCCAAATCGGCGGCGCAGCCGTTCACAACCAACAGGCGCTGGTGTTGGTAAACAAACAGCAGGCGCAGGCGCACGATGTTTACGCATTGGCGCAACACATCGTGCGCACCGTGCAGCAAACCTTCGGCGTTGCGCTCCACACCGAACCCAATTGGATAGGCGCAGATACCGCGCCCGATACCGCAGCGGCCGTCTGAAAATCTGCCCGGATTCCCGCCTGAGCCGTTTCCGCCGCCCTTTCTTTAAAGCTGCAAACCACGCTGCCTGCGGCGGGCAACACGGCCGGCTCCGTTTTCTCTCATTATCCCTTTTCATTGGGAGCGGCGCGCCATACTGCATTTGCGCGGCTTTGCGTGTCGGAACATCACTTTGCCGCTTTCTTGATATAATCACCCAATCCACCATAAAGACAAACGGCAGCAAGGAGACTGAACCATGGCGAAAGACGGCAAACAAAACACCTATCAGCGCATCATTGATTCTGCACTCGTTCTCTTCAACGAAGAAGGCGAGCGCAATATCAGCACCAACCACATTGCCGCCCATTTGGGCATCAGCCCCGGCAATCTCTATTACCACTTCCGCAACAAAGACGAAATCATCGTGCAGCTTTTCAAGCGCTACAGCGATGACCTGCTGGGCTATCTGCAAACCGCCGCTCTGCCCGAAAGCGTTTGCCAAGCCGTAGGTTATATGTCGGGCATCTACGACATCATGTGGCGTTACCGTTTTCTGTTTAGCGATGTCAATACCCTGCTTGCCCGCAGCGCCGAGCTTTTGGGCGAACACAACAACTTCACACAAGCCAAAGTTTCCCCCCTGCTGGTAAACCTGCTCACCCGTCTTAACGGCTTGGGCATCATCAACGCCGATGAAACCGCCATGCACGATTTGGCCGTGAATATGTGGATGATTACCAAATACTGGTTCGACTTCGACGGCTCCATCCGCGGCCGCGCCAAACTGGGAGAAGATTCCAAAATACGCGGTATCGGCCGCACCCTCAGCCTGCTGCGCCCCTATCTGCTGCCGCAATATGTGGCCGAATTCGACCACACCGTCAAAAACCTCGGCTCCGAATCAGAATGCGTGCAAACACGCTGAGGCCTTCAATACCGACAATATAAAAAACCGAGGCCGTCTGAAACCTTTCAGACGGCCTCAACCTTTCAGACGGCCTCAACCTTTCAGACGGCCTCAACCTTTCAGACGGCCTCAACCTTTCAGACGGCCTCAACCTTTCAGACGGCCTTAACCTTTCAGACGGCCTCATCCGCCAAAATATCCAAAACCGTGCGCAAATCATTAACCGCTATCTGCCCCGGTGCCGATGCCTTTGTTGCCGCGCCAAACGTCATCGCCGAGCCGAATGTTCCGCCTGCCAGGCGGCTGATAACGCCCATCTTGCCCATCGCCACCGCAACCAGCGGCTGCTTCGCATAATGGCGGAACATCGTTTGCGCGGCATCGAGCAACACCAAAACATCGGCAGGAGACTGCGGCATCACGGCGATTTTGCAGATGTCCGCCCCCCAATCCTGCATGGTTTGCAGGCGGGCGATAATCTCTTCTTTCGGCGGCGTGGCATCGAAATCGTGGTTGCACAGCAGCGCGGCCACACCGTGTGATTTGGCCAGTGCCGCGCTTTCTTTCACCTGCGCCTCGCCCGCAAACAGCTCGATATCGACCATATCCGCCCAACCCGAGCGTATGGCTGCCTGCACCAGCGCAAAATAATCATCTTGTGCAACCGGGCATCTGCCTCCCTCTTCTGCCCGCCTGAAGGTAAACAGCAGCGGCTTATCGGGCAATGCCGCGCGCACCTGCCGCAAACAATCCATCACATATCCCGCATCGGCCGCCTGCTTGAGAAAGTCTGCGCGCAACTCCGCCACATCGAAAGGCAGCCCCTGCAAACCCTGCAATGCCGACTGCAGGCCGTCTGAATCTTCGGCCGCCAGCGGCACGGCGATTTTCGGGCGGCCTTCGCCCAAAACGGTATTTTTGACTGTAACAGTGTTCATCGTTCCTTAACCTCGTCAAACGGTTTTCAGACGGCCTCAAGCCCTGCAAAGCCCGATAGATCTTGAGTTACCCTTGATCATCCGCGCTAACATACCGGATTCGGATTCTGTTTTTATCTGTTTCCAGTTGATAATTCAAGCTGTTTCTCAATCCCGAGCTGTTAATCAGGTAATGCTTGGCATAATCGTCCAAATGGCGCTCCAACACTTTTTTAATCCGTGTCGGCATTTCTTTCCAGATTTCACCGATATCCAAATTCTGATAAGCCTCCTCACGGCGGCGCTTCGCCTGAGGGCCGCTTCCCTGCAGATCTTTTTTAAACCGGCAGTAATGCTGCCAATAACGCTCTTTCAAACACTGATAATCGGGGCTGTTTCTCTGCCTGCACAACACAATGCCTTCCTGTTTGAATTCGGCCATCGCCAAATAAAAACTGAATTCGCGTTCCGCCAGCTTGATCGGCTCCATATTGCCGCAAACTATGTTCATAGTCGGGCAGTCGATCAACAAATTAAAATCACTAAAGCTCTTTTGCGTCAATTCTACCGCCTGAGAAAAATTCCAGTTATCGGCCAACCGCAGTTTCGGCATTCCTTCGCGCATACGGACAAAAGGAATATCGGCCAACATCACCTGCGCCTGCGAAGCGTCCAAACGGCCTTTGGCCGTATCCAGCCACACGCTTTGGCGCGGCGGATAGAAAAATTCGCGGTGCTGCTCGAAAGCCTCTTCCACCAGCACATGCGACAATCTATCCTGCCTGCGGCCGAAGAGCGACAACGCGTAACCGATGTAAAACCCCATCGATTTGCGCCCGCCCGCAATCGACACATGCAGTTCGGTTTGCCCATCGGCACACAAATCGTAAATAAAGCGCACAATCTGGTCTGCCGCCAGATTGTTTTCCTGCGGCGAACGGATATCGGCCAGCGGCTGCCCCGCCCCATCGCGTATCACATGGATAAAATCCTTATCGAAAGCAATATCCTGCAATTCATATTCTTCGCACAAGCGCCGGAAAAAACCGCCCTCCCCCAAGAGGGAGTTGGCAATATTGGCAGCACCGGTTTGCGTGGTTAACACATACACTTCCTGCGGCAGCCATTGCTGCTGCGTATGGAGCGCATACAGCGTTTCCGTAACAATCTGCGGCGACATACCGGTAACCGCCACCAAGATTCTTTTTTTAGCGGCCATTTACCCATTTCTCCAGCAGTGTTTTCATGCCGCTCAAATCCTTCTGTTCGATAATCTTGATTTGCGCCCCCTCTGCACGGTTGCGGATTTTTCCGGTCAATTCCCGATACGACAGCAGCATCGCTTTTGTTCTCAGGCCACCGAGTTTTTTCAGTGATTCCAGCTTATACAGCGCATCCCCGGCCTTATCCTCATTTTTGGCAAAATTGGCCGTTTTGCACTCCAACACATGCGACACATTGTTTGCCAGCAGCAACACATCCAATTCAGTGTTGGAACACCTGCTCTTTGGCATTTTCAATCTGCACGTTCAGTGCCACATCCTGCACACCCGGCAAAGATTTGGCCGTCTGAAACACATAATCCTCAAACCAACCGCCCGCCGCATATTGCTTGGCCTCTTCATCGGCAAACACCAAACAACCGCCCTGCTGTCGTGCCAAGCCGTATTTTTCCAACAGTTCCAGTAAATACTGCATATTATGCGCAACGGTGCCGGCAGGCACTTTACATTTCAATGCCCGCTTATCCGCCTTTGAAATCTTATAATTAAGCTGCCCCAACTCCGACTCCAACCTGTGCTTTGCACGCACCAGCTCTTCTGCAAACGGCAGCCACTCACGATGCGTTAGCTGCTTTTGCAGCTTATGCCGAGCCGGATAGCCGTGCAGCATCAAATAATCTTCGATTTTGATTTTAGGTGGTTTTAGCGACAAACGCTTGTTATTATCCAACAGCAGCACTTCATTGCTGTTTGCTGTGAAATAAAACGATGGATAGCCCGCCTCTTTAAACATTGCAAATGCCGCGATTGCCATCAGCTTGGTGCCGCCGGTTACATTTAGCGCCACTTGTTCCTTATCCATATCGCGCAGCAGGTTAAATATCTCCTTACCTACCTGTGCCATATTATAAGCATCAGCCAGCGCATCATCTTTCTCTGCCGCCACCATTTCAGATTCGGCAAAACATCCGCTTTCATCGCCCAGCTCACTCCCCAGTGCCGAAAGTAAATCCATACACAAACGGCGCATTTGCGGCCGCCATGATTTTGCCGCCGTTTCAAAAGCCGCATAAAAGCGCATTCTGCCGGCCTTGCCCATTTCGCACGCACCGCCGCGCATCGAAAAATCTTCAACACGCAGCCCCCTCGGCAAACAAAGCAACTGCCCATTCATCGTAAAACGGGCGTATCGGCTCGATCAAATCGCAAGCCAACGATTCCCGCCCGTGTGTTGGAAAAGGTCGGGTTGTTTACACTTTTTATGCCAAACAGCTTTTGTTTTTTTGCTGGAATGATGGTTTCGTGATTTTGGAGCATTCTCAAGAACGATGCGGCTTCGCCGTGCCTTTCGGCATTCTTGACAACCCTCAAAAATCCCAAAATGGGTCTGCATGCAAAAAACGGAAAGTGTAAACAACGCTGGAATTTCCTACACCTGATTCGGTTAATCATGGTTTCGCTTTTCACTTCGGTAAACAGCAGATTATCTTCGCACAAGCGTTGCGCATAATCCGGATTCAAGCCGCAATCCCAAAACGAAACGCGGGTGTGGCCGATTTCCTGCTGCAAGGCTTCGCTTTGGCTGTCTCCGCTGATGCCGAACAGTTGCAGAATGTGTTTGACGGCGGTTTTTTCCGCGCCTTGTGCGGTTTCATATTCACGTTTGCCCAGCGGTGCTTCCTGCACCACGCCGCTTTTCCATTCCAGCAGGCTGCGGATTTTGCCTTTGAGGCTGCTGCCGGGAATATACGGCTCGCCGCTCACCGGGTGTTTGATCACGCTGTTGTCGATGCCGCCGATATGGATTTCGCTGTCGCCCGCGCCGATGTGCAAACCGGTTTGCAACACCAGCTTGGCTTCCAAAATGTGAATGTTTGCTAATTTCATGTTGTTCTCCTGAATTATTTGGCTTCGCTGACTTTGCGGAAACCCAATACGGCCTCAAAAAAGAGTTTGGCGTTTTTTAAGGCATCTGCGCTGTTAATCTGGTCGATGATGTGGTTAAACATGTCGACAAACTGTTCATTAACATGCTCCCTTCCTCTTGCATAAGCGGCTTTGGCTTTCAGCATCTGAATAAACGGTGCGGCTTTTTGGTATTCGCCCGCACGGTCGGCCGCCTGAAAAACCTTGTCGTGCCACATGGCCAATTCATCGTAAAACTTACGCAATTGGGTGGATTTATTTTTACTTTTATTGAAATCGTGGATATATTCCGCCGCCTCTTGCGCCACGGTGCTGAAAATATCCACCGGCAACTGCTCGGTATTTAATTTGATTCGGTTCAAGTCCATTATTTTGCCCTCAGTAAATAAAAGTGGTTAAACAGGGGAATACGGTATTTCGCTTCCAAATGCTTAATGCCGTTTTTATAAAACGCTTCGATCAATTTGGCGTAAGCATTGTTTTTGCTGATGATTTTTTTGTTGTCGTCCACATGGCGGCGGATGCGGTAAGCCAAACGGCTGTGCCACATGCAGGCTGCAATATCGCCGTTGCGCTCCCGGCCCGCCGCTTCGCAAAACTGCAACATATCGTATATAAAACCGGTGCTTAATCCGTAAGCATCTTTTAATTCACCGATTCTTGCCGCAGCAGTTTCAATCGCGTGCCATTCGTGCCATGAAACACTGGTTCCGTAAACGCAGAGGCTGTTTTTCTGCCCGTATTGCGAATGGCACAAGCTTTTGGCTGAGCCCAAAGCCTCTTCCGCTCCGGCTGATAATCCGCCCAAAGGCAGGCCGGGTTTGGTGATGTAAATACCGGCGCTGAAACTGATTTCCTCATTGCCGGCCACATAACGGCCAAACGCCTCCCGCATATCGGCCGCCAGTTTTTGCGTTTGCAGCCACGGGCCGATGAGAAAGAAATCGTCGCCGCCGGCAAAGACGGTATAGGTGTTCGGATAATGTTCGGCACAATAAGCCGGCAGCCACAAGCTGAAAAAGTGGTTCACCTGGCGGGAAAGTGCCGCCATCTTGGCAAAAGTGGGTGCCTGCAAACCTTTCTGGAAGATGGTGCCGAGATTATCGACATCGCCTTTTAAAGCGGCAATGGCTACTTTGCCGATAAACTGCTGCCCGTTTTCACTGGTTCTGTTTTCACTGGTTCTGTCTTCACAGGCCAAATGGTTAAAGGTTTTCGGCTGTCCGGCTTCGATTTCCGTTTGATCATCCTCGCCACGCACCGGGCTGTATTTTTGATTCAACCATTCATCGGCCTCACTGAAATGGGGCACATAAGCATTGATGTAGCGGCGGGCATAGCCTTTCCAAACATGATCACCAAGCTGCTCGGGCAGGCTGAAATCCCAAAAACGCCATAAAGTGCCCTCCGCCGCCTGCGTGCCGAATTTGCCGCTGATGTCTTCGGCAGTAAAGGCTATATGCAGACCAAACACGGGCAGGCGCAATTTGACGGTATTACCGCCGGAATGCACCTGACCACCCTTTTCCAATACCAAAATACGGTTTTGCTTGGTCAACAGATTGCCCAAGGTAATCTGGTCTTGCGACAAGCGTGCCGCCGCCCGGCCGTCTGCCTCGATTTCTGCGGGCAACTGCTGGTTGTAGCTGCACACGCTGCCGGCTGCGCATTGGCTGTAATCCGCGTTTAACACGGCAGGAGTGTCTGCGGTCAGGTTAAAGCGTTGCAGCTTAGCCCGTTCCAACACGGCAAACGATTGTTTCACCAACTCGGCAAAACGTTCTTTATCGGTGAAATCATTGCAGCTTGCCGCCTGCACCGACAAGCCCATAGCCACTTGGCCGAAGCTGTGCCGGATAAACCAAGCGTTGATTTCTGCTTTCACTGTTTCCACCGCTGTGCGTACGTCTGCAGTATTGGGTGCCACAATCATAAATTTGCCGGCGGCATTTAAAATCTGTGAAACAGACGGCAAGCCGCAGGCACGCAACACTTTCAAGGCCGCCAGTTCGGCAAACAGCGACACCTGAAACGAGCGGCCGCGCAATAACTTGGCGGCGCGTTTGTTGGTTTGGCTGCCCGAAGCAAAAATAAAATTCTGAATACCGAAAAAATCGCCCTGAATCAGCAGGATTTTCTGCTCATCCCAATCACTGCGGCTTTTTAGTGCCTGCACCGCTTCATCACCGGTTTGCCCGTTTGCTTCATGCCAGCGCCACAAAGCGGCGGCCAGCGCGGCCGTAGTTTTACTGTGGTCATATAAAGACACTTCGGGCTTCACGCCGAAAGCGGTTGCGGCAGGAATAGCATGGGTGTAGGTTTGCCACAGGGTATCAAAATGATCTAACCATAAATCCCAGTTTTGGCGGTGTGAAACCGGTATCGTCTCCAAGGCCTGCAAAAATTTTTGCCACAAATCCCGATATTCCGCCTGCGCCCGTTGGTTGTCGCCCGGCTCGCCCGTTTCGCGCTTTTGCGGAAAGATTGACTCGGGCGACAAGGCCTTGAGCGGATAGCAATAATCCAAATCAGCGTTATCCAAAGATTCGGCCTGCCAGTGGACGGCGATTTGTTCAAACAGCGTCAACAAACGCGTCTGATAGTGGTTTTTACCGGTTTGCCGGTTGCCGTTGGCCGGTGCGGTATCATCGCTTTGGTTGTAGTGTTCGAACGTTTCCCGCCCAAAGCCCGAAGCCACACGGTCAGCAGTGGCAATAATCCATTGCAGAAAGGTTTCGGGCTTGTGGTGCATGGCAGCGGCATGGAGCAGAGAATCGGTTTTGTCCACTTGCGCCCTATCGGCAAACGGATACATATCGCCGCACTCCCAATCCGGCACGTGCTGTTCCAAAACATCTTTGTGCGTATATTGCCGGCCCGGCTTGCCGTCAACAAACAAACGGGGGCAATAAAGTTGCACATGGGTTTGCAGCTCGTCATCCGGCACATCCAAGCGCGCCCGTTCTACAAATTTGCCCAAATCGTGCAAATAGGCAGCGAAAGCCACTTTAGCGGTTGAATTCAACATAAAAATTTCCTGTTGTTAAATTTAAGTGATTCTATTAAGCATATTTTTATTTTTGTTATTTATTGTAATCGATTGTAACAAAGACCAGAATTTCCGTGCATCAGCACAAATTTGTGCGGACAAATCTATTGAACCGGCCTGTTTATACTGTTTCGGAAACTTCTCTCCATTCTGTTAAAATCACCCCTATCCTTTTCAACCACAGGCCGTCTGAAATCTTTCAGACGGCCTGAACTGCTGCCGATAACGATATGAACCACCCTATCCCCGCCCCTTCGCAAAAATCCCGCTGGCTGGATTTCACCCCCGGCAGCCTGCCGTGGGCATTAACGCAAAATCTGCCCGAAAAACCGCTGAAAGTGATTCTTACCCAAGATGTCGAACAGGCCCTGCGCCTGCAGAGTGCCTGGCAGTTTTTCCGTCCGCAGGATAACGCCGTGTTTCTGCCCGACTGGGAAACGCTGCCCTATGAACGCTTTTCGCCGCATCAGGATTTGGTGTCGGAGCGTTTGGCTGCTTTGTGGCAGGTAAAAAGCGGCTTGGCCGATGTGTTGGTTGTGCCGGTGGCCACCGCCATGCAGAAACTCGCGCCGGTGCCGTTTCTGCTGGGGCGCACGTTTTGGCTGAAAACGGGGCAGACGCTCGATGCCGAAGCCTTGCTCCGCAATTTGGCCGATGCGGGCTACAGCCATGTTTCCAACGTGGTGGCCTCGGGCGAATTTGCCATGCGCGGCGGCATTCTCGATATTTTTCCGATGGGTGCGGAGCTGCCCTACCGCCTGGATTTGTTCGGCGATGAAATCGACAGCATCAAAACCTTCGACCCCGACAGCCAGCGCACCATCGCACCGGTGTCCGAAATCCGCCTGCTGCCGGCGCACGAATTTCCCACCGATGCCGATGCGCAAAAAATCTTCCGCGCGCGTTTTCGCGAAGAAATCAACGCCGACCACAACGCAGCCGCCGTGTATCAGGCGGTGAGCAGCGGCCGTTTCGGCGCGGGAGTCGAATATTACCTGCCGCTGTTTTTTGAAAACGGCCTCTCCAGCCTGTTTGACTATATCGGCGGTGAAGCGCTGTTGGTGTGCATCGGCGATGTGCACGCCGCCGCTTCGCGTTTTTGGGCAGACGTCAAATCACGCTTTGCGATGGCGCAGGGCGATGAAACCTACCCGCCTTTGCCTCCGCAGCATTTGTATCTCAGCGAAGACCAATTTGCAGGCCGTCTGAAAGCCTACGGTCAAATCCTGCCCGATTTAAACGGCACCAACCACGCGCTGCCCGATGTGGCGGTGGACCGCCAATCCGAAACCCCGCTCTCTGCGCTGCAAAACTTTCAGACGGCCTTCAACGGCCGCATCCTGCTCACCGCCGAAAGCGCGGGGCGGCGCGAAACCATGCTCGGCTTTTTCGCCCAACACGGCCTGAAACCCGAAAGCGTTAGAAGCTGGCAGGCGTTTTTAAGCAGCGATGCGCCGCTGGCGATTACGGTTACACCGCTCTCCTACGGCTTCCAACTGCCCGCGGGCTGTTGTTCAGACGGCCTTTCAGACGGCTCCACCCCTGCCCTGGCCGTGGTTACCGAATCCGAACTGTATCAATATGTGGCCAAAAGCCGCAGTGTGCGCCGCAAAAAACACGCACAGGTTTCAGACGGCCTGCTTCGCGATTTGGCCGAAATCAACACAGGCGATCCGGTGGTGCACGAAGAACACGGCATCGGCCGCTATATGGGCTTGGTTACGATGGACTTGGGCGAGGGCCCGGCCGAAATGATGCTGCTCGAATACGCAGGCGGTGCGCAGCTTTATGTGCCGGTATCACACCTGCACCTGATCAGCCGCTATTCGGGGCAGGCGGCCGACACCGTGCAGCTGCACAAACTCGGCAGCGGCGCGTGGAGCAAAGCCAAACGCAAGGCCGCCGAAAAAGCGCGCGACACCGCCGCCGAGCTGCTCAACCTCTATGCCCGCCGCGCAGCACAGGAGGGCTTCAAATTCGCCTTCAACGAGCAGGATTACCAAGCCTTTTCAGACGGCTTCGGCTACGAAGAAACCGAAGACCAGGCCGCCGCCATCGGCGCGGTGCTCAAAGACCTCACCCAAGGCAGGCCGATGGACAGACTGGTGTGCGGCGATGTCGGCTTCGGCAAAACCGAAGTTGCCCTGCGCGCCGCGTTTGTGGCGGCGATGGGCGGCAAACAAGTGGCCGTACTTGCCCCCACCACGCTTTTGGTGGAGCAGCACGCGCAAAACTTTGCTGACCGCTTTGCCGATTTTCCCGTGAAAGTAGCCGCCCTCTCACGCTTTAACAGCGGCAAAACCACCACCGCCACCCTCAAAGGCATGGCCGATGGCACGGTAGATATTGTGATCGGCACACACAAACTGGTGCAGGAAAATATTCAATTCAAAAACTTAGGCTTGGTGATTATCGATGAAGAACACCGCTTCGGAGTGCGCCAAAAAGAGCAGCTCAAACGCCTTCGCGCCAACGTGGATATGCTCACGCTGACCGCCACGCCGATTCCGCGCACACTCAGCATGGCCTTGGAAGGGCTGCGCGACTTTTCACTCATCACCACCGCCCCCAACCGCCGTTTGGCGGTGAAAACCTTTGTGAAACCCTTCAGCGAAGGCAGCGTACGCGAAGCCGTATTGCGCGAACTCAAGCGCGGCGGTCAAGTATTTTTTCTGCACAACGAAGTGGAAACCATCGAGAATATGCGCGAACGGCTGGAAACGCTGCTGCCCGAAGCCCGCATCGGCGTGGCTCACGGCCGGCTGCGCGAGCGCGAGCTGGAGCAGGTGATGCGCGATTTTCTGCAACAGCGTTTTAACGTGTTGCTCTGTTCCACCATCATCGAAACCGGCATCGACATCCCCAACGCCAACACCATCATCATCAACCGCGCCGACAAATTCGGCCTCGCGCAGCTGCACCAGCTGCGCGGGCGTGTCGGCCGCAGCCACCACCAAGCCTACGCCTACCTGCTCACCCCCGAATACATCACCAAAGACGCCGAAAAGCGGCTGGACGCCATCGCCGCGGCAGACGAACTCGGTGCCGGCTTCACGCTGGCGATGCAGGATTTGGAAATCCGCGGCGCCGGCGAAATCCTCGGCGAAGGCCAGAGCGGCGAAATGATACAGGTAGGCTTCACGCTCTACACCGAAATGCTCAAGCAGGCCGTGCGCGATCTCAAAAAAGGCCGCCAGCCCGATTTAGATGCGCCTTTGGGTGTAACCACCGAAATCAAACTGCACAGCCCCGCGCTACTGCCCGAAGATTACTGCCCCGACATCCACGAACGGCTGGTACTCTACAAACGCCTGGCCGCCTGCGAAACCGAAGCACAGATCAACGCCGTACACGAAGAGCTGGTAGACCGCTTCGGCCTACCCGGAGAGCCCGCCAAAACCCTGCTCGAAAGCCACCGCATCCGCCTTAAAGCCAAAGCAATGGGCATAGACGCGGTCGATGCAACAAGCGAAGCCATTACCCTCACCTTCGGCAAACACCATACCCTCGACCCCGCCGACATCATCATGCTGATGCAGAGCCACAAAAACTGGCGCATGGCCGCCAGCAACAAACTGCGCATCACTGCAGTGTCGGACAATATAGAAGCGCGGATCCGCACCGTGAAAGCAGTCTTGGAGAAACTGACAGACAAATAAAACAACAAGGCCGCCTGAAAATTTTCAGACGGCCTTTGAATAGCGAACCCACTACATCTCCCGTATCAAGCAGCAGGCTAGGTTCTTTACACATTCAAAAATATCACAAGAAAATTTATCCGCCACTATTTCCACGCCAATTGAAATCTAGACGTTTAGCATTCAAATATTTATTTAATCGACACTTCAATATTTTCATCTGGATCCATGCCAACACTAGTATGATATACGGCATTAAGGTAATTTTTACAAAGACCCCAGCTCTAAATAAAACAAGGTTTAATAAACATTTAGGTTAGCAAAAAATGTCTATTTTGTCACCAAAGTACCTATATCAAATACAGCCGTAAAAATAGCCGGCAAAGATATATACGTTCCGTCCGCCACAAGCTCTTGCCCACACTTTCAAACCGCTCAATAACAACCGTCTGTCGCACGAATACATGCACCTCAAACAAACCTGTACGCAAATAGCAAAACGCTATCAATGTAGCACCAAAAATATCCACCGGTGTATCAAGCAAGGCAGTCTAACTACCGACAAATCTTTTAAGTCCGTTGCCGACATCATTATGGATACTACCTATTTCGGCAGATTATTCGGCATTATAGTTTTCATAAACCCACTGGACAACAGTATCATCCGCAAATAATACGTCATCAAAGAAGCAGCTACCCTTTACTGTCCACGGCCGTCAAAACCGACCACTTTAAAACCGGAACCGGCAGTTTGGTTGTAACCATCTCACGGGGGGTAAATCTCCTTTATCACAGGCGCAATGCCTATCTTCTTTTTGTCCTTCAAACGGTAACTCTCTCCACTTATCCGAACAACATGACAATGGCGGAGTAATCTGTCCGACATGGCGGCAGTCAAAGCCGTATCGTTGGCAAAAGCCCCGGCCCGCCGGCCGAACGGCAAATCGGCCCTCAGAATCATGCTGCCCCGCCCATACCGTTTGGCCGCAACATTGAAGAACAGGTTGGCTTCTCTTTCAAACGGCAAACAGCCGGTTTCATCAATCACCGGCAGCCTCGGACCCATAACCGAACCTTGCAGATAAGATTTCCGCTTTCCTCGATTATGCGCCGCCGGTTGCAGCATCAAATCGGCTGCCGTTACGAAACGGATTTTGATACCCGCCATTACTGCCGGATAAGCCAAAGAAACAGCCAAATCGGTTTCACCTGCCCGGCCGGGGCCCGTCAGCACCGCATTTTCGTGCTTTTCGATAAAACTTAAGTCAGACAACTCCGTCAATCGGGCTTAGGGCGCACCCGTTGCAAAGTTAAAGCCATATTCCGTCATCGTTTTGACGGAGGGTTGTCCTGCCGGTTTCAGCAAAGCTGCCTGCGTTCTGCTGTTTTTGGCTTTGAACCCTGCATCCGGCAGCTGTTCGATAAAGTCGGCATACGGGCTTTTTTTCAGCCGAATGCTGCGGGCAGCCAAAGGCCGTATCTCACAGTGTTTGAAGCCCGGGCACAGACAGGGCGGCCGGGATAACCGCCGTACCGAACCTGAAAGATTCGGCATCGTGCTTTCAGACGGCAGCCGGCATTCGATACCGTCCCCGTGTCGGCATACTTTTACGTCATGCCGGTTTCGGGCTGCTTAAGCAAGCATACTTTCAGGCCTGTTGTGGTGGGCTGGGACAGTAAAAATTCCTGCTCTCGGATTAAACGGATGTTGGAATTTTCCCTGTTGTCCCGTGTACTCGTGCATCGGCTGTTTGAGAAAGCCGTTTGCCGATACAGCCATCGGCCGTCTGAACATCCGAAAGCAAACCTGAAGAACGCAATGTCGCCTGCAAAGGCATGATGAAACCGGATTTCAGGTAACGCTTGAAAAGCTCCACTCTGCTTTTTAGTCCCAGCCCTATATGGCGGCAGATTTTGGAAAGGAAACCGTAGCCGTTGGCTGCTGCCGGCAACACCGGATTCAGACGGCGCCCGTCTTCTGCACAGGCATCACGTTGAATCATGACGGTTTTGGCATTATCAAACAGCACTTTGTGCGCCATGCCGCAGAAGAGTTCAAAACTGTTGCACAAACCGTCTGTCCGTGCTTCGGTACGCCCGTTGTCATAGAAGCGGACACAGCTTGCTCGGGAGTAACCCAATGTGGCGGCAAAGGCCTTCGGAGGGTTGCCGCCTCTGCGGATAATGGTGAAATCCGCCTGCATCTGCCGGCCGGGTTTGATTTCAAAGCGTAGCGCAGGTTCGTTATCGGGTTTGGGTTTGAGGATGGCGGCATAATCACTGACGATTCCGACTTTGCCCTGAAAGCCCGTTTCGAGGATTTCCCGATACGGCACGGCAGCGGGAATCCGGCCGGGAGCAGCGGCTTCGATGCGGGAGCGGATATAGTCTTTAAAGGGATCGGGCTTGCCGGGTTTTGATCCGACTCTTTGATATTGCTGTGCGCAGTCTTTGTGAGGCAGATACTTTTTAACGGTGTTTCTAGACAATCCCAATTCTTTGGTCATGCCTTGAATGGATTTGCCTTGCTGTTTGAGCGCTTTGATGGCCGCAACCGTCTCCTGATTCAACATGAAAGCAGCCTTTGTTTTAAAGCTGCGAGTTTAAGTCAGGGTGGTCAATTTCTGACTGCCGTCAGGTGGTCATTTTTGCACTGCCGGTAGCACCGTTCTCCAATTCAAACTGCACACGCTGTATCCTGATACACCCTACCCTGCCGAATTTCTCAACGCGCTGAAGGTGCTGATTTGCACAAATCTAGCCGTTACTACAACCATAATAGGATTAATTGGAATGAAAAAGATTGAGTATTGTGGCATACAGAATCCAGGCCTTAGGAGTCGATTGGTTAAGCTGTTCAGTTTTTTGGGGGGCTCATTTCGGGGCTGTTTTTTATGTCCGATACTGTCTAACGCCACAAACCAAGATTCAATCTTGATAAGGTTTTTGGACTGATTTAGTGTTTTCTACCGCCCCTTGGCCTATTCGGAAAAGGCGTACCCGACAAAGCAGAAGCCAGTAGAAGAAAACACAGGTGTGTCTCGTTGGTTGCCGCATACATCCACGAAAAAAGCGGCTTTATTGCGCTCATAGGCCTATTGTGGAGCCATAAAGGGCAGTCTGTTTGAGGCATGGTTTGAACACATACTGCTACCCGAATTAATGGAAAAATCCATCATTATTATGGATAATATAAGTTTCCACCACGTGACTGTTTTGGCGGAAACGGCGGAGAAACAGAGGTACAAAGCTTTGCTGTCTGCACCTTGTCTGCCCGAGGAGCTTAATCTGATTGAGAAGGCATGGGCAGATATTAAAAAGCATTTACGGAAAGTTTTACCTGATAGGGAAGGTTTTACGGGTACACTATTACGATACGAAGTTTTTATTAATTAAATCAAAGGCTGTCTGAAAGTTTTCAGACGGCCTTTGATTTTAAAGATAACTGTGTTTATTTCAATGTTGATGCTTCTTGAGCCAAACGGGTGATGGTTGCCCAATCTTTGTTTGCTACGGCTGTTTTGGGTGTGAGCCAAGTGCCGCCTACGCACAATACGTTGGGCAGTTTGAGATATTCGGGAGCGGTTTCGGGAGTGATGCCGCCGGTGGGGCAGAAGCGTACGTGGGCATAGGGGCCGTAGAGGGCTTTGAGCATGGCTTTGCCGCCCACCATTTCGGCGGGAAACAGTTTCAAGGTGTCGATGCCGTACTCGAGGGCGAGTTGTACTTCGCCGGGCGTGGCCACCCCGGGAATCAATGGGATTCCGCTGCTGCCTGCGGCTTTTGCCAGCGATTGATGCAGGCCGGGGCTGATGGCAAACTGTGCGCCTGCGTCTTCAACGGCTTTGAGCTGGTCGGGGTTGGTTACGGTGCCTGCGCCGACAATGGCGCCTTTTACTTCTTTTTTAATCAGTTCGATGGCTTTGAGGCCGTGTTCGGTGCGCAGGGTGATTTCGAGAGTGGGAATGCCGCCCTCAACCAAGGCGTTCGCCAGATCAACGGCTGTGTCGATGTTGTCGATGGACATCACGGGAACGACTGCACCGGCAGAAAGAATATCGCGTGGATTCATGAAATTGCTCCGAAAGATGGTAAATTTTTTCAGACGGCCTATGTTGGCAGAGGCCGTCTGAAAGGCATAGAAACCGCATAAGTCAGCTGCTTCAGACGGCCTTGCGGTGTGTGCCGGCAGGCAACAAAACTCAGGTGAAGCTGCCTCCCAAGCTGACGGCGCCGGTTTCGGCGCTGCCGGTGATGCTGCGGAAGCCTGCAAACAGCTCGCGGCCTACGCCGTAATGGTTGTTGCTCAAATCGTGTTCGGGGGTTTCGCGCGCAGCCCATTCTTTTTCATCGACCAATGCGGTGAGCTCGCCGGTAACGGAATCGAAGCGGATTAAGTCGCCGGTGCGGATTTTGCCGATACCGCCGCCGAGTAGGGCTTCGGGGCTCATGTGGATAGAGGCCGGTACTTTGCCTGATGCGCCCGACATGCGCCCATCGGTAACCAAAGCCACTTTGAAGCCGCGATCCAGCAGAATCGCCAAAGGCGGGGTGAGTTTGTGCAATTCCGGCATACCGTTGGCGCGCGGCCCTTGAAAGCGCACCACACACACGAAATCGCGCTCCAACTCGCCGCGCTCGAATGCGGCCAGCACTTCTTTTTGGTCGTTGAACACAATGGCGGGGGCTTCGATAACGCGCTGGCTGTCTTTCACGGCAGACACTTTAATCACGCCGCGGCCGATGTTGCCCTTCATCAGGCGCAGGCCGCCATCGGGTGAAAACGGGCGGGAAAACGGACGCAGAATATCTTCGTTGCGGCTTTCGGCCACGGCATCACGCCATTCGAGTTTGCCGTCAATCAGAAACGGCTCTTTAGTGTAGACTTCCATGCCGTATCCGACCACGGTTTCCACATCATCGTGCAGCAGGCCGTTGTTGCGCAGCTCGCGAATCACAAACGGCAGGCCGCCGGTGGCGGCGAAATGATTGACATCGGCCTGACCGTTGGGATAAACGCGGATCAGCAGCGGCACAATCGAAGAGATTTCATCGAAATCGTCCCAATTGAGAATGATGCCGGCCGTACGCGCCATTGCCACCAGGTGCATGGTGTGGTTGGTGGAGCCGCCGGTGGCCATCAGGCCGATAACGGCATTGACAAACGATTTTTCATTCAACATTTCGCCTATGGGCTTGGCGGTTTGGTTTTTGATGCTTTCGGCCAAATGGGCGACAGCGTGGCGGGTGAGCGCTTCGCGCATCGGAGTGTAGGGGTTGAAAAAGGCGGCGGCGGGCAGGTGCAGCCCCATCATTTCCATCATCATCTGATTGGAGTTGGCGGTGCCGTAAAAAGTGCAGGTGCCGGGGCTGTGGTAAGAACCCATTTCGCTTTCGAGCAGCGCATCGCGGCCGACTTTGCCTTCTGCAAACAATTGGCGGGTGCGGGCTTTTTCTTTGTTGCCGATGCCGCTGGTCATCGGCCCTGCGGGCACGAAAATTCCGGGAATATGGCCGCAGCTGAGCGCCCCCATCACCAAGCCGGGCACGATTTTGTCGCATACCCCGAAAAACAGTGCGCCGTCAAACATTTGGTGCGACAGGCCGATTGCGGTGCTCATGGCAATCACATCGCGCGAAAACAGTGAAAGCTCCATGCCTTCATAGCCTTGGGTGATGCCGTCGCACATGGCGGGCGTGCCTCCGGCCACCTGGGCGGTTGCGCCGTGTTTTTGCGCTTCGTCTTTAATCCATGCGGGAAATTCGGCAAACGGCTGGTGGGCGGAAACCATATCGTTATAAGCAGTAATCATGCCCAAATTGGGAATATTGTGTTTGAGCATTTCGATTTTGATGGTTTTGGGCATGGCAGCATAGCCGTGTGCGAGATTGGAGCAGCCCAATTGGTCGCGCTCGACACGCCCCTGCTGCCTGAGTGCGCGGATACGCATCAAATAAGCTTCCCGCGTGGGGCGGCTGCGTTCGGTGATGCGCTCTGTGACGGCGGCAAGTTTGGGATGGATTTCGGTCATGATGCGGCCTGCCTTTCGTGGTAGTGGTCGGCGGTGTTTCTTCAAATGAGATGTGTAAAGTTGTTGTGCGGCTGGGTTTGATTGCAAACGGCAGAGGCCGTCTGAAAAGCCTTTATTGGATTATAATACAGTTTGTAGTTAAGTTACAGAATAATGCTTGAACTATGTCAAATTTTGTTTCGCGGTTCTGTAACAAAATAGCATTCAGGACGGGCGGTTAGGTTTAACCTGCTCTGTTTTTATTTAAAACAGCATAGACAAAACGTGTAGCGCTGTGTAGGATTGCTACTGGGTTTCAGGCGGTGGCAGCAGGTTTCCATATGTAATTACAAGCCCGTATATCCGTATTATGATGGCTGCCATTTTGTACAGAGCAGACCGGAGCCGGCGGCAGCGCCGGTTTTCCAAGAATAGGCAAATCAACTTTGATGAAAGAAAAAACGATGGATAAGCAAACAAATTTTGACTTGGTGCTGTTTGGCGCAACCGGAGATTTGGCCATGCGCAAACTGCTGCCCTGCCTCTATCAGGCCCACGTTGCCGGCCTGCTCCACCCCGCGGGCCGTATTTTGGGAGTGAGCCGCAGCGAATTGGATACCGCAGGCTTTCTCGAAAAAGTAGACTCCGATTCCAAAATCCACATCAAACAGAATTTCAGTGAAGAGGCGTGGGCTTCTTTTATCAAGCGCATACACTATCTGACTGTAGATGTAACCCGGCCCGAAGATTTCAAAGCCTTGGCCGAAGCCGTGAAAGCACGCCGGGAAACCGACAACGTGGTCATTTATCTCTCTACCGCGCCGAAATTTTTTGCCCCTGCCTGCGCCGAGCTGGCCAACGTGGGCTTAAACGGCAGCAATGTACGCATCGTGCTTGAGAAACCGCTGGGTACCGATTTGAAATCCTCCCAAGAAATCAACACCGATGTAGCACGCTATTTCCAAGAAGAGCAGGTTTACCGCATCGATCACTATCTGGGCAAAGAAGCCCTGCAAAACCTGCTGGCGCTGCGTTTTGCCAATCTTGTGTTCGAACCGCTGTGGAACAACAAATATGTGAAAAGCGTGCAGCTCACCATTGCCGAGCAGTTGGGCGTTGAAGAGCGCGGCGAGTTTTACGACATCACCGGTGCCTTGCGCGATATGGTGCAGAACCACCTGATGCAGATGCTGTGTATGACCGCGATGGAAGCGCCCAAAAGCCTCGATGCCGATGATGTGCGCGATGAAAAACTGAAAGTTATCAAATCGCTCAAGCCACTCACTTATGCTGATGTAGATACCGATGTGGTGCGCGCGCAATACACCGAAAGCAAAGGCATGAACGGCTATCTGCAGGAGCGTAACGTGCCCGCCGGCAGCCGCACTGAAACCTATGTGGCCATCAAGGCCGAAATCAACAACGAGCGCTGGGCAGGCGTGCCGTTTTATCTGCGCACCGGCAAGCGTTTAACCGGCAAAGTGGCCGAAATCGTGTTGAACTTCCGCGACCTGCCCCGGCATATTTTTGAAAACAGCCAAGCCGCGCCCAACCGTTTGGTTATCGAATTGCAGCCCGCCGAGTCGGTACGCCTCTACACCCAGGTCAAAACCCCGGGTGCAGGCAACAAAGTGGAGCTCACCGCCCTGAGCGTGGACATGGGCAAAGAGATACAAGGCCGCCGCGCCGAAGCCTACGAGCGGCTGCTGTTGGACGTGATTAACGGCAAGCTGGCGCTGTTCAACCGCCGCGACGAGTTGGAAGCCGCTTGGGAATGGGTGATGCCGATTATGGAAAACTGGGAAAACAGCTCCACCCCGCCGCACGGCTACCCCGCCGATTCATGGGGCCCCGAAGCTGCCCGCAACCTGCTCGCACGCAACGGCGACAAGTGGCACGAAGAGCAGTAAATGTTTTTCAGACGGCCGGCAGCCTGCGCGGCATGAAAGCTGCCGTAAACAAAACCGTATGGCCGGCACCTTTTGAAAACCGCCACGGCATCGGCCCGCATCGTGCTGCCTGCATTACATTATCTGAGGGTTGCCGCTTTGCGGCCGTTTCCCGCTTTAATGAGCCGGGCAGCAGGCCATCTCCTTCTGTGCAAGGCCGCCCGGCATACAGCACGGCAGCGCTGCCGCCGCATAAAGCGGATTAGAACGGAAACAAAAAACGCCCCGCAATAGTAGTGTGCAGCAACTGTTTTTTTGCCGCCGGCTGTAAAACCGGCGCCGCCCGGCAGCGTAAAACAGGCTCAGGCCGTCTGAAAGCCGGGGATAACAACCGAACCAGGAGAAAATTTATGGCTTATCAATGGCATTCTTACGAAAACGCAGCCGCGGCTTCTGCCGCATTGGCCGATGCGGCAGAAGCTGCCCTGCAACACGCGCTGAACAAAAAAGGCAGCGCCGTTTTGGCCGTTTCGGGCGGCCGCTCCCCCATCGCCTTTTTCGAGGCCTTGTCGCAAAAAAATCTGGATTGGCAGAATATCGGCATCACCCTGGTAGACGAGCGCATCGTGCCCACCACCCACGCCGACAGCAACACCGGCCTGGTGCGCCGGCACCTGCTGCAAAACCAAGCCGCCGCCGCACAATGGATTCCCGTGGTGGAAGCCGGCACAACCGAAACCGGTTTGCAGCCCGAAACCGTGGTTCAGACGGCCTTGCAGCACTATCGGCAGCCCGATGTGCTGGTGTTGGGCATGGGCGGCGACGGCCATACCGCATCGCTGTTCCCCCAAGCTCCGCAGCTCGATAAAGGTTTGGACAGAAATAACCCGACCCCGCTCCTGCACACCACACCCGTTACTGCGCCGCACGAGCGCGTGAGCATGACGCTGGCTGCTATCGCGCAAACCCCCGCCGTGTTTCTGGCCATCGGCGGCGCAGAAAAAAAAGCGGTGTTTGACCAAGCCGCCGCCGCACCCAACAAAGCCTACCCCGTCAGCTACATCATCAACCACGAAAAGGTAAACTGCCATGTCTATTACGCAGCATAAAAAAGCCGCCCCGCCCCAAACATCTGCACAATGGCCGCGCCTGGTGGCCGATATAGGCGGCACCAATGCCCGCTTCGCGCTGGAAACTTCGCCGCAGCAGATTGAAAAAATCGAAGTGCTGCCCTGCAACGATTACGACACCATTATCGATGCGGCAAGAGAATATCTGCGCCGGGCAGGCAACCCGAAAATCAGCCACGCCGCCATTGCCATTGCCAATCCGATTACCGGCGACTGGGTTCAGATGACCAACCACCATTGGGCGTTTTCCATCGAAACCACCCGCCAGTCGTTAGGTTTGGAAACCCTGATCATGCTCAACGACTTTACCGCGCAGGCGTTGGCGATTACCCAGGTGCTGCCGGAAGATTTGGTGCAGGTGGGCGGCACCCGGCCCCAGCCCAATGCGCCCAAAGCCGTGATCGGGCCGGGAACCGGCCTGGGCGTGAGCGGCCTGATTCCAAGCAATGCAGGCTGGGTGCCCCTGGCCGGCGAGGGCGGGCATGTGAGCTTTCCGCCGTTTGACGATGCCGAAGTGATGATCTGGCAGTTTGCTAAGAAAAAATACGGCCATGTGTCTGCCGAACGCTTTTTAAGCGGCGCCGGCCTGACGCTGATTTATGAAGCGCTGGCCACCAAAGAAGGGGTGAAGCCGCAAAAACTCACTCCTGCCGAAATCAGCGAGCAGGCCTTGAGCGGTTCATCGCCTTTGTGCCGCCTAGCCTTGGATATTTTCTGCGCCATGCTCGGCACCGTGGCCTCCAACTTGGCCTTAACGCTCGGCGCCGGCGGCGGGGTGTATCTGTGCGGCGGGATCATTCCGCGCTTTATCGACTATTTCAAATATTCGCCGTTCCGCAGCCGTTTTGAAAACAAGGGACGCTTCGATGCCTATCTGGCAGCGATTCCCGTTTATGTGGTACTGAGCAAATTCCCCGGTCTTCAGGGCGCGGCGGTGGCATTGTCCAACCATCTCAAGGGCTGCAGCAACAACACAGCGGCACTGGGCGGGGCGGCCGATGGAGCAGCCAAAGAATAAAAGTTGCCCAACTGCAAATTGAAACAAACAATCGAACCAACATAAGAAAAACACAAGCTGTTTCAGACGGCCTTATCAAACCCGACAGGCCGTCTGAAAAGCCATAAGCCTCAATAAGAACAATCATCCGGAAACATTATTTATTTGGAAAACACACTATGTTAAGCAAAATCAGCGAATCATTAAGCGGTTTATCAGGCGCAGAGCGCAAAGTAGCCGAATCGGCATTGGCCGAGCCCAAATGGTTTGTACACGCGGCCGTGGCCGAAATCGCCGAGCGCGCCTCGGTAAGCCAGCCCACCGTTATCCGTTTCTGCCGCAGCCTGGGCTATAAAGGACTGCCCGAATTCAAACTGGCCTTGTCGGCCAGCATCGGCCACGAAGGCATGCCTTATGTGCATGAAGAGCTCAATGCCGACGACGATATGGCCAGCGTGGTGGAAAAGGTGTTGGGCAATGCCGCTGCCTCCATACTCGGCGCGCGCCGGTTTTTGAAAGAAAACGAGTTGGAAGCCGCCATCGCCCTGCTCACCCATGCCCGCCGTATCGAATTTTACGGTGTGGGCAACTCGGGTATCGTGGCACAAGATGCGCAGCATAAATTTTTCCGTTTCGGCATTTCCACTGTGGCCTATGTGGACACCCATATCCAGCTGATGGCGGCATCGGTGCTGAGCAATCACGATGTGCTGGTGGTGATTTCCAATTCAGGCTCCTCTATCGAACTGCTCGATGCAGTAAGCATTGCCAAAGAAAACGGCGCGGCGGTGATTGCCATCACCCGTTCGGGCTCGCCGCTGGCGCAGCTTGCCGATTGCGTGCTGAGCATTGCCGCCCAAGAAAATGTAGAACTCTACACACCGATGGTTTCGCGGCTGCTGCAATTGGCCGTTATCGACATTCTTGCCATCGGCCTGGCTCTGCGGTTGGGCGAAACCGCCAGCCTGCAACTGCAAAAAAGCAAGCGCAGCATTCACAGCAAACATTTGGAATACGATAAAGACAAGGATCCAAAATCATGAAACATTTACAGGATTTACCTTCTTGGCGGGAGCTTTGGAAACATTTCGATGCCACCAAAGGCCTGCATATGCGCGAAATGTTCGAGCAAGACCCCGAACGCGCCCAACGCTACTGGCTCGAAGTGGGCGGCATCACGCTGGACTATTCCAAAAACCGCATCACCGATGAAACGCTCGAGCTGCTGTTCAAACTGGCGCGCGAAGCCGGCCTGCCCGAGCGCATCAAACAAATGTTCCACGGCGAAAAAATCAACGAAACCGAAAACCGTGCCGCGCTTCATATTGCCCTGCGCAACCGCACCAACTCGCCCATCGAAGTGGACGGCGAAGACGTGATGCCCAAAGTAAACCACGTGCTGCACCGCATGGGCGAGTTTGCCCACGAAGTGCGCAGCGGAGAATGGCTGGGCTACACCAACCAAGTGATTACCGATGTGGTCAATATCGGCATCGGCGGCTCCGATTTGGGCCCGCTGATGATGTGCACCGCGCTCAAGCCTTTCGGTCATCCGCGCCTGCGTATGCACTTCGTTTCCAATGTGGACGGCTCGCAACTGCGCGATGTGTTGGAAAAAGTGCACCCCGAAACCACGCTGTTCATCATTGCCTCCAAAACCTTCACCACCCAAGAAACGCTCACCAACGCCCTAACCGCCCGCGAATGGTTTTTGAAACATGCCGGTGAAGAAGCCGCGATTGCCAAACATTTTGCCGCCGTTTCCACCAACATAAAAGCGGTATCCGAATTCGGCATCGACACCGCCAATATGTTTGAATTTTGGGATTGGGTGGGCGGCCGCTACAGCCTGTGGTCGGCCATCGGCCTGCCGATTATGCTGTTTTTGGGTGAAGAAAACTTTATCGAAATGCTCAACGGCGCCCACCTGATGGACCAGCACTTCGCCAATGCCCCTCTCGAGCAGAATATGCCGGTGCTGCTGGCGCTGATCGGCATCTGGTATATCAACTACTACGGCGGCGGCAGCCACGTTATCGCCCCTTACGACCAACACCTGCACCGCCTGCCCAAGTTTATCCAGCAGCTGGATATGGAAAGCAACGGCAAGCAGGTTACGCTTGACGGTCAGCCTGTTGCACACGAAACTGCGCCGATTATCTGGGGCGAAACCGGCATCAACGGCCAACACGCCTTTTTCCAACTTCTGCATCAGGGCACCCACATCACCCCCATCGATCTGATTGCCTCGCTCGAAAAACGCAGCAATCTGCCCGGACACCATGAAATCCTATTGGCCAACGTGTTTGCGCAGGCCGAGGCCTTTATGCGCGGCAAAACGCCCGAGGAAGCGCGTGCAGAGCTGACGGCACAAGGCTTGGCGGCCGAAGAAGCAGAGGCTTTGGTGCCGCACAAAACCTTTTCGGGCAACCGCCCCAGCAACATCATTCTGATGACTAAAATCAACCCCCGCAACATGGGCAGCCTGATTGCGCTCTACGAACACAAAACCTTCGTTCAAGGCGTGGTTTGGGGCATCAACAGCTTCGACCAATGGGGCGTGGAGCTGGGCAAACAGCTTGCCAAAACCATTTTAAACGAGCTGACCGGCAAAACCGCCGTGCAGCCGCACGACAGCTCGACCGAGCGCCTGATCCGCCTTTACCGCAATACCAATTGCAGCAAAACAGAAGGCTGCTGAACCAGCCCGGCCGTCTGAAACCCTTTTTCAGACGGCCTCTGCAACGGGCAGTAAATGCAGATGTAGTAAAATAACAGTATCCATTATTCTCCGGCATTGATATTATCGGCTGCCCTCAGAGAGGGGCCGACAATAAAATTGCCGAAGTTTTCAGAATCATGATTTAAGCAACAAGGATATGATATGTCAGAGCAAACGCAGCAAAACAACACCTTTGCCTTATCGGTGTTGACCACACTATTTTTCATGATGGGCTTCATCACCTGCATGAACGATATTCTCATCCCCCACTTAAAAGAAATTTTCAAACTTTCCTACACCCAGGCAATGCTGATTCAGTTTTGCTTTTTTGCCGCTTATGCCGTGATGTCGATTCCGATGGGCAAGCTGGTGGAAAAACTGGGCTATAAAAACGGCGTTATCGGCGGCTTTTTAATCGCCTCAGTGGGCTGTTTGCTGTTTTACCCTGCTGCCGGCAGCCACTCTTACCCGATTTTCTTGGGCGCATTGTTCATTTTGGCTTCAGGCATCGTGCTGCTTCAGGTTGCAGGCAACCCCTATGTAACCCTGCTGGCCAAGCCCGGTAAAGAATCCGCCACGCTCACGCTGATTCAGGCCTTCAACTCGCTGGCCACCATGATTGCCCCGCCGTTGGGTGCCATGCTGATTTTCGTGGATGCAACCGCCAGCGAAGCCGAGCGCATCTCTTCGGTGCAGATTCCCTATCTGGGGCTGGCCGGCTTTCTGATTCTGCTGGCAGTGGTGGTGAAAATGCTCCACCTGCCCGATGCGCGCAAAATCGCCGAAGAAGAAACCGAACACAACCACGACGGCAAAACCAGCGTTTGGCAATACAAACATATGGTTTTGGGCGCACTGGGCATTTTTTGCTACGTGGGTGCCGAAGTGGCCATCGGTTCGCTGATGATTAACGTGCTGGAAGCAACCGCAGGGCTAAGCCACACCACCGGCGCGTTTTATCTGTCGGTTTACTGGGGCGGCGCAATGGTCGGCCGCTTTATCGGCTCGGCCATGATGAACAAAATCCAACCCAGCAAATATCTGGCATTTAACGCCGTTGCCGCCACCACACTCATCATCATTGCCATTATGGCGGGCGGCGGCTTCATCACCATGTGGTCGCTGCTGCTGATCGGCTTTTTCAACTCGATTATGTTCCCCACCATTTTCTCGCTGGCCACCAAAGGCTTGGGCAAATTCACCGGCGCGGCTTCAGGCATTATCTGCACCGCCATTGTAGGCGGCGCGATTGTGCCGGTGGTGCAGGGTTTCTTTGCCGACAACATCGGCCTGTTGGTATCGTTTTTCGTGCCCGTTTTGTGTTATCTGTATATTCTGTTTTTTGCCGCCAAAGGGCATAAAGCAGACGAGAAAACCGCTTGATTGCAAACCTTGCTGATTTGAAACCCAACATGCCGTCTGAAATTTCAGACGGCATTTCTGTGCCCCGGCCGGCAAACCAAACCGCCGCACACCGCTTCTGAAATTGTTCTCCCCCCTGTTTCCCGATACAATCCCCTGTTTCAGCAACCCGTCAGGAACCGCCGTGCAGCCGCTTGAATATTGCCGCCGAAAAGCCGCCGAAAGCCAATCCAACTTTTTGGCCGGCTTTCGTTTTCTGCCGCAGCCCAAGCAAAACGCGATGACGGTTTTATACGCCTACTGCCGCGAGCTTGATGATGTGGCAGACGGCTGCTCCGATTCCCGCGTTGCCCTAACCACGCTCCACTGGTGGCGTGCCGATTTGGAAAAAGTTTTTTCAGACGGCCAAACGCCCGAACACCCCGTCTGCCAAGCCCTGAAAACCGTAGCGCGCGATTTTTCCCTGCCGCATAACGAGCTGGCAGAAATCATCAACGGCATGCAGATGGATTTAGAACAAGCCCGCTACGGCCGCTTTGAAGATTTGCAGCTTTACTGCTACCGCGTTGCCGGCGTAGTGGGGCGGCTGATTACCCGCATCCTCGGCTTTTCCCGCCCCGAAACGCTGGATTACGCCGGCAAAATGGGGCTTGCCCTGCAACTCACCAATATCATCCGCGATGTGGGCGAAGACGCGCGCAACGGCCGCATTTATCTGCCCGCCGAAGAACTGCAACGCTTCAACGTGCCGGCACAAACCATTCTGCAAGGCACGCCCACGCCCGAATTTGCCGAACTGATGGCATTTCAAATCACGCGCGCCCGCCAAACCTACCGCGAAGCGGTGGCACTGCTGCCGCACGAAGAGCGCAAAAACCAAAAAGCCGGCCTGGTGATGGCCAGCATTTACTTTGCTTTGCTGAACGAAATCGAGCGCGATGGTACCGGCCATGTTTTGCAATACAAAATCGCCATTCCCGCACCGCGCAAAAAGCGCATTGCCCTGAAAACCTGGCTGTTCGGATTTAACCCATGAAACCCACCGCACACCGTCCGAAAATCGCCGTTATCGGCGCAGGCTGGGCCGGCCTTTCTGCCGCCGTGCGGCTGGCCGGCCGTGCCGATGTCAGCCTGTTTGAAGCAGGCCGCCGGGCAGGCGGGCGGGCGCGCATGCTCGCAGGCGGGCAGGCCGGGTTCAGCTTTCTCGACAACGGCCAACACATCATGCTCGGCGCTTATCACGGCGTACTCGCGCTGATGCAGTTAATCGGCGTATCCGAGCAAAACGCCTTTCTGCGGTTGCCCCTGCAATGGCACATGGCCGGCGGCCTGCAGTTTCAGACGGCCTCCCTTCCCGCCCCGCTGCATATCGTTTTCGGCCTGCTCAAAGCCAAAAACCTGCGCTTTGGCGAAAAAACCAAGCTGCTCAACGACATGCATGCCTTGCAGCAATATCAAGAAGCCTCCCCCCTGCCCGACATGGCGGTTGCCCAATGGCTGCTCGAGCGCAACATTTCGCGCAAACTCAATATCCAGTTTTGGCGGCCCTTAGTGTGGGGCGCACTCAACACCCCGCTTGAACACGCCAGCCTGCGTATGCTGTGCAACGTGCTGCAAGACGGCGTATGGTCGGGCAAAGCAGGCAGCGATTATCTGCTGCCCAAACAGGATTTGGGCAGCATCATCGCCGAACCCGCGCTGGCGTTTCTTGCCGCACACGGCGCAGCCGTGCATTTGGAAACCCGCGCAGCGCGGCTGACCGGCCTGCCGGACGGACGGGTAGCGGTGAACGGGCAGGCCTTTGATGCCGCCATACCCGCCGTGGCCCCCTACCACGCCGCTGCGCTGATGCCGTCTGAAACGCCCGATAGCGTGGTGGCGGCTTTCAACGCCGTCCGCCACCACGCCATCACCACCGTTTATCTGCGCTACGCCGAAACCGTGCACCTTCCCGCCCCGCTCACCGGCCTGGCCGAAGGCACGGCGCAATGGTTTGTCCAACGCGGCGCGCTCGGCCTGCCCGCCAACGAAACCGCCGCCGTTATCAGCCTCTCCGACCTTATCGGCCGTCTGAAACCCGAAGAATGGGCGGCACGCGTGCACGCCGATTTAAAAACGCTCTGCCCCTATCTGGGCGAACCGCTGGCCGTGCGTGTGATTACCGAGCAGCGCGCCGCCGCCGCCGCAACCGTTGCCCGCACCCTGCCCGATTTATCGTGGCTGCATCTCCGCCGCATCTATCCCGCAGGCGATTATCTGCACCCGCGCTATCCTTCCACCTTAGAGGCAGCCGTGCAATCCGGCCTGAGCGCGGCCGATGTGTGTTACACCGATTGCTGCGCCGTCAAAAATGCTTTTTAATGTTGGTTTTTCAGACGGCCTGATGGATGATTGTGCGGGCGCATTCCGGCGGCTGCACCAAAAGAATCGAACGCATAACCGGTGTGCCCGCCGGCAGCCTGCTCCCCTTTGCAACGCCTGATTGCCCAAACCGGCACAGGCCGTCTGAAAAATACTGCAACACCCCACGAAAAAGGATCCCGCATGAAACCCCTGCAAGACAAAATCATTTTGGTAACCGGCGCATCGCAGGGCATAGGCGAGCAAGTGGCCAAAGCCTATGCCGCTGCCGGCGCTACTGTGGTGCTGGTCGCGCGCCACCAGAAAAAGCTCGAAAAAGTGTATGACGACATTGCCGCCGCCGGCAGCCCCGAGCCGTTTGCCATCTGCTTCGACCTGCTCACCGCCGAAGAAGCCGAGTTTGACCGCTTTGCCGCCACCGTTGCCGAAGCCACCGGCAACCGTCTTGACGGCATCGTGCATTGCGCCGGCTATTTCTACGCCCTCTCGCCGCTCGATTTCCAAACCGTGGCCGAATGGGTGAACCAATACCGCATCAACACCGTTGCTCCGATGGGCCTGACCCGCGCCTTTTTTCCGATGCTGAAAGAATCGCCCGATGCTTCGGTAGTTTTCGTGGGCGAGAGCCACGGCGAAACGCCCAAAGCCTATTGGGGCGGATTCGGCGCATCCAAAGCCGCGCTGAACTATTTGTGCAAAGTGGCCGCCGATGAATGGTCGCGCTTCGACAACCTGCGCGCCAATGTATTGGTGCCCGGCGCCGTCAATTCGCCGCTGCGCATGAAAACCCACCCCGGCGAAGCCCGCAGCGAGCGCAAAAACTACGAAGACATCATGCCGCAGTTTGTTTGGTGGAGCAGCAAAGAGAGCAAAGGCCGCACCGGCGAAATCGTATATTTGTAACACCATAATCTTGCCCGCACCTGAGGCCGTCTGAACACCCGCTTTCAGACGGCCGCAACGTTTTCTTTTATAATCCTGCTTTCCAACCCTTGCCCCAAACCATGATGCCGCACGTACTCGTTCTCCAACACCCCGTCCTTTCCCAATGTGATTTGAGCGTTTTAAACGCCCTGCAACTGCCTTCGGCCGAAATAAACGGCAGCGTGTTACGCATTCCCGTTTCCGCAACGTTCAGGCTGCCTGAAAATGCCGCCGCCGCGCTGGAGCGCCAACGCATCGACCATGCCGTGCTGCCCGATTCGGCCTTTTCCGATTTGGGGCTGATGGTGAGCGATATGGATTCCACCCTGATTACCATCGAATGCATAGACGAAATCGCTGCCGGTGCCGGCCTCAAAACACAAGTGGCGGAGATCACCGGGCAGGCCATGCGCGGCGAATTGGATTTCGAGCAGTCGCTGCGCCGGCGCGTTGCCTTATTGACCGGCTTGGGCGAACAGGTGTTGCAGCAGGTGTATGAGCAAGTGCTGCAGCTCTCGCCCGGTGCGGGATACCTGCTGGCCGAGTGCAAAAAACACGGTGTGGCGTTTTTACTGGTGTCGGGCGGCTTCACTTTTTTTACCGGCCGCCTGCAACAGCGGCTGGGGTTTGAATACCACCACGCCAATGTTTTAGAAATTTCAGACGGCCGCTTAACCGGCAAACTCACCGGCAGCATCATTGATGCCCAAACCAAAGCCGATTTATTGGCCGGATACCGCGAAAAACTGGGGCTGGCCGAACATCAGGTGGCGGCGGTGGGCGATGGTGCCAACGATATCCCCATGCTGCTTGCAGCCGGCACGGGCATCGCCTACCGCGCCAAACCGAAAGTGCGGCAACACGCCGATGCCTGCATCAATTTCTGCGGCCTCGAAGCCGTGCGCGGCTGGTTCCGATAACAGCCTGCCGAAATCCGCCGCCCCCGCCGTTTCCCGGTTTGCCCGGGCATATTTGGGTTGAAACGGAACAACACAGGCACAGGCCGGCTTTTCACCCGACCGACACACGGTTGTTTTAAATTTGCTGCCCAACCCTGCCCTACATCGGTTTTACAGCCGTCCGGCGGTAAAACCATTGCCGCTCCGCCCCGTATTCCGCCCTTTGCCAAAACCGTTCAGGCCGTCTGAAAAATGCCCGGCAGCCGTCTGTTTGGCTCAGGCAGTTATTTTTTGCAGATACCCGGGAGTATGGCGCAAGCGTTTTACCAATCTGTGTTGCCGCTCCAAAATAATTAACAGCCGGGATTAAGCGGCTGCTTTGCAGAACTGCCCCGGTGCCCGGCAAACGTTCCCCATGCGGCTTAACCATCGGCTCCGCCTATATGGAAACAGCAGCCACCCCGTTTTCAATGGCAAGTGTGCCGGCCGCCTGAAAGAAAAACCGCATAGTTATCCGATTCCGGTAAACATGCGGTTTGCTGTCGGGCGGCGGCCGGTTGGGCAGCAGAATTCTAAGGTTCAACGGGCGGGCGGCCGTTTTTATATTGTTGGTGCGTAAAACAGACAAACCTGCTTTGCCCGGATAATATGTTCAGACGGTCTTGAAAGGGCCGTCTGAAAAAACCGAAATCAAAATGTTTGGAAGCCCCGCCGAACGCTCTCTGCGGCCTGATTCATTGCTGTTGCAGGCAGGCGGAATATGGAGATTCTGCTGATAATTGTCTGTTTTACTTCAACAGGTTGAAATAATCAGTCAAACCGCCGCCGCTCCAATCGCCGATAATCCGCCTGCGCGCTTGCCGCTTATTAACGCTCTTAAAATTAACTCTCTTAAAAGTTGGCCGGGCAGCCCTTGTGGTTCTCAACCTTCCACCACGCCCGCCTGTGCGGCACTGCTTTTCAGGCCGGCAACGGCAGCCTCACGGCCGGCTTCATCGGCATACATCATGCTGGTGCCGATAATCTGGCCGTTGGCGGCTTTCAGATTGAAATAGAGTTTGCCCGAAGTGCTGGTTTTCAACTCGTAGCGCGCATCGTTGCCTGCATTGTTGCGCACGGATTCGATGCCGTTTTGCGCCGAAGCCTTACTGGTGTATTGCTCGCTGCGCAGAATGGTTTTATCGTTATCGCCGACAAAATTAAAATGAAATTCGCCGGAATCGCTTTTTTTCAACTCAAAAATTGCCATTTGCAGTCTCCTTCTCTATTGGATTCAAGGGTTTTCGGGGGAACGTATGTTTTTGGATGCCTTACTACTATAATTATCGCCCTGCCCGCCTGTCAATACGCTATCCCCGGCCTCTGCCCCGGGGATGGTTTAGCGGGTTTGCATGTTTTTGTTACGCAACCGGCAAGCCGCAGACAATATACGCGGTATGCGCGCACTAAAAGCACGGCAATACTGCTGCACAGCAGGATAAACTCATGGCGTGCCGCTTTTCTTCAGACGGCCTTTTCAGGTGCCGCATCAGGCAGATTCAATGCCTATTCCAGCGCGTTGCCCAGCTTTTTTTCGATTAAGTCGGCATCAAACGATTTGGCAATCAGTTCAAACCGGCTGTCGCGCCGCCATGAAACCTGGCTGGCACCCCATTTGCCGTCTACCCAGTTGAGCCACACCCAAGTGTCCATCACCTGAAATACGCCTTTGGCACGCACCAAACCTTCGGCAAACCGGGGTAAGCCGTTAAAGAAATCGGTGAGTTTCTCACCATCGAAATTTTTCCCTGCGGGAAAGGTAAAGCCTTGCGACTGAAAACCCATGGTGTTGTCGGACAGCCCTTTGAGGCGGTAGCGCGGTTTTTCGATAACGGGAATATCAAGCCAGGCGATTTCCATGCGGGCGTTTTCCACTTCCGCCACTTTGGCTTTGGGCGGAAACAGCTTGGCGGCTTGCTCACGGAACTGCGCCAATTCTTCTGGAGTACACAAATCGGTTTTGCTTGCCACCAACACATCGCACACGCCGATTTGGTCTTTATAAAGCGCCTGCTGCGCATAATCGGGGTTCACAAACTGGCGCGGATCGACCACGGTAAACACAGCCGCAATTTCGAGTTGCTCCCGCAGCGGTTTGACTTTTAAATCGTCAATCACGCTGGCGGCGTGTGCCAGGCCGCTGGCTTCTATCACCAAGCGGTCGGGTTTGGCATCGCGCAGCATTTTCTGCACGGTCGCGCCCAATTGTGCGCCGGCAGTGCAACACAGGCAGCCGCCGGCAATTTCGGCCACAGGAATGCCGTTATCGCTCAGCACGGCACCGTCAATGCCGATTTCGCCGAACTCGTTCACGATAATCACCCATTTTTCGCCGGGGTCTTTTTGCTCCATCAGGCTTTTGATGGCGGTGGTTTTGCCGGTGCCCAAAAAGCCCGAGATTAGGTGTACTTTGGTTTTGTTTGCTGGCATTTTTTGCAGGTTCCTGTTAAAACAACGTGTTCTTCTTTCAAGGCAAAGCCACCGGCAGCCACGCCCGCCCGCAGAGCCGACCATTCGCGGCTGAGCGTTTGCTCATCCACTGCGCCGCATTCGGTGCACACCAGAATAAAGGCGCTTTGGTGGGCGGCTTCGCCGTGTTCGCTGCAACAGGCGCTGCAGTCGTGCCGGGCATGACTGCACAACACATAACCGTTTACGGCTGCTACTTTGTGCAAAACGCCCTGCTCAGCCCAAAAGTCTAAAGCGCGGTAAGCAGTGGGTGGGGCAACTGCACCGTCACTCTGCTGCTGCATTTGCGAAAGCACGTTATAGGCTTTAATCACGCCGGTTTGCTGCAAGATGATGTCCAACACCTGTTCGCGCAATGCAGTTACCTGCACGCCGTCTTGCTTGGCTTGGGTAAGGATTTTCTGTTTCGTGGTCATAGACGGGCTTTCAGACGGCCTTTACCTTAAAGAGATTGGTTATATTATAACCGAAACCCTTGCAAAATCGGTTTTAGGCCGTCTGAAACAGATGGCTGCCGTTATTCCCGTACAGCAAATTGATGACCTCATTGCGGTATCGATGTAATGGGCTAAATGTAAACCGACACAGCTTGGCCGCCCCCCGCTCAAAGAGAGTGTTTGGCAAGCCGCTGAAGCGGCGGTGGCCGCTCCCTTGCTGCCTGTTAATCAGTGGCGGATTCGTGCATTTCCGGCGCAAAGCAGCAAGCCGCCGGCAATAAAGGCAATACGGTAAGGAGCGGCAACGCCGTAACGGAGCCGGTGAATCCACATATTGCTTGCGGTTTGCCACCCCGGCTCTTCTGCGTTGTTCCGGCATGTGCTTTGCCATAAAAATACTCGGGTAAAACCCGAGTATGATGCGTGGCGAAATATGGTTTCGGCAACCGGAATACAGCCTGCATGCAGCATTTCAGACGGCCTCAAGCCATGCCTGAAAATCGGCAGACACCGCTGCATCAGCCGTGAAGGGCGCGTTTGTCCACCGCCAAAGAAGCTTCGTGCAACACCTCCGACAAAGTCGGATGGGCGTGAACAATGCGGGCAATGTCTTCGCTGCTGGCCTTGAATTCAAGGCCGGTAACGCCTTCGGCCACCAGTTCGCTCACCATCGGGCCTATCATGTGCACGCCGAGAATACGGTCGGTTTCGGCATCTGCCAACACTTTGACCATGCCCTTGGCTTTACCCAAACCTAAAGCCCGGCCGTTGGCGGCAAAGCCCGAAGTGCCTTTTTTATAGTTTGCGCCTTCTGCTTTCAACTGCTCTTCGGTTTTGCCCACCCATGCGATTTCAGGATCTGTGTAAATCACAAACGGAATCGTGTTGAAATCCAAATGCGGCTTTTGGCCTGCAATGCGTTCGGCCACGGCAACGCCTTCATCACTGGCTTTGTGTGCCAGCATCGGGCCGCGTACCACATCGCCAATCGCCCAAACGTTGGGCAGGTTGGTGCGGCATTCATCATCCACCTTAATAAAGCCGCGCCCGTCTTTTTCCAAACCCGCCGCTTCGGCATTCAGGCCTTCGGTGTTCGGAATGCGCCCGATGGAAACAATCAGTTTGTCGAACGTTTCTTCTTTGGCCTGACCGCCTGCTTCATAGGCAACGGTAACGCCTTTTTTGCTGTTTTTGATTTCGTTCAACTTCACGCCCAGCTCAATCACCAAACCCTGTTCTTTGGTGAAAATCTTGAACGCTTCTTTGGCGATTTGCTGGTCGGCAGCCGCTAAGAATGTGGGCATGGCCTCAAGAATCGTTACTTCGGAGCCGACACGCTTCCATACCGACCCCATTTCCAAACCGATTACGCCCGAGCCGATCACCCCCAGCTTTTTCGGCACCGCAGTCAGGTTCAATGCGCCTTCGTTGTCCAACACGTTTACATTGTCGATATCGACCAACGGCAGCGGCCTCGGCACGGAGCCGGTAGCGATAATCACGTTTTTGGCTTCTATCAGGCTTTTTTCGCCTTTGTTGTCCACTTCAACCTGCCACAAATCACCGTTGCGGCCTTTCAAAGAACCTTTGCCAAACAGGCTTTCGACTTTGTTTTTGTGAAACAGGAATTTGATTCCGCCCGTCAGCTTGGTAACAATGGTGTCTTTACGCTCGATCATTTTGGCTGCGTTGAATTTCACATTGCCGACAGTAATGCCGTGTTCGGCAAAATCATGTTGTGCGGCATGGAAATGTTCTGAAGACTGCAGCAAAGCTTTGGAAGGAATGCAGCCTACGTTTAAACAGGTGCCGCCCAAAGCCGGCGCATCACCCGCTTTGTTTACGCCCGCATCGATACAGGCGGTTTTCAAGCCCAGTTGAGCGGCACGGATAGCGGCAATATAACCGCCAGGGCCGGCACCGATAACGACTACATCAAATTGAGACATATTGAATCCTTTTCTCTTTAATCTGTGTTGTGCCGTCTGAAAAATATAAGCTTCGTTCAGACGGCCTGATGGCCTGAAATTTCTGAAAATCGGGTTTGACGCCGCAAACCGGCAGGCAACCCGAAAGCTGTCGGCAAATTACCGCGCGTTTTTCAGAGCTCTTTCTTCAAACCGCACGAATAAGGTTTGAAATCCTCGGCCAACCGTTTATTCCACTTGGTATGTACGCGGATAACCGCTCTTGGGTGTATTTTGCACAAAGTATCCTGCGCAAGCGGCACGCCTGCTTTATTGCTGCCCAATTGCACGCGCTTGTTGAGCAAATGTCCTTTGCTGTCATAAGCCGATACCAAATATTCTTCCTGATGGGTTGCCGCACAGGCACTTAAGGCCAATGCGGATAAAAAAAGCAGATATTTCATTATTCCCCTTATCTTAACATCCACCTTCCACAATTTTTCAGACGGCCTCATCAGGCCGTCTGAAAGCCGCAGATTAAAGATCAAGCAGCAGCCGTGCGGGATCTTCAAGCAGATCTTTGATGGTTACCAAAGTCAGCACCGCTTCACGGCCATCGATAATGCGGTGGTCGTAAGATAGTGCCAGATACATCATCGGGCGCACTACTACCTGGCCGTTTTCTACCACAGCACGCTCTTTGGTAGCGTGCATACCCAAAATGGCGGATTGCGGCGGGTTGATAATGGGCGTGGACATCATCGAGCCGAATGTGCCGCCGTTGGTAATGCTGAATGTGCCGCCGGTTAAATCTTCCAGTGCGATTTTTCCGTCTTTGGCTTTTACGGCATAATCCATGATGGCTTTTTCAATATCGGCGATGCTCATCTGATCGGCATCACGCAGAATCGGCACAACCAAACCGCGCGGGCTGCCGATGGCGATGCCGATGTCGAAATAACCGTGGTAAACGATATCGCTGCCGTCCACAGAGGCATTCACAACCGGATATTTTTTCAATGCAGCCACGGCGGCTTTCACGAAAAACGACATGAAGCCCAACTTAACACCGTGTTCTTTCTCGAATTTTTCTTTGTATTTGTTGCGCAGGTCCATAACCGGCTTCATATTTACTTCATTGAACGTGGTAAGAATCGCATTTTCCTGCTGGGAGGCCAGCAAGCGTTCGGCCACGCGGGCGCGCAGGCGGCTCATCGGCACACGCTGTTCGGGGCGCGTACCGTTGGGAACGGGGAGCGCAGACACAACAACTGCAGGCTTGGTGGCAGAAACGGCTTTTTGTACGTCTTCTTTCAACACGCGCCCACCCCGGCCGGATCCCTGCACGCTGCCGATATCCACACCTTTTTCGGCAGCCAGTTTCGCCGCAGCCGGCATAGCCGTGCCGGCCTGCGCGTTAGATGCGGAGGCTTGCGCAGCAGGTGCGGCAGTTTGCTCCGCAACCGGTGCCGGGGCTTCTGCGCCTGCTTTGGCTTCGGTGTCGATTTTCGCCAACAGTTGCTCGGCTACAACGGTTTCTCCGTCTTGGGCAATGATTTCAACCAAAACGCCGGCTTGCGGCGAGGGCACTTCCAACACGACTTTGTCGGTTTCGACATCAATCAGAATTTCATCCCGCTCAACGTATTCGCCCACTTTTTTATGCCAAGACATCAAGGTGCCTTCGGATACGCTTTCAGATAAAACGGGTACTTTTACTTCAACAATCATTTTCTTCTCCGGTGGTGTAAGGCCGTCTGAAATCATCCGCTCGGTTTCAGACGGCCTTAAATGGTTAGTTTAAAGCCATTGCATCTTCAACCAACTGTTTCAGCTGGGCAACGTGTTTGCTCATATAGCCGACCGCGGGGGATGCGCTGGCGGGGCGGCCTGCATAACCCAGTTTCTGCTGTCTGCCCAAAACTTTTTCGATACGGTGGCGCAATTGGTGGAAACCGCCCTGATTGCGCGGCTCTTCCTGCGCCCACACCACATCTTCGGCATTGGGATATTTGGCCAGCTCGGCTTGGACTTCTTCATACGGAAACGGATAAAGCTGTTCCACACGCACGATGGCAATATCTTTTTCCAAGCTGCGCTCGGCTCGGCCTGCCGCCAAATCGTAATAAACCTGGCCGGCACACAGAATCACCCGTTTCACGCTGCCGTTATCGGCACGTTCTGCCGTATCGCCGATAACGGGTCGGAAAGTCGAACCTTCGGCAAAGTTTTCCAGCGGGCTCATTGAATCTTTGAAACGCAACAGGCGTTTGGACAGGAAGATTACCAAAGGCTTGCGGTATGAACGCAGGGCTTGGCGGCGCAGAATATGGAATATCTGCGATGCTTCAGACGGCATCACAATCTGCATATTCTGTTCGGAACACAATTGCAGCCAGCGTTCCAAACGTGCAGAAGAATGCTCGGGGCCTTGCCCGTCATAACCGTGCGGCAGGATGGTGGTTAAGCCGCACAAACGCCCCCATTTGGTTTCGCCCGAGGAAACAAATTGGTCGATAACCACTTGCGCACCGTTGGCAAAATCGCCGAATTGTGCTTCCCAAATAGTGAGTTTGTCGGGCGCCGAGCAGGCAAAGCCGTATTCATAGGCCATCACGGCTTCTTCATTCAAGATGGAGTCGATCACCAAGAAGTCTGCCTGGTTTTCTGCCATGTGGCGCAGCGGAATATAGGCTCCGGCATCGCTTTTTTCACGGTTTTGGTCGTGCAAAACCGCATGACGGTGTGAGAATGTACCGCGCCCCGAGTCCTCCCCGGAAATACGCACACCCGTTCCGTTGGTTACCAGCGCCGCGTAAGCCAATGTTTCTGCCATGCCCCAATCTATCGGCTGCTCGCCGGCCGCCATTGATTTACGCGCCTCCAATACACGTTTTGCGGTATTGTGCAAAGCGAAACCTTCGGGCACCTCGGTAAACTTGTCGGTCAGGCGTTGGATATCTGCTTCAGACAAACCGCTTTCGACTTGCTCGCGCCAGTTTTGGCCTTGGTATTTAGACCAATCTACACGGTGTTTGCTTTCATAATCGGTGAGGCGGGTTTGTTCGACATGCTCGCCCTTATCCAAAGCGTTGCGGTAGGCCTGGATAAACCCTTCGGCTTCTTCTGCGTTAATTACGTTTTCTGCCAATAGTTTGTCGGCATAAAGTGCGCGGGTGCCGGGATGCTTGGCAACCTTTTTATACATCATGGGCTGGGTCAGCGTGGGATCATCGCCCTCATTGTGGCCGAGCTTACGGTAGCAAACCAAATCGATAACAACGTCTTTGTTGAATTGTTTGCGGTAATCCAATGCTGCCTGTACCACAAAGCATACGGCCTCAGGATCATCTCCGTTTACATGGAACACCGGGGCTTCCACCATTTTGGCGATATCGGTGCAATACACGGTAGATCGCACATCACGGGTGTCTGATGTGGTAAAGCCGATCTGATTGTTGATAACCAAGTGAATGGTACCGCCGGTAGTGTACCCACGGGTTTTGGAAAGGTTGAACGTTGCCTGGTTTACACCCAAACCAATAAAGGCAGAATCACCGTGAATCAACACCGGCAACACTTGGTTTTGACCACCCTCGCCCCGGCGGCTCTGTTTCGCTCGTGTCGAACCTTCTACCACAGGATTAACGATTTCGAGATGGGACGGGTTGAATGCCAATGTAACGTGTACCGCGCCGTTAGGTGTGGCGATATCCGAGCTGAAACCCATGTGGTATTTGACATCGCCGCTGGGGAGTGTTGCTGCCGCGCGGCCTTCGAATTCCGCAAATAAATCCCCGGGCTTTTTACCCAGCGTATTCACCAACACATTCAGACGGCCCCTGTGTGCCATGCCGATAATCACTTCTTCTATACCGTCTTTTCCGGCGTTTTGAATCAGGTAGTTCAAACCCGCAATCGAACTTTCGCCACCTTCTACCGAAAAGCGTTTCTGGCCGACATATTTGGTGTGGAGATAACGCTCCAAAGTTTCTGCGGCCGTTAACTGCTTGAGAATATAACGTTTCTCATCGGCATTAAATTTTGGTGTAGATAAGGAGCCTTCAAAATAATTACGGATCCAGCGCCGCTCTTCGGTATTGGCAATATACATATATTCGATACCGATATGGCCGCAATAGGTCTGTTTCAGCTTGCTGACAATGTCAGACAAGGTCATTTTACCGCTGCCGGCAAAGTCTCCCTCCCCCACACTGAACTGCACCGCCATATCGGCAGTATCCAAACCGTGGAATTTGGGATCTAAAGCATCAATGTTTCTAGGCGGCATACGTTGGAGCGGATCAAGTTGTGCCGCACCTATTCCCTGAATACGGTAAGCAGACATCATGCGCAAAACACCGACCTGCTTTTTCATCATACTTTCGTCCAAGCCCCCTGCAATAGCGGCTGTTGCCCTGTGTTTAGCCAAATTGGCGAATGATTCCTGAATCGGACGATGGGGAACATCGCGCTCTACCGCCCCGGGTTGGGCAGCAAGATCGGTAAAATATTGCTTCCACTTATCATCCACAGAATTCGGATTATTCAGGAAGTTTTCATATAACTCTTCAATATAAGATGCGTTCGAACCAAATAAATATGAAAAATTGAGCTTGTCTTCCATCATGGGATTGCCCTTTGCCTATATAGAATAAAGAGTAGAATTTTTTATTTTCAAAACATAACCGAAGCCGTCTGAAAACATGTTTATTCTACTCTTTGCACTTTAAGTTTGCGAATGCTTTTAACGCTGATTATCAAGTAATTTAATTACTGCAAAGCATGCCCTGAAAATCCAACCGACAACATTTGGTTTTCGGGGGCAAACCGTTAATTAACGTTTGTCAACAGGAACAAAATCACGGCGTGCCGCACCTGTATAGAGTTGGCGCGGGCGGCCGATTTTCTGATTCGGATCACTAATCATTTCATGCCAATGGGAAATCCAGCCTACTGTACGCGCCAATGCAAAAATTACGGTAAACATAGAAACCGGAATGCCCAATGCAGACAATACAATACCGGAGTAAAAATCTACATTCGGATACAGTTTGCGCTCCACAAAATAAGGATCGCTCAGCGCGATTTGCTCCAGTTCCATAGCCAGCTTGAATTGTGGATCGTCTTCCAAACCCAGCTCTTTCAAAACTTCATAGCACGTTTCACGCATAATGCTCGCACGGGGATCCATATTGCGGTATACGCGGTGGCCGAAGCCCATCAAGCGGTATTTGCGCTCTTTTACGCCTTCCATAAAGGCTGCAACATTCGATACATCACCAATTTCGTCAAGCATTTTCAACACAGCTTCGTTTGCACCGCCGTGTGCCGGCCCCCACAGGCTGGCAATGCCGGCTGCGATACAGGCAAACGGGTTGGCCCCCGAAGAGCCTGCCAAACGTACGGTAGAGGTAGAAGCGTTCTGTTCGTGATCGGCATGCAGGATAAAGATGCGGTCAAGTGCGCGAACCAATACGGGATTCGGAATGTAACTCTCGCATGGAGTGGCAAACATCATATGCATGAAGTTTGCCGTGTAAGAAAGGTCGTTGCGCGGATAATTGAACGGCAGGCCGTTTGAATAGCGGTAACACATTGCTGCAATTGTCGGAATTTTCGAAACCAAACGGTAGATGGCAATCTTACGGTGTTCGGGATCTGAAATTTCCAAGCTGTCTTGATAGAAAGCCGACAAAGCACCGACCACACCCACCATCATGGCCATCGGATGGGCATCGCGGCGGAAACCGCGGAAAAACCAAGTCAGTTGTTCATGCACCATAGTATGATGCATCACGGTATTTTCAAACTCGGCTTTTTGCTCTGCTGTCGGCAACTCACCATAAATCAACAGATAGCAGGTTTCCAAATAGTCGCTGCTTTCAGCCAATTGCTCAATGGGATAACCGCGATAATAAAGCTGGCCTTTCTCGCCATCAATAAACGTGATTTTCGATTCACAACTGGCAGTAGATACAAAACCGGGATCAAATGTAAACATGCCGGTACCTTTAGTAAAGGTACGGATATCGACTACGCTCGAACCTAAAGTACCTTCCAACACCGGCAACTCCAGCGTATCTTTACCCTGGGTCTGCAATTTTACTGTTTTTGACATCTCTTACTCCTTGTATTGTTCTATTGGGATTCAGACTCGGCGCATTGGATTTACGCAACCCGGTCCTGCGGTTTTCAGACGGCCTGATAACTGTCAGCCCCTCTGATTTTTTCCAGAAGAGAAAGAAAACGGGCATCAGTTGTTTCTTCTTTTTGATTAACCAAAGCCAACAATTCTTGGTCAGGCAATCTCAAAATATCCACCAATACCGCCAATTCTTCATCGCTGAGATTCTGGAATTCTTTATCCATGAACCGCCCGAGCACAATATCCAACTCGAGCAGTCCACGACGGGTTTGATAACGGATTTTGCGTTTTGCAGCTTCATCGAAAACAGGCATATTAAACCGCCCGTTTCAACATGATTTCTTTAATCTTACCTATAGCCCTAGTCGGGTTCAAGTGTTTCGGACATACGTCAACACAATTCATAATTGTGTGGCACCGAAACAAACGGTAGGGATCATTCAAATTATCTAAGCGTTCGTTGGTAATCGTATCACGGCTGTCTGCAATAAAGCGGTAAGCATTCAACAAGCCTGACGGCCCTACGAATTTATCGGGGTTCCACCAAAACGACGGGCAGGCGGTCGAACAGCAGGCACACAAAATACACTCGTATAAGCCATCGAGCTCTTTGCGCTCCTCTTGGGTTTGCAGACGCTCGCGATCAGGTGCAGGCGTATCATTAACCACATAGGGCTTAATAGAGTGATATTGTTTGAAAAACTGCGTCATATCGACAATTAAATCGCGGATAACCGGCAAACCGGGCAGAGGGCGGAGCTTAATCGGCTGTTTCAAACAGCGGATATCCGTCAAACAGGCCAAACCGTTCTTGCCGTTAATATTCATGCCGTCTGAACCGCAGATGCCTTCACGGCAGGAGCGGCGGAACGACAAACTGTCGTCCATTGCTTTCAGTTTGACAAGGGCATCCAGCAATTTCACGTCTGTAGGCTCAATTTCAAGCTCATAGTCTTTCATATACGGCTTGACATCTACATCAGGATTGTAGCGGTACACCTGAAAACGTACTTTTTCCATGTGCTGTGTTCCTTATATTCTTTTTAGTAAACGCGCTTGGCCGGTTCGATATAATCAACCGTCAGCGGTTTGGTATGAACCGGTTTATAAGCCAAGCTGTTGTCTGCAGTATAAAACAGGGAGTGTTTCATCCAGTTTTCATCGTCACGGTCAGGATGGTCGTCCGATGCGTGCGCCCCTCGGGATTCCTTGCGGGCTTCAGCTGCAACCAAAGTGGCTTTAGCGACTTCAATTAAATTATCCAACTCCAATGCTTCAATACGTGCAGTATTCCAAACTTGGCTCTTATCTTTGATTTCGGTATTTTTCACACGTTCTGCGATCTTCAAAACTTTTGCAACGCCTTCTTTCAGAATAGCATCTGTTCGGAACACACCGGCATGCAGTTGAACGGTACGTTGCAGTTCATTGCGCAATGCATCTACATTTTCACCGCCGACTTGATTGTTTAAACGATCCAAACGTTGTTTGGTTAATCGGCCTGCATCAGCGGGCAGTTCTTTCCAACCTTTTTGCCGGTTGATGTATTCAATCATACTATCCCCGGCCGATTTGCCGAACACCACCAAGTCCAGCAACGAGTTGGTACCCAAACGGTTGGCTCCGTGAACAGAAGCGCAGGCACACTCGCCTGCCGCATATAAACCATTTACCACAGTCTCGGAATTGCCGTCTTTAGGCACAACTACCTCGCCCAAATAGTTAGTGGGAATACCGCCCATCATATAGTGTGTGGTCGGCACAACGGGAATAGGGTCTTTAATAGGGTCGATACCGGCAAACTGGATAGAAATCTCACGGATTCCCGGCAGTTTTTCCATAATTTTTTCGGCGCCTATGTGATCGATTTTCAAGAGCACATGATCTTTATTTTTGCCACAACCGCGGCCTTCATAAATTTCCATCGCCATTGCACGCGATACCACATCACGCGAAGCCAAGTCTTTTACAGTCGGCGCATAACGTTCCATAAATCGCTCGCCGTCTGCATTCAGCAGGATACCGCCTTCACCGCGCACACCCTCCGTGATCAACACTCCCGCTCCTGCCACACCTGTGGGGTGGAATTGCCAAAATTCCATGTCCTCCAACGGAATGCCTGCGCGGGCGCAAATACCCAAACCGTCTCCGGTATTCATGAAGGCATTGGTTGAAGAAGCGTAGATGCGGCCTGCTCCGCCGGTAGCAAACAACACCGCTTTCGCATGAAAAATGTAAACATCGCCGCTTTCCATTTCCATCGCGGTTACGCCGACCACATCGCCGTTATCATCGCGAATCAAATCCAGTGCAGTCCATTCCACAAAAAACTGGGTATTGGCGCGTACATTTTGCTGGTAAAGCGTATGAAGCATGGCATGACCCGTACGGTCTGCTACCGCACAGGCACGCTCTACCGCACGTTTACCATGCTCGGCAGTATGGCCTCCAAACGGGCGCTGATAGATTTTTCCACTCTCCACCCTATCAAACGGCATACCCATGTGTTCCAATTCGATAACGGCCTCCGGGGCACGGCGGCACATAAACTCGATAGCATCTTGGTCACCCAGCCAATCGGAACCTTTTACGGTATCATACATATGCCAGTCCCAACGGTCTTCCTGCACATTCCCCAAAGAAGCCGAAATACCGCCCTGCGCAGCGACCGTATGCGAACGGGTGGGAAACACTTTAGATAAAACAGCTGTATTCAAGCCCGACTTGGACAATTGCAATGCGGCGCGCAAACCGGCTCCTCCGCCTCCGACAATAACAGCATCAAATTTACGAACAGGAAAACTCATACGATACCCCAAATTACCTTAACCGAATAAACCAAACAGCCGGCCAACCATACGACAGTAGCAACCTGTAAGAACAGCCGCAGGCCGAATGGCTTGATGTAGTCCATCCACAAATCGCGGATACCTACCCAAGCATGCAGAAACAGCGCAACAAAAGTAACTTGGGTAAACACCTTCACCCATGTTTGTGCAAAAAATGTCTGCCACGATTCATAACCATCGGGCAGCATCAGCAAGAAAATAATCAATGCAACGGTATAAATCAGCATGATAACAGCCGTAGCACGCTGCATTGCCCAATCACGCAGGCCGTAATGGGCACCCGCCAGTTTGCGCTCTACCATAACCATACTCCTATCAACACAGTCAATACCAAAGCTGCTACGAATGCTGTTTTTGCAGTCAAACGGGCAGTTTGAAGCTCCAAGCCTTTGTGTGCATCCAGCAACAAGAAACGTATTCCGGCCAAAGAGTGGTGCAGATATGCCCACAACAAGCCGACCAAAATCAGCTTGACCAAAGGATTGGACACCACGGAGCGGTAAGTTTCAAATGAGGTTTCACGACTCAGCGTGCCGGCCAACAAACACAACAACACAGGCAGGCTCACAAACAGAATGACCCCGCTGATGCGGTGCAGAATGGAAACAATCCCGGGTATCGGCAACCTGATATTAGGGATTTCTAGGAATACAGGGCGCTGTTTCGTCTGCATTTCAATATCCTTTTCACAGAATTTCTCAAAAACTCAAAACCTGAAACAAGCCGCCAGCTTTATCCACTGAAGTCGGCTACATGAAACTACGTCATGGCGTAATTTACATGGTTTGCCCAACGTTGGCTAGCCCTGCAAGGCAGTTTTTTAATCAAATTTAACAGCCCGCTTAACAAATAACTGTTTTACAGCAACATTGGCCAGCAAAATTTTATTTCTTTCTTGTTTTTCCTGCATTCAAACATTGCTTCATTTTCCCCAAACCCTGACAACCCGGTATGAAGCAGTACCCCATCCACCTGATAACAAAATAGTTTCACGCAATTACAAAATCCTATTGCCCCGTTAGATAATTTTGGTATGATACCGGCTGAATCAGACAACGGAATGCCATACCCTCGTGGCCGAAAGCAATTAATATACTATTTATATACTTGTATTTGCTTTTAATCATGAATCATAGAAGATATTTTCCGGCATGTCCGCCAATCTGTGTTTTTGCGTTAGACTTTTAATCTTTTCAGACGGCCTTCAGTTTGGGCCGTCTGAAAATCAAACGCCAAACGCTGTTTTAACACTCACAAATCATTCAGGAGAGTTTTGGTATGAAATCACCCGTCCGTGTTGCTGTAACCGGTGCCGCCGGTCAAATCGGCTATGCTTTATTGTTCCGCATCGCCAGCGGCGAAATGCTGGGAAAAGACCAACCCGTTATTTTGCAATTGTTGGATTTGCCGCAGGCGCAAAATGCCGTAAAAGGCGTGATGATGGAGCTGCAAGATTGCGCATTCCCGCTCCTGGCCGATATGTTCACCACCGATGACCCTGAAATTGCGTTCAAAGATGCGCAAATTGCGGTTTTGGTCGGCTCCCGCCCCCGCAGCAAAGGCATGGAGCGCGCCGATTTGCTGCTGGCCAATGCAGAAATCTTTACCAAACAAGGTGCGGCCTTGAATAAAGTGGCAGACCGAAACGTTAAAGTTTTGGTTGTAGGCAATCCGGCCAACACAAACGCCTATATCGCCATGAAATCCGCGCCCGACCTTCCCGCTAAAAACTTTACCGCCATGCTGAGACTCGACCACAACCGCGCCTTGAGCCAAATCGCCGAAAAAACCGGCAAACCGGTTTCAGACATTGAAAAATTGTGCGTATGGGGCAACCACTCTCCCACTATGTATGCCGATTACCGCTTTGCCACCATCAATGGCGAGAGCGTTAAAGACATGATTAACGATCAAACATGGAATGCCGATGTTTTCCTGCCTACCGTAGGCAAGCGCGGCGCAGCCATCATTGAAGCACGCGGCCTCTCTTCCGCTGCCTCTGCCGCCAATGCCGCCATCGACCACATCCGCGATTGGGTATTGGGCACCAACGGCAAATGGGTAACCATGGGCATTCCTTCAGACGGCTCTTACGGCATCCCCGAAGGCACCGTGTTCGGCTTCCCCGTAACCTGCGAAAACGGCGAATACAAACTGGTTGAAGGTTTGGAGATTGACGAATTCAGCCGCGAACGCATCGGCATTACTCTGAAAGAGTTGGAGGAAGAAAAAGCCGGTGTGGCTCATTTATTGCCTTGATACTTCAAGCACTGATAAAAGGCAGAAAGGCCGTCTGAAATATTTCAGACGGCCTTCGCTTCACATACAGATCAGTAAACATGCTTTATATGCAAAGTGTGTGAGAAAGTTATCTGCTTGCTTGCGTTATGGCAAGCCCCGTATTGTACCGGCTACGCATTGCAGCAACTTTTAGCTGGTTGGTCACAGCAAAGAACATGATTCTTTTATGTTTCAACAGCTTGTTAAACCGATTCTTTTCCCGGCCGAGGCTGGGCAATATCCTACCGTTTTGTGTTGTTTTGCCATACATTAAACAACCGGTTTCAATATTTTACATATACCGTCTCGGCTCCAACTCTTGCAATCAACACAAATTCCACCATTTAGTACCGTGTTCAGAACAGCAAATCACTCCAACAAACCTTTGCCACATAAAGGATTCTACACATGAACCACCCATCTCCCGAAGAATTTATTCCAAAGTTCCGCCGCAAAAAATTAGATGAACCGGGTTTTCTGAGAAAATTGGCACGCTTTGCAGGCCGGCTGGGCGCACCGGTGGTGAAACAGCTTTACACCCTTTATTTTCTGTTTAAAAGCCCTGCCACACCCAAACGTACAAAAATGATTATTCTTGGCGCATTGGTGTATTTTTTCAGCCCGATAGACAGCATTCCCGACCTGCTCGGCCCTTTGGGATTTAGCGATGACATCGCGGTCATTACCTTAGTGTATGCGCAAATAAAAAGCCACATTTCCGATGAAATCCGCGAAAAAGCCCGCCTGGCAACCGACAAACTGTTTTCCCGCTAATATAGCGGCTTTGCAGAACCAAAAGCCGTCTGAAAAATTTTCAGACGGCTTTTATCGTTATTCCAACGGGCGCATATCCATTACTTCCATCAGAAAGTTGGTAAATGCGGGATTGGCAGGCTTATTACTCATATTAGGCCAGCGTTGCTGCCAACCTCTTAAAGCATTTTGCACATACAGTTTGGATTGCTGGCTGCTGATGGCACCTCGCTGGCTATCTACTGCCGAGCGCAGGTAAACCTCATACATACTGTCGTCCACAGAATTTCTGCCAACCTGTTGGGTGCGGAAACGGTTGAGATATTGTGCTGCCTGCACTTTGGTAATCTTACCCTGGCTGACCTGATAACTCAGCCGCGTGGCTTCATCACGGATTTTCGATACATCCGTCCAATGGCTTTCAGCCAAACGGTACGGCAGTTTTGCCGTTTGCTTTTTCGGGGGCTCTTTTTTAACATTGGTGGGATTAACCGGTATTTCTTTGAAAGAAGGAAGATAAATGGTTTCACAACCTGCCAATGCAGCCAATACGAATAGGAGGGGGATATGCTTTTTCATGCGGCACATTATAATCAGATTTGGAAGATAATCCAATTAAAGAATGACAAACGGTCATTATTTTTCCTGCCATGATCCGGCATCACCGGCAAAACTGTAAAAAGCCGTCTGAACAACCTTTAATGCACGTTTTCTACCAACAACAAAGTTTGCAGCCTGCCAATACAGCCAATACGAATAGGAGGAGAATATGCTTTTTCATGCGGTACATTGTCATCAGATTCTAAAAATAATCTAGATAAAAAATAGCAAACAGCTTTTACTGCCCCTGTTTATCGGTTGCATAATGCATTTACTTACTCTGCTGCGGTGTTAATGCGCCATCACAATTTTATCATCCTCTTTTGCTTGCCCTATGCATGATGCCTCCCCACGGTTTCTTACGCACTTTTATTGAGGGGCGGTAAATGACAAAAGGCCGTCTGAACGGCCTTTAATGTAAATGGCTTTTACTGTGGTTTTCAAACCAAATCGGCAAACAGCGGGGTGGACAAATAACGCTCGCCGTAAGAGGGAACCAACACCACAATCAGTTTGTCTTTGTTCTCAGGCTTTTTGGCCAAATCCAATGCAGCCGCTACGGCAGCTCCTGAAGAAATACCCACCAAAATACCTTCTTTTTCAGCCATGGCACGGGCTGTGGCGAATGCAGCTTCGTTAGATGCTTTGATAATACTGTCGTAGATTCCGGTGTTTAAAATACTGGGAACAAAACCTGCTCCGATGCCCTGTATCGGGTGCGGGCCTTTTTCACCTCCGCTCAACACCGGGGAAGCCTCGGGCTCTACTGCTATGATTTCCACTTCGGGTTTGCGGGCTTTCAATACTTCCCCCACGCCGGTAACCGTACCGCCCGTACCCACTCCCGACACGAAAATATCTACCTTGCCTTCGGTATCGCGCCAGATTTCTTCGGCGGTGGTTTCGCGGTGGATTTGCGGATTGGCTTCATTATCGAATTGGCGCGGCATAAAATACGTGCCGGGGTTGTCATCAACCAAAGATTGGGCCTTGGCAATCGCGCCCCCCATGCCCTCTGCTGCAGGCGTTAGAATCAGCTCGGCACCGAATGCGCGCAGCAGCATGCGGCGCTCTTTACTCATGCTCTCGGGCATGGTAATCGCCAGTTTGTAGCCCCGGGCGGCACATACCATCGCCAAACCGATACCGGTGTTGCCGCTGGTGGCCTCTACGATAACCGTGTCTTTATTGATTTTGCCGGCTTTTTCGGCAGCATCAATCATTGAGGCGGCAATGCGGTCTTTCACGCTGCTGCCGGGATTGAAAAACTCAAGCTTGGCAACAACGCGGCCCGGCAAACCTTCGGTCAGACGGTTCAGTTCAACCAGCGGGGTATTGCCGATCAAATCGGTAATGCTGTGTGCAATGTTCATTCTTCTGCTCCTGATAAATTGGGGACATATTTACAACCGGCATGTTAAATTCAGGCCGTCTGAAAAACCAATACCGTATTTTTCTTAATTTATAACTTTTGGTTGTAAGCCGCATCATGCGCAATCAACCGTAACGTATATCTGACAGCAATACAACTGTGCAGGCCGTCTGAAACAATAAGGCCAACAGAAAACCCAGTTGCAGCTGGAGGCGGCTGAAACGGTTTGCCGCCTCGCCCGCAATAACTTTGCGGTGCAGATAAAAAACCACCATGATCACAGCCTGCATTCCGAACCAATACGCCGGTTCGAAAGCATAAAGCTGCAGCAGCACAGGCAAAACATAAGGGGTTATGCCCGCCGGAAAGCGGCTGAGCACCACTAACGCCAACACAGCAGACACGATGCCCATCAGCATACCGCTTACTGCAAACAAGCTGATAAAACCGTTGGCATTTTCGGCCTGCCACATCTTCTTTTCAGGCACTTTTTTCCAATGGTTTGCAAAGAAAAACAGGCTGGCCGGTATGATATAGAGATGGGGAGGATAAAGCGGAGCCAAGTGGATGATACCCCATATTCCAGGCAGAAGGCGTGCGCCGGCAAGGCCGAACCCAAACCAGAGCAGCACGCTTCCCCACAGCCATTGAAACTCTCCCGCTTTAAAAGCAGCGGTGAAAAACACGGCAATATAAACAACCGAAATCCATACATCCCAACCGGCCATTTAACGATAACCCATAATCCGCGACAAAGCCGCTCCCACGGCTGCCGCCATATATTCGACAGATTCCGTTGCCAAGCCTTCGGCAAATCGGTTAGGGGCTGCATCGGCTGCCAGCAGCACCGCGCCCGTTCCACCACCTATCGGGATAGGCAGTTGCAGAAAACTTTCTGCGACCACACCGCCCTGCGGGAGAAGCATTTGCATTTCTTTATTGATTTTGCTGCCTAACAACGGTTTTTTCAGCGCAACGATTTCTGCACTTGCTTTAGCATTGCCGGATACGTCTGCCTCATCAGGGATACGCGCCTTATTTTTCGGCGCAACAGCAATTTTCAACACAAACTGCTGTAGGCCGAAATCCTCCCGCAACGAACGGTATAAAACTTGGATTAGCCTGCCTGCCGTATTGGCACCCAGTAATTGCACATCCAGCGACAACTGGCGCAGCATAATTGTGCGGTTTGCCTCAGAATCGGCCAACATGGTTTTCAGCTGGGCAGCCATCTTTTCGACTTTCAGCTTTGAAGCCGCCACCTGCGCCTGGGCAAACGAGCGGACTTTCTCATCACGCAGGCGCACCCCCAATTCATCGGCATGCTCCGCCAAAAAATCCGGATGTTCCCTTAAAAACGCCAAAATATTGTCTTTATTCAAAATATTGTCTTTATTCATTAGTATTGCAACTCACCTTCAAATACAGTTTCCGCCGGCCCGGTCATCATCACATCGCTGCCGTTGTGCCAAGAAATATATAAATCACCGCCCGGCAGGCTCACGCGCACCTGCCTGTCCTCTTCCAATAAACCGAGCCGAACCCCCGCTACCACCGCAGCACACGCGCCGGTTCCGCAAGCCTGCGTCTCTCCCGCACCGCGTTCATATACGCGCAAACGGATATGGCTGCTGTCAACCACTTCCATAAAGCCCACATTCACCCGCTCTGGAAATTGCTCATGCGGTTCAATTGCCTCACCCCATTGCTCAACCGGTGCGGTTTTTACACTGTCCACCACAATCACGGCATGCGGATTTCCCATACTGACGCAACTGACGGGAACCGACTCCAACCCCACTAAAATCATATGGACCAATGCATCGGCAGCCTCTCCCGCCGCCGGCACAAACGGAATTTCAGACGGCATGAAATGCGGCTTGCCCATATTCACAGTTACCAAACCGTTTTCGGCCAAACGGGGCAAAATGATGCCGCGGGCAGTTTCAACCACGATTTCCTGCTTATCTGTCAATCCTTTATCTACCACAAAGCGTGCAAAACAACGCGCACCGTTACCGCATTGCTCCACTTCGCTGCCATCGGCGTTGAAAATACGGTAACGGAAATCTACTGCATCAGAATGCGCCCTCTCCACCAACAACAATTGGTCGAACCCTACACCTATGTGGCGGTTTGCCCATTTGGTTAACGGTGCTTTTTCCGGCTCGAACTGCTGGCTGATACCATCAATCACCATAAAATCATTGCCCAAGCCGTGCATTTTGGTAAATCTCAGTGTTTTCATCATCACCCTCCCCATCCTGCTTCAAGCCGTCTGAAAACGTAGGCGGCGATTCTACACCAAACCATCTGCTTTTGCCTTTTCCACAACCTCAAAAGCCGATGCACAAACAAAATGCCGTCCTACAACACTTTCCTGCCCCAATCCTTATTTGCAGCGGCAAACCAAACTTTTCAGTTGCATATAAGAGACAATCGGATTTTTATTCAGATAAACGGTAGTATTTGGTTTTTCATATCAAAAAAGTTGTACCCGGCGAATATCAACAAAATAAATATTTGTTTTCTAAATAATTTTTAATAAATATATTAATTTAATCTTTATTTCAGCCCCATCTATACTGCTGGATTCAAACTATCACCACGCTTTCGAATCAACCGATTATCTAAAAAAATTTCCATTTATCTTGCATTTTCTGTTGCATTATCTTTTTGATAAATGCAAAATACATAACAAGAAAAGAGAAAGATATACCAACTTATATTTCTAACACTTTTCCCGAAAATGGCCGCTTATCCAATATTTTATGCTGCAAGATGGCCAAACACATTACCAAACGTATTACAAAAAGGACAAACTATGAAAATCCAACGTGCTCTTTCTACCGTGGCTACATTCGCTCTTTTAGCCGGCGCTCAAGCCGCTTTCGCCCAAGGCGTTACTTTCCATCATAAAACTTCGGATGCTGCCGCACCGATTAGCGGAAATTTAGCCATGCGCATTACCATCAATGCCGAAGGCAATGTAAGTGATGCCCGAGTAATCCGCAGCAGCGGATCGGCCGGTATTGATGCCGAAGCGGTCAACTGGATTGAAGCACAGTATCTGCGTCCGGTTACCATGAACGGCGATCCGATTGACTTCAGCGTAATCAAAGAAATCAACTTCAGCAAAAACGCTCCGGTACAACACGCCGGCTTAGCCCAATAATAGTGATCGGGCTCTGCATTTCTCCACAGGCACTCCTTTCAAACAAGAGTGCCTTTTCCTTTATTACTGAAATTGTTACTGCAATACAATGCGCACAAATCAAATACAGTAAACTCACTATAATTTGACACTTTGCATAGCAAAACAACACAAAACAATGCAACAGATTTCCGTCTTAGCGCACTATTGATACCTTCTGCTTCTCTGTACCGCTTCCCGCTCTCTGCCGTTTTACTATCAAACACACCCGGGCCGTCTGAAACACCCGACCACCATCATGCCGCCCAGGCGGGAATGAATCTTTAAAAAAAAATATTTTTTATCCAAATATTTAATAACCATTCTAGATGGTTCTTCCCTCCGGAATCAGTTTTCCGGCCCAAAACCGATTTTCAGTTGGCTGTACCAATCTCCCCTTTTCCGTTTAAAACAGCAGGAACAAAGCGCAACAGGGTTTCGCGCAGAACAATCAGTTTGCCGTGGAAAAAGTGTGAAGACTCCGGCAACACCACCACAGGAATATTTTGTGGGGCAGCCCATCTGAAGGCTTTCTCCAAGCCTACGATTTCATCGGCTTCACCATGAACCAGCAGGGTTTTGGAAGCATCGGCAGCAGCAGGCTCGCGGTTTTCATAGTGATTGACGGCAGGCGCAACCAATAATAGAAGATCAGGCCCGCGCTGTTGCGCGGCAAACAGAGAAACATAACCACCGAATGAGAAACCGCCGATGGCAAGCTCTACAGCTTCCGGGTGGCGGCTGCGGGCATAGTCGATAACGGCGATGCAGTCATCGGCTTCACCACGGCCATAGTCGTGGCTGCCTTCGCTGTTGCCTACGCCCCGCAGATTGGGCAGGTAGCAATGGAAACCGAGCATACTCAAGGCCTTGGCTACGGTCTGTATCACTTTGTTGGTGTTGGTGCCGCCTTGCAGCGGGTTCGGGTGGTTGATAACGGCCACTCCCCTCCCGCTGCCTTGTGCGGGCAGATAGATGGTTTCGAGTATGCCTTCAGGGCCGGGGATGTATAACTGGTTCAAAGGTTTGAGCATAATGTTCTATATTCTGTATCGTATGTCGGCCGTCTGAAAAAGTCCGGAGTTCATCAAGTTTTTTCCGGAGCATCTACCAGCAGGCGGGCAACTGCCCTGCCGCCTGCCAAATCTTGTTCGAGAATATCGCGCAGGTCTTCTTCATCTACATAGGTGTACCAGCGGGCCTCGGGGTAAATTACCATCACCGGGCCGGATTCGCAGCGGCCCAAACAGCTTGTGCTGCTGATGCGCAGTTTGCCCGGGCCGATCAGATTCATCTTTTTGGCATGGCTTTTTAAAAAATCAACAGCCGCACCGGCCTCGCCGTTGTCGTTGCAGCTTTGTTTGCACGGGTTGTTACGGGCGTTGGCGCAGATAAACAAATGGCGTTGGAAATAACTCATAACGGGGTTCTTTCTACTGGAAGCCGTCTGTTTCAGACGGCCTTTACGGTTGTTCGGACGGCCTTATCATCGTGAATCCACCTTATTTGATTTGCGGCATACAGGGCAAACTGCAGACAGTATAGACAATATCGAACTGATTCTGCCTGCAAAACCGCTCTCTCCGTTCTGCGGCACAGCAATGCTGTAACAGAAATAAAAGGATTTCACTATAGATAAAAATATTTGCCGTTGTTTTGATTATTGGCTTTCAGTTGGGAAAGCATCTGTTTGAAATCCAAACCGTATTGCACACCGAGTTTGTCGGCACGCTTTTTTAATTTATCGAGACTTTGCTCTTTCGGGCTGCTTTGGAATGCCATCACGGCAACGTTGCCGTGGCTTTCTGCCGGCAGTTCCAACACACGCCCCTCAAACACGCCCAGCAGGCAATCGACAAAACGGTGGTAGCGGCGGTCGCCGCTCCACCAGTTGGTCACGAAAATACCGTTTGCCGACAATGCCCGGCGGCAGTTTTCAAAAAACTGCTCTTCTACCAGCGCATCAACAATTTGCACGCTGTCGAAACCGTCCACCAGCACCACATCCGTGCTCCCGCGCAAGGTTTTGATGTATTCGGCACCATCGGCTTCGATGATTTCAAAACGCCCGCCCTCAAACGGCAGTTCAAACAGGCTTCGCGCCACGTTGATAACCTGCGGGTTGATGTCCACTGCCGTTTGGCACGTATCGGGCAGATAAGCGTCTATCCAGCGTGCAAACGAGCCGCCGCCCAAACCGATTTGGGTGATATGCCGGGGCTGTTGTTCGGCAAACAGCAGCCAGCCCATCATGGCACGGCTGTATGAAAGCACCAGCTCGGCAGGATGGTCGAGATTCATCGAGCTTTGCACGGTGGCACTGCCCAAATGCAGCGAGCGGATATTGCCGGACTCGGAAATACCCACCTCCGGCAGCTCAAGCTGCTGCGCGCGCAGGCGGCGGTAGGGGTGATGTGCCATAAGCGGTAAAATATATAGGAAACGGCCGATATTTTAATACAGTCTGCAGATATTGGAACGGAGTTTCAGACGGCTCAAGCGGTAAATATGGGCCATGAATCCCTAAGGTTGTGATTATTCGGAAGACAGCAGGGTTTATAGCAGATGATTGCCTGAGGCCGTCTGAAAAAAGATTCAGACGGCCTCAGGCACGCGGCCGGCCGAACAGGCTGCCTTTTTAAAACGCCTCTCCCACTTTCACGCCGCCTTCGGTGTCTTTCGGCGTGGCCAGTTGTGCGGTAGCCCGTTGCGCCGCTTTAAATTCAGGTGTCTGCATCACAGCCGCTGCCTCTTCTGCGCCCAAAGTGTTTGCCATATATTGCCAGCGCGCAGCCAAATCGGGATTGGCAGGAATCACGAAACCTTCGCGCAATTCATCAACCAAATCAGGGCGGTTGCACACCAGCACGATGTCGCACCCCGCTTCAAACGACAATCGGGCACGGTCTTTGATGCCGCCCGCCCCCACTGCGCCTTCCATCGTGAGGTCGTCTGAAAAAATCACCCCGTTAAAGCCGATGCTGCGGCGCAGAATATCCTTCAACCATTTGGCAGAAAAGCCCGCAGGCCGGTTGTCCACCTGCGGATACACCACATGGGCGGGCATCACGGCAGCCATGCCGGCCGCGCTCATTTTTCTAAACGGCAACATATCGGCGGTCTCCAATTCGGCCAGCGTGCGGTTGTCTTGCGGCAAAACATAATGGCTGTCGCCCTCCACGAAACCGTGGCCGGGAAAATGTTTGCCGCACGACTTCATGCCGCCCCGGTTCAAACCTTTTTGCAGCGCCAACGCCAATTCGGCCACCACTTCGGCATCACAGTGGAAACTGCGGTTGCCGATAACCGCGCACTGCCCCCAGTTCAAATCGAGCACCGGCGTAAACGACAAATCGATGCCGCACGCGCTCAATTCGGCGGCCAGCACCCAGCCTGCCTGCTGAGCACGCATTTTGGCTGCTTCTGCACCTTCGTTATCCCAAACCGCGCCGAGTGCTTCCATCGCAGGCAGGCGGGTAAAGCCGTTGATAAAGCGTTGCACACGGCCGCCTTCATGATCAACGGCGATAATCAGCTCGGGCGAACGCAAGGCTTTGATTTCTGCAACCAGGGCTTTAAGCTGCTTGATATCTTCAAAATTGCGGCGGAACAGAATCACACCGCCCACGGCCGGGTCGAGCAGACGTTGTTTTTCTTCTTTGCCAAGACGCAAAGCTTGTACATCGGCCATCACCGGGCCGCGCGGAATAACGGGTTTGCTCATACTAATCTCATAAAAAATCAATCGGTTCGGGCTGACGGCAACTTTCAGACGGCTCCAAACCGTAAAAACCGCCCGGTGCCGATGCGGTAGGAAATACCGCCACTCCGCAACAAACCGTTCCATAGATCCCTATACCGCTGCCGGAAAATATTTCAGACGGCCTGCCGTTTCTGAAGGCCGTCTGAAAACCAACATACGGGATTATTGCAGATTTAACGCCAAAAACAGCGTGCTGCCGTTACGCTGCACCAGCAAAGGCACGGTTTTTCCCGTGTTTTCCAGCGCGCTGCGGAATGTGGATTCGTCTTCCACATTGATTTGGCTCACCGCCAGAATTTCATCGCCGCGCTTGAGGCCGGCGCGCTGGGCGGCACCTTCGGCCCTCACCACCACCAAACGTTTACCGTTGGCGGCTGTACGCGTTTGCAGGGTTAAGCCGGTGTTTTCAATAGTGAATGTTTCCCCTCCCGGCGTGTATGACGGATCAGAGGCCTGCTCCCCGTTCATTTCGCTGTCCTGGCCGTTGGCACCAAGCTGCACTTTCGCCGTGCTTTCTTTGCCTTTGCGCCACACGCCGAGCGTTACTTCCCTGCCCGGCGGCATCGCGCCCACCATTACCGGCAGATCGCTGGACTGGCGGACTTCTTCGCCGTTGACACTGCGCACAATGTCGCCCACCTGCAAACCCGCACGCTGTGCGGGGCTGCCGGGCAGCACGCGGGCAATCAGGGCGCCGGAAGCCTTGTCCAAGCCGAACGACTTGGCCAAATCATAAGAAACTTCTTGAATAATCACACCCAGCTGGCCGCGCTGCACTTTGCCGGCGGTTTTCAGCTGGTCGGCCACATTCATGGCCACATCAATCGGAATGGCAAACGAAATGCCCATAAAACCGCCGCTGCGGCTGTATATCTGCGAATTGATGCCCACCACCTGACCGCGCAGGTTAAACAGCGGACCGCCCGAATTGCCGGGGTTGATGGCCACATCGGTTTGGATAAACGGCGTGTAGTTTTCATTGGGCAGGCTGCGGCCTTTGGCCGACACGATGCCTGCGGTAACGCTGTTGTCGAAACCGAACGGCGCGCCGATGGCGGCCACCCACTCGCCCGGTTTCAAATCTTTGGCATTGCCCACCTTAATCACCGGCAGGCCGGCGGCATCGATTTTCAGCAGAGCCACGTCAGACTGTTGGTCGGAACCGATTAATTTGGCCGAATATTCGCGCTTGTCGTTCAACACCACTTTGATATTGGCCATGCCGCCCACCACATGTGTGTTGGTGAGAATATAACCATCGGGGCTGATGATGAAGCCCGATCCGAAGTTTAATTCCCCCTCATCGTCTTGATCGGGCATTTCGGGCATATTGGGCACGAGGCGTTTGAAAAACTCGTAAAACGGATCGTTATCGGGAAACTGGTTCAAATCCATGCCGTTATCGCGGCGCCGCTCCGCATGGTTTGCCTTGGTGGCCTGGATATTCACCACCGTCTGTCCTTCCTGCTCCACCAGTTTGGTGAAATCGGGCAGCAGCATTTCTACCTTGCCCTCTGCGGTTTTGGTTTCCACTTTTTTCACCAAGTCTTCCTGCGGTTTTCCTTCTTCACCGAAAAAGCTGCTGATTTTATCGCAACCGCTCAAAGCCAAGGCCGAAGCCGTCAGCAAAGCGATGTATTTTGGCATTGTGTTCACGGCGTTTCCTCTTAAAACTGTTCCGTTGGATTTGAATGGGCGATTGTAAACGAAAACAGCCGCTTCTGCACGGCAGTTGCAATGCTGCGGGCTGCTGCCTGAAACGCCGGAACCGCATAGGCCGTCTGAAAAACATTGGCTGCCGTTATTCAGCATAATCCGCGTTTCAGACGGCCTCAGAATAAAGCAGAATCAGCTTTCTGCCGCAATGGTTTTCCACGATGGTTTTCAAAGTAACCAAATCGCCGGTTATATCGGTAAAACACCGCTGAAATACATTTTCCACCTGTTTCGGGAAATGCCTTTAAAATATGAGGTACACCACGATATAATGCATAATATCAACAAGCTGCACAGCGCAAACCGATAGTGGGCGCAGCAGTATTTTCCGGAGCAGACCGTGTTTCGCAGCACACATATCCTCAGCGGCAAAACCCTATACGAACGCCCCGCGCAGCCTATGGAAGAGTTTGAATACGAGCTGCGCCGCCTGCAGCAGCGCCAGCACAGATTCGCCGCCTTAAAAGTAACCGAGCGCACCGCCCTGCTGCATGACTTTGCCGACAGGCTGGCCGCCGGCCGCAGCCGCCTGGCCGTGATGATTTGCGAAGAAGTCGGCCGCTGCCTGCGCGAATGTGAGGCCGAGTTGGATAAATCGGTGGAGCTTATCCGCTATTATGCCCACCTTGCCCCCGAACTGCTGGCACATAAAACCATCGCCACACAGGCCGCCTTAAGCCAGGTGCGCTTCGAACCTTTGGGCATCGTGCTGGCCGTGATGCCGTGGAACTACCCCGTTTGGCAGGTGTTGCGCTTTGCCGTTCCTGCCTTGTGCGCAGGCAACGGCTGCATGGTGAAACCCGCGCCCAGCGTGGGCCGGGTAACCGAAGCCTTGTTTGAATTGGTAGGAAAAGACTTACCGCTCGATATAGCCTGGCTGGCGGAGCCCGATGTCCGCCATGCCGTTGCCCGCACCGATGCGCTGGCCTTCACCGGCTCAACCGCCATCGGCCGCCGCTTGGCGGCGCAGGCCGGCCTGTATATGAAAAAAACCGTGCTGGAATTAGGCGGCAGCAACGCGTTTATCGTGATGAACGATGCGGATTTGCCGCAAGCTGCAAAAGATGCCTGCTATTCGCGTTTCCGCGATGCAGGGCAATCGTGTAATGCCGCCAAACGCATTATCGTTACCGAAGCGGTGGCTGATGAATTTATTGCGCTGTTTCTCGAAGAATGCGCCAAATTGAAAACCGGCGATCCCATGAACCCGCAAACCACACTGGCACCGCTGCACCGCCGCGATCTGCGCGAAAAAATCCACTGCCAAGTGCTTGATGCGCTGGTAAACGGCGCCGGCGTATTGTGCGGCGGCCAAATCCCCGAATGCAGCGAAAAAGGCTGGTTCTATCCGGCCACCGTGCTGGATCACGTCAATCACAACTGCCGCGTATATCATGAAGAAGTTTTCGGCCCCGTTGCCGTTATCCTGCGTGCTTTGGGCGAAGAACACGCCGTTGCGCTGGCCAACGACACCCCTTTCGGACTCGGTGCCAGCATTTATGCGAAAGACACCGCAAAAGCATGGCAGTTTGCTGCCAAGCTGCAAACCGGCGCGGTTTACATCAACCGGCATACCAGCAGCGATTTGCGCCTGCCCTTCGGCGGCGTAAAAGCATCGGGCTACGGCAGGGAATTATCCGAATTCGGCCTATATGAATTTGTAAACGTAAAATCTTACTGGCAGAAATAATATGAAACGGTTTTGGCATACCGGATTAACCGCATGGGTGCTGTCAGGCATTGCGCTGACGGCAAGCGCGCAAACACACGAAATTTATTTCAACCAACAAGGGCAGCTTACCGCCGCCATGTCGGCAGTAGCGTATGTCCGCCAATACGAAATCAAAGACGGCGCTGCGCAAGTGCAGGATTTTTATTATCCTTCGATGAAAAAATATTCCGACCCCTACCAAGTTCCGGCTGCCCAAATCAAAATATTCGTGCCCACACTCAATAACGGCACCCTCACCCTGTGGCATTTCAACGGCCGGAAAAAAATGAGCGGCACCTACAAAAACGGCAAACCCGACGGCGTGTGGACCAACTGGTATCCCAGCGGCAAAAAATCTGCCGTGATGCCTTATTCTGCGGGCAAGAGCGAAGGCATAGGCGCGCGTTATTACCAAAACGGCAACAAAGAGAGCGAAATCCAGTTTAAAAACGATAAAGCAAACGGTTTTTGGAAACAGTGGTACGCCAGCGGCAAGCCGAAAACCGAAATGGTGATGCAGGACGACAAGCCGATCAACATCGTAAGCTGGAACGAAGACGGACTGCTGCTTTCGGAAATTGTATTGGACGACGGCCGCCGCAACGGCATTATGCTCGATTGGCACCCGAACGGCGCAAAAAAATCGGAGGCGGTCTATTTGGACGGCAGCCTGGTCAAAAAAACCGTGTGGGATGAAGACGGCTATGTGCTTTCCGAATAACTTCCGAAGCGTGCAAAAAATGATTTGCAGATAAAAACCGGGCCGGTGCCCGGTTTTTTATGGGCAGCCGCAAGAAAAAGCATTTGGCCGAAACACCGATTTCAAACCGGCTGCGCCCGTTGCCGGCAAGTGCCGCGCCGGCCCCCCCCCCAACAAACTCAGGCATGCTGCCCTGCCCGTTGCAGCTTAAACTTTAAAACCGCATCAAGCATATTCAAGCATATTAAAGGCCGTCTGAAAAATATTTACCGCCGTTATCCGGTAAAATCTTTTTTCAGACGGCCTTTAATTTAAGTTTGATTTTCACCGGCTCGGGAAAATCAACGCATCAACGCAGCGCAGTATTTTAAGCGTTCAGCGCAGCCATCACTTTGGCCGCAACTTCTTTCACCGGCACGTTTTGCGCTTCGTTATCGGTGCGGCGGGCATATTCCACCGTGCCCTCTTTCAAGCCCCGGTCGCCGATAACGATTCGGTGGGGAATGCCCAGCAGCTCGGAATCGTTAAGCAGCACGCCGGCGCGCTCATCGCGGTCGTCCAACAATACATCGGCACCTTGCGCCAGCAACTCGGCATAAAGATGGTCGGCGGCGGCTTTCACCGCATCGGATTTTTTATAATTCATCGGCACAATCACCACTTGAAACGGCGCCATTGCTTCCGTCCAAACGATGCCGCGCTCGTCGTGGTTCTGCTCGATGGCAGCGGCCACGATGCGGGTGATGCCGATGCCGTAGCAGCCCATTTCCATGATTTGCGCTTTGCCGTTGTTGTCCAGAAAGCTTGCGTTCATGGCTTGGGAGTATTTGCCGCGCAGTTGGAACACATGCCCCACTTCGATGCCGCGCGCCAGTTTCAGACGGCCTTGCCCGCATGGGCTGGGGTCGCCTTCGACCACATTGCGCAAATCGACAAATTCCGGCTCGGGGCAGTCGCGGCCGAAGTTAAAGCCGGTGTAGTGGTGGTCGTCTTCGTTGGCACCGATAACGGTGTCGGCCAGTTTCTCGCAGGCATAGTCGGCATAAACCCTGCCTTTGAAGCCCACCGGGCCGAGCGAACCGCCGTTGGCACCGAAGGCCGTCTGAACGGCTTCGGGCGAAGCCATGGCGAGCGGCGATTTGATGCCGGGCAGTTTTTCGGCCTTGATATCGTTAAACTCGTGATCGCCGCGCAGCAGCAGCAGTACGATTTCGCCTTCTTCTTTGCCTTCCACCACAATGGATTTCAGCGTGCGCTCGATGGGAATGTTCAAAAATTCCACCAACGCGGCAATGGTTTTCACGTTGGGCGTGTGCACTTTGGTGAGGGTTTCTGCGGCGGCGGCGCGTTTTCCCGTTTGCGCCAGGGTTTGCGCCAGCTCCACATTGGCAGCATAGTCGGAAGCATCGCTGTAGGCAATCACATCTTCGCCGCTCTCGGCCAATACTTGGAACTCGTGCGAACCGGTGCCGCCGATGCTGCCGGTGTCGGCGGCAACGGGGCGGTAGTTCAAACCCAGGCGGTCGAAAATGCGGCAGTAAGCGCGATACATGGGCAGATAGCCTTCGTTCACCAGCGATTCGTAATCGGCGTGAAACGAATAAGCATCTTTCATCAAAAACTCGCGCGCACGCATCACGCCGAAACGGGGGCGCACTTCATCACGGAATTTGGTTTGAATGTGGTAGAAGTTTTTCGGCAGTTGCTTATAGCTGGTGATTTCTTTGCGCGCAATATCGGTAATCACTTCTTCACAGGTCGGCCCCATGCAGAAATCGCGCCCGTGGCGGTCTTTGATGCGCAGAAGCTCTTTGCCGTAAAACTCCCAGCGGCCGGATTCCTGCCACAATTCGGCAGGCTGCACCACGGGCATCAGCAACTCTACGCTGCCGGCGCGGTTCATTTCTTCGCGCACGATGTTTTCCACTTTGCGCAAAACGCGCAAGCCCATCGGCATCCAAGTATACAAGCCCGAAGCAGCGGCTTTGATCAGGCCTGCGCGTATCATCAGCCGGTGGCTGGGCAGCACGGCTTCGGCGGGGGCTTCTTTTAAGGTGGAAATGAAAAATTGGCTGGCTTTCATAATGTTTCGGCAGTCGGTTGGATAAAAGCGGCATTGTACCGCAATGCCTGTGTTTTCGGCAGGCGTGGTTTAACGCCGGACGGTCGAACCGCCGCCCGATGTGGAGCACGCCACGGCAGCGTTCCGGCCAGCCGGCAACTTCAGGCCGTCTGAAACCGTTTTTCAGCTTGTTCGGACGGCTCCAACCTTTTCAGACGGCCTCAACCTTTTCAGACGGCCTCAACCTTTTCAGACGGCCCAACCTTTTCAGACGGCCCAACCTTTTCAGACGGCCCAACCTTTTCAGACGGCCTTACGGTGTTTTTGCAAGAGCCCCGGGCTGTTGTTCCAGCCAAATGATGCTGGCCATACGGCCGGTTCGGCCTTCGCGGCGGTAAGAGAAAAAGGTATCCCGCTCCAGCACGGTGCAGCGGTTGCCGCCGTAAACCATACCCACGCCTTCGTTTTGCAGAGCCTGGCGGGCAAGACGGTAGATGTCGGCCAAATATTTGCCGCTGCCTATCGGCTCGAAAGCTTGCCCGGCTGCGGGGTTTTGCGTGCAGAAGGCATCGTAAACATCCTGCCCCACCTCGAAGGCTTCGGGGCCGATGGCGGGGCCGAGATAGGCCATGATTTCAACGGGCGGCACATTCATGGCGGCAACGGTGTTTTGCAGCACTCCGCCCGCCAATCCGCGCCAACCCGCGTGGGCGGCGGCCACCACGGTGCCCGCACGGTTGCAGAACAACACGGGCAGGCAGTCGGCCGTCATGCTGGCGCAGGCTGCGGTGCCGGTGGTGTCGAACGAGGCATCCGCGTCGGGCGGGCTGCTGCCGGTATGCTCGGCGGCATTTACCACCACCGTGCTGTGGATTTGGTTGAGATACACTACCGGCACGCCGGTTTGCCGCCCGACTATTTCGCGGTTTTGCCGGACGTGTTCGGGCGCATCGCCCACATGCGCACCCACATTCAGGCTGCGGTACACGCCTTCGCTCACGCCGCCGTTACGGGTGGTGATCAGGGTTTTGACATTGGCGGGCGCAGGCCAGTCGGCTTGGAAAAACGGCGCACCGCTGTGGTTGATGCCGATGGCGGCGTTTAAATCGAATCGGTTCATAAATGAAAGCCCGCTTGGTGGTGGGTTGAGGCCGTCTGAAAGGTTTTCAGACGGCCTGAGGCCTTTGCAAAATTCTTTTCGACACCTTAAAAACGCTTGCGTCATGCTTGGGCCAAGCTCAAGCATGACGAAATATAAGTAAATTCAGCATGAAAACGGTTTTTGCAAAAGTTTCGGCATGATGTTTACTGCTCTTTGCCGCAGCAGGCTTTGTATTTTTTGCCGCTGCCGCAGGGGCAGGGGTCGTTGCGGCCTGTTTTGGCACCTTCGCGGCGCACGGTTTGCGGTTTGTTTTTCATACTCTGCCAGTAGTGATAAATATCCAGCAGCACATGGGGCAGCTCGGATTCAAGCTGGGTAAGCTCGCGGGTGGTGAGATGCAGCACCATTTCGCCGTTTTCGTCTTCATCGTAAATGCCGCCCAAAGCCATGATGGGGTAAAACAAATCTTCGAATTCTTCATCGTTCGCAGTCTCGAACCAGTCGGTCGGCACCACATCGAGGGCATACAGATAGGCGTTGCACCAGGTGTGGAAATCGGGGTTGCCCGCTTCATCGTCATACAGCCATAAATCGGGCAACATTTTGTTGTCGAGCTTCATGCGCATATCGAGCACCATCTCCAACACCAGCGATTCGATTTGCTGCTCTTGGGCAGGGGTAAACCGGTGCTCGCCGCCCATCACTTCGGGCAGCCATTCGCCGGTTTTCAGTTCATCGGGGCCGGTGAGCAGAGCCAGCATATAGGCCTGCACCTCATCGCAGCGCATGGTGGCGCCGGTTTCCGCTTTGTGATCCAGCAGATATGCGAGACGCTGCCGGGAAGATTCGTCAAACATGGTTTCGTGTTCCTTGTGGTGGTTCGCTTGTTCAGACGGCCGGGAAAACAGGCCGTCTGAATATGCCGTTTCTGAAAATGACGCCAAAGCATACCGTTAAAGCCGCTGGCGCATTTGCTCAAACAAACAAATTGTTGCCGCCATCGCCACATTAAGCGATTCGGTTGCCCCCGCCATCGGGATATTGACACAGCCGGTTGCGCGCGCCAGCAAACCTGCCGACACCCCGCCGCCTTCATTGCCGAACACCCACGCGGCGGGGCGGGTTAAATCGGTATCATAAAGATTGCGCCCGTTGGTTGCCGATAAAGCAGTTGCCCAAATACTGCCGCCGTAGCCCGCGCACCATTGCGCCAAATCCACGCACTCAGACACATCGAGCAGAAAGTGCGCCCCCATGCCCGCGCGCAAAACTTTCGGTGCCCACGCATCGGCGCAACCTTGACCCAACACCAACTTTTGCACGCCCGCCGCCGCTGCGCTGCGCATGATGGTGCCCACATTGCCCGGATCCTGCACACAATCGAGCACCACGCAATCACCCTGCCGCGGCCGCGCGGGCGGCGCGGGAATATCAATAAGCGTCAGCACTTCCTCGGCTTGGGCCAGCCCGCTGATTCTCGAGAGCACCCCGGCCGCCACCGGCGTAACACAGTGTTCGGGCAATTTCGCCAGCAGCGCGCCCGCTTCGCCTGCGCAGCGTTTGTGTTCGGGCACATAAACCTGAATCGGCCGCACCCCCGCCTGCAGACAGGCCTGCAAAAGATGCACGCCCTCCAACACGGTTTGGCCGTGCGCACGGCGGGCTTTGCCGTGTGAAAGCAGTTTCGACACATGCTTGAGCTGTTCGTTACGGGCGGAAGTAATCAGTTTCATAAGCGGCATTATAATATTTTTCAGACGGCATGAGGGTTTATCGCCCTCGTCTGCACCGCCCGGTTGAAGTTCCGCCCCTGAACGGCATTCGGCACGGCGGCGGTCTGAAAAACCTTGCCGGCGGCAACATCTTTCCCACTAAAAACGGTACAATCAAGCCCGTTCAGCCAACCCATCATCAACAAAGGAACCCGAAATGAGCAAACAAATCGTTATTCTGCCCGGAGACGGCATCGGCTCCGAAATCACCGCCCAAGCCGTGCGCGTGTTGGACCGGCTGATTTCAGACGGCCTCGATGTGCAATATCAATACGCCCCTATCGGCGGTGCAGGCTACGATGAATACGGACACCCCTACCCCAAATACACACAAAAACTGTGCCGTGCCGCCGATGCCGTGCTGCTGGGCGCGGTGGGCAGCCCGCAATACGACAACCTCGAGCGCGCGCTGCGCCCCGAACGCGGCCTGTTGGCCGTCCGCAAAGATTTAAACCTGTTTGCCAACCTGCGCCCTGCCGTGCTTTACAAAGAGCTCGCCAACGCTTCCACCCTGAAACCCGAAGTCGTAGCCGGGCTGGATATTCTGATTGTGCGCGAACTCACCGGCGACATCTATTTCGGCGAACCGCGCGGCATCCGCACGCTCGAAAACGGCGAACGTGAAGGATTCAACACCATGAAATACAGCGAAAGCGAAATCCGCCGCATTGCCAAAGTTGCTTTTGAAGCCGCACAAAAACGTAGCAGAAAACTGTGTTCGGTAGATAAAGCCAACGTGCTGGAAACCACCGAGCTATGGCGGGAAATTTTCAACCAAACCGCCAAAGATTACCCCGATGTAACACTCACCCATATGTATGTCGATAACGCTGCCATGCAGCTTGTGCGCGCGCCCAAACAGTTTGACGTGATCGCCACCGGCAATATTTTCGGCGACATCCTTTCCGACCAAGCCTCGATGCTCACCGGCTCCATCGGCATGCTGCCCTCAGCCTCGCTCAACGAAACCGGCAAAGGCCTCTACGAACCCTCGCACGGCTCCGCGCCCGACATTGCCGGCCAAAACAAAGCCAATCCGCTGGCCACGATTCTGTCGCTCGCCATGCTGCTGCGCTACAGCCTCAACGATGAAACACGCGCACAGCAAATCGAAACCGCCGTGCAGAAAGTGTTGCAGCATGGCCTGCGCACCGCCGACATCCACGAAGAAGGCACACGGCAGGTTTCCTGCTCTGAAATGGGCAATGCCGTGCTGGAAGCACTATAATAATCCGGCAGCCTACACCCAATCAGGCTTCAATCCTTTGCAACAGCTCAGGCCGTCTGAAAATTTTTCAGACGGCCTGAGCTGTTGCAGATAATTCCAACTTTCATCATACTGTTTTGCAGTTTACGCGGCGGTTGCCAAATATTCTCTACCGTCTGCTTTCAATAACTTGGGGCCTTCGCCTTTTTCAACCACATTTTCATTTACCATCACTTTTTTCACATCTTGCAAATCGGGGAGCATATACATGGTGTCGAGCAAGCAGCGTTCGATAATCGAACGCAGACCGCGCGCACCGGTTTTACGCTCCATTGCCTGCTTGGCAATGCTTCGCAGGGCGGAAGGCAAGATCTCCAACTCCACGCCTTCCATCGCAAATAAAGCCTGATATTGTTTTACCAGCGCATTTTTCGGTTCGGTGAGAATATTGATTAAGGCATCTTCATCCAGCTCTGCCAGCGTGGCAATCACAGGCAAACGGCCGATTAACTCGGGAATCAGGCCGAATTTGATTAAATCTTCGGGTTCTACGGTTTCAAACAACGCTGTAATATCAGCATTTTCGTCTTTACTGTTCACTACCGCGCCGAAACCGATACCGCCTTTTTCGGTGCGCTGACGGATTACTTTCTCCAAACCGGCAAACGCGCCGCCGCAGATAAACAGGATATTGGTGGTATCGACATTGATAAACTCCTGATTCGGGTGCTTGCGCCCGCCTTGCGGCGGCACCGAGGCCACTGTGCCTTCAATCAGTTTCAGCAATGCCTGCTGCACGCCCTCACCCGACACATCACGGGTAATCGAAGGGTTGTCGCTTTTGCGTGAGATTTTGTCGATTTCATCGATATACACAATGCCGCGCTGTGCTTTTTCCACATCGAAATCGCACTTACCCAAAAGCTTGGTGATAATCTGCTCGACATCCTCGCCAACATAGCCCGCTTCGGTAAGTGTGGTGGCATCGGCCATCACAAACGGTACATCAAGCTTGCGCGCCAACGACTGCGCCAGCAGGGTTTTTCCCGAGCCTGTGGGGCCTATCAGCAGGATATTACTTTTCGACAATTCCACCTTGCCATTGCTTTGGGGCTGCCGCAGACGCTTATAATGATTATATACTGCTACGGCTAGTGCTTTTTTCGCCTGTTCCTGCCCGATAACATGGTCGTTAAGGTTGGCTACAATCTCAGCAGGAGTAGGCAGCTTGTTTTCCGTTCCTGCCGTTTCCTGCATAGAATCATCATTAGGGTTTTGCAGCATAATGCCGCAGGTTTCCACACATTCGTTGCAGATATAGGCGTGTTCGCCTTCAATCAGGTTTTTTACCTCATGCTCGGGCTTACCGCAAAACGAGCAATAGCGCTTTTCTTCAGACATATTTTATTCTTCAGCCTAATATAATAATATAAATATGAATTGGACAGCATCACGGAGCAGGCTGTCCCAAAGTAACTTAACTTAGTATAAATATTATCCGCCCGTTTATCAAATTACGCCGCTTAATTTGCCTTTTGAATCTTTCAGACGGCTTTTTTACATAAAAAATGCAACGGAAACGTAAAAAATAACGCAAACTGATGAAAAATATACCTTATTTACTTTACAAGCACACTTTACTCCATGATAATCCGTTAATCATTCCAAAACAGCACCGATTGATTAAAAAACCACCCCCATCTGCACCGCATATATTTTCCAAGAACGGTATTACCGTTTGCTTTCGAGTCCACAAAACACTTACGGAACCCGCTAAAATGAACTTCACTAAAAAAATCGCCGCCGTCTGCCTGAGCATCGGGCTGGCCGCCTTCTCAGTGCCCGCAGTCTCTAATGATTTAGATGTTCTCGGCCAATTTTTAGAGCAAAACTTTCCAATAGACAGCGACCCGATCGGCGCCTTTGCCTCCATGAATGCCGCCGAACAAGTGGAAGCCCAAGCCGCTTATGCCGGCCCGCTTCTCGCCTCGCAATCTGCTTTGATTGTAAACAACAGAACCGGCGAAGTGCTGTTTCAGAAAAACCCCAACCGCGTAATGCCCATTGCCTCAATTTCCAAATTAATGTCGGCAATTGTAGTGCTTGATGCCGATCAAAACATGAGTGAGCACATCACCATTACCGAAGCCGAAATCGACCGACTCAAAGGCACCGGCAGCCGCCTAACCATCGGTACCACGCTGACCCGCGCAGAAATGCTACACCTGAGCCTGATGAGCAGCGAAAACCGTGCCACCCATGCACTTGGCCGCAGCTACCCTGGCGGCATGAGCGCATTTGTGAATGCCATGAACCGCAAGGCTCAAAGTTTGGGCATGGTTGACACACGTTTTTACGAACCTACCGGATTGGATTTCCGCAATGTATCTACAGCCAACGATTTAAACAAGCTGGTTCAAGCCGCCAGCAAATATCCGGTTATCCGCCGCAACAGCACATCTAACCACCGTTCGGTTTATACCAACCGCGGCCAAGCCAGCTATAAAAACAGTAATTCGCTGGTACGTGAAGGCAGTTGGAATATTGAGCTACAGAAAACAGGCTATATCCGTGAAGCAGGCCGCTCAATGGTAGTACGCGCGAATGTGCAAAACCAGCCTGTTACTATCGTTTTGCTGAATGCGCCCTCTTCCCTCAGCCGTGTAAACGATGCGCGTAAAATCGAATCGTGGATGCTGCAGCGCCGCTCTTAAGCCCCCCCACCAACCAAGAGAGGCCGTCTGAAATTTTTTCAGATAGCTATTACTTAAAATTATTTAAAACACATAGATTTAACATTATAAAAACAATATATTAAACCTTCTCTCAATTCCTCCGTTAATTGAGCTGTGTCCATTTTGTGTCTAAAACACCATCAAGCAGGCCGGCATGTCTGTGCAGGTGTTCGGGCGCAAGATGGGCATATTTTTGCACCATCTCTATATTTTCCCAGCCGCCCATCTCCTTTAGGGCATACAGGGATACGCCGCTTTGCACCAGCCAGCTTGCCCATGTGTGGCGCAGGTCGTGCCAGCGGAAATCTTCGATGCCGACCGCTTCCAACGCCTTTTTCCACGGCTTCTGTATGTCGCGCACCGGCTGCCCGCGCCTGTTGACAAACACATAGTCGGGATGTTTTCCGCGTTGTTTGAATAAAACGGATAATGCCGCATCGTTCAGTGCCACACCTAAGGCATGGCCTGATTTGGTTTCGTCATGATGCAGCCATGCGACTTTGCGTTCCAGGTCGATTTGCTTCCATTTGAGATTCAATACGTTGGATTTGCGCAAGCCCGTGTTCAGGCTGAATACTGCCATCTCGGCGATATAGTCGGGCAGTGCCGCAACCAGCTTTTCCGCTTCATCGGGTCTGAGCCAGCGGACGCGCCGTTTGCTCTCTTTATATCTTGCCAACTTTGGCGCGGAATCCAAATAACCCCAATCTCTGACGCATTTGTTGAGCAATGCTTGGACAAACGAGAGATAGCGGTTTTTGGTGGCATTGCTGCCTTTAATCTTGGCGATTTCGGCCATAATCAGGCTTTTGTTCAGTTGGTGCAGATACAGCCCCCTGAAGGCAGTAAGCCTGCGGATTTTGGTTTCATCGTCGATCAGGCTCTTTTTGTCGCGCCGTTCTTGAAGCCAGCGCAGGCAGGCTTCATCCCACAGTATTTTGGGCTTTTCGGCAAAGTGCTTTACCCGCCACAGGTCGTATTTCAGTTTATCGTGATACTCTTGTGCCTCCTTTTCACATTTTGTTCCAGTCGAGCATCTAATGCGCTTACCGTCCGGCGAATAGATATCGGCATACCATATGCCGTTGTTGCGTTTGTAAATCGGCATTGTTCTTCACTCCTGTTTCCGAGCGATGCCTGCACGGCATCATTTTCCGAATCATGCAGAAAAGCGTCAAGGGCAGGCTGGGTAATGCAGTATTTCCGCCCGGGCTTTGAGGCGTTCAGACGGCCTGCGCGGATATGCTCCCGTATCGTTTCGGGATGGCATTTGCAGTAGGCCGCCGCTTCGGTTACATCGTAGGTTTTCACAGTGATGCTCCATATACGGTTTCATACACGGGGTAGGTGGCGGTTTTCAGAAACTCCGCCAGCTTTCTGACCGCCAAATGCCGTTTGATTTTCGGCTCGATTATCAGATAGTCTGCGGCAGAAACGTAAAAAAGCAGGCAGTGGAATCTGCCTGCTTCTGTCTGTACCGGTAACAGCCGGTAATGCGGGTAGCCGGTTTGGCGGCGGGGTGTATCCCGCAGAGACTTTGACGGTGCGGACGGCGGGGGCAGCTTCAATCAGCATCCGATTTCTCCCGTGTTTTTCCCTATCGTTATCACTTTTTTGATACTCCAACACATAAAAAACACGACATAATGACCCAACAATCAGACAGGCACCGGCGGTGCGCCATTCGCAATCTGCAACATGGCGCCACGCTTGGTGCGAAAAAGCAAAGACTGCGGCGGCAATTTGAAAAGAAAAGGAAAACAGACAGAACAGCATTGCCGCCAAGCCTGCCAACGATTCACCGGCTGCTTTTTCGATCATTTCCATTTCTTTTTTTAACGATTTGAGAAAAAACACCGGCAGCACAAAAGCCAAAACCAGCCTGCTCATTAAAGAAACAATATACCGGGCGCGGGTAAGAAAAGATTTGCCCCATGACGGCAAACTTCCGACCAAATGTAAAATACCCCGGCAAAAGAAATAAAAATTGGGGCTGTACTAGATAACTAGGGAAATTTAACTTCAGGTTAGAATAATCCCTATGAGAAAAAGTCGTTTAAGTCAGTACAAGCAAAACAAACTGATTGAACTATTTGTTGCAGGTGTTACCGCTCGCACAGCGGCGCAATTAGTTAGCGTCAATAAAAATACCGCTGCCTATTACTTCCACCGTTTGCGCTTACTTATCTATCACAACAGCCCGCATCTGGAAATGCTTGATGGTGAAGTAGAAGTTGATGAAAGCTATTTTGGCGGACAACGCAAAGGCAAACGTGGTCGCGGTGCGGCTGGCAAAGTGGCTGTATTCGGGCTTTTGAAGCGTAATGGTAAGGTTTACACCGTTGCCGTACCCAATACACAAACTGCGACTTTATTGCCAATTATCCGCGAGCAGGTGAAGCCTGACAGCATTGTTTATACCGATTGTTACAAAAGTTATGACGTTCTTGATGTGAGCGAATTTTCACATTTTCGGATCAATCACAGCACACATTTTGCTGAGCGACAAAATCACATTAACGGAATTGAGAACTTTTGGAACCAAGCAAAACGCCATTTACGCAAGTTTAACGGCATTCCCAAAGAGCATTTTGAACTGTATTTGAAAGAGTGTGAATGGCGTTTTAACAACAGTGAGATAAAATTTCAAATTTCTATTTTAAAACAATTAGTAAAGCAGGATTTGTTCTAGTTATCTAGGACAGCCCCTAAAAATTTTTTCTTAATTCATCCATTACTATCCTCCTAATCACTCTTTAAGTGCCGGCAAAGTAATGCAGCCGCCAAAGACAAGTACCAAGGTCAGCATTCATTATTAGAAAGATTTTCCATAACAAAATAACCGAACAGGATTGAGGATAAAACCAACCACAAAACGTCTAAGAAAGAATTCCATTGGAGAACCCTCAAGTTACCAATAAAACGAACAGCATCATCAATACCAAAACCGCCGCAAATGCAATTGCCGGCAGCTTTTTCAGACGGCCTAAAAAGGCCTCGTTGGCCTCGGCGGTATCTTTGGCAATACGGGCGGATACCGCTGCATCAATACGCGGCTCCGCCTCTTGGGCTCGGCTGCCGGCGTGTTGCGCCAATTCGGCCGGCAACTGCTCGCGGTATTTTTCCAGCTTCGCCGCCGCGTCCGTGATGTTTTGCTCGTGCGTGCTTATGCGCTCGTAAAAAGCCCCGCTTATTTCGGTTTGACGGGCGGCGTGTTCGGAGAAGGCTTCGTTGAACATCCGCTGCTGCATCAACAGCACCGCCATCACCGGGTCGTCTGTGCCGATGCGGATACCGGCGCGGGTTTGCGGGTGGGCATTGAGCATGACGGCTGTCCTTTCTGACTATCAGACAATCAACGGTTAAAAAATTGTTGGGGTAAACAAAGGCCGTCTGGAACGGTTTTTTAGCTCTGCAGAAACCGGTTTCTTTTCGGAAACGGCGTTTTCAGACGGCCTTAACCCCGTGGTTGTTCTTCAAAAAAAGCGGCAAACCGCTCTTTAAAACCGGCGGCTTCTTTTCCAATATCGATTCCAAGCTCTCCAATCAGCGGCGAATCGTCCAAATACCATTGGAACGTTTGCAGATATCGTTCCACAACCTTCTGCGCTGTGAACACGTCTGAAAAATCATTGTGATTCAGATTGAAAATCCCGCTTCCCGAGCGCACATAAAAATCGGCTCTGTTGGTGAAATGTTCTGCGGTTTCGGCCGCTTTGTCCCGCACTTTGCGGTTTCGTTTTTATCCGGCACCATTTCACAGATTTGTTTAGGTTGGGTATTCATAGTTTTATCCTCCGTTTTGCATATAAAAAAGCCCGCTTGTTTGAAGCGGGCGGGATTGGTGTTGCGGCCGTCTGAAATCAGTCGGGCAGAAAATCGTTGTTGAGAACATCGACAATACTCCAAACGGGCGATTCGGGGAAAACAGACTCTTCCAAATCGGTTTCTTTTACGGCAGAGGTAACGCCATACTTCCAAACTTTCGCAAAAAAAGCATCTTGATTGATTTTTCCCCTTAAGCTGGGGGATTCGTCAAAAAGATCGCTCACCCTTGATCTTTGTTCTTTAATAGTCGCTTTCCAGGAGTTGCCCCGCCGCTCCGGCTGGAACTTCCATTTCAGCAGATGGCAGATTAAAACCTGCAAACGGCTTTCCAAAGCCCGCTGCTCGCTTTTGCCCATATCTTCGATTTCCTCGGCCAAGTTTCTAAAGTCGATTTTGTCCACCAAACCGGCGCGCAGCAGCCCTGCCTGTTCGGCGGCCCATGCGGCAAAATCGGTGTCGTAAGAAGTCGTCATCTTTCACTCCTTATTAATCAGCAGTTCCATACCGCCCAATCATAGCATATTTATAAAAATCAACGGGCTTACGGCTTTATCCGGTTGGCTTGGCCCGTCATAAAAACAACCGTTGTTACATTCACGGCGCAATCCGTGTAAAACAACGGTACCTACACGGAAACCCGCTTGTGCAAACGGGCCTGGGTCCGGGTACAGACCGTAAGACGGTGTGCGGGACCGTCTTATAAAGAGTGTGCATCACCGGCACACCAAAGGGCACTCAGCCCTGAATCTGCCTGCAAAGAGGCCGCCTCAAAAAAATCAAACTGCAGTTTGGAGCTTGTCCGCAGATTATCGCTCCTGCATCGGGATACGCCCCGATTGTTTATACGTTCGACAACCGCCTGTTACCGGACGCTGCTGCGCTCCCCGGATGAGCGGTTTTTCTTTTGGTGGCGTGTTGAATGCCGTCCGTAACCGTTTGTGCGGTTTACCCAAAGGCTTGAAGCCTTTTCTGCGTGTGCCGTGTTGTTTCCGGGCGAAGCCTGCATATGCTTTTTAAAATCGGGAACGACAGGGTTCCGAAGGCCGGTTGCTACGATTCGAGTTGTTAAAGAACTTTGATATATCTTCAGGGTAATTGCTTTGCTAATGGCTACCCACGGCTTGGATTTTAAGATAACTTAAATTTTAACTCAAGTATTATGTTAAGTTTAATTAAAATTTAAACTTGACATATTGATATTCAATAATATAAATATTTTTAGTTGATTCAGAAAACCATTTGATATATATTGAATATATATCCAAAAAATGAAAGGAGATTGAAATGGCTCAATTTATAATGAATGTACCAGACGCAGAAAAAGAAGCATTTATGGAAGCTGCCCGCTTATCTGATCGCAATGCCTCCCAGTTGGTGCGGGAATTTATGCGCGATTTTATCGAGCGTCAGCGATATGAGGCTTATGTCCGCGCCGAAGTCGAGAAAGGGTTGACCGATATTGCTGCCGGACGGGTGTTTGAGCATTCGGAAGTTTGTAAAAAAATAGAAGACAAATTTGCCCGATGGGCTGCCGAGGAGGCGTCTGAGTGAAAATCATTTGGTCAGGGCAGGCATCTGGGCAGTTGGACAAGTTATTGGATGCCCGAAAAGATTTTGCAGGTATGTATTCCGCACAAAAAGCTTTTCAGGAGATTGAGCGGCTGTTGGATTTGGCCGCTTCGCAACCGTACATGGGCAAGCCGGGTATGATTGAAAACACCCGCGAGCTTTATCCGTTGCGCTACCGCATCGTTTACACGGTATCAGAAAAACACCTGACCGTTGTTGCTGTACTACCCCAATGGCAAAAATGGCCAGATGAGTAAATTAAATTAGATTCATAATCTGCAATTGTCAAAAGGCCGTCTGAAATTTCAGACGGCCTTATCTGTTAGCGCTTCCTTCTGTAGATTCTATGTTCAACTAAAGTACCGATAATTTTAATTTTGGCTTCACTTGATGAAATTACCGGATAATCTGAATCAAGTGGTCGAAGGCTGAATTTATCAAGATTGTCAATCCTGTACTTTCTAAACAGAATATCGTTTCCAACTTGCGCCAGTACAAACTCCCCCGGATCGGGATTTTCTAAAGGATCGATGATAATAACATCTCCGTCTGAAAATGCAGGTCTCATTGAATCATCTTTGAGTTTAAGAGCAAAGGTGGATGTCGAACTTTGAATATCAGTCATGATGTACTCTCCTGTTATTGATATAAGAGGATGAGCCACATCAAACTCTCGGATATCTTCATAGCGCAAGATGGGAATTTGTACAGCAAAAACATTTGGAATTATTTTGACATTCGTAGATCCCCCATCTTCACCTTTTAGCAACCACCCAAAATCACAACCAAATAAAGTTGACAGCTCATACAGATTCTCTGCATTTGGTTTGGTTGTATTTGACTCCCATTGTGAAATGGCAACGTGTGATACATCTTTCAGCTTTCTTGCCAAATCTTGCTGAGTCAAATTCCTCTCTTTTCGCATTTTTCGGATTCGCTCTCCGATAGTTTTCGCTTCCACAATTCATTCCATCTTAAATTTCTCTAATTTAAGTTATCTTAACTCATATTGATTTAAGTATTCTTTACACCTATAATTTAAGCAAACTTAAACAAAGAAATACCCATATATGCGAACAAGAAATGTTATTGCCTTTTACGGAACAAAAATAGCGGTTGCAAGGGCTCTAGGTATCAGTCCATCGGCTGTAACACAATGGCAGGAAATGGTTCCGGAAAAGCAAGCTTATCGAATCCAAATACTTACTGGCGGTAAATTGAAAATGAACCCACGCTTATATCAGACAGTACGGGTTCAAAAAGTAAAAGAGTACAAGTAATACAAATGCTCATCGCCGACCTGCGCCCGCACCTTTCCGACAAATTCGTCCAAATCTATGACGAATTTATGCCCCTTTGCGGGCACGATTTTCAGGCGGCGGCATTTCTGGGCAATCTGTTTTGGTGGTCGGACGTGGCCGACAAAGAACCCAAAAAATGCGGCTGGATTTATAAAACCGCCGCCCATCTGAAGCAAGAGCTAGGCTTAAAACGGCGCGGTTACGAAAAAGTGCGCCGCATTCTGCTGAACCTGGGCTTGGTGCAATACCGGCGCGGCGGCGTGCACGGCAAGATGCACTGGTATCTGAACCGCGAAGTGCTGTTGGCCAAGCTCTGTGAATTAAGGGGCATACCCGTTCCTGCCGCCGACAGCCGTCATCACCACGACCGCGACAATTTCCGCCTGCCGAAATTTATCCCGCTCGATTTGTGGCACGCCTATTTGGATATGCGCGCGCAAGCCGGCAAAAAAGCAGGAAACGGCGCGAAAAAAGCCGCCGTAAAACAACTGGCCAAATTTCACAACCAAAATCTCGATCTGCGCCCGATTATGGAGGCGAGTATTCTCAAAGGCTGGCTGGTTTTTTTTCCCGCCCGACCGCAAACCCAACGGCAGGCCGTCTGAAGCCGATCTCAAAGCCCAACAGCAGAAAGTGTTGCGCGAACTGGCAGCATTGGCTGCCGAGCGCGAAAAACCGGCCAAGCCGCCGCCCGACAAGCCCGACAAGGCGGCGATCGAAAAACTGCGGCAGGCCGTTCTCAAAAATGCCGGCATCAGCCCCGAAAAAACCCACCGCGCCATAAGGCCGCCGCCCCGGTTTCGGCGGTTTTCACCGTTGAGATACCGAAACGGCCGCTGTTTTGATGCCCCGATAGCCGTTTTGGGCGTTTGAAGCCGTCTGAAACCCCGTTTTTCCGTTTTCAGACGGCCTGTTTGGGATGTTTGAAAAACCTTGCCAAATCATGTCTTTGTACATGACGGACAAAGTACAGCGCACAAAACGCCGAAGTGCTTTGTCCGCCGAAGCCGTTTTCTATACAGAGAGCACCGCAGAGGCCATCTGCAAATACCTTAAGGCCGTGCGGCCTGATGCTTTTTTGGGCAATTTGATTTTTTATGGGCAGATAGGCGTTTGGGTGTTTTGAGCAGAGAGATATGCACGTTTTTTGTGGATAAGCGGGGCTTGACGGGTATATAATGGTATTACTTTTTATAACTTAAGGAGCTTTGCTTATGAAAACCCAGTCTGCACCGGTAGCAGTGAAACTGACACCGGAAACCAAAGAACGGTTGAGGATCGTGGCTGAACAACAGGACCGTTCGATTCATTGGTTGATGAAAGAGGCGGTGAATCAGTTTCTTGACCGGGAAGAAAGCAAAGCGGCATTGAGAGCGGCCGCAGACGAGTCATGGCGGCATTATCAGGAAACGGGAGCGGGCATGGCGCTTGAAAAAGCGAATGACTGGATGGATCAGATCATCAGCGGCAAGAAAGCGAAGCCGTTGGAATGCAGGTGATACTGACCGGGAAAGCGGTTGATGACCTGAACCGGCTGTATCGGTTTCTCGCAGCAAAGAATCCTGCAGCGGCGGCAAAAGCCGTCGGCGCAATCAAATCGGCATTGAATGAGTTGGCCGTATTCCCCGCACAGGGGCGGTATTTCGATGATGTGTACCGTGAATGGCCGATACCGTTCGGCAGCAGGGGTTATTTGGTGTTGTACCGCATTGAAGCGGATACGGTTTTTATCGTGGCTCTGCGTCATCAACTGGAAGAGCGGTATTCGTGAATTGGTTTTACCGGTGTGACCGTCTGAAAAGTTTCAGACGGCTTTTTTATGACGATTTTAGGTTTCTTCCGAATGCTGTTTTTCAGGAGAACCGAAAAGTTCCTCGCGTGAAGGCGGATTTTGCCAATCGAATTTACGTTGGCTACCGTTTTTGTCCTTTCCGCTTTGCAGGTATTCAGAAGTTTTCGTTTCGCCGCCGACCGGTAATTTGTTATCCGATGCTGGCGGCGTGGGCGGTTTTTTTTGCTGCCTGCACTCAGCAGCAGGTTCGCTTTTGGCGGGAACTGTGTAGCGGGTTTTGATGAAGTGATGCAGGGCTGTTTTACTGATCCGCACATTGTTGAGACTTAAAAAATTCAGAATTTGAGCCAAAGTATAACCACTGGAATGAAGCAGCAGAATATCATTTTTCAAGGGTTCCAGCTTGGAATTTTTTGCAGCCTGTTGTTGCCGGCTCATAAAATCTTTTGCAGATAGTTTCATTGCATTCTACTCCGTTCTAATTGATTCTAAATCATCCTACAAATATTAACTCATTATTCTATTTCATTCTAGTAAATTCTAAAATTAATCTATTTAAATTCTAATTAATTTCATATAAATTCTACAATTATAATACTAAATTCTACATAAATTCTATATTGTTCTAAAATATTCTACCAAATTAACGTCAATATCCAAGTCCACGCGTACCCACCCCTGAAAAAAACGTCAAATCTCCACTAAAAAACCTATTTTAAAGCTAGACGCAGAGAGCACCGCAGAGACCATCTGCAAATACCTTAAGGCCGTACGGCCTGATGCTTTTTTGTGCAGTTTGGTTTTTTATGGGCAGATAGGCGTTTGGGTGTTTTGAGCAGGGAGATATGCACGTTTTTTGTGGATAAGTGGGGTTTGACGGCGGATATTTTGACAGTAATCAATATTGTATCTACAATGTAGATACTTTTTTTCAGGAGGTAAATCGTGATGAAATTGCAGAAATGGGGAAACAGCGCGGCAGTGCGCTTTCCGAAAGAGATTATCAGCCGGCTCGGGTTGGAAATCGGCGATGAATTACAAACCGAAATTCAGGGGCAAACGATTATGATTAAAGCGGCCAAACGCCCCAAATACAAACTGTCCGACCTGCTGGCAGAAATGCCCGAAGGCGCGCCCCGTGTCGCAGGCTGGGATGAAATGTCCGATGTCGGCAGGGAGGTGGCGAAATAATGTATATACCGGACAAGGGCGATATTATCCATCTTCGATTTGATCCCGCATCGGGAAAAGAAATGAAAGGCGGTCATTTTGCTTTGGTGCTGACCCCGAAAGCATTCAATAAAGCTGTAGGGCTGGTTTTTGCCTGCCCCATATCCCAAGGGCAGGCATCGGCGGCACGCGGTATGCTTTCTACATTGCTTGGGGCGGGGACGCACACTCAGGGCAATATTCATTGCCACCAGCTGAAATCGCTGGATTGGAGAGAGCGCAAAGCAGCGCTCAAAGAGAAAGTGCCTGATTATGTATTGCAGGATGTTTTATCCCGCATTGAGGCTATTTTGGAGCTTGATTGAAAAATGGTGATTGGAGGCCGTCTGAAAAGGTTTCAGACGGCTTTTTTATGACGATTTTAGGTTTCTTCCGAATGCTGTTTTTCAGGAGAACCGAAAAGTTCCTCGCGTGAAGGCGGATTTTGCCAATCGAATTTACGTTGGCTACCGTTTTTGTCCTTTCCGCTTTGCAGGTATTCAGAAGTTTTCGTTTCGTCGCCGACCGGTAATTTGTTATCCGACGCTGGCGGCGTGGGCGGTTTTTTTTGCTGCCTGCACTCAGCAGCAGGTTCACTTTTGGCGGGAACTGTGTAGCGGGTTTTGATGAAGTGATGCAGGGCTGTTTTACTGATCCGCACATTGTTGAGACTTAAAAAATTCAGAATTTGAGCCAAAGTATAACCACTGGAATGAAGCAGCAGAATATCATTTTTCAAGGGTTCCAGCTTGGAATTTTTTGCAGCCTGTTGTTGCCGGCTCATAAAATCTTTTGCAGATAGTTTCATTGCATTCTACTCCGTTCTAATTGATTCTAAATCATCCTACAAATATTAACTCATTATTCTATTTCATTCTAGTAAATTCTAAAATTAATCTATTTAAATTCTAATTAATTTCATATAAATTCTACAATTATAATACTAAATTCTACATAAATTCTATATTGTTCTAAAATATTCTACCAAATTAACGTCAATATCCAAGTCCACGCGTACCCACCCCTGAAAAAAACGTCAAATCTCCACTAAAAAACCTATTTTAAAGCTAGACGCAGGATAGGCGGGAGCCGACAAAGCGACCCCGCCGAAATTCCGCCCAACAGGCGGAAACGCCGCCAAGCGGCTGTCCCGTCAACAACCATCGGGGGCGGTAGCCGCCGCGTTGTTTCGTGATGTCTAAATTTCAAAGCGCCCAAAGTCCAGACCAAGACGAGTGTCTTTGCACGTCTTCCACCTTTTCCACCACGCCGCAGAGGGCGCACCGGACAAAGATGAAAGCCGCACAAAGCCAGTCTGGACTTTGGGCGCTTTGAAATTTTTAACGACATCACAACACGGCGGCTACCGCCCCCGATGGTTGTGTGTTGTTAATTATTTCGCATGAAAGGAATGACTATGGGATTGGACATGTACGGCTATACCATGCGCGCAGAGTTTGCGGGCGAGCGGCAAACCGATGTGATGCCGGCCACCGAAGAAGAGCGCGAACAAGCGCAGCTTGCCGATATTGCCTATTGGCGCAAGTTCAACCACCTGCACGGGTGGATGGAAAAGCTGTATCGGGAAAAAGGCGGGGTTGAGGTGTTTAACTGCCGCACCGTCAGGCTGGAGCTTGACGACTTGGAACGGTTGGAGCGGGCTTTGGCAAACAACGAATTGGAATATACGCCGGGCTGTTTCTTCGGCGGGAAGGAGATTTACCCCGAAGATATCACGGAAACCGAGAAATTCATTGCCGCCGCCCGCGCGGCTTTGGCTAACGGTTTGGCCGTCTTTTACGACAGTTGGTGGTAGGGATTTGTAACCCTGATTCAGACGGCCTTGAGGCCGTCTGAACAACGATAAAGGAAAGACGGAATGGAAAATATCCACCATGAATTAATCAAGGGGTTCCAATCTTTCGGTGCGGCTTTCCGTGTAGCAGACGTACTCAGAGATTTTATCGAGTTGGCCGCCGTTGCCTTAATCAACCGATACGCATTTGATGCGGAGTGGGAGCAAAGGGAAAACCGCTATCACGAAATACGCAAAAAATACCCCGCAGCGGATTTTTGCCGCTTTCCCGAAATGCTGGGCATGTTGATGCTTGCCGTTAATAAGGCGCAGCAGCAGGGGGCATTTGATGACGTGTCAGGCCGTCTGTATATGGATTTGGGGTTGGGCAACGACAGCAGCGGGCAGTATTTCACCCCGTATTGTGTCAGCAGGCTAATGGCCGCCATTGTGAATCAGGACTTGGATGAAAAACTGAAAACCGAACCGTTTGTCAGCGTTTTGGAACCGGCCTGAGGCAGCGGCGCCAACCTGATTGCATTTGCCGGGCAGGTGCGGGAGGCGGGTTACACCCCCGCGCGGCACATGGCAGCGGTAGGCGCGGACATCGATATTTTATGCGTGCAGATGTGTTTCATTCAATGCCAACTGTACCGCATACCCGCAAAAATCGTACACGGCAACAGCTTAACCCGCGAGTTTTGGTCGGCGTGGTGTACTTCAGATTGGATTTCGGGCGGCTTCGGCCGGGCGATGGCGGAAAAAATCGCATCCGAACGCGGCGGAGAAACAGCGGCGGCCGTGCCGGCCGAACCCATCACGCTTGAACAACAGCTTGTTTTGTTTTGACGGTTTCAGACGGCCTGAAGGCCGTCTGAAAAAACCAATGAAAGGAAAAATATGCAATGCCGCTTTATTTACGGCCGCAACGGCCGCCGCCTGATGGTAGCTGAAATGGACGATGAATTGGACAACATCAACTGCACCGATGAAGATTTGGACTGTTTGGGCGAATATTACCGCGATATGACCGTTATCTTTGATGTTGACCGCTATATCCGTCTGCATACGCTTTTGCACGGCATAACCGCCGAAGACCGCCGCTCACTCAAGGTTTATATGGATGCCGTTATACGCAGTCAAAGCGGCTCGTTTGTTCATGCGCTGTTGGGGTGCTGTTTGGAAATTTATTGGTACGGCTGTACGGATGTTGAGGCGCATTGGTTTTGGCAGGATACCAACATTGATTTTAATGTGGCTTTGATATTCCCGCCCGAATTTTACGCCGACCCCGCCGCATGGTTTGAGCGGGAAATTGCAGCAAAGGGCATTCAAAATGATGAAGAAAGCGGGGTGTGAAATGAATCATGCACACGATAGGGCAGAGCGGATAGTTTCCCTGACAGAAAAACTCGAGCCGAAAGAGATACGGGAAGTTTTTATGACGTTATGGCGGAGTTCGGACGGTTTAAACGAGGGCTTGACGGCAGACGACTGCATAGAAATTTTTGCTTCGGCCTTAAAGGGCAGTTCGGATTTTACCTACGATTTGCTGAAAGATACCTTTGACGATTACGATGTGGGCACCATCACGGAAACATTCGCCTTACTGCCGCGCGAAGCGTATGAGCAACTGTTTTCCGAGTGTCTGAAAGAGGAAATTCCAGACGTGGCAGAGTTGGATACAGAAGCAATGACCAACCTTTTGAGCTGGCAAAATGTGGGGAGTTTGGACGTGATTTTGCTGAATGTTGCGAAAGAGGAACAGTTTTCACTGTGCTTTGATGGTAAATATATTTACAAAATAGATAAATATGGTAAAGAAATTCAAACTTTAGCTGATGATTTTAAGAAAAAATATATCGGCAGCCGATGGAAGATAGCCACAGTCATTGCCCGCTGACCGCATTCATGCCGTCCGAAACCATTTCGGACGGCATGAAAAACTTTTTTGAAAGCATAAAACCACCCCGCAGCAGCCCCGTTTCCGGCTCACAGGTTCGCCCAAAACGGCCCCACACCCCCAAGCCGGACTTGACCATGCCGGCCGCTCCGATACCTTCGGCCATCTCCGCCACCGGCAAGTCCAAGCCCGACTTGCCCCCTCCTGCGGGAGGATTGTTGTTATTACCGTTACTTCTTTGTTTGAGAAGTTTTACCGGTGCTGATTATATGCCACAGTTGAAATACAGGCCGTCTGAAAATCGTCTTTCAGACGGCCTGTATTTCATTCTTGAAAGGGATTGATGACTGAAAGCCCGGCAGCGGCAAACGGCGAGATGTCGCGTGTTGCAACTGCAAAATCATGTGCCCGGGCAATGGCGGCGATATAGCCGTCGGCGGCGGCAACAGCATAACCGGCGGCCCGTGCTTTTGCGCGGACTTGGGCATATGCGGCAGCGGCTTCAATGCCGAAATCTAAAATACGTTCCCCAAACAAAGGGAGAACGGCCTGCTCCAGCCGCTCGGACAGCAATTGCTTTTTCCTGCCGTCCGGCAGGATGGCAATGCCGAAACGCAGTTCTGCTACGGTGATGGCCGACAAGTACAACGCTTCAACGGGCTGCCGGTCCAACCATGCGGTTACGGATGCCTGCGGCTGCGGCCGCAGCGGTTCGGAAATCACATTGGTATCGAGCAGAATCATCAGAGTTTGGTCTCCGGTTCGGGTTTTCTTTCAATATCGAAATCCACCCCGCCGACTTCGCGGCCGATACCGGACAAAAGCGAACCGAGACGGACGCGTTGCGGCGGATTTGCCGTCTGATCCAAAATCAGCCGGATTTCCGCTTCGGTGCTGCGCCCGGCGGCCGCCGCGCGTGCTTTGAGGGCACGATGGGTTTCTTCAGACAGGTTTCTTACAGTAATAGACGGCATGGAGATACTCCTTTGGAGGTGTTCGCACAATGCTATCATTTTTTAAAAACGATAGCAAAAGCAGTCTGTCCAAAGTATTTCAGACGGCCTGAAACAAAAAAAAGCCCCGCCGCAGCACATGAATTTGTGCTGCGGCGGGGCGGTTTTCTGCAACGGGTGCTCAGGCTGCCTGTTGTCCGGCAAATACTGCTTCGGGGCGGTAATTCGCGCGTATCAGCGCGGCCATCGGCGGCGGCGATACGGAGTTGCCGCACATCCGCACTTGGGCGGTTTTGGTCAGTGGTTTGCCGGTATGGTCACGGTCGAAGATGTAATCCTCGGGGAAGCCTTGGGCTTTGTACAATTCTTTGGGCAGCAGCATACGCAGCGTGATGTCCACGATGTAGTACGGTTGCCGGTTGATATATACGGTAACCAAAGCCAAACGGTCTTGGGTGGTCAGCGTGCCCGGCGGCGCAGTCAGATCGCGGGCATCGCCGTTGCCGTACTAGTGCGGCCACTTTGAGGGCGCGCGCTTCGGCGTTATCCGGTTTACAGACGGCCGGCGGTGTTTGACCGCCATCGGCCATCGATGCGGCAACGTTGCTGCCGGTGCCGGTGCGGGCATCGGATTGCCGTATCAGGCAGGCCGATACCAACTGCTGCCGGCTGCCGCTGTTGGTAATGGTGGTCATCGGCTCGGAGGCTTCTTTACCGGGAACGGTATTAAAGCCGCCGTTGGCCTGCATCAGATAGGCCGCTGCGACCGCGTGGCCGCCGCAACCGGAGGCGGTTACGGTGCCGAGGGCATCGGTGATGTCGCGGCTGCCGATACCGCGCCGTTTGGTGCGGCCGCTTCCCTCCCCGTGAGCAGCGTTAACCAGCACGGCAGAAACGTAACTATGGTCGCCGTTGACTTGGGCGCAAATGGTTCCGAACGGTTCATGCACCGATTTACTGCCATGTCCCCACCGTTTGCTGTCATCTCCGTGGCTGCGGGTGGTTACGATAGGGGCAAGTATCGGTTCCGCCACATCTAAAGCGTGCGCGCCGCCGGCAGGGCGTTTGGGATGGCCGCCGCCGGTAATGGCGGGTAGCGGTTGGTCAATGGCACTTCCCGCGCTGCCGCTACGGAATTTGACGATAAAAGGTTCGGGGTTATCCAGGACAAACTTTCTGATGCCCCCGGCAATCCGGCGCATAGTGGCTTCGGCCGGCGGTTTTTCGCGCCCGAAGATGGATTTGCCCGACACCGACCAATCAATACATTCGGCGGCGGAACGCCATTTCTGCTGCCCCTTTTTCGGGTTCTTATAGTGGGTCGGTTCCGGCCATACAATCGGCTGTCCGTCGCAGCGGGCCACCATAAACAGCCGTTTGCGGGTGGTGGGTGCGCCGTAGTCGGCGGCTACCAGCGTCCGCCACTCTACGGTGTAGCCGAGCTTTTCCAGCTCGCGGATAAACTTCCGCCACCGCTCCCCCGCGTGTTTGGGGTCGGGCACCAGGTATTGTTGCTGCACCGGTACCCGCTCGCCGGGAGCCGCCACGGTTTTATCCAACTTAATCACGCGTCCGGTAGCCTTGTCGCGTTTGGCCACCAACCGGCCCCAACGGGTAATCTGCTCGACGTTTTCGAGCGTGATGATGTCCGGCCGCACCTGCGCCGCCCAATGCTTGCCTACCCAACTCAAAGAACGGGTTGCATTGTCACGCGGCTGGCCGCCTGCGGCCTGGCTGTGGTGCGTGCAGTCGGGGCTGAGGTGCGTGCAGTCGGGGCTGAGGTGCGTGCAGTCGGGGCTGAGGTGCGTGCAGTCGGGGCTGAGGTGCAGCAGACCGACCGGGCGGCCGCGACAGGCCAAATACGGGTCAACCTCGTACACATCGGTTTGGTAGTGTATCGTCTGCGGATGGTTGGCGGCGTGCATGGAGACGGCCTGTCCGTCATGGTTGACGGCAAAGTCCACATACAGGCCGGTGGCCTGTTCGATGGCGCAGCTTGCGCCGCCGCCGCCGGCGAACAGGTCGCCGATTTGTTTGTATCTCAAGTCTAGTGTGTATTGTTTGGTCATTTTGACTTCCTGCGTAAAGGCATGGGAAATTCCTGCCGGACACTGCCGTTGAGCAGGCAGCCGTTGGCACGTTTGCTGCGTTTGATGCCGTCCGCTCCCCAACTGCCCCATTGTTTGAAGAAGAACGCGGCTCCGGCGGCCCCGCATTGCCGTTGGATGTTATCCGCCAAGCAGGAAACATCTGCCTTGCTTCGGAGCCGGATTCCCCGCCGACGATAACCCACTCGATGTTTGTAAGGTTTAGAGGCCCCAAATCTTCCAATAGCGGTTCGGCGGAGATGAAACGGACGGTGGCGGGGATAGGCCGCAACACATCTATTCGCGGCAGCCCGTAGCGGCGGTCTTCTACCGACACACCGAGCCATACGTTTTCCGGCACGGAACGGGTGCGGAAGTATTCGGCCATCCGCTCCGCCCGTTTGGTCAGAATCTGATAGGTGTGCTGCGGGGTTTGCCTGATGGTTTCAAAAATGCGGTCGATGTAAGCAAAGGGGACGTCTTCGTGAAAGGTGTCGGACATCGAGTTCACAAAATAAACCGCCGGCTTTTTTCTGTCGGCGGGTTCTTTCAGACGGCCTTCCATGAGTGTAAGGGCAAAACCGTTTTCATAACCCGCTGCCCCCATCGCCTGAAGCCGTTTTGCCATCGTTTCGGCGTAGCAGTTTTTGCAGCCGGGCGATAGTTTGGTGCAGCCGGTTACGGGGTTCCAAGTACGTTCCGTCCATTCGATATGGCTGTTTGCCATAAAAAATCTCCCATATTAAAAACCGATTGCCTGCTGCGCCGTCCGTTGTCCGTGCAAATCGGCGAAAGCGGGGTTTAACTCAATGCCTATCCAGCGCCGCCCCAGGCGGTTGGCCGTTTCCGCCACTGTGCCGCTGCCCGAAAACGGATCGAGCACCACATCGCCCGGGCGGGAGCCGGCCAAAATGCACGGCTCGACCAGCTTCGGCGGGAAGGCGGCCAAATGGTCGTGGCGGGCGGCAACGGTAGCAACCGGCCATACGCTGCGTTTGTTGCGTAACGGCCGTGCGGGCGTATGCTCGCGGTTGCTGCGGTGTTGGGTTGCACGTTGACCGGGATTGGGGGTTGCGGTGTATTTTCCCTTTGCGCGGCAAAAATCATGCTGCCGGTCTGCACCGGGGCGTTCGTAGCTGTCTGAAGGTTCGCGGATGGCCTCATGGTCGAAGCAATAACGGCTGTTTTTGGAAAGCAGGAACAGGTATTCATGAGCGCGGGCGCAGCGGTCGGTAACGGATTCGGGCATGGGGTTGGTTTTGTGCCAAATGATGTCTTGGCGCAGATACCAACCGTCTGCCTGCAAAGCCAGGGCAACGCGCCACGGAATGCCGATCAGGTCTTTGACTTTGAGGCCGTCTGAAAGAGGAGCGGTTTTAACTTCGTTGAAGCCGTGTGCTTTCAGACGGCCTGTCAGTTGGGTGCTTGTCTGAAATGAATCTTGATACCCGCTAAACGGGCTGCCGCCGGTGTTGCTGCTTTTGCCGCTGCCCGCATAGCTGTCGCCGAGGTTGAGCCACAAGGTGCCGTCATCGGCCGGCACATCGCGCACCAGGCGGAATACTTGCACCAAGTTATCGATATATTCTGCCACGGTCGGCTCCAAGCCGATTTGCCCCGCACAGCCGTAATCGCGCAGGCCGTAATACGGCGGCGAGGTGATACAGGTTTGCACCTTTATGCCTTGGGCGGCCAGCGCGGGCAGAATCTGCCGGCAGTCGCCGGTGTATAGGGCGGATTGACGGTCGTGTCGTCTCATTTTCATCTTTAGGGTATCCATAAAAAACACCTTGCGCAAGCAAGGTGTTTTATCGGCGGTGGGAATAAAGCAAAACCGATAAGGTTAGGGAAACTGTCGGGCGGTATGTACGATATTCAACACATAAACGGTTTTTTCGGTTTCATCTATCACTAAAAACGCTTTATACGGCAGATTGTTTAGGATAAATTCCCTTGCTCCGTGAACCAAACTGCTTTCAATGCTGCGGTAAGGCAGATAAGCCAATCCGGCCAATGCCGTTTCTATGCGGCTGCCGATGTTTTCCACCAATGCCATACCGCCTTCATCGGCATAGTAGGAAAGAATGGCGAGCAAATCCGCTTGTGCTTCAGCTTCATAAACAATTGCATACATCGGACGGCTCAACGGTTTTGCAGTTTATTGCGGATATTGTCCAAGGCATCGGTATGGGCATCGGCAGCGGCTTTTCCCCGGGTGCCGTCCTTTTGAAAACGCGCCAAAGATTTCCCGACCTTGGCCTGCACCCATTCATCGTATCCTCCTTCTTTCTCTATCAGCATCTCGGCCAAATAAGTCCCCTGCAAGTCTTCTAAAGAAACAAACACGCCTACAGGCCGTTTGTTTTTAGTCAGCAGCACCGGCTCGCGGCGGACGGTATCCAGCAGATCTCCGAAGTTGTTTTGGGCATTACTGGCTGTCATGGTACGCATTACGCTTTCCTTTATCGGTACGGTAGTTCGCTATTTTAGCTATTTTATCCAACCTGTACAAATAGCTCAACGCTGAATATCCTTATCCTGTTTGGCTTTCTCCGCTGCCGGCTGCTGTTGCAGTGGCCCGATGGCGGGGCGGCGGGCGCGGATATTGTCGTATTGGTTCTGTGCTTTGGTCGTGAAGTCCTGCCCGGCCACGTCTTTTGCCAGTTTGCCGATGATACGGGCTTCGGTTTTATGTCCCATCTTGTACAGCTCTTTGGCGATTTGCCCGTATTGTTCGAGCACGATGCCGCGTGTGCGTAGGGTTTCCTTCAAGAAAGGATGCTTGGGGCGGTCGCTGTTTTTCAACGCTTCCATCAATTCAGCAGCCTGCTGTCTTGCCGCATTGGAGAGCACGCCGCGCCGGCGCATGGCACGCAGCAGGCTGTTTTCGGGCTTTTGCGTTTTGCCCCGGTGTATGCGCTTGGTGGCCGCGCACAACACCCCTTCTTCGCGCAGCTTTTCGGCAAAGCGCACGCGCCACTCGAACAGGTCGGCTTTGCGCGGGTTGAGCCGCTGCCCGAACCCGTCGCGCATCAGTACGCACAGGTGGACGTGGGGGTGTTTCGGTTCATCGGGATCGCGGCTGTCGTGGTGCAGGCCGAACACATAATGATGCCCGGCGAACTGCTCGGCCGCGAAGCTGCGGGCGGCGTTCAACACCGCCTCCGGCGGCGTGCCTTCGGGCATCGACAGCACGATATTCAGCGCCTCTTTATGCTTGCTCTCTTCGGGAATGCCCAGTTTGCGCCAATCATCGGCAAAACCCCTAACCGCACGTTTGCCGTGCAGTTTTTCGCCGGACTGCGTTTCCAACGGCACTTCGCCGTTGCGCGACACATAGTCCAGGTGGTTGCGCACGCCGCGCATTCCTTTTGAGTTACTGCTCAGCCGTTTGGGGATTTTGACCATCACCTCCGGGTGTTTGAGCGCGGCAGCGCGCAGGTTGGCCAAACCGCTGCCGGGCTTCAAAGGCTTGGCACTGCTGCGGCGGCCGTTGCCGAAATACAGCCCGCCATCTTTTTTGGCTTTAACGGCACGGGTTTTATAGCCCAAAAACCAGTCATCTATTTTACGGTGCATCTATCTACGCTCCTTAATGGGTTATTCCCGCCTGCGGCGGCGGTTGGTTTGCAGCACATGGTTGACTTTGCCGACATGGGCATCAATGAACTTTTTCAGTTCGGTAATCTGCCGGCCACTCAAAGAAACGTTTTCGCCCGCATTCAGACGGCGGGCGATTTGGTTGAGGTTGCGGCCTATCATGACCAGTTGGTAGTTGGACTGCGCCAACACATCGGCCTCATGGGCAGACGGCATCGGGTGGCGGCAGATATGCGACCGGATAATGTCGCGCGCCACATCGTTGATGCTGCTGCGGTACAGCACGGCGGCAGTTTCGAGCCATGCGCGTTCTTTGTCGGGCAGGCGCAGGGTTATCCGCCTGCCGCGCTTGGGCGGCGGCAGTTTGACCGCTTCAGGTTCTTCTTTTGCCAACTGTTCTTGTAAAAGCCGTTTTGCCATCCATGAGACACTCGCTTTGCCATATCGCTGCCTGGCTAGTGAAGTGAGGTTATCTATTTCTTCACGGCTTAACCCGTAGACACTGATTTCAGGCATATCCATGTTCCTTTTACTTTTGCCCGAATACCAATCAGGCCGTTTGAATATTCAAAAAACTCTTTACCGTTCCAAGCCGGTATCGGGCTGCGGCACGGCGGCGGCATACTGCCGTTCCGCGGAATTCCGCACCATTGACCGGTAAAAATGGGTGCGCGCCAATACCTGCATATCCGGCGGCAGGCCGGATAGGGTTTTTTCCATCGCGTGCTCCAGCAAAGCGCAGCGCAGTTTTTCCGCCGTACCGGCGCCGGCCATGTGCATTTGGTAATGGTGCTTGGCCGCTTTCAGGCCGCCGTGCGCAATATCCGCTTCGCGTACCGGTTCTTTTTCCATGGTGTTTTCCAAAACAGAAAGGCCGTCTGAAATTTCAGACGGCCTTTGTGGTTGCTGCATAATGGGAGGGCTGTGGTTTAAGTGGCTTTTCTCCATAGCCTGCTCCTGTATTTGAAGACGGTGTTTTTCCAAGCCGGGCGGTTCTGCCGCCATCCGTCCCCGGTAAAGGCGGCGGGCTTTTTCCATGATTTCCCGAGGCAAAGGATCGCCGGTATCGGGATTGTTGCGGTCGAACAAACCGCTGTTGTTGACGGCAGACTTTATCTGCCCTTCTGCATTCATAAAATATCCCCCGAAACCGCCTTGGCGGTTGCGTTTGTGCCAAAGGCCTTTGGCGGCATCCGTTTGCGAACGGGCCGGATAGATTTCTTCGCCGATGCACTGTTCGGCAAAACGGTAAAGTGCCGAGCCTACGCCTTTGCCCCGGTAGGCTGCTGCTATTTCGGCACGGTATGGCACGAAGTAGCGGCTGCCGTCGGCTTTGGCTGGCGGGCGGTTGCCCGAAAAACCTTGCTGTCCGCTTTTTTCCGGCATTAACAGAAGGCCGCCGACAAAGCGGTTGCTGCCTTGAACATGAATATGGAAAGCACCGTCACCAACCCGGCTGAAGCGCAGGATTTCATGCACCGTCTCCGTTTTGGCAACGTCTTCGTAAACGGTGCAGGTGCGGGTGCGCCGTTCGGGGATGCAGCCTTCCCGGGGTTGTGTCGATATTGCCGATATTTGGCCGTCGGCACCGTATTTGACGTATTCCGTTACCGTCTCCCGAACACGCCGCCGTTGTTTTTCGGTACGGGAAATGTCGCGGGTAACACCGTAAGTGTCGGCAACCGGTTCGGGATAAAAGATTTTCGGTTCGCCGTTGGCATCGAGCAGCCGGTCGGGAACTCGGGCATGCTCCCAATCGCCGAACCACGCTTTAAACTCAGGCGTGCGCACCTGCACCCATTGGCGGTAATCCAGTGCCGTTCTGCCTTTGGCTTTGGCCGCACCGTAGGCCGCCCGGCCGCCCAAACGCTTTTCGGTGATATAAAAACCGGGGCTTTCTCCATATTCCGCTTCGGGCATGGCATCTCCAAACGTAAAAAGGCCGTCTGAAAAAATATTTCAGACGGCCTTTATGACGGGGTTTAAAAAATGCCTCGGATTCGTTCGGATCCGGGGCGGAAGGGTGCTACTCAGGGAACGGTAACTTTTCTGCCCCGGTTGCGCAGCAGCAAAGCGGCTTTGCGGTCAAAGGTAACGAAGGTGTCCGCGCCAAGATGCCGGCCGGCGTATTTGTTCACACCGTCGGCAAAGTCCCCACCCGCTTCCAATAATGCGAGACCGGCAAGGATTTCCCCGGTATGACAGACAAGGTTGTCCGTTTGCAGCAGTCCGCGCACAGCCCAAGAGATGTCCTTTCGGCTGAAACGGTAGCTGTGCGACAAAACCCACACCAATTCGCAAAACACGCTGGTCGGTATGCAAATCCGCCCGGCACGGCTCAGTATCGGTTTGACGGCAGCCGGTTGGGCCGGATCGTCGTTTACCAGCAGGCGTACAAGGATGTTGGTGTCTGCGGTAATGTTCATTCGCGCCCCAATCCCCGCATTCCGGCCTGTGCATAAGATTCGGCAATGGCTTCGTTGATTTCTTCTATACTCAAACGCACACTGCTTTTACCTTGCAGACAGCCGGCCATATTCATGATGCCGTGTCTGTTTTCCGTTTCCCCTGCACGGATTTTCAGGCCGCCGTCGGGCAGTTTCTCCACTTCCAGCAGTTCGCCTATGCCGACTCCGAGGTGCTGCAAAAGTTCTTTTTTCAAAGTAATCTGACCCTTGGCGGTCAGTTTCAGGGTGGTGCCCATATCAATTCTCCGGGTAAGGTTGTTTTTAATCATGCCTTACTTTTCTTTCAAAGGCAAACCGCAGCGGCGTGTTTCACCGTTCGAAAGCAATTTCGCTTTGTCCGGGCGGATCGGGCTTCTGAACCTGCCGTAATCTTTCTCCAACCCGGCTGGTATAAAAATTAATGCGCGCCTGCATCTGCGTCTGCTCGGGGAGCCCTTTAATCAAGGCTTCCATTTGGGATTCGAGCAGGTTGCGGCGGGATTTTTGGGCGGGCGGCAGCAAAACGGTCTGCTTCACATAGGCATCGCGGGCAGCCTGATACTTGTCTTCAAGGGCATTGATAATGGCGCGGCGGGCATCGCGCACGGCTTCGGGATTAAGCATTCCGCCGCCCGCACCTTCGATGGTTTTTGAGGCGGTTTTGCCGTCTTCTTTGTGCCAACCGTGGGATTCTGCCAGCCGGCCGATGATTTTTTCGGAGTAATGCGGCTCGGACGTTTCGACACGCCCGGCTGCGGAGACGTGTTCAGACGGCGTTGCAGGGGCGGCGGTGTTTTCGGGCGTTTTCTCCGAAGGTGCGGTCGGAGCCTTCTTCGGTTCGTGACCGATCTCTTTTTCAAACCCCACCACATAACTTTGAATTTTGTCGGCATCGCGGGCGGCTTTAAGAATTTCGGTGGGTTCGTCGGTCAAAATCTGTATCCAGCTGCCGATGTAGGCGGCATGGCGGCCCGGGTCATGCGGCAATCCAAGCTGCCGCGTCAACATCATGGAGGCGATTTCGGCCCGCAACTCTTCCCGGGCATAGGACAATGTGCCGAAACCGCCGGAAAGCTCACGGTTTAACCGGCTTTCATGCCCTGTCCAATGCCCGAGTTCGTGCAAAGCGGTGGCGTAATACAGACCGGCATTCGGAAACTGCTCTTTATGCGGCAACACAATGTGATCTTCAGACGGCCGGTAATAGGCGGAATCCCCGTGACGGTGTCTGATTTCCGCGCCTGATGCGGAAAGAAGAGCTTCGGCACGCTGATGGTTTTCCCATTCATGCTGCGGCGAGTGTAGGGGGTGCCATTCCGGCAGACCGTCTATTTGCTCCGCATTGAAAACGCTGAATGTTCGGATATAGGGAAAGTCGAGTTTGACAAACTCTTTCTGCGGCTCGCCCTTGTCGTCCAAGACCGGCTTGCCGTTTTCGTCCTTAACCGTTTGCTCAACATGGGTGACCAACCGTATCAGCGGTACGCCTTTTTCGCCTTTGCGGACTTGTGCGCCGACCGACTGCGCCTGTTTGTAAGTCAGCCAGCGCGGATCGTCATACGGCTGCATCATCAATTTCAGCGTGTTGCTGCCCGAATAGGTGTTGCCGGTGAGATGGTTATACGGCAGGCCGCTCATGGTCGGCTCCCACGGCTTCTGCCACGGGGCCGTTCCGCTTTTCAAATGCGCGATAAGTTCCGCGGCAATGGCTTCGGCGTATTGCTCCTGTGCATTTTGGGTATTCTGTTGCTCTTTGCTCATTTCTTCCTCCAAACAAAATACCCCGCACTGTTAAAGTACGGGGCATATTTCCACCGGTTTTACCGCAGGCCGTCTGAAAGCAGTTGTTTTGCAGCCTGCGGCTCGTCGGGATTGTTCAAATAAGCCTGTATGCTTGCTTCTGAAGTGCAGGCATCCAAATAGCGTTGCTGCTGCTCGGGGCTTAAACTAAAAAACACTTCAGCTTCTTCCGGCATGAAGAAATTCTCAAGCGGCTCCTTTTGCTGCAATTCAAGCAATAGATGATTTTCCGACATACATTCTCCTTTTCGTTAACGTTCCATTTCCATTTCTCTGCCTTGCTGCCGCTCCTGCCGTTGGTTGCGTTCGGTTGTTGGGTTGGCCGGCGTTTGCCGGTGGGCGGGCTGTTTGACCGGCTTGGGCAGTTTCAGCCTGCTTCCGCTCATCTGCTTGGCGGTGTGCTCGTAATAGTTGGTCAGGGCCAACGTGCGGGCATCGCCTTTCAGGCCGCGGATGGTGTCCAAAACATTGCGCTCGTGCCATTGCAGGTGCTGCCTGTTGGCTTTCGAGAGCTTGGCGGCTTTGTCCATATACACGCCTTTGGCGGCAATAAAACCGGTTTCCAGTGCCGCCGTTTTCATACGGCCTGCCGCCACCGCCGCTTCGGAGCGGATCTCGGATTGCCCGATTGCCGGCAACGGCACGCCGGGCTGCGTGTCGGCGGTATGGGAGGCGTTGATGGCGGCATCGGAGGGCAATTCGTTTTGGGCAAGCATTTTGTCGGCTTTCGACAGCATCTCCACATCGGGTTTGGCGAACACCTTTTCCGGCTCGCGATCGGGCGGTATTTCTTGTTCCTGCCGCTGCCGGAGGTCCTGCACGATTTCCATTCTGAACAGGTTACGCCCAACCTCTTTTTTCTCCATGCCGGTAACGTTGCCCGCTTCATCGCGCACGGCAACTTCGATTTCCACCGGCTGTTTGCCCAGCGAATGCAGGCGGATGCGGTCGCCGATTTCGGCACCGCTGCGCGCCATCGCGTCGGGCAGGTCCACGCCCCAAACGGTGCGCTCCCTGCCGTCTTTTTCCAACACGATATACGGGCTGGGCTGGTTTTTTGGGTTGTGCTGATACGGGGCATTGCCCGCATTGACTATCCGCTCGCCTGCTTCTGCGGCCGCTGCGGTTTTGGCCGCTGCCCCCTGTCGGGTTTCAGACGGCCTTGGCCGTTTGTCGCCGGGATAAGGTGCGGGCGGCACTTTTTCGGCTTCGGCAACGGCAGGGGCGCGCCCGGGTTGCGGCTCGATGGCGTTTAACGACCGCTCCTGCCGCAGCCGCTCCAGCAAGGCCAAATCTTCCGGTGTCGGCCGGTAGCCGCTGGTGCGGATGCCCCGGCTTTCGGCGGCCACATACATCATGGATTTAAACTCTTTGCTGCCGCTGATTTTGATGCTGTCCCAGCCTTTTTCTTTGGCCACTTCGAGCATATCGTTGACGGTCTGCGCATCGGTTTTGGCGGTGCTGATTTTTTTGCCGCTGTCGGTAAACAGCACGGTGGTATGGTTGGCGGCGGAAAGGTATTTGCCGTCGGCCACCACATAACGGCTCTTGATGCTTTCGGGCGGGATGCGGTAGTTCAGGTCGGTAACGGGCTTTTTGCGGCCGGCTGCGGCCAAATCGGGCTGCCCGGCTTCCGGCGCGGCGGCGGGTTCAGAATTTGTACTCGGCCGTGCTGCGGCCGGAGTTTCCTTATCGGCTTGGTCCTTGCCGCTGCCGGCTGCGGGGCTGTGTTCACGCCCGTGGCCGAAAACGTGGCCGGGGTCAATGCTCTGATGCGGTTCGGGTTCCCGTGTGCGGCGCAGCGCGGCGTATTCGATGGTGTTGTTTTCAGACGGCCTGTCGGCGGCTTCGGGGGCAGCGGCGGCTTCAGCGGCCGCCGCTGCGGTTCGGGGTTCGGTTTGGGTTTGGGCTTTACTGTCCATATCGTGTTCCTGTAAAGAAGCCGCCCCGGTTGGGGCGGCTTGGCTTGGCGTTTCGGCAGGCGGCGGGGCGGGATAGCCTGACAGACGGGCTTCTTCGGCAACAACCGCCGCCCATTCTTCATCGCTCATAGTGGGCGCAGCAGCGGGGCGCGGCGGTTCGGTTTCGGGAGCGGCAGCCGCTGCCGGCCGCGGTTCGCGGATTGCCTGCGCTGCTTCGGGGCGGCCTTCAGACGGCCTGACGGCAGATTGCAGCCGTGGTCCGTTCACTTCCTGCCCCGCTTCGGGAGCCGGCTGCGGCCGTCTGAAAGCCGCTTCGATGGGTCCGCGCACGGCTTCGGTGCCGGCCAGTTGGTGCAGGTCGTTGAAGTCGCTGGGCAGGTTCGGCCCGTTGGTGTTCTGATAAGCCTGAATCTGCGTCATCGTGAATTCGGGCTGCACCGCCACGGCATGGCCGCCGAACCATGCCGCCGCCTGCCGCGCCTTGTGAATGCCGGTTTGCGATGCGTCGTTGTCCGCCGCCAGCACCACCGGCACACCGGCAGGCAGGTTTTGCGCCAGCCGCTCCGACACCGCCACCATATTGCCGGCGTTAAACGCCACAATCACGGGCTTGCCCGTTGCCTGATGGATACTGGCGGCAGTAGCGTAGCCCTCCGCAATCACCAGGCCGTCTGAAAGCTGCCCGGCATTGCCTACCACGGCGTAACCGCCTTTAACCTGCCCGCCGGAGAGGAAACGCTTATGCCCGCTTTGGTTGATGGACTGCACGTTGACGATTTCGCCGCCGTAATACAGCGGCACCACCAGATTATCGTCGCCGCGGTAACGGTTCTGCCGCAATCCGGCAACAGCCGCCGCCGAGGTGATGCCTTTGGCCGCCAGGTAGGGGTGGTCTGCGCGGGCGGGGGCGGAGCGGTTCCAAATCCTCCGTGCCGTTTCTTTCGCTTTAGCCTGTGCTTCGGCCTGTGCCTGCTCTTCGGCCTGCCGCCGCGCAGCCAGTTCGGCAGCCCGCACCGCCTGCTGTTCGGGTGTCGGCGGCGTGTAGGGTTGGGACGGGGTATAACCGTTTCGGCGCGCATGGTAAAACAATGTGGAGATATGGACGCGGCCGGGCTTGAACGACTTCCAAGCGGTTTTGGCATCGCGGGCATTGTAGTTGTCGGCACTTTGAGACCAGTTGTCCCAAAGATTGAAGCCGTCATCGCCCATTTCGTCTTTCAGGGCGGCACCGACCTGTATCCAGGTGTCGCGGTCATGGGCATCGATATGGCTTAAAGCGTTGCGGATTTCGTTGTAGTCGCTCATGGTTTACTCCAAAAGAAGAGGCCGTCTGAAAACATTTTCAGACGGCCTGTGAAAAATATGGCTCAGGGTTTGAAACGGCTCAAAGGATAAAACAGCTTATCTGGGCAGTCGGCAAATGCCGTAAAGCCGAAATGCCGGTAAAACGCGGCGGCAGTTTCGTCTTTGGCTTCAACGATTAAGGCAAAGGCGGCAATTTCGGCACGGGCGCAACGCAATAGTGCATCGGCCAGCAGCATACCGCCCAAACCGCGGCCGCCGTGGTTTTTGTCCACGGCAAGCCTGCCCAGCAGCACGGCGGGCACGGACGGGTAACGCGGCAGTTTTTTGGCGGTGTGCGGCGGCAGTTTGTCTAAAGCCACGGAGGCGGAAGCCAGCGTGTAATATCCCGCTGTCGAGCCGTCTGAAGTAACAGCGGTAAAGCAGGCGGCGATACGCCGTTTGATGTCTTGCGATACCTGTGTATGAAAATAACGGTTCAACGGCTCCGAGAGACTGCAAAAGGTTTGACGCGCCGTTGCCGGATTCAGCGGCACAATGCGGTAGTCAGCCATGGTTTTGCATTTCACGGTGCCGGGATAAGGCCCGCTGCAGGGCGGCGTTGTGCGGCGGCGGGTCGATTAAGGCTTGAGCAAAGGCCGTCTGGTCGGCCAGCGACAGATTCAGTATCTCCGCTTCGGCAATGGTTTTGCGCGCAGCCTCTTGGGCGGCACGGATAACGAAATCGCTCAAACTGCGGCCTTCCAGTTCGGCGGCGCGTTTTAACAGGGCGTGGGTATCTTGGTTTACCCTTGCCTCAAAACGGGCGGTTGCGGCAACCATCTTGAATGCTCCTGAATAGGGGAATAAGTTTGAATTGTACGGAAAATATCCGTACAGCTCAAGATTCAGGCCGTCTGAAAACGGTAAAGGTGTTTTCACACGGCCTGATAAACATGCGCAAAAGGAGGGATAAAAGCTTCAGTCGGCCAGATAGTCTTCCGCCTTGATGCCGCGCCGTTTCAACAGATATTTGACGGATTCAAAGCCTTCCTCATCGGTGTGCCGTTTAAACGCTTTCAAAACTTTGCGGATATGCCCGGGCGGGCTGTAGGGCGGTAAGGCATTGTCGAGCCAAATGCGGAGCATAAGCTCGTCATTGTCCAGTTTGGTTTTGGGAAGGCTGCCGGTTCGCTTGATTTTTTCTGCAAACAACTCTTCCGGGGTAAAAATTTCGTTAATCATTGCGCCATAGCGCTTTTCCATTTCCCGGGAAAAATATTTGGCATAAACGCCAAATGTGAACAAGGGTTTGCCGCCGACCAAACAAAACAGGGGCAGCAAAAACAGACAGATCCACACCGCCTCAACCCCGAAATGCCGCCAAAGATCAAAAACCGTTTCCCCATCCGGCAGGCCGATATACCAAGCGGCAAACAGGCCGGACACGAATGCCCAAACGGTGAGCCGCGCGGCAAGGCCAAGCAGGCGCACGACCGGTAAAAACAGCGTTTCTGCCCAATATGCCGGATTGTGCCGTATGCTGCGGCGGATTTCTTTTTCGACTTCGTCGGGCAGCAGAAGGGTGGTTTTGCGGATGGACTCAAGATCAAACACCATTTCCAATCTCCATAAGGTTTCAGACGGCCAGGCCGTCTGAAAGGGTTTCCTCAGTTAAGCGGCTTTTTCTTCTTTATCTGCCGCTGCCGCATCGATACCGGCCGTTTCTTTCAATATCTTCGCGATAACGGGCAGGCTGCCTTCGCCCCAGTTTTGCGCCACTGCCGGCACCAGTCGGGCAACAAACTCCGGCGGGCTGCCCGGCGGCACCAGCGCAGCGAGCAGCGCATGGGCGAGCTCGCCGGCATTGGCGGCTTCCTGCCAGCGGAAAGAGGCCATCTCTTCGGGCGAAACATAATCCGGTGTGATTACTTTCGGCGGTTGTTTCCGGGTAACGGCAACTTCTAAAACGGGTACATCCGGCACGGGCCAGTTAGCCCGTCCGCTAAAAACCGGATCCTCGTGATAAACGATTCTGTCGGCAAAAACGGCGTTCACGCCTTCCATGGTGATGATGCAGTGGGTGTTCGGCATCGTTTTCAGTTCATCAGGATTCATCACCGCGCGTTTTTGATCACTGATGTTGCTGCCGCTGCTGCTGCTGTTTTTGCCGCGGGAGCGCGACGAAGATTTGGCCTTATAGGTGTAATAGCCTATCAGCTTGCTTAACTCTTCTGCGTCTTGCTGCTCCCGGGGAGCAAAAACGATACGGGCGGCGAATGTGGAAAAGAACGTTTGGCTTGCAGCTTTGCCATAGACGTTCTCTACTTGCGAAGGAGACTGAAAAACAGGAACGGGACGGATGCCGTAACCGGCCAAATATGCAATACCTTCTTCAATGGCGCGAACGCGGCCGAGCGCCGTGAACTCGTCCAACATCAGCAGGCATTGGTATTTCAATTCCTTATTGTCTTGGGGCAGTCCCTGCCGGACATTCACATCGACAAGCTGGCTGAAAAACAGATTGAGTAATGTACCGTACACTTTCAACTCTTCCGGCGAAACCCCCAAATAAATTGTGATCCGTTCGCGGCGCACATCATCCAGGTAAAAATCATCGCCGCCGGTGGCCGCTTCAACCGCAGGATCAAGAAAAATCGCCAGCGGCGCGGCCATAGTGGACAAAATATCGCCGCCGGTTTTGGCATTGCCGTTGGCAAATCCCATCAGCAGGGTTTGGCAGTTGCGGCTCAGCTGTATGGTATCCGGCTGCGCTGCCCGCCGTTCAAACTCCGCCCGTATCCACTCTTGCAGGGTTTGACCGTTTGCAGGAGCGGTGAGGCGGAACAGGTTGGTCATCGTGGTTTTGTTTTCCAACCGGCTTAAATCCCGCTCCTTCTCAGTCTCGATCAAATACAGCAACAATCCGGCGAACAGCTTTTGCGCTTCCTGCTGGAAAAACTTCGCGCTGCCCCGGTCTTCGGTCGGTAACGGATAAAACACCGCTGCTGCCGCCAGCGCATCCTTGTAGGTATAAATCGGATTGCGGCGTACATAAGTCAGCGGATTCCAACGATGACTGATCAACGGTGCAGACGGATCGCGGTCGTGATACGGCATGGTGCCGCTCGGGTTGAAAAAATAAACTTTGTGGCCGTGAGCCGCCCGAAACCCCGCCGTAATGAAGAAATTCTCTTTTTTAACGTCATTGACAACCATGCTGCCGTTGTAATGCAGGCAGTTGGGAATCACAAAGCCGACACCCTTACCGCTGCGCGGACGTGCGGCCAAATAGACGGGGCTGTCAGACGGCCAACGCAGATATTCCCCCTTGAACTTTCCCATGATCAAATCGGGATACTTATCGGGCTTGGGCTTTTGCCAAAACAGCAACGGTTGTTTTTCCAACAAACCGGCTTTTTTGATTTCCCCACGGCCGGCAAACCGCGCCGAGCCGTGCAGCTCGCGTTTGGGCTTGGCAGACACCGCCGCCGGCATAATCACCAATGCCAACAACGGAACCAAACCTGCGGCAGCGGTCGCCGCTTTGAGCGGAAAAATCATGTTTTCCGGCAGTTGGTCGAGATGCTGCCAATATTTGACCAGCAGCCATACCGAAGGAGCGGTTTTAAGCCCCAGCCACTGCGTATAGAGTACGGCGGCGGCATACAGGCCGCCCGCAACGGACAAAACAGTAACGATGCCGGTTATCGCAATCCCAATACCGATTTTGCGTTTATCCATTTCACGCTCCGAAAAAATGCCCGCACAAAGGCGGGCAGACGGGTTTGAGTCTGCCGACCCGTTCAGACGGCCTTGATTGAAACACACCATTATGAGCATCTAAAAGTGCACCACGATGAGCATCTAAAAGTGCACCACTTGCAAACAAACCGGGGGGGTGCATTTTCAGATGCCCACTCCCCGGTTTCCGGTGTGGTTTTATATGCCTGTTTTGTCGGTTCCATTCCGAAACTGAGCCGCAGTTGTGGTCTGAAATTGAGCCACACTGTGAGCGGTGCTTCAGACGGCCTTACATCATGCTGTAAATGCCACCGGCCGTGTTTTCTTCCGTTACGCCCTGCCGGGCATGGCCGGCGGTGCGGATTATCTGCATTTCGTTGCAGACAACCTCGGTAACCGACCGCGCCGCACCGGCTTTGTCGGTGTAGAGGCGGGTGCGCAGCCTGCCGTACACCAACACGGTATCGCCTTTTTTCATATGGCGGCACACGGTTTCGGCATGGCGGTTGTAGAGCAGCACCGCAAACCATTCGGTGTGCTCTTTTATTTCGCCGGTGGATTTGTCCGTCCACTTTTCGGAAACGGCCACGTTGATTTTGGCAACCGGCGTGCCGTCGGGCATATGGCGCAATTCGGGGTCTTTGCCCAGATTGCCCATGATTTCGATTTTGTTGATGTAGGGCATTTTTCATCCTTTCAAATCAAAGGCCGTCTGAACATGATTTTTCAGACGGCTGCCGTGAACATGGCGGATACGCGGGAACTGAAAAACCTGAGTAAACCGCGAAAGCCGCCTAAACGGACTTCACTATCGTGCCGCAATCAGTTGCTCTGCTTGGGCATACATTTTTTCCCGCAGGGCTCGGTTGCGGCCGCTGCCGGATAACGAAGACAGTTCATCACTGATGCTGAGGTAATATTCAATCAAGGCCAGCTTTTCTTCCGTTTCGTACTCTGCTTTGGGAATCAAATGGAAAAGCAGAAACCCGTCAAAGAATTGTTCGGTTTCAGGCGGCAGCTTATTAACTTTAAGACGGGCAGCTTGTTTCATTGCCGTTTTACCACTGTTGAAAGCCGTTTTACCGCTGCCGGGCTGATTGGATATGGCCGTTTTAAGAGCAGCAGTATGTTTTTCCTGCTTCTGAGCAAACATATTTGGCCAGCAGACAGGCGAGATCGCCTCAATATCGATTATCTCGATTTCCCGGCTATAGGTTTTTTCAAGCTCGGGCAGAATGGATATTTCCAAGTCCTGCCATACCCGCAGTGGGGGAGATTCCAGTATCAGACTTACCACCCGGATCCTGTTATCGGTTTCCACAGAATGTTTTCCCGCAGGGTAAACCGATGCACGGACAAAATAACTGGTTTTTTCGGAAACAGTCGGAGTCATCGTCAAATCTTTCTTACAAATCATCAAAAGAAAAACGGCCGTTACAGACGGCCGCTCACGGCATAAAACTTTTCCACGGGGTCGTAATAAAGCTCGGTCATGCGCGTTTTTTCAAAATAGCAGACCACATCAATGGTTGCCCGAACCGTATTCAAGATGTAAGAATGATCCATATTTTGGCCGGCCGGGGATTCCATCGCCAGCTGCGCGATACGGTAATGGACGGAGCGGGCATCGTTGGCATGGACGGAAGTTAAGCCGCCCGGGTGGCCGGTGTTGAGTGCCGAAAGATAATCCCACGCTTCGTCCCCGCGAAGCTCGGTCAGAAAAATGCGGTCGGGTTTCAAACGCATACAGGCAGCCACAATCATTTTGGCCGAAATGTGTTCTTTATAGAAAAGATGGGCATGGTTAGGATGATTGGGAAGACTTAATTCGTGGGTATCTTCAATGGTAATCAAACGCTCGTTGGCAGGGATTAAGTCGGCAAGGGCTTTGGTGAACGTGGTTTTGCCCGAGCCCGTACCACCAACCATGCAGATATTTAACTTACGGGTAATCGCAATTTTGAAAAATTCGACCAAATCCCCGTTGGCTTTATGTTCCAACATCTTATACTGCCAGTCGGCCAACTTCACATCGTAGGGCAACCTCATCTTGTCGCAGACATCTCGAACATAACGGCTGTCTGTTTCAATTTCCGCAGCCGCACGATGTTCAGGCACGCCGTGGGCGGAGACATCGTTAAAGTCTTTCAGACGGCCGGTATCGATATAGTCGCTCAGGCTGAAACGGCTGTCGGACGGTTTGCGGAAGGCAAACACCATCGTGCCGTCTTCACATGAAGGCGGCATCATAATGTGGCCGCGCTCGCCGTCAGGAAGTGTTACAGAGTGAATGGGGTGTTTCGTATTTAACGCCTTGCCGTTGAATACGCACAGCGCATTGCCCAACTGCATCAGATTGCCCAAAGTAAGCACACTGCTTTCATAACGGGTAAAACCGCTGCTGTCTTCGGTAAACATTTCCCCGCTGCGGTTAATCAAAACCTCGGTTACACCCGGCCGGTTCAGTTTTTCGGTGATGCCCGATTTATCCAAAAGATTGCGGACGGTTACGTCCTTATTCAAATCACTCATCGCTTTTTTCAAAGAAAACCGCCACGCCGGTTGGCGCGGCGGTGGGTTCAGTCGGTACCTACCACCTCGTAAACACGGCTGAAATCGACATCGCGGGCAACGTACACCATGATGCGCTCTCCTTGGTTCACATAGCCGGTCGGCGGGATATTGATGGTGTTTTTCAACACTTCTGTAGCGATATCCTGTGCCGATTCGGTGGTCGAATCAAAAGACACGTTGGAAGAACCATTGCGGCGGCGGCCGTAGGCATTGACGGCATCGTCTATCATGCTGATCATGACCGCCCCGCCGATGCGCTTCCAAAAGTGGTTGTTTACCCGTGCCAGATGGCCGGAGCGCCCAGTGGATCGGCACCCAAACTGTCGATGACGACGGTGATGCCGTTGGGCGTTTCCAGGGTGGTCCACGCGGCAAAAACTCTAGTCTGCCCCTGCATCAGGGCGGATTGCTGTTCTCCGTGGATGACCGATCCTTTTTCAACCAGCAATACTTTGCCGTTGGCCGAATAGACGTCATCCAATACTTGGCATTTGGTGATGCCCGGGTGGGTGGTTACGATACGGGTCAGCAGGCCGCACGGGATACCGGTGCTGCGCCCGAGCAGAAAATCCAAACTGCCGCGTTGTCGGGCAACGGCCGGCGTGAACATCGAGCCGCCCAACCGGGCGGACAAACCCTGTTCTCTGCCGTTACCGGCCGCGCCATCCGTTTCAGACAAATCTCCGGGCAGGGCAGAAGAACCGTCTGCGCCAACGGCATCCACCGCGCCGGCAACGGCATCTTCGGCGGCACGGCCTCCGTTTCCGTCAAACATCAACGGACTGTTCAAACGCAAGTCCGGCGGCGGTTCGCTTGCGGCCGGCACCGGTTCGGGAGACTGCGGGACAATCTCCGGCGGTGGTGCGGGCGCGGTTTCGGGTTCGGATACCGCTTTTTCGACAATCTCAATCTCCGAAGCCAGCCGTTCTTGCTGGCTTTTGGCGAAGTTGTGGCGGTTTGTGTTTGCGGAAACCGCCTGCGGCTGCTCGGGTTTGGGTTCTTTTGCAAACCAACCCGCACCGTAGCGCATCACACCCGCAGAAATAAACCCGACGGCAAACAGCCCCAACACCAAAACCGCCACCTTTTTCATGGTGGAAATTTTACGGACGCTCAAATCACGGGGGATACCGCGTTCCGCTTCCGGCGTTTTAACCTGCTCGCTCAGATTCCGTACACGGAAGTCTCCGTCATCCGGTGTTTCATGACGGCTCTCATTTTGAGGGAGATGGGACGGCTCGATGGTATTGGCTTCATTGTCGGGCCCGGTATTGATACTGTTCGGATCCAAGTTCATTATTTGCCCTCCTTTTTCATACGGATTGCGCCGGGAACGGTGGTTCCCCGATAGTTGAATCTGCCCTTGCCGTCATAGCTGCGGTTTTCGACACCCAGCACCTTTTTGCCCAGGCGCAGGTAAAACAAAGCAGAGGTGGCGTGGACTACCAGAGTGTCCTTATCCACATGGCTGTTTACGGTGGATTCGGTTCCATCGTCAGACACTTTAAAGACCGTGGGCATTTCGCGGCCGTCGTTAAACCTGAGATAAGTAAAACGGCCGTCGTCCCACATTTCAGACGGCCGCAGCGACTTCGCGCCGAAACCCCAATAGTCGGAATTTCGGAAACCGCGGCTGCTGTCGGGATACAGATCATTCAAGGCCTGTGCTTCGCGGCGTTTGCGCTGCGCCGCATCTTGCCGCTTGCGGATGTCTTCCGGATAGCGGAACCGCAAAATATAGGTGGGCGGGCGGTTTTTACCTGCCATCTGCAAATCGAAAGCATAAGTCCGCTTATTGGTGGTAATCAGCAGATTGGTTTGGGGCGATGCGGCTTTGGGTTTGAAAAAAATATTGTTGCCGGATACATTCAAATGCCATGCACCGGTATTGCCGGCAGCCAAACCCTGGCTGCCGCCGCTCAAACGCTCGTCTGGCGCCAACTGGACCAACACGGCCCTGCCGGCTTGGGCGCGGATCACGACCACGTTGTCCGGGTTGTAATCCGTATATTGGATACGGCGGTCATAGGCTGTTCCCTTCGGAACGGCCGCTGCCTGGACGGAGAGCGAAAAAAAACCGGCTGCAATGCCGGACAGTAAAAGGGTTTTGTTGATCATGGCGCATTCTCCACTTCCACCTGATACGAATCGACAACAAATCCGGTCGGGTTGTATTCCCGCTCTTCTTCTTTGAGCGGCGGATTGTCATAGTGATAGGCAATGGTGGCAATCAGGTGTTGGGCAGCCGGTGCTTCGCCCGATGCGGGCACGACCGGCAATGTTGTTTTGGTAAAGCGGACCTGGGCGGTATCGCCGACAAATGAAACGGATTTGATATCGACTTTCACACGGTATTTGTCGGCCAGCACGCTATCGGGACCGACCCCGTCGTGGAACGGTTTGGTGAACCGTGCCTGCTCCTGCGTCCCGCTCATCGCCATTACGGTATCGTAAGTGGTTTGGACGGTGTACCAGTCATAACCTTCGCGGTTGATGACGTAACGGCCCAAAAAGTGCTTGTTCAGCTCTTTGTTGTTGGAGAGGGTTTTGTGCTCTAATGTGGTGATGACGTTGGTTTTGCCTGTATTCATGTCCACCAGCATAATATAGGGTTCCACGCGCACCAGCGGCTGCATGGCGGTCACGGCGAAAGCCGAAGCCACGGCCGTCAGCCCGGCGGCACCGGCAACAAACCATGCCAGTTTTTCACGCTTGCGGATATTGTCGTTTTCCGATTTTTCAAACGCTTTGGCCGCCTGAATAAATCCGATACTTTCCTTATAAGGTGTTTTAGGCCTCTGTTCTTTCAAACGGGCCTGGCCGTTTTTGCCTTTTCTGCTGAACCAACCCATTTTAATTTCTTTCCTGATAAGCGGGGTTAATCGGAAAAGCCGTTCCGTGCGGCTTCTTGGGGCTGTGCGAGCAGGCCGCCGCCAAACCTGCGGCCAGCAAAACCAAAAACAGTTTCTGCATGATGGAGTCTCCAAAAGAAAAACGCTTCCGGTAGGAAGCGTTTCAGTATGTTTAAAAAATCAGAATGTTTCCCGGCTGACTTCAAATTTATTCAAGTCCAGTTTTCCGCCTTCAGGTATGGCCGTATGGGTTTCAAACTCAAACCGCTTTTTTTCTTTCGGAGAAAGGGTAATTTCTCCCCATAAGGCTCCTTCGCGGAAACCGCCCTTGTCATAGATTGGAATGGAAACAGTCAATCTTATCAGTTTGCCTGTTTTATTATACGCCTCGCCTGTCAAGCGGCGGCCTTTACCATAACCGGTACCTTCGCTATTAAAAGCGGATGTCTCGGATATTTTCATATTTTTCAAAATATAGACCGCCGTCTGCTTGTCAGGAATGGATTTACCTCCCATTGAGAGAGCGCTGTTGCCCGACAAGCTGCCGTTAATACTGCCCAGCGCACTGTTTACCTGTGCCAAGCCGCTGTTCAATTCTGCACAGCCGGAAAGTAGAAAAATACCGACCGATAATAATGTTGCATTGAATTTTAATAACATAGTAAATTCCTTTCAGTTAGCTGGAAACATCATCCATCCATTGAAAATCGCTAAAATGGGCAATCATGGTGATAATAAAAATAATAACGGAAGGAATGGAACGAAGTCCGTAATAAACAAGAAAATGGGACAGGCTGGGGTATTCCGAAAACGGCTTATCGTCAGAAATCAGCCCGAACAGCCACCAAAAAGCATACGCCCATATGCAGCTGAAGAAAACCGCCATCCAAAAGCGGGGTCTGCTATGCCAAGAACACCACAGAAAAAATACAAACGAAAAAAAGCCAACACCTAAAAACACCAACAACCCTCCCGTAGGGTCGGGAAATATGTCAAGCCTCTCTGCAGTAACGGCCAGCAACAGCGGCGCAAACAGCATTTCAGCCCAAAGCAGGCCGCTGGTATCTTCTATCAGCTTGGCCTGTAATATACCCTTGCGGACATCGTTATGATCCATTTTCAATCCTCCGTGGATGTTAAGATTTTTTGATGTTGCCCCCGCTTCGGTGTTTGTTCCATGTATCCTTGACCTTGTCTTTGGCTTTCGTTGCCCCATACCCTGCTTTAGACAACCCCTTGCGTGCCATATTGTAAATGGTACGGACCGAACCTTGAAGCGTGGCACCACCGGTCAGTGCCGATGCCAAAGACGGTGTCTGCCAGCATAGCAGAACAAAAACAATTAATGTAAAAAATAAAATACTGCCGAATGCTATTCCGCTGCCAAGATCATTTACGCCCATGATATCGACAAACCTTCCAATAAAGGCCAACATCATTGTTCCAACCAAAGAAAGCAGCACAACATTAAATACATAATTCATACATTGGCCTATCCAGTTCATAGCATATTGGCGGGTAGCGGGAAACAAACCGAATGCAATAAACAGCGGCCCCATCATCAGTACCAATGCCAGCGATACTTTCGCTAAAATATAAAAAGCAAAAAGAACTGCCAATAATAGACCCATTGCGATTCGGATTTCCCAGATAACCACAAGATACCTCACACTCAAACCAAAATTCAGACCCGTATTACCCTGCTGAACTTCCAACCTGTCCGTTACCGTGTTTACATCATCTACAACCTTATCCAATGCGCCGCCGGAGTATTCCCCGCTGCCGAATGCTTTAGCCAGCTCATCGGGTAAGACATAAATCAGGTTGGCAAGTTCACTGTAATAAGAGGCATTGAAAGCCAAAGCCACCAAGAAACAACAAGCAACCATACGCTTGGCAAAATCAACAAACATCTCGTCAATACCGCCTCCATGCCAATATGAAAACGCGACCATCAGAAGGTAGATACCGAACATGGTTGAAAAAACCGGAGCGATATTGGAGATAAGGTTGCCGGCAGATTCAAACAGATTGGTTCCCATACTGTCTGTAACAAATTGTGTCATATCGACAAAAAACGTTGATTTCTCAGCCATAACATTTCACTTTATACGCTGAAGCCGCTGATTTGGACAGCGGCTCCTTTGGTTTGCAAATTAAAACAAGGCCGTCAAATAGAGCCGCATTCTTTACGCTCTGCCTTTGACTTTGCCTGAATCTGACAGGCAATAATATTTTGCTGTTGAACCATTTGGATTTTCTCCTGCTGCTCTGCTAGTTTCATAGCCATATCCAGCATCACTTGATTCGTTGTAATTTTAGACTGTTCGATTGAAATACGGTTCTGTAAATCGGCGGCAGCTTTGGCATCTTGTGTCAGATTGATTTGTCGGGACAACTGTTCAATCGTTTTAAACCGTTTTACTGTATCGGCGACTGTTTTAGCTGCCTGTTTATAACTTTTAACCAAAGCATCAGCCGCGTTGGTATGCTTATAGCGGTCCTTGCCTGTGATGGCTTTGGTGTCTAAATTTTTAATATCGCCATAAACTGCTTTCCACTCTTCAGGAACATGGTCAAGGGCAATATTTTTGGCCAACTCACCCAAATTACGGCTGCCCGTCAAAGCCTTGACCTGGCTTTGAAGCTCCTTGAGCTGGGCAACCTGATTCTCAATCTGCTGTTTCAAGTGGATAACCTGCTGAACGGCTTGGGCCACGCCGGCACTGTCAAATACAGGAATGCCGCCGGCAACAGCAGGGGAAAGGCCGGTTACGGACAGCCCCGCAGACAACAAAACGGCGATAGCCGTTCTTTTGGGTTTTTGTATCTTCATAAAGTCAGCTCCTTCTGTTACAAGGAAAAAAGCCGCATCATGCGGCGGATAAAAAACACAAGGCCGTCTGAAACTTCAGACGGCCTCTGCTCTGTTTATACAGCCTGCGGCTGTTTCTGCTGTTTCTCCTGTTCGGCTTTTGCCTCCTTTCTCATTTCATGAAACACCGGCAGCCATTCATCGGGATGCCCGCTGCCGCAACGCTCCATTGCTTTGTGCATGATGCGGACGTTGGCCGCATTTCCCGACAACACCGCGATCTCGTCATCCATTTTGTGGAGGTTGAGTGTGGCAATGGAACTGCCGAGATTCTGTTTCACCAAAAACTGCCGGCTTTTCTCGCCCAGACTGCGCATTTCGGCAAACTCTTTCTCCGTCAGCCCGAGCCGCCGGTAATTGCCTTCATACTCGGCAGCAGGGTTGGGCAGCAGCACTTTCGTTACCGTCTGCTCGACCACCGTGTCGAAAACCGGCGAATTAATGGCATCTTTGGGCGATTGGCTGGACAGTATCAGGAACCCGCCCAATTTACGGTCGGTTTTCAAACCGTCGATAATGAAATCCTGCGTGGTCGGGTATTTGGCCATCAGCCAAAACTCGTCCAGCACGGTTGCCAATACGCCCCGGCTTTCGGCCACCCGCTCCAGCATGATGTTTTTCATGTAGAACATACAGGCCAGTATCGGTTCGGTGGGGCGGTAACCGGCTTTCAGAATATCGGTGAGATCGAAACCTACCCGGTAAAACTCATCGGGGTTGAAACGGTTTTGGGGATTGTCCAGGCACCATGCGAAACGCCCGTTTCCGCACCACGCCTCCAGCCGGGTAAACAGGCTGTTGTCTTCGGCAGACGGGGGAACGGAATGCAGCAAAGCCCCCATACGGCGGTGTTGGAAATCCAAATTCATCACGGTATCCACGGCCATCTGAATCTGCTTTTGTTCCTCGACCGTGTTGTCTTGGTTCTGCCGGCGCACGCAGGAGCCGACCAAGTCGTAGAGGAAGTCGCGCAACTTGGGCGAATCGGGCCATTGGAACGGATTCAGGCCGCTCGGAACACCGGCATCGATGGGGAAATAGGTTCCGCCGATGGCGCGGATAAAAATTTCCAGCCCTTTATCCTTATCCATCGCGAAAATATAGGGTTTGAAGCGTTCGGCAAAAGCCAGCATGGCAGCCAGTGCGGTGGTTTTGCCCGTGCCGGTTTTGCCCATCAGCAGCGTGTGGCCGGCCGGATACTCGCCTTGGGTTACGGTTTCGTTGGGGGCGGTATAGTGGAAGTTGAAATCATAAAGCGTATTGCCCTCGGTTTTCAGCGGCATCACCGCCGATCCGTCCCCCAAAGGGTTGCCCCGGCTTTTGCCGTGCTCGTAATTGAACATCGGAAAAGAGGCGGCAATATTGGTTGTCGCCTTCGGAAACGGCCTCGGTTTGACGGTTGCGCCGGGAAACTGGCTGAAGAAGGTAAATTCGGCCGAGAGCGATGCGCGGATAAAACGGAAACCGCCCGAGCTTAAGAAGCGGGCGGCTACAGTTTGGCCGTTTGAATAGGCTTTTTTCGGCGTTTCCCCGAATACCACCAACGCACCGTGGTATTCGCCGAACATCAAATCGCCCGCCGCCAGGTGGCCTTTGGCTTCCAGCATTTCCTCATGCTGGCTTTGCGCCATATCGCCGACCGATTCCAGTTTGTTGAGCTGGTCGTCAATCTGCTTCATCATTTTGGCCGGGCGGATATAGGTAAAACTTTGGGTAAAGACAAATTCGCACGGCAGCTTCAGGGCATTGACCATAATCTTGGCCTTCGTCTGCCCGAACTCTTTCAGATCATACAAAGTGGCATAACGGGTCCGATCCGGGCAGCGCATTTCCAAAAGCTCCGCGCCAAAGTGCAGATCGGCGGTGGGAATGGTGCGGTAGGCGTTGGCCGTACCCAGCGGGATTTGTCCGTCAGTGCCGTTGGCAAGCATACCGATAAATTCGTAAAACTGAGAAAACAGCACGCCCGATTCGTTGCGGTAAACCTTTAACACATAGGGGTCGTAATCCTGAAGGTGTTCGGTCAGCTTCTCAAGTAACTCTTCCGCCTCTTCCAGCGCATCATCGATGTCCTCATATTTGAGGACACAGGTAATGTAGTAGATGTTTTCAAAATAGTCGGTGCGACGCAGTTTCTCCATATATTTGTGCGCAAAGCCGCGCGTAAAAGACGTGTGGAAACCGTATTCGCGCTCGAAATCTACTTTTTTGCGGCAATAGGTGAGCCACAAACCCAAACGGCTGCTTTTGTCTTTGCCCAGCGATGCCAGCGTTTTGTTCAGATTCAGATACCGGACCACAACGCTTGAATCATCAACCCCTTCAAAAGGCGTTCCCTCGAGGCGGACGGCAAAAGCCACACGGTTGTTTTCCAGCAAAACGACTTTGTCGCCGACATGCTGCTTATAACGGGGCAGACTGTCTTCCTGCCCCCGCTGTTTTTTCAGTATTCTGTTCAAAAAATCGTTGGTAATCATCGTTGCGTCTTCCGTATTTGCTGCCCAAAACCGTATTGGTTTTGCCGAACAGCCGGTAATTGCGGCGGCGCAGCACCCCCAATACCGACAGGCCTATGATGCGCAGTGCCTGATCGTCCTGCTGCGTCTGCGTGTAAATAAAAGCCAAACAGGGCAAAGAAAAAAGCAGAACCAAAAATGCTTTCACTTTTATAAAAGGCAGCAGAATCATCGCCACCAAGAGTGGAACGGCAGTTACCGTTACCACCGGAACCATCGGCATACCGGCCACCGTTGCCGAACGCTCAAGGCCCCGGTATGCCGGCAATTCATCATCTATGTGCATACCCGTATCCTCTTTTTTACGAGCCGTATAAAGACCATAAATACGCAGCCAAAGTCGGAATGGCCGCGACCACCACCACCTTCAAACAGGCTTCGCCGAAGTCGCCCCAGCTGCCTTTGTTCACCCAAATCTGAACGCCTTTGAAAAGCAGGAAAATGGTGGCGCAGACACCGATAAAGGCATAAATTGCCTTGTCCCACTCCTTCCCTTCGGCAGTCAGTTTACTCAAACCGCCCGCAGCAGCTTGGGCATCGGCCGCAAACAGCAGGCCGAGCATTAAAACCGGCAGCAGATAGGGGATTCTATGGCTGCACTTTGCCGAAACGGATATTTGGTTGGACTGGATCATTGGATTTCCTTTAAACATAAAAAAAAGCCGCACAACGGCGGCAGATACAAAAAAACCGGCCTAAGCCGGAACACAGTTACCCGAGGGTAAAATTAAAACTCTTGAAACACGTCCCACGCCGCATATTGTTTCGGCGGCGGCGAACCGGCTGCCGCCCGAACAAAAGCCGCACGAGCGGCCTTAGCAGCGGTTTTATGCGGCCGGTAAGCCGCTTCAACCAACGCCCCACGGCTTCCCGCCGCATGAGCAGGGTTGCCGCTCAACTGCGCGTAACGGTTACGCACCAGGCGCACATAATTGCGGGTTTCCCGGTAGGGCGGAATCCCGCCGTATTTGTCCACCGCCCCTTCGCCCGCGTTATAGCCGGCCAAAATCAAATCAAGATTGCCGTTAAAATACTTGGTCAGATAGCGCAGATAGCGTGTGCCGGCAATAATATTCTGCTCAGGCTCATATAAGTATTTAGGATTTACCCCCATCCGCGCGGCAGTCGGAGGGATAACCTGCATCAGCCCGCGCGCGTCTTTGTGCGAAACGGCATACCGTCTGCCGCCGCTCTCCCGTGCCATCACCGCCCACACAAGGTTTGCATCCAAACCCTGCGCCGCCGCGTGTTTTTCTACCAAATGCCGGTATTGAGGATAAGGCGCGGCAAAACAGACGGCAGATACCGATGCCGCCATCACCGCCAAAACACTAAAAACGGATTGCTTCAAATCAACCTCCTGGTCTTAAAAAGAAAAAACGAAAAATTAAACATGCCTAATAGGAAAAGGCAGGCTTAAGTTTTCGTTTTTGAGTGTGTCTAATTTGTGCCTGAAGGTGGCGGAATCAGTCTGTATGTGGCTGTATGTGCAGACACCACATTTATTAAAAATCAAATAGTTAGTAAAAGGCCGTCTGAAATATTTTCAGACGGCCTAATGCAGTCCAACGGGTGACAACGTTGAAACTGTGTTAAATCGAAGCGTTCACAAATGCAACCAGTTGGCCTTTGGCCAGTGCACCTACTTTGGTGGCAATGTTTTGGCCGTTTTTAAACACCATCAGCGTGGGAATGCCGCGTACGCCGAATTGTGACGGGGTCTGTTCGTTTTCATCAATATTGATTTTCACCACTTTCAAGCGGCCTTCGAATTCGGCGGCCACTTCATCGAGAATCGGTGCAATCATTTTGCAGGGGCCGCACCACGGTGCCCAAAAGTCCAGCAATACGGGCACTTCGGATTTTAATACTTCTTGATCGAAGCTCGCATCGGTAGCGTGTACGATTAAGTTGCTGCTCATAAGTGTATTCCTTTTGACGTGGAATGAGGATTCATTCGGTTAATTAACGTGGTGTAGCATAGGGTCTGTGCGGCAAAATTTCAAGAGTCGGCGTGTGCCAATAGCTTTTGTGTATAGTCGGAATCGGGTTTGGCAAACACTTTTTCCAACACGCCCTGCTCCACTACCTGTCCGTCTTTGAGCACCATCACGCGGTGCGAAAGGGCGCGGATAACCGCTAAATCATGGCTGATAATTATCAGGCTCAGCCCGTGCTGCCGCTGTAAATTGCCAAGCAATTCAATAATCTGCTGCTGCCACTGCACATCCAGCGCGCTGGTCGGTTCATCCAGCACCAACACCTGAGGGCGCATGATGATGGCACGGGCAATCGCCAGCCGTTGCCGTTGGCCGCCTGAAAAGGCGTGCGGATAGCGTTCGAGAATATCTTCGGGCAGCCCCACCTGATGCAATACTTCTTCGACACGGCGGCGTTTTTCGGCTGTTTTCATGCCGGGGAAATGTACGCCCAAGGCTTCTGAAACGATTTCCAATACGTTCATGCGCGGGTTGAACGCGCCAAACGGGTCTTGAAACACCATCTGCACGGCTTTTCGCGATTGTTGGTTCCACACTTCTCCGTTGATTTTCAGACGGCCGGAACACTCCATCAGGCGCATTACGGCTTTGGCCAGCGTGGTTTTACCGCTGCCACTCTCGCCGATAACGCCCAGTGTTTCGCCTGCCTTCAAGTCAAACAATACGGGTGCCAGCAGGGTTTTACTGCGCTTTTTAAACCAGCCCGCCCGCTCCTGAACGGCCACGCTGATGCTTTCGGCTTCTAACACCGTAGGGGCATCTGCCGCCACGGCTGCAGGCTGCCTCACCGTGCCGGCGTTGAGCAGCATTTGGGTGTATTCGTGTTGCGGGTCGGCAAACACTTCTGCCGCCACTCCCTGCTCGACAATCCGCCCTTGGCGCATCACCGCCACATCATCGGCGAAGCGGCGCACCAGGTTCAAATCGTGGCTGATATAGATCAAAGTCATGTTGTGTGCAGCCTGCAGGCGCGAGAGCAAATCGAGAATCTGCGCCTGCACCGCGACATCGAGCGCAGTGGTCGGCTCATCGGCAATCAAGAGTTCCGGCTCTGCCGCCACCGCCATGGCAATCATCGCCCGCTGCCGCTGCCCGCCCGAAAGCTGAAACGGGTAGGCAGAGGCTTTTTCTTCGGGGCTGTGTATGCCCGTTTCGGCCAGCAGCTCTACCGCCCGTGCCCATGACTGTTTGGTGTCCAGCCCCAAATGTAGCGACAACACTTCGGCAATCTGTTTTCCCACGCGCATCACCGGGTTGAGCGCCGTCATAGGCTCTTGAAATACCATGCCGATTTCTTTGCCGCGCAACTTCTGCAATTGGCACGGCGTTTTTTCAAGCAGGTTTTCGCCGTTGAATTTCAGACGGCCTGCAAACGACACAGCAGGATTCAACCTCATGATGCCCTGCGCCAACACGGTTTTGCCGCTGCCGCTTTCCCCCACGACTGCCAGCTTTCTGCCGCGCATCACGCTGAGGTTGATGTTGTGCAGCACTTGGTGGCCGGGGAAACAAGCATTGAGATTTTCGATTTCGAGAATATTCATATGATTGGCGGTTCAGACGGCCTCGACCGGTTGTGTTGATATGGTAAGCTCACTTTCATTGCCGTTAGGACATTGCCTGCGCTTGAGCTCAAAGAGAGCAATTTTGAAAAGAACAATTTTGCAAGCAAAGCATAGCAACAAAATCAGCTCCGTGCGGTCTGATGCACAGCCCGAAATATTTTCATAATTTAATAAAATATTAAAATAAATTTATGTACTGCCATTCCTGCACCTGGGAGAATTCAAACGTTCGGCATTATTCAGTATTTATTTAGGGCTTAGAAAGAAAAATCAGCAAAAATGATGTTAAGCTTCTGATATACCTATTAAAAACAAATACCAAAAGTTCAGTAAAATTACCGAATCAAAATTCCGTCAAATCCTGCGCCTTTTCACACTTGATTTGACCGCTTCCGATACCGCCAGACTCACCGGCATCAGTACCCAAAGTGCCAATATCTGTTTCTCAAACTGCGTTGCCGTATGGCTGCTGAATGTGAACGGCAAACTCCCTCTGCCGGTGTGGTCGAACTGGACGAATCCTACTTCGGCTCCAAACGCATCCGAGGGCGGGCGGGGGAGAGGGAGGCAAAACCATTGTTTTCGGCATCTTAAAACGGGACGACAAAGTCTATACCGAAGCGGCTATCACGGCTTGGTTGATATGGGCTGTGAAAAGCACTTCAGGGTACATCATGGTGTAGACGAGTTCGCCCGGGGTGCGCAACACATTAACGGCATCGAATTGTTTTGGGGTTATGCCAAAAACCGCTTGGTTAAATTTAACGGTGTACCGAAACAGACTTTTTATTTACATTTAAAGGAAACCTAATTTCGCTTCAATCACAGGCATGATGATCTGTATTAGTCTTGCTTAAAATACTGAGAAATCGACCCTTGGGCTAATTTTGCTTCCTAAGCCCCCTTTATTTAATCAATACTTCAATATTTTTATCTGAATTTCCATCTCGTGAATAAAAAGACCTAAGCATTTCATACCGCTTGAAAGTGGTTTTACAAAGACTCAAACCGTCTGAAAACCGCCCGCAACGCAGACGCGGGTATTATACGGCTTGCAGAAACTCGGTCCGCACGCGCGACAAGTCTTCTGCGGTGTCCACCCCTGCGGCAGGCGCGGTTTCGGTGATTTCCACTGCAATCGGATAGCCGTGCCACAACACGCGCAATTGCTCCAGCGATTCATCGGTTTCGTGCGGAGATACAGCCAAGCCGGCGTATTGCTGTAAAAAGCCGGCGCGGTAGGCATAAATGCCGATATGGCGCAAAGATGCAAACTCTTCAGGCAGGACTTGGGGGAAGGACCCCATCGCATCGCGCGGATAGGGAATCGGTGCACGGCTGAAATATAAGGCGTTGCCCGCCGCGTTCAACACTACTTTCACGCAGTTGGGGTTGAGAAATTCGGCCAAATCGCGAATGGGATGTGCGGCGGTGGCCATCGGCACTTGGTTTTCCAGCAACAGTGCAGCGGTGCGGTCGATTAATCTCGGGTTAATCAACGGCTCATCGCCCTGCACGTTTACCACTAGGCTATCCGACGGCAGGCCGAGCTTGGCGGCGGCTTCGGCCAGACGGGTGGTACCGCTTTGGTGGGCGGCGGCGGTCATTACGCAGGCAATGCCGTGCGCACAGCAAGCGGCTTCGATGTCGGTATGGTCGGTAGCTACAATCACGCGCTCTGCCGCGCTTTTGGCGGCCTGCTCTGCCACACGCACCACCATCGGTTTGCCGTGAATATCGGCCAATGCTTTTCTAGGCAGGCGCGATGAGGACAGCCTGGCGGGAATCAACACGGTAAATGCGCTCATGCGTGCAGCTCTTCTTCGGTCAGCTCACGGGCTTCGTTTTCGAGCATAAAGGGAATGCCGTCTTTAATCGGATAGGCAAGTTTGCTGCGGCGGCACCATAATTCCTGCCGGTCTTGTTTGTATTCCAAGCTGCCTTTGCATACGGGGCATACGAGAATATCTAGAAATTTCTTTTCCATATCGGGGTTGGCTTTGCTGTTAGTTGCAGATGTTTTTGCCGCAGACGGCCTGATTGATTTCGCGCTGTATTTTCCCGCCGTTTTTTTGCTGGAACGCCTGTATCTTCGACTGCATCACACTTATCATCGGGCTCATCGTGGCTTCCATATATTGCGGCATTTTGGCCATAATCGAGCGGCCTGTAGGGGAGCCGTAAAACGCAATCATCGCATCCACTTCTTCCTGTGTGTAAACTTTCTGCACGCCCTCCACGGCCACGCGGCGGATTTCGGCACGGGTGCTTGGGTCGTTTACTTCGCGCATATAGTCGCCCATATAGCGGTTGATAATGTTTTGCACTTTTTGGCGTTTGCCGGCAGGCACGCCGGGCATAGACTGCTGTGCCGATACTGCTGTTGCGGCGGCCTTGGCGGCATCGCCCATCATTTTGTCGAAATTCTGCACCTCAAACAGTTTTTCCACCGAAGCCTTGCCGGCGGGCGCGGCTTGAGCCAAACTTGCAGCCGCGCACAATACTGCCGCACATATCCATCGGATTTTCATATTCATCATCCTTTTCCGGTTTAAATCTTCAGACGGCCTGCAACAAAAGCCGCCAAATCGGGATCGATTATCGCACAAACAGGCAGCACCCACACGTTTTGCCATCGGCCGTCTGAAAGTTTGACCGCATCTTTTTCGGTAATCAGCACCACATCGGCCTGCGGCAGATCGGCGGCAGACAAAACAGCGTGGTCGGGCAGTGCGCGCGTTTCGGCCAATGCGATGCCCGAGCCGCGCAAAGTATTAAAAAAGCGCTCGGGCTTGGCAATTCCTGCCACCGCCGCCACGCGCAGGTATTTCAGACGGCTTGTGTCCAGATATTCGCCCTGGCAGTTTAGGCGGTGGATTCTGCCCGTCTGCAAACGGCTGTGAAAGATGTTTTCATGCAGGTGTGCCGCATTTTCCGCACCGGTGCTGCCGCCCAACACCACCGCATCTGCCGTTTTCAGACGGCTCAAAGGTTCGCGCAGGCCGCCGTTGGGCAATAAATCCAAATTATTCCTGCCTGCATCGGCAGCGGGAAACACCACAATTTCCAAATCGCGCTGCAAGGCATAATGTTGCAGGCCGTCATCGGTGATAATCAGTTTGATATCGGGGTGTGCCGCCAGCAGCGCTCTGCCCGCTTCGGCGCGGCAGCTGCCTACTGCAACGGGCACACCGGTTTGGCGGTGGAGCAGCAAAGGTTCATCGCCCGCTTCTGCTGCCGTGCTGTCGGGCTGCAACACATAAATGCCGCTGCCCGCCCGCCCGTAGCCCCGGCTGACAATGCCCGCCTTGATACCGCGCGCCTGCAAACCTTTTACCAACGCCGACACCACCGGCGTTTTACCCGCTCCGCCGGCATGGATATTGCCCACCACCACCACCGGCACGGGCAGTTTTTCGCTTTTCAGACGGCCTGCCCGATAGAGATCTCTGCGTATGGCCGAGGCCGTCTGAAACAGGCGCGACAAAGGCCGCAGCAACACGCTCAAAACCGGATTGGGGTGTTGCCAATGTTGTTCGATGATTTGGTGCAGTTTGCGCATTCAGACGGCCTTGTCGGGTAATTATTGCCGGATATTTTATGAATAAATGGTTTTTTCCAGTATCGCCGATGGTTAATTTTTTCTGTGCCGCCAACGCCTGAACCAGCGTTTCAATTTGCTGCTCTTACAGTTTTAACACGGGCTTAAAAAAATTAGCCAACCCCTTTAAGTGATAAGTTGGAAATAAAACGCGCTGGCGGATTATTTCCCGGCTTTTTCAATCAGCTTGCGGTATGCCTCATCGGATAAATGTTCTTTCCAATTGACGTTTTTACCGTTTTTAGTACCGGTTATGGCAATGTGTTCGCCGTGTTGGTGAAAGCCCGCGCCGTGCCGGTGTAAATCGTGCCGCCGGTAACAATCAGGTTTTGCCCTGCGGGGTGATTGTGCCACGCAATGCGCGCGCCTTTTTCAAAGCGCACCAATGCCGCGCCGGTGATGTATTCGTTACCGTCAAACAATAAACGCGGTGTTACTTTGCCGCGGAAAAATTCGGGTTTGGCGGGATAAAGGGTTTGATCGGCTTGTTTGTTGATGGTGTGTCTGTTGATGGCATCCTCCTTATCGGCAGCATAAATGTTGGATAGTGCGATACTGCTGCTTAACAGTACAAATAATGTTCTCTTCATCAAAATTCCTTTGGGGTTTGAAACTTTGTGTGTTGAAACACAATCTTTTCCTTATCATTTGCCGGCGGGTTTGTTTTTGGCACATTTGGCCAAAAACTGATTGGCCGTCTGTATGAACTCCGCTTTTTCCGGATTATTGGCGATAATGGGCTATTCGGACTTTCCAACCGGCATGGCAAACGGTGCATATTCGATTTTACCGCCCATCTGCTTCAATATCTGCTTTTTCTGCAAATAAACAATCAAGGTGTCGATGTCGTTATCTGCCAAATCATAGTAACAGCCCGCAGCTTTTGTTCTGATCACATTTCTCAGGGCGTTGCGGTTTTTGCTTTAGACGCTTTAACCTGCCAGGTTAACATTTCCAATAATGCCTTATGATTGGCAAAATGATGGCTTAACAGGCCGTTGTTTTCAGGTTTAATGAATCCTTCTGCCTATAATTTAGCCACAACCTGGCTATTTTATGCTTTTCTGCCCAATCCGAACTTTTGGGTTTTTCACATAAAATAAATTTATGGATTGCCGAAATCAGATTATCTCGACCGCGGGGACGAAAAATCTCTGTTTTTATCAATGCCTGCGCAACTTTCTTTTGGCACGCACCGACAAACCGAATGTCTTGATGCAGCAGGGTTTCCACCTCAACGGCAGAGCCGGTTACCGCATTGTTTGGTGAAGAAGGCGGGAAGAACAATATTTCTTCCGGTTTGGCCGCTTCTGCCAAACTGCCCAGTCTCACAAACCCCGACAGAAATTTCCGGCTCTTAAATGCTCGACCAACACATCAAACCCACCGTCCCGCAATAAAATACCTATCAGCGCATCTTTGTCTTGCCCGGTGATTTTGCCCAAATAATAAGCAAGATAAAGGTCTAAGGCGTTTTTACCCGTTTTCGCCACCCGTATGAAGTGAACGTTTTTACCGAAACAGCACAAGACTTCGCACAACTCCAGCGGCAGGCTTTTTGTTGCAGTTTACCCAAAAACTGCTAGATACGGCTGTGTTCACCGCCTAAAGCAGCCACGAGCCGGCTCGGGTTGAACGATTTCAAAATCAATAAATTATGCTTCATGTTTACCCCTTGGAAAATGAAATCAGGGAATCAAGGCCGTCTGAACATTATTTTTCACAACAATATTTTATTTTCAACTGCTTGCAGATAACTTGCTTTGCCGCCGTCTGTCCATGTGTTTTCAGACAGCCAGCCTCAAAACATTTGGCGACTGCCGGCAATTGCTTGAACCCGCACAGCCGGAGCAGTTTTCGGTATATTTAGCCTCCCCTCCGCCCGAAGCGGAAATACCGCTCAGTCGATGCCCATTCTTAACAGCCGATCAGCACCGGTAAGCAAGGTATCAGCACTCATGCGCCGCTCAAGAATACAGATTGGCCTGTGTGGTATTGTTATCATCGTTTACCGCCAACAGTTATCGGTCTGCCGCAAAAAAATGCAATATCTGCGACTTGTAATATCCAGCAGTTTCGCCTATTTCGGCTACCGTAACCGCACCCTGCGGTCAAAGCGGACAGTTACAGCCATGCTGTGTATTCACTATATCTGAAACAGCATACCCAAGCCCGCACCGGCAGGTATCTGCCATTTCGACATTTTGAAACAGACACACAACCACCAATATACCTGCCAGCCCCCGAGCCTGCAAAACAACGGTGGCGTATCCTCAAACCATGATGTGCTACCAAACCGGCCAAATGTCCACTCGGTAATTTTTAATTTCACCCCTATACGGCAGCACATTTGACCGTATTTCGATATTATACCCGGTTGCATTTCTACCAATACAAAGCAGCTTACTGCCTTGTGCCTAAAAACTTTAAGGCCGCCTGAAAAATCTTTCAGACGGCCTTAAATATGCGTTTACTTACCGTGTTTGGGTAAAATAAACCGCACTCTCAAACCATTGGGGCGCATGTTTTCCGCCATGATCTTGCCGCTGTGCTGGTGGACGATATGTTGGGCAATCGCCAGCCCCAAACCAGTTCCCGGTTTATGTGCGCTGCTGTCGGCACGGTAAAATGCGGTGAAAATGTGCGGCAGTTGCGCTTCATCTACACCCGGGCCGTTGTCAGTGATGTCGATTAGCCAGTTTTTGGCATCTTGGGACAAAAATACCTTAATTGTGCTGCCTTCGGGGCTATAGGCCATGGCGTTGCGGATGGTGTTGTCAAATGCGCGGTAGAGAAAACCTTCGTTGGCATACAGTTGTGCGTTTCCCGGCACTTTTCCAACTTCGAGCACCACGTTTTGGCTGTTTTGTTCTGCCACGGCCTGGCTGTCTTCCACCAGTTGCGTGAAAAACGGCACCAGTGCCAGATTGTCTTTTTCTAAAACCATATTCGATGTTTCTAGGCGCGAAAGCGTCAACAGTTCGCCCACCATGGTGTCCATACGGGCCAGCTCGCTCTCCAGGCGCTTGAGATACTGCTCCTGTTTTTGCGGCTGCGACTGAATCAGGCCGACAATTGCCTGCATACGGGCTAACGGCGAACGCATTTCATGGGAAACGTGGTGGAGAAGATGCCGCTCTTTGGCTACTAATTTTTGCAGTTTTACCGCCATTTTGTCGAACTGCTCGGCAAGCTGGGAAAACTCATCGCTACGGTCGTCCATCTGCTGGGAAACACGCGTTTCCAAATCACCCGCTGCCAAGCGGCTCATACCCGAGCTCAATACGCGGACGGGCTTGATAATGCCGTTGGTTAAAATGTAAGCCAGCAGCAGCCCCACCAAAATAATGAATAAAAGAATAATAAATTCGTGCCAGATCGGTTTCAGATGCAGCCCGGGGATAAACAGCGGGCTGGGCAGATGTTTGATTTGCCGGTTATCCCAGTTACCGATAAAAAACAGATATTCTTCACCCCAGCGGTCAAATTCGATGCGCACCAAATCCGAATCGGGGTTGTCGATGGCGAATTGGCGCGCATCTTTAATCATTTTTTCCCCTACTTTGCGGCTCAGGATATCTTTTTCTTCATCACCGGTAACCACAAACACTTTATGTGCCATAGGGTTTTCTTCCCACTCCCCCAAAATGTCGAGCACGCCCTGCTCTCCACGCATTTTGAATGCAGAAACGATGCTCCTCATCATGCTGGTTTCAATGATACTTTGTTTTTGGAGTTGGTTTTCGGCTATGGTATTCTGAATCAGCCAGTATGAAAAACTCGCCACGAATATGGCACAGATAATCACTGCGCAAAACGTGGCGAATATACGTTGAAACAGTTTCATTGAGCTGTTTATCTTTTCATCAGTTTTTTACAAACAAATAACCCAAGCCGCGAACGGTTTGAATCAGTGAGGCATCGCCCAATTTATGGCGGATGCTGGAAATATGCACATCAATACTCCGGTCGAATTTGGCCAGCTTGCGGTCGAGCGCTTCAACCGACAGGGTTTCTTTGCTCACTACTTGGCCTGCATGGCGCATCAATACTTCAAGCAGGTTGAATTCAGTGCTGGTCAGCTCCAACGGAGTGTCTTTAATGGCAGCCTGCCGCTTGGCCGGATACAGCACGACTTCGCTCACCGAAATGCTGTTGGGGCTGCTGGTTTGCTCGACCGATTGTTTTGAACGGCGCAAAACCGCATTAATACGCGCCAGCAGTTCGCGTGGAGTGCAGGGCTTGGGCACATAATCATCGGCCCCCATTTCCAAACCGATGATGCGGTCGATATCGTCGCCTTTGGCGGTCAACATAATCACGGGAACGGTGCTTTGGTTGCGCACGTTTTTCAATACGTCCAAACCGTTCATTTTCGGCATCATCGAATCCAACACGACAACATCGTATTGGCCGGATAAAATTTCTTTCACGCCGACTTCGCCATCGGGTACACTGTGTACACTCAAACCTTCGGCCGTTAGGTATTCAGTTAACAGCTCGGTTAACGAAACATCATCATCTACCAATAATACGCGACTCATGGCTTGTCCTTCCTATGGTTACTGTGACAGCCGCCTGCTTGGACGACCGTTGGATATGCGGCGAATCTTAACATGCAAATCGTCTTTGTTGATAGCGTATGCTTCTATGCTTTTGCGCTTTTTTGCAATGCCGCCAACGGCCTTTACATTTCAGACGGCCTATTTACAGAGCAATCCATTTTCAAATATCACATTGTTTTTCTTTGGGATATTTCTTATTAAACTCTTCACATGCCGCTTTTATCTGCGCCTCCAACGGCATCAGCAGGCCGTTGCTGCGTATTTTTTGAGCATAGTGCGGCATCATAAACGGGTAGTAAAGATAAACCTTGCGCAGCCATTCGCGCGCTTCTTTCTCTTTGCCCAAACGGTAGTTATATAATCCTGCTTGGTAGGCGTTGGAATACGGGCGGAACAACAACGCTTCAGATGCAGCCTGCTCTGCCCACGGCTGCAACACTCGGTCGGCCGGATTCGCGCGGCGGGTCAGCGACAGCTGGGCATAATAACGCAACATGGGTTCGGTTGCGGCAATCCGGTTCAGGCCGCTGATTTTCTCTTTCTCCTGCTCCACAGTTTCATCTTTAGGGTGGTGGTCGAAAGCCGTCAGATCGGCATAAACAAAGCCCAAGCGGATAATGCCGGCCAATAAAAACACCGCCAGCAATGCTCCGCCGATATGGTGTATCCCAACTGACTTCAAGCCGTCTGAAACAATGCTCTCGCGCGCGGGCAACAAACTCATCATCAACGCAAACGGCGTGAGAAAATAAAGATACCAAAGCGGGTATTCCAGCATACTGTGGCACAGCGACACGGTCATCATCGCCAACAGCAGCAGCGAGGCGGCATCGGCAGGCCGTCTGAACATACGCCACACAACCGCAACAAACCCCAACACTACGGCCAGCGTTCCAGCCAGCCCCATTTCAGCCAGCAGCTGAAAAAACAGATTGTGTGAGTGGGTAAACAACACATTCAAATGGTTAGGCGTGAACTGCCCGGTTTCGGCCTGAACCAAAAAGCCCTGCAATGCATAACTGCCCCAACCGTGCCCCCACAGAGGTGCCGACCAAAATACTTTCCAAGCCTTGCCCCATTCCACCTCGCGGGCTGACCCACCGAAGCTGCTGCCCTCAATGCGCTCCAGCGCCGTATCGTATTGCACGCCCGAAAACAAATCCAACAACGGGCTGACAGCAAACTGCACCGCCACCGTCATCACCAGCGTAAACAGCATCACCAGCACCATACGGTTGGCCCCACACCCCGCCCATACCCGCCAAAACGGCAGCAGCAGCCCGACACCGATAATATAAGTGAAGATGGTGCGCGAATTCACCAAACCCAAAGCAGATGTCAGCACCAACACCGCCGACAAACCCAGCCAGCCGGGCATACGCCGCTGCGCCCATAAATACGATGCAGCCAACGCCCCCCACATCAGATAATGCCCCAAATGGTTGCGCTGCCCGAGCTGGCCGCTGATTTCGCGCACACCCCGGTAGGCTACGATACCGTGAAACATATCCGCCGCAGCCCAGCCGGTAAACTGCAGCACCACCACAGCAGCCTGCACCAGCGCACCGCCGAGCAGCGCCCATGCCAACACCGACACTACCCTGTCCTGACCGAAACCGGCCACCCAGCCCCTGCACGCCCAGGCCGCCAGTGCCAACACCACAAATGATGCCGTTACCATGTCGTTCATGCCCGGATAAAGTAAATTCATTGCCCGCGCCTGCACCCACCAAAACGCCGCCAACACCAGAAAATACACACCTGCCGCCGGTATGCCCACATTCAAACGGCCAAACAACGCCGTCAGCAGCAACAACACTGCCGCACCGGCCAGCGAGCCGGCTTCAAGATAAAAACCCGGCAGCGGCCCCATGCGGTAAAGCGACAAAAACGGCACCGCACAAATCCAGACAAAGCAAAACCACAACGGCCACAAACGCATACTCCACACCGAATCGCAGCCGTCTGAAAACAAATTTTTCCTAAACATTCCCAACCGCCTTACGCCGTTGTTTTACATAAGCCAAACAGGCGGCGAAAAACGCTGCCGAACACAACAGAGCCGCCGCCGAACAGGCACGGCTGACCGCCGAAGCATCAAACAGGCGCACCACCGCTTCGGCGAAATACGGTAAAACCAGCAGGCTGCTGTATTGGAAAGTATAAACCCTGCCCTTGAGAATTCCGGTCAGCGGTAAACACAAAGGCAGTGCCTTCAGCGCCAGCCACGAACCGCCCGGGCGCAGCGGCGCCAGCCACAACTCCCAGGCAAGACTGATAAAAATCAACGCAGCCAGACTGGAAACAGCCAGCTTATACAGGCGGCCATTGCCGGCAGCAGATTGTTGTACATCCATTACCTTCATTTTCCACATCATTGGACATTCAACATCATTCAGTGTTTCAATCAAGCCGTCTGAAAATCCAAACTTGTTGATTTTCAGACGGCTTAAAATTTAAGAAAATCCAACCCCAGCGTTGTTTACACAGATTGAGAAAACAAGCTTTCAAAACCTCAAAAAAAACGTATCGCCATTCAAACCATCATGCGGCTTCTCCATGTTATCAAAACCCACAAATAGATACCACTCCTTGCCAGCTTTGCTAATTCTTGAAATAAAATGTGCCATACCACATTTTCATTAGAATAATGATAACACGTTCTGTCTCAGCATCAGTTTGCGGATTGGTATTGTTTTACACGCAGACTCCCCACAATCTGCATATCGTTATCGGAATATGTACATCCAATGGTACACGGGCAACAATCTATAGCATCACTCAAAAGAAACTCGGTCACACCTGCTGCTCGAAAAAGTCATTAATGGCAACTGGCAATCCTTCAGATCTGCAGCTTTTGGGGTTTTGCAACAGGAGCAGGCTCTTGACATCAAAATACACCATTTTTCCAGAACGGGCTTTGTTGCAGTGCGTTGCTTTACTTGTTTTTTAGTTTCTCCGATAATCTTTTCTATTTCAGCCAGCCCCGTTTTATACCGTATTTTCCCCGTTTGAAACGGCTGTCGGTGCTTTTTAGTCGATGCTTTTTATCAGTATGAACAGTTGTAACCTACGACCTTTAGGATGTGGAGAAATCCAACGTTGTGTAATTTTTGTTACGACATTGCTGAGCCTTAGCTCAAAGATAATAATTTTATAAACTACTGGAGCAACAATAGAACCAGTTCAGTATTTATCTGTACTATCTGCTGTTTGCTACCGTGTAGCAAAAATAAAGCGAGATTATCTATAATCAATTTACAAAAATAAATATAAGACAACATGCTCAAAGGTACACTCGCACGGCAAAGTGGATCAGCATTGTAATAATTTTGGCACAACCAGCTAGATATGATACGGGCGGGACAGTTCGTGTACGGCATCCACCAGTATCTTGGCGTGTTCGGGGTTTGCATGCTGGTTGATGCCGTGACCGAGGTTGAATACATGGCCGCTGCCGTGACCGTAGGCGGCCAGAATGCGTGCAACTTCAGTGCGTATGCTTTCCGGCGTGCCAAAGAGGGCGAAGGGATCGAAGTTGCCTTGCAGGGCAACTTGGCCACCCACGCGCCTACGTGCTTCGCCGATGTTGCACGTCCAGTCCAAACCCAGAGCATCGGCTCCGACAGCGGCCATTTTTTCCAGCCACAAGCCGCCGCCTTTGGTGAATATAATCAGCGGCACGCGGCGGCCTTCGTTTTCGCGTTTGATGCCGTCTGAAATCTGTTTCATATAGCGCAGGCTGAACTGCTCGAAAGCGCCATCGCTCAATATGCCGCCCCATGTGTCGAAAATCTGTACGGCTTGTGCGCCGGCATCGATTTGGGCGTTGAGATAGGCGGTAACGGCCTGTGCGTTGGTGTCGAGAATTTTGTGCAGCAGCCCAGGGCGCGAGTACATCATGGTTTTGATGGTGCGGAATTCTTTGCTGCTGCCGCCCTCCACCATATAGCAGGCCAGCGTGAACGGGCTGCCGGAAAAGCCGATTAGGGGCACACGACCGTTTAAGGCGCGACGGATGGAGGCAACGGCATCAAACACATATTGCAGCCTGCCCATATCGGGCGCGGTGAGTTTGGCAATATCGGCTTCGTGTTGCAGCGGCCGCTCGAATTTGGGGCCCTCACCTTCGGCGAAATACAGCCCCAAACCCATTGCATCGGGTATGGTGAGAATGTCGGAAAACAAAATGGCTGCGTCCAAGTCGAAACGATCCAGCGGCTGAATGGTTACTTCGGTGGCCAAATCGGTGTTTTTGCACAAATCCAAAAAGCTGCCTGCACGCGTGCGGGTGGCTTTGTATTCGGGCAGGTAGCGGCCGGCTTGGCGCATCATCCACACGGGGGTGTATTCAACGGGTTGTTTGAGCAGGGCGCGCAGGAAGGTGTCGTTTTTCAAGTGGGTCATATCGGGCTTTCGGTTTGTGGTATCAGGCCGTCTGAAAAGGTTTCAGACGGCCTGCAATTTTCATTTTCGCTGCGGTTGCTTCGGCTTCGAGAGAATGATTCCGTGAAGCTGCAACGGCATTGGTCTATTTTATACACTGTTTGAGGCTTGCCGGCCGGCATCGGAAAGTGGTTTTCTCTTCCGGCAGGTTACAGGTAAGGGGTTGTGCCGCCGGGCGGTTATTTGTGTTTGGGAAGGGAAACGTTTTCGCCCTCTCCGCCCATCACGCTTTCCAAGGCGAGTTTGCGTTGGGATTCGGCTTTTTCGGGCTCTCCCACGGCATCAAACACCTTGGCCAAGGCCAAACGTGCGGGCAGTTCGGGCTTGAGGGCAATGGCGGCTTCGAGATAGCCCTGTGCTTTGCCCCACAGTTGTTTGTCGTAGGCAAGCAGGCCGAGATACACCAGCAGACGGGCGTTATCGGGGTTGGCCTGCAACCAGCTATCTGCGGTATCGATGGCGCGGCGCTGTTCTTTGTCGCCCAAAAAACGCACGCTTTCAACCAACGGCTCCAGCAGCTCGGTTTGCTGCGTTTTCGGATAATACTCGTTCACCCATTTCACGACTTGGGCATACATGCCCAAACGCTGGTATTTTTCGGCAACTGCAACACACAAATCGCCCGCTTTGAGATTTTCGGGAATGCGCTTTAAGCAGGCTTTCAGGCTGCCGGCATCGGAAACAAGCGCCAGCAGGCGGCGGTAGGCCCAGTTTTGGTATTGTTCAGCTTCGTAATCACTGATGGCACCGGCTTTCGCCAGTTTTTCTGCTTTATCCAACACATCAAGCGCGTTGCCTTTGTCGAAAGCATAGCGCAATTGCAGGCGCACCAGGCGGGTGAGGCTGGGGTTGATTTGCGCGGCGGCAGCAAGGTGGTTTTCGGCAGCGGCATAATCGCGGCGGCCGAGCGCAGACTCAGCCAGCAGCAAATGGCGCGAGAGCTGTTGCTTGGCGGGCAGCGGTTCGATATCTTTCAGATAACGGTCGCGCAGGGCTTTGTCGTCCATCTGGTCGGCAGCGTGCGCCCCCAGCATCAATGCCAGCGTGCGGTTGCTGCCCGCCTCTTTGTTGGCCAGCACTTTGGCGGCTTCCTGCTCGGCTTTTTGAAATTTGCCTTCAAAATAAGCCAAACCGGCATTGTTGAGCGCATGGGCGGCCTGACGGCCTTTGCGCGCTGCACCGAAACGCTGCATACGGCCCGGCATATTGAGAATCGCCGCAATCAGGCACAGCAGAAGATACAGTATCACCACCAGCGCAACCAGGCCGAGAATGAAAGCATGAAGATTGACGCGCAGCAGGGTTTGCTCCACCACGATGTATACGTTACCGTTATAAGAGCCGGAAGCAATCGCCAAACCCACTGCCACGGCAAACAATACGATAATCCAAATCAGCCCTCTCATGCACGCTCCCCTTTCAATTGAGTCTGACCGGCGGCAGGGTTACCCCCCTCAGGCACGGTAGCGGGTTTTACGGGTTTTGCCGCTTCTTCGGGTTTGGGAGAAAGGCTTGACGGAGAGGCAGGGACAACGGGCGCGGGCTCGGATGCTTGTGCCGGCACAGCAGGCGATGAGGCCGGTGCGGCAGTAGGTGCGGATACGGCTTCAGACAGCTCTGCGGGGCGGCTGGGGCGCACGGTTTCCTGATAATTGCGCACGGCATTCAAGCTGGTTTTCAGCGCGTCATCAGCCACGGCGCGCAAGTCCAGCGCCGTCAAGTCGGCCAACTCGCGCAGCCACGACTGAGTGGCGGGCGAAGAGATGTCGAAATACTGTTTCACGGAAGCCTCGGCGCTGTTTAAATCGTTGAGATACACTTCGCCGTTATGTTGCAGCAGGGCTGTACGTGCATCAAGCAGGCGCAGGCGCAAATTTTCGCGTACAAAATAAGCTTGGTCGGGTGCCATCAGCATAGCATCGTTATTGTTTAAACGGCGCACTTCTACCATATCTTTCAAGGCTGAAAGCGATTTTTGCCAAGCGTTTTCCCACCACGAAAGGTTGGCTGCAGACACTGCGGCGGCCTGCGGCGCAGCCTGGCCGGGTTTCAGTGTACCATCGATAATGAGCGGCAGGCCGGCAATGGCGGCCTCCAAGCGGTTAAGGCGCAGAGAAGCGGCAGAAACATCAAGATAGGGGCGGTTTTTCAACGCAGTCAAATCACCGGCAACCGCTTGTTTGACAGGCAACAGTTCGGGATGGTCGAAACGGCTCAGGCGGCTTTCGATATTTTCGAGTACAGCAACTGCAGCCGGCACATTACCGGTGAGCAGCAGCTGCTGGGAAGCCAGACTGAGCATGGTTTCGGTTTCATCAACCAGCCAGTCGGCACGGCCTTTGAGCAGTTCGCGGTAAGCGCGCTCAGCAGCGGCGATTTTATCGGCGTTGTGTTTTTGATTGCCGATAATCTGCTCCAACACAGCCTGGCTTTCATTCTGTTTGCGCAAAGCATCTTGCAGCATTGAGGCATTGTGGGACTCTCCCAATGCGGCCTTATCTATTTTTTGATTAAAATCAATTTCTTGAGTTTTCAGGATATTCTGACCCTGCACAAACAGAAAGCCCCCCGCGCCCAACGCCAACACCGACAAAGCCAATGCCACAACGGCCACGGCCCTGCCCGAAGATTGTTTGATTACCACAGGGGTAACAAGAGGCTGGGGGTTTTTCGATTCAGACATAAGAAGGTTTCCTGCGGGTTCGGGGTTATTGGGTGCGGCGGCGCCAAAGCCTTTAGCATTATCAGAATGCTGCGGTACTTTGTTCTTTTTATCAAGGCCGCTGTTTTCGCCGGGCTCTCCGTTGGCAGTGTTTTCAGACGGCCTGACAATGCCGTTTGAAGAAACCACCAGCAGTTGTTTCGACTGCTCCGGTTTATTTTCGGGCAGATGGTTTTCGGTAGCGTTTCCATTGTGTCCGTTCATTCATTGCTCCGTGAGACGCATGGTTTCAAGCCTGCCGGCGGTTAGAGGGCAACGGCCCCGAGTGAGTGCGGGTTTAACCGTTCGACCAACTCAATGCGGTGCGCCCCGGCATTGCGCAGCGCATCGGCGATGCGCGGATGATGGGTGAAGTATAACAAGGTTCTTAAAACTTGGGTGATTCTATCCGGCGCCTGGGCAAACAGCCCGCGCACCATTTCAGCAGAAGTGATATAGGCGGCCTGTGGTTTTTCAGCTTCGAAAACCGTCCAATCCAGCAGCTTGGGCCGTCTGAAATATACTTCTGCCACACTCACAGCAAAGCCGCGCCGGCGAAGCACGTCTGCCAAGAAGCCGCGTCCGCCGTGCCCTCGGATAATCAGCACTCCGGCTCCGGAAGGCAAGCTGTTCCACTCCGGCAGTGCCAGCACGGCTTCGCTGTCATTGCCGCTTTCGGGGCTGATAACAGAGTGGGAACAGAATTTCTCCAAAGCATTACGGCTGGCCTGCCCGACAGTAATCTGTGTGATGCCGCCGTCTGAAAAGTCGATATACGGAGCGGCAGTTCCGATGGCGCCGGGGCTGACCCAAAACACGGCTTGCGCAGCTTGGAATTGTTTGTTGAGACCAAGCAGGGCAGACATGTCCGGCTCGAGACTTATCGGGCTGAAAGGCAGTGCCCGCCAGCCTGCCGCTTCGCAAACGGCAATATCTGCAGCAGCTTGCGCCTCAGGACGCACAATCAAAATAGTCGGCATGGTTATTCAAACGGCCTTTTTTCGGTTGGAGAGTGATTGAATGTGTAGCAATGAACGCAGGCTTTGCCAGTGTATCTTGATATATTTATTAAAGAAAGGGGCTGAAGTAGATTAGCCCTAAATACCACACCAATCCCGCAAGATTTTCAACTGCTCACTTGGTGTGCCAAAGTTAAAACGAAACCCGCATTCTTTCAAGAATAGGGGAAAAGACTTTCAGTCGATTCCGTTGTATTTGCATAGCACACGCTTGGCTTGATTCCAAAAATTCCCAATGCCGTTGATGTGGTTTTGCCGTTCTGCAAACCGTATACTGTGGTTGATGCGAAAGCAGCTGAATCTGCCCGCATCAAGTACATCATTTTGCAGTAATCGGTATAGACAATGCTGTCCGGCTTTATTTGTCCGCGGATGACCGGCAGTAAAGCAGCGGCGGTTTGTGTATTGGGCACGGTAACCGTATAAACTTTGCCGTTGTGCTTCAAAAAACCGAATACGGCGGCTTTGCCAGCCGCACCGCGTCTGCCTTTGCGTTGTCCGCCAAAATAACTTTCATCAATTTCTACTCCGCCCTCAAACATTTCTAAAGGGGCTGTACTAGATAACTAGGGAAATTTAACTTCAGGTTAGAATAATCCCTATGAGAAAAAGTCGTTTAAGTCAGTACAAGCAAAACAAACTGATTGAACTATTTGTTGCAGGTGTTACCGCCCGCACAGCGGCGCAATTAGTTAGCGTCAATAAAAATACCGCTGCCTATTACTTCCACCGTTTGCGCTTACTTATCTATCACAACAGCCCGCATCTGGAAATGCTTGATGGTGAAGTAGAAGTTGATGAAAGCTATTTTGGCGGACAACGCAAAGGCAAACGTGGTCGCGGTGCGGCCGGCAAAGTGGCTGTATTCGGGCTTTTGAAGCGTAATGGTAAGGTTTACACCGTTGCCGTACCCAATACACAAACTGCGACTTTATTGCCAATTATCCGCGAGCAAGTGAAGCCTGACAGCATTGTTTATACCGATTGTTACAAAAGTTATGACGTTCTTGATGTGAGCGAATTTTCACATTTTCGGATCAATCACAGCACACATTTTGCTGAGCGACAAAATCACATTAACGGAATTGAGAACTTTTGGAACCAAGCAAAACGCCATTTACGCAAGTTTAACGGCATTCCCAAAGAGCATTTTGAACTGTATTTGAAAGAGTGTGAATGGCGTTTTAACAACAGTGAGATAAAATTTCAAATTTCTATTTTAAAACAATTAGTAAAGCAGGATTTATTCTAGTTATCTAGGACAGCCCCTTTCTAAATGCGGGCTGTTGTGGAAGCTAAGTAATCGCAGAGATGAAAATAATAGGCGGCAGTGTTTTTGTTTACACCAACCGGCTCGGCAACTGCTCGTGCTGTAACGCCTGCTGCAAACAGCTTGACTGACGGGTTTGTTTGGTCTGTAGTGGCTTAAACGGCTTTTTCTCATGGGGATTATTCTAAACTGAATTCGAATTTTCTTGGTTATTTAGGATAGCTCCTAAAGATATATCAAGCGAGAGGTTTAGGCATCAAAATTCATTTTAAAAGATTTTTCCCCAGAATCTTCAACAGCACTTATACAAATCATCATGCCTTATACTTGAAACAGAATCCTGTTTCTTCCAAATACAGGTAAAACCTATGCTTCGGTAAATTAAATCGCGCCAAGCAATGCTCGACATAGCCCCGAAAAGATTCGGTTCTGTTGATATACTGTGTATTGCGGGCAAACTCATTATCGCCACGGTGCACTCTTAAAATATTTTGCAAAGCCATATCCGCGCTTGGCACCGAAAAACTCTATGACACCGCCCAAAAATGTCTGCCGGCAATGTTCATGAACCAAGTGCTGATGCAATTCCAAGTACAGGCTGTTGATGCTTCTAATATTGATTTCTACCGGCTTGGCTGTGTCTGAATTGGTCAGATCCGAACCAAAAGTTTATCAATATTTTTAATATTTGGTGATATTGCTTTCTAAGCTCCATGATTAAATCCGTTAACATTCAATACACCATAACTTTTTTAATAATCCGCATATTGTAGAAAATCCCAGCGTTTTTTTATACTTTTCGTTTTTCGCTTGAAGACCCATTTTGGGATTTTTGAGGAGTACCAAGAATGTCGAAAAACATAACAAAGCCATGTCATTCTTGAGAATACTTACATTTCAGTAAAAAATAAAACTGTTTAGCATAAAAAGTGCTAAACCATCCAATCTTTCCAACATATAGCAACACTGCCATGCCCACCCTGCTTTCGGATAATCGGCTGTAAGGTAAGCGTTTCGGTATCCGAACGGCTGCAGTATAAGCCCTACCGTTTCACTTTAACAGTCTAGAGATTGGGTTTTCCCTCTCCCACTAATCCCGTTTGCTTTTTCTACTGCCATCAAAATGCTTTCGTCTGCTTCGATTTCATCATCAAACATTCCCAAATATGGGATGTTTTGATAAATCAACAAACGTAAACGGTGAAAGCAGTAAGCAGTATCTCTATGAAACCTGTTAATTCTGTTGCTGCTCTAGCGGTTAGGCCGACAACAAACAATTCAACCGGCTTGTGTTGCTTATGCCGAATTAAACGGCTTTCTTCATAAGGGTTGTTTTAAATGTTTGTTAATAACCCCGGTTATCTAGAACAGCCCCCTAAATAAAAACAACTATAGCAAATCCACTTTAGCGCCTTAGCTCAAAGAGAACGGTTTTGCAAGTCACCAAAGCGGCAGCAGAATCGGTTCTATACTGTCTGCTGCTTTGCGCCGAAAATAAAGTGGGGCCGCTATATTTAAAAGAGGCCGTCTGAAAATTTTTCAGACGGCCTTTGATTCAATTGCGGCGGTTTTATTGGCGTTGGGCATCCACGGCGGTCAGCGCAATCATATTGACGATACGGCGCACGGTGGAAATCGGTGTAACGATATTTACCGGTTTGTTCATGCCCATCAGAATCGGGCCGACTGTGATGCCGTTGGTGGCACTCACGCGCAGCAGGTTGTAGCTGATGTTGGCCGCTTCCACGTTAGGCATCACCAGCAGGTTGGCCGAGCCGGTGAGTGTGGTTTCCGGGAAGATGCTCTTGCGCATTTCTTCATCCATTGCCACATCGGCCTGCATTTCACCGTCTATTTCCAATTCGGGATCGGCTTGGCGGACCAGCTCAAGTGCACGCTGCATTTTAACGGCATCTTTATCGTGGCGGGAACCGTAATTGGAATTGGAAACCAGTGCGACTTTGGGCTTGATGCCGAAGCGTTTCATTTCGTTGGCGCACATCAAAGTGCCTTTGGCCAGTTGCTCTGCATCGGGGTCTTCGTTGATGTAGGTGTCGGTGATGAAGAAGTTGCCTTTGTTGGAAATCAGCGCGTTCATGGCACAAGCGTGCTTTTCGGGGTTGTTGTAGCCGATCACTTCTTCAAAAATACCGAAGTGGTCGTAAAAACGGCCCATGGTGCCGCAAAGCATCCCGTCTGCGTGGCCGAGACGGACCATCAATGCGCCGATAAGGGTGCTGTTGGCGCGCATACGGCGGCGTGCCATTTCTTCGGTAACACCCCGGCGTTTGCGCAGTTGGTAGTATTCTTTCCAGCTTTCTTCGAAATACGGGTTTTCAATGATATCTACAAGCTCGAAATCTTTGCCCGGCTGAATCGTCAAGCCTTGCGACTGGATGCGCTCTTCAATGGTTTGACGGTGCCCCACCAAAATCGGAAACGCCAGTTTCTGCGATACAACCTGCTGGGCTGCGTGCAGAATGCGCTCGTCTTCGCCTTCGGTAAGCACAATGCGCTTGATTTGTTTGCGCGCCTGGTTAAACACCGGGCGCATAAACAGGCTGGTTTTATATACAAACTGGGTGAGTTTCTCGATATAGGCTTCCATATCGGAAATCGGGCGGGTAGCCACACCGGAATCCATTGCGGCCTGTGCCACGGCCGGAGCGATTTTGGCAATCAGGCGCGGGTCGAAAGGTTTGGGTATCAGGTATTCCGGGCCGAAGGTCAGATCGGCATCGCCGTAGGCACCGGCCACTTCAGCGCTGGATTCGGCCATGGCCAAATCGGCAATGGCGTGCACGCAGGCGAGCTTCATTTCTTCATTGATGGCGGTAGCGCCCACATCAAGCGCGCCACGGAAAATGAAAGGAAAACACAATACGTTGTTGACTTGGTTGGGGAAGTCGGAACGGCCGGTGCCGATAATCACATCGGGGCGGGCTTCTCTGGCTTCAGGCGGCCAAATCTCGGGGGTGGGGTTGGCCAGCGCAAACACGATGGGGTTTTCGTTCATGGTTTTGAGCATATCGGCACTCAAAACATTGGGGCCGGAGAGGCCGAGAAAAATGTCTTTACCCTGCACCGCATCGGCAAGCACGCGCTGGCCGTTGTCTTGAACGGCATAACGGATTTTGCTTTCATCCATGCGGCTGCGGTCTTCGCGGGTGGCAAAAATCACGCCTTTCGAATCGCACACGGTGATGTTTTCACGTTTCATACCGAGTGCCACCAGTAAATCCAGGCAGGCAATCGCGGCCGCCCCCGCGCCGGAACACACTAAGGAAACTTCTTCGATTTTTTTGCCCGTAACGCGCAGGGCGTTCAATACGGCAGCGGCAGTGATGATGGCGGTGCCGTGCTGGTCATCGTGAAACACGGGGATATTGCAGCGTTCGCGCAGTTTTTTCTCAACATAGAAACACTCGGGGGCTTTGATGTCTTCAAGATTGATGCCGCCGAAAGTCGGCTCCAGCGAAGCGATGATGTCAACCAGTTTGTCCGGGTCGGTTTCGTTTACTTCGATGTCGAACACATCGATACCGGCGAATTTTTTAAACAATACGCCCTTGCCTTCCATCACGGGCTTGCCGGCCAGCGCGCCGATGTTGCCCAAGCCCAAAACGGCAGTGCCGTTGGAAATCACGGCCACGAGATTGCCCCGGGCGGTGTATTTGTAGGAAGCGAGCGGGTCGTTGTAGATTTCCATACAGGGCGCGGCCACGCCCGGAGAGTAGGCAAGCGACAAATCATATTGGGTGGCCAGCGGCTTGGTGGGGGCAACTTGGATTTTGCCCGGATTGGGGTATTCGTGAAAATGAAGGGCGGCTTCTTTGATTAATTCGTCCATAATATATCCTGACTGGGCTGGGGAGGCCGTCTGAAAACCCGGGGTGCGCTAAGGCTTTCAGACGGCCTGTTTGAAAGCATAATATTATCATGCCGGCCGATGCTGCGCACCGTAGAAGCATGCACAATCGGTATTCAGCCTGCCTTCACGGCCGCGCAGCGGCACTCAGGCCTCCAAGGCTTCCTTAACGGCACGGTAGGCCTGGTCGATGGCGCCGTGCACATACGGCATCCAGGCAGAATCGGAGCCGCCGATGAAGATGTTGCCGATTTTTTGCTGCATGGTTTCGGTGGCTTTTTCGGCCGCCCGGTCTGAATCGTAAAGCTCTGCCTGCTCATAGCTGTAGCCGTGCGCCCAGCGGTTGAGGGTAACGCCGGCCAGCACTTCATCGAGATTCTCGCCTGCGGCGGTATAAATGCTGCGCAATTGGTCGAGCATTTCTTTTTCGAGTGCTTCATAATTTTTTCCGGCCAAGCGGCGGCGGCCGTGGCGATACATTTCCCTTGCGTTTTTGCCGTTAAAGCCGGTGGCAATCTGCACCATATGGATAACGACCGGTTCGTTTGCGGTTTGCGGGGCACTATAGCCGCCCATGCTGACGGGGTCGTCCAGACTCACCAGGCAATAGGGCGCATCGGGCGCATAGAGCGAATATACGCCGAGCTTTTGGAATGCGTATGAATTTTTTACCGCCACTTTGCCGTAGATCATCGGCACTTTCACATTGGTTTTGGCGGCTGTTTTTTGGGCTTCGGGCATTTGCGGGATAATGCGGGCGGCCAGTGCGCTGTGGCCGGCAAAAACGGCCCGGGCGGCCTGTATCTGTTTGAGAACACCGCCTTTGGGCATATAGGCTGCGGCCACGCCTTCACTATTGTTTTCCAGCCGCAGCACGGTGCTGTTGAGCCGGATTCTGATGTTGTTTGCAGGCACATCGAGCCGGCTGTAGTCGAATTTGGCCAACACAATATCTTCCATCGTGTTGCCGGGGGCAATGCCGGGAATCAGTTTGCGCACCAATATGCGGGCGATGGAAGCGTTACCGTCGGGAAAATGATAAATATAGGGCTCTTCTTCGCCCTCTTCGGCTTCGAGCCCCAGATTCTGTACCCCGGGATAGCCGGCCTCCAGGGCTTCCTGCACCGAAACGGCATTGATAGCGTGCCCCCAATATTCGGAGCTGAGGTTTTTCAGATATTTCAATGCGTTTTCGGGCAGTTTGACATCATTTTTCAGAAAATCGTAATAGCTGGTTTCAGCGGCGGCCTCTGCCCTTTTGCGTTTGCTGCGGCCTTTGAAATAGTCGGCAGGGTTGGTGTAGAGCTTGGCGAGTGCGGCTTTGTCGGTTTCATCAAGCGGAAATCGGGCAATAATTTCTGCCGCACTTTCTTCACCTGCCTGCGGCAGCCCGACCACTACCGCATCGCGGCCGAAAGAGGCTTGGTTGAAAAACACCCCCTCTTTCAGCCCGCGCTTTTTCTGATAGAGATCTTGGTGGAAATAGGTTTCGAATTTGGTGTAGTCGATGCCCAAATCTTTGAGCAATGCCAGCGATTCTTCGGAATATTCCGATTTGGGCGAATCGATGGATTCGCTGCCCGCATAAGAAATCAAGAGGCGGCCGCCAACGGTAAATTCGTTGCGTTGGGCATGGCCGCCGAAATCATCGTGGTTGTCGATAATCAGAATTTTGGCTTCGGGGCGCTGTTTCTGATAAAGATAGGCGGCGGCCAGCCCGCTGATGCCGCCCCCCACCACCACCAAATCGTAGTATTCCTCAGCTTTGCCCGGCAGGGTGTAGGTTTTGCCCTGCAGCGCAATGCTGTGGGCAGCGGCCTGAACGCCTTCAGAATCGCCGCGCAGGCCGGTCAGGGCGGGCGGATAATAGGCGGCATTCACCACGCGGTTTGTTATTGACGCAGATTCGGGAGAAAGAATGCGGTAGATTCTTTCACAGCTGCCGAGCATCAGGGTGGAAGTAACGGCAGCGGAGCCGCCGATAAATCTGCGGCGGGAAATTTTGTGTTTCATAAAAAACCTTGCTTGATTGTGTGCAGAAAAAACGGCCGAGGCCGTCTGAACAGCAGGTGGCTGTTTACTTTTCAGACGGCCTGAGCGGCAGGATTCGATTACCGGGCGGCGCAATTTTAGCAAAGCCCGCGCAGGCTGTGAACAATTTGCCAATCCATGCCGCATGGGTTAAACAAATGATACAGATTGAAAATTTGACATATCCGCAACCGGATTGCAGCGAATCTGATGTTGTGCAGATTGCTGCCGCACGGTTGGCGTGATGAAAGACGTTTTCTCAGTCGGACGGCCCAAACACCGCCCGTTTGGTTCCTGCACGGCATCGGAGCGCGGGGAAACAGAAAACCGCCCCGTGCCTGCATTCAACCCGTTCCACCGCCCGAAACCTGCCTGCCCGGTATCGGAAAACGCATATCGGCTATATACTGCCTGTTGCTGCGGCCCAAGTCCGTCTGAAAAAATACACACGCCGGCTGCACCATATCCGGCATGGATTATCAGGCAGGCCACGCCCGCCTCCCGCCACGCCGGCACAAACGGGAGCAGCACCCATCGCGATATGCCCGCCATAACGGCGCCGCCCGCAACCGCTGCCCCATCCTTTTAACCCAACCCGCTGTAAAACCACGACCGTTTTCAGACGGCCTGTTACCCTGTCAGAAAGAACATTCCGCATGAGCGCCCTACTTCCCGTGATCAACCACTTAATCCGGCAAAACCGCGAAACCCAAGCCCTCTTGGGCGGCTTTGCGGGCCAAACCCTCAGCCTGCACGCCGCCGGAATGCAGATTCGCGGCACGTTTAACGCAGAGGGCTTTTTGGAATACACCCCGGATGCGGCCGACACCGAAATCCGCTTTCTCCCCGGTGCGGTGGAAAAAGTGCTGCAAGGGCAAACGCCCGGTGTGGGCGACGTGTCGATCAGCGGCGACACCGGCTTGGGCACCGCCCTGCTGCCGCTTATCGGCGGCCTGCGCTACCATGCCAACGATGATTTAAGCCGCCTGCTCGGTGATGCGGCGGCGGGCAGTATCGCCGTGCGCACCGAAAAAGCCGCCCGCACAGTCAAACAGATCGGCCTGAGCATACTCGAGCAACTCAGCGACTTCGCCAAAGAGCCGGAAGCCCCCGTGGCAGACAGGCACGCTCTGTCGGCGTGGGCGCGTGAAATCGACGCCCTGCGCGACGACACCGCCCGCTTCGAAGCGCGGCTGGCAAAACTGGAGGCACAAAGCAAGGGTTGATGCGGCCAAGCCTTTACCCTTATCTGCCGCTCAAACCTTTACACCATGCCGCGCCCGAGATGCGGGCAACGCGCAGGCAATACGGCGGCGCAGCAACAGCGCAACGTCCTGGGGCAGGCAGGATGAAACAGCATTCCGGTTGGCTGAATATCTGCTATAGGGTGTGTTTACTGTTGGGTTTATCTTTGCAGATGGGCGGATTAGCATTGCAATTAAAGCATGGGATACAGCGCGGCATAACATGCCGCAAGATGCCGGAAAAACAGCGGAACATGGCAGAAAAACCTGATGCCCTTGCAAAATTCATTCAGGCCGTCTGAAATATCCGGCCATCGTTATTGCCGGTAAATGTACCGACACTTCTCATGGCAAATTTGAACCAAGTTCCCGATATACGGGCTGAAAGCAACTCCGCCGTTCTGCGCCGCACCCAACCCGCTGCATTTCCCGTTGTTCACGATTGGCAAAAACAGCGTCAAGGCCGGCCTGCCGTTTCAGACGGCTTAAAACTTGGCAAAACCCGCCTCGGCCGTCTGAAATTGTCGCAAAACACCCAAGCCCTTTCATCATGCGGTTTCCGAAACCGGCGCGGCCGCAACGGTATCGCCCCCTTTGCCCACATTTGCTACAATAATCCCGTTTTAAACGCCGTTAAACCGCTTGCCCGTGTGCCGCAGCGGCACCATCTTTATCCGACCCATTTCAATAAAAGGCCGTCTGAAACATGAAAAACATCGTTATCCTGATTTCCGGCAGGGGCAGCAATATGCAGGCCGTTGTAAAAGCGCAGATTCCCAACGCCCGCATCGCCGCCGTGTTGAGCAACAACGAAACCGCCGCCGGTTTGGCATGGGCGGCGCAGCGCAATATCGCAACCGACAGCCTAAGCCATAAAAATTTCGACAGCCGCCTGGCGTTTGATGAAGCCATGATGCGGAAAATCGATGCCTACCAACCCGATTTGGTGGTGTTGGCAGGTTTTATGCGCATACTCACGCCCGAGTTCTGCCGGCATTACGAAGGCCGCCTGATCAACATCCACCCCTCGCTGCTGCCCGCCTTCACCGGCCTGCACACCCACCGGCGCGCCATCGACGCAGGCTGCCGCATCGCAGGCTGCACCGTGCATTTCGTTACCCCCGAGCTGGATTGCGGCCCCATCATCGCACAGGGCGCGGTGCCGGTGTCCGACCACGACACCGCCGACACACTTGCCGCGCGGGTGTTGGAAGCCGAGCACCTGATTCTCCCGCAGGCCGTGGCCGATTTTGTTGGCGGCCGTCTGAAAATATCGGGCAGCCGCGTTATCCGCAACACCGGAGCGCAACTCGATGCCCGCCTGCTGGCCTGAATACAGCCGCCCGAGAAAGGAAACCTTATGAAAAAATCCGGCATAACCGTATTGGCCCTCGCATTGGCCGCCCACACACAGGCCGCCCCGCTGCCGCAGTCGGCCGAATTGCAGTATTCGGGCAGCTACGGCATCCCCACCACCATGACCTTCACCCGCAGCGGCAACCGCTACAAAGTGGTGTCAAACATCAAAGTGCCGCTCTACAGCATACGCTTCGAATCGGGCGGCACCATTTCGGGCGCGCGCCTGATTCCGTCTTACTATAAAGACGTGCGCGGCGGAAAAACCTATGCCGAAGCCAAATTCGGCGGCGGCAAAGTCAGCTACGGCAAAGCGGGCGAACAAAAAACCGAAGCCGTTTCAGGCCCCGTCATGGATCTGTTCACCCTTGCCTGGCAGCTTGCCGCCGGCAACGGCAAACTGCCCGCCGGCCTCACCATTACCAACGGCAAAAAAATCTACCCTGTCGGCGGCCTCAACCATGCCGGCAGCGGCAGATATAAAATCGGCAACGGCACCACCGCCATCAACAAATACCGCCTCAAGCGCGGCGACAGCATCATCAACTATGCCTTCGCCCCCGAACTGGGCAACGTTCCCGCCCAAATCAGCTACACCGACGACGGCAAAACCTACGACCTGCAATTAACGCGCATCAAAATCAACGGCAAAGAAGTGCGCCCGCAATAATCCCGCCGCCGCAGGCCGTCTGAACAGGTTTTCAGACGGCCTTATCCTTTCCGCCCTTTCCTTAAAAATGCTAAAATCAACATTTTTGCAACCCCTGCACCACCCAATATTCCGCGCCATGCACACCAACCTCCCCGCAAACATCACGGTCGGCCTGTCCGGCGGCGTTGATTCCTCCGTAACCGCCGCCCTGCTCAAACAGCAGGGGCATCATGTGCGCGGCGTGTTTATGCAAAACTGGGAAGACGATGACAACGATGAATATTGCAGCATCAAGCAGGATTCGCTCGATGCCGTTGCCGTTGCCGACATTCTCAATATCGACATCGACATCATCAATTTTGCCGCCCAATACAAAAACAACGTATTTACCTATTTTCTAAAAGAATATTCCGCCGGCCGCACCCCCAACCCCGATGTATTGTGCAACGCCGAAATCAAATTCAAATGCTTTCTTGACTATGCCGTCAATCAAGGTGCCGATGCCGTTGCCACCGGTCACTACGCCCGCAAAGAAGTACGCAACGGCATACACCGCCTGCTCAAAGGGCGGGATGCCGGCAAAGACCAAAGCTATTTTCTCTACCGCCTGCAACCGCACCAGCTCGAGCGCGCCATTTTCCCGCTCGGCGGTTTGGAAAAAACCCAAGTGCGCCGGCTGGCCGCCGAAGCCGGGCTGCCCACAGCCGCCAAAAAAGACAGTACCGGCATCTGCTTTATCGGTGAGCGGCCGTTCCGCGAATTTTTGCAGCAATACCTGCCCACCGACAACGGCGACATGGTTACCCCCGAGGGCAAAAAAGTGGGCAGGCACATGGGCCTGATGTTTTACACCATCGGCCAGCGCAAAGGCCTGGGCATAGGCGGCGCGGGCGAACCGTGGTTTGCAGCCGGCAAAGATTTAACAAGCAACACACTGATTGTCGTGCAAGGCCGCGACCACCCGCTCTTATACAGCAGCAGCCTGACCATCAGCGACCTGAGCTGGACCCTGCCCGAAAGGCCGTCTGAAGGCCGCTACACCTGCAAAATCCGCTACCGTATGGCCGATGCCCCATGCGAATTGCGCTATATCGGCAGCGGAACCGCCGAATTATGGTTTGACGAACCCCAGTGGGCAGCCACCCCCGGCCAGTCTGCCGTGTTGTACGATGGCGACATCTGCTTGGGCGGCGGCATCATCACCGCTACCGACAAACCCGTTATCATCACCGGATAACCGGCCGTCTGAACACAGAAACCGCTCCGCCCTTTCAGACGGCACGATAGCAATGAAACCCACTTCATTACTGTTGCAAAGCGGCAAACCGCAAACCATACCGGCACGGCGCGGAACCAACCGTGCCGCCACACAACCCAAGCCGTCTGAAACATTTTCAGACGGCCGATAGAAAGCGAAACCCGTTTCGTTTCCGCGATAAGGCGGCAAACCGCAAACCGGCAGGCAATGCCGTAACGGAAACGTGCGGATTCACGATAATAATAGGAAACACGTCATGGAAAAAATCTGGCTCCAAAGCTACGAAGCCGGCATCAATGCCGAAATCGACCCCCTGCGCTACCAATCGATTGTGCAGGTTTTTCAGGAAACCGTGCAGAAACACGGCCGCCGCTCCGCCTTCCAAAACCTCGGCAAAACCATCACTTATGCCGAAACCGCCAAACTTGTCGACCACTTCGCCTCATTTCTGCAAAACACCCTCAAACTGCCGCGCGGCGAACGGGTAGCGATTATGATGCCCAACCTGCTGCAATACCCCGTTGCCCTTTTCGGCGCCCTTCAGGCCGGCCTCACGGTAGTAAACACCAACCCGCTCTACACCCCGCGCGAGCTCGAACACCAGCTCAACGACAGCGGTGCCACCACCATCATCGTGCTGGAAAACTTCGCCAACACGCTCGAGCTGGTGCTGCCGCGCACCCGAATCAAAAACGTTATCGTTGCCACCGTTGGCGATATGTTTGGTTTCTTCAAAGGAAACCTGATTAACTTCGTGCTGCACAAAATCAAAAAAATGGTGCCCGAACACCGCATCGCCAACACCATTGCTTTTCAGACGGCCTTGAAACAAGGCGCATCGCAACCCTTCACCCCCGTTGAAATCGCCCGCAACGACACCGCCTTCCTGCAATACACCGGCGGCACCACCGGCGTGGCCAAAGGCGCCGTCCTCACCCACGGCAACATCTGCGCCAATATGCAGCAGGCCGCCGAATGGATTAAAAACAAACTCACCCCCGGCGAAGAAGTGGTGATTGCCGCGCTGCCGCTCTACCATATTTTCGCCCTCACTGTAAATCTGATGATTTTCACCCAAGCCGCCGCCAAAATCATGCTGATTACCAACCCGCGCGACATGAAATCCTTTATCGGCGACATGAAAAAAGAAAAAATCAGCGTATTTATCGGCGTAAACACCCTGTTTAACGCCCTGGTAAACCGCCCCGAGTTCGCCGAAATCGATTTTTCCGCCCTCAAGCTCACGCTCGGCGGCGGCATGGCCACCCAGAAAGCCGTGGCCGAAAAATGGAAAAACATCACCGGCACCCCCATTGTCGAAGCCTACGGCCTCACCGAAGCCAGCCCCGGCGTGTGCTGCAACCCACTGAACATTTCCGCCTACAGCGGCGGCATCGGCCTTCCCGTGCCTTCTACCGAAGTCGAACTGCGCGATGCCGATGGTAAAGAAGTGCCGATCGGGCAGCCCGGCGAAATATGGATACGCGGCCCGCAAGTGATGAAAGGCTATTGGAACCGCCCCGAAGAAACCGCCAAAACCATTGACGAGCGCGGCTTTCTCGAAACCGGCGACATCGCCGTAATGGACGAAAAAGGCTGGTTCAAACTGGTTGACCGCAAAAAAGATTTGATTGTAGTTTCCGGCTTCAACGTTTACCCCAACGAAATCGAAGAAGTGGTGGCACACCACAACAAAGTACTCGAAACGGCCTGCATCGGCGTATCCAGCGAAAAAACCGGCGAAGCACTGAAACTGTTTGTGGTGAAAAAAGACCCCTCCCTCACCGCTGAAGAGCTGATTGCCTTCTGCCGCACCGAACTGACCGCCTATAAAGTGCCCAAAGACATCGAATTCCGCGATGAACTGCCCAAATCCAATGTAGGCAAAATCCTACGCCGCCAACTGCGCAGCGAAGCCCAAAAAACCTGAAACCTATAACCGTGCATAGCAGATTCAAACAAAACAGCCGCCGCAGACAACACAGGCAGCCCAAGGCAAACCGAGGCCGCATCGATTTGAACTTTATCCGCCCAAACCCGATAAAACTTCAACTTGAGCGATGCCGTCATACTCAAATCAAACCCAGATATGGCGCATAAATATATTGAAATATTAAATATATTGAAATATAAAGATATTGAAATAATGAAAAAACAAACAAGCCGTCTGCCAAACTTTCAAACGGCCTTGAAGTATTCTTCAAAATATCCGCTGTATTACAAGACAAAGATGCGCGTGTCAGGCACGGGAAGGCTCGAAAATCAAAATACCGCACAGGATTCAACGCAGTCAGGCCGTCTGAACATTTTCAGACGGCCTTTTCATTCATAACGACAAAGAGTTTTACCGTGCACCCAAACCGCCACTGCATTGGAGGCAGAAGCCTATTTTACCGCCCCGGCCATTTTTGTAGAGAGAAGGGTCAATGAAGATGCCGGCGGATTTATCTACCAATACTTCCCCAAACAAACGGATTCGCACAATACCAACCATTGGAAGATACGCAGGGTTAGGATGGGGTTTGAGTGAGATTCAGATGTGCCGGACCAGCAAAGAAAAACACTTGGCTGAGAAATGCCAAGTGTTTTATTCTTAAACTAGATCTAATCTCTAATGAATATTTCAATTGAAATGAAAATTTAAGGGCGCTGAAGCCTCTGAATAAAATATATTAACCTACATTATTTTCCTTCTTCCACCCCAACGGCACAGGCTTTATAAAACGGCAGAGCCACAGGCCTGCTTCATAAAGCAGAATCAGCGGCACCGCCAGCAGTACTTGTGAAATCACATCAGGCGGCGTAATCACGGCGGCTACCACAAACGCTCCGACAATCACATACGGGCGCGCGGCCTGCAATTGCGCAACCGGCACGATTCCCATACGGTTGAGCAAAACCACCACAACCGGCACTTCAAATGTGGCGCCGAATGCCACAAACATTCCCAACACAAAAGAAAGATATTTGTCGATATCGGTGGCCATGCTCACGCCCAGCGGCGTTACGCCCGCCAGAAACTTGAACACCACCGGAAACACCAGAAAATAGGCAAACGCCATGCCGCCGAAAAACAATACCACGCTGGACAACACCAACGGCAGCACCAGCCGCTTTTCGTTTCGGTAAAGCGCAGGCGCCACAAACGCCCACACCTGATAAAGCGTGTGCGGCAGCGTCAGCAGAAACGCTGCCATCAGCGTTACTTTCACCGGCACGAAAAACGGTGCAACCACATCGGTGGCAATCATACTGGTATTCGCCGGCAGCGTGGCCATCAGCGGTTGTGCCACAAAGGTATAGAGTTTCTGCGCAAACGGCATCAGGCCGAAAAAGCACAGCAGCATGATTGCGGCAATCCACATCATGCGGCGGCGCAGCTCGATCAGATGCTCGATCAGCGGCTGGGTAGGTTGTTCGATTTCAGACACCGTTCGCTCACTTTTTGCGTACACGCAACTGCGGTTTGGGGCGGTGGCGTGGGCGCATATCGCGTTTGCGCCGCATCGCCTGCTTATGTAGAGAGGCCGTCTGAAAGCCGCCGGTGGGCGGTTTTTTTTCAGACGGCCTCAGATAAGCTTTCCAAGCTGCATCTTGCTCCGTTTCAGTTGAATCCGCACCGGCCGGCCGGCCGTATTCGTCCACACCGAAATCGGCAGGCGTGTGCTGCTCGGGCACGCGCTCCCACGGTTTGAGGCCGCTCGAAATCGCATTCAGGCTGTTTTGCGCGCTTTCACCTACGCTGCCGATTTCGGTGCGGAAGCTTTCTGCGGCCGTTTCGAATTCCTGCTTGGCTTTGCGCAGCTCTTCCATTTCCACCTGCGCGCTCAATTCCTGCTTCACGCTGCCCACCATGCGCTGCACACGGCCAAACAGGCTGCCTGCCATGCGCGCAGCCTTCGGCAGCCGCTCGGGGCCGAGCACCACCAACGCCACCGCGCCGATCAGTAAAAGCTCGCTAAAGCCGAAATCAAACATGGTTTAGGCCGATTTGTCGTCTTTTTGATGTTCGATTACATCGTCTTTTTTGGCTTGGCCGGCTTCGTTGCCTTCGTTCAGACCCTGTTTGAAATCATGCACCGCGCCGCCCAAATCTTTGCCGACATTGCGCAGTTTTTTGGTGCCGAACACCAAAACCACAATCACCAGTACAATCACCCAGTGCCAAATAGAAAAGCTGCCCATTTTTTAATCCTTCAATCGCAATAGTTTGATAATGTTTCAGACGGCCCAAACGGTTTCAGACGGCCTATGGCGGATTAACGCTTTCCCGACACAGGCGCCGCAATGCCGTATCCGAAGGCCGGTTTGCGGTAACGCTTTACACAGGCCGCCCCAAAATATGGATATGCAGGTGGAACACTTCCTGCCCGCCGCCTTTGCCTGTGTTGATTTGGGTTTTGAAGCCGCCGGCCAAACCTGCTGCTTCGGCAATTTTCGGCACTTTCATCATCATTTTACCCAGCAGCGGCTCATGCTCGGGCTGGGCGTGTGCCAGCGAATCGAAATGCTCTTTCGGAACCAGCAGCAAATGCACGGGGGCGGCGGGGTTGATGTCTTTGAAGCACAGCATTTCGCCGTCTTCATACACCACCGTTGCGGGGATTTCTTTGGTGGCGATTTTGCAGAAAATACAGTCTGTCATCGGGATACTCCGAATGATTTTTACAAAGGCTTGGAAGCCGTCTGAAAACAGGCTTTCAAACGGCCTGCCTCACAAGAACAAGAATTGTAATACAGTTCGACACACGGGGCTATTTTTATGGCGGCTTAAATTCAAACCGGTGCGGCACCGCCCCGGCCGGATTCAAAAAGCGCGGCCTTTGCAAAAATATTTTCAGGCCGTCTGAAAGGCTTGAATACCGTCATTTCCGCGCGGACGGGGATTCGGATAAAAATAATATTGGAGTATCGGTTAAACAAACAATGAGATGCCACACGTTCGGATTCCCGACTGTGCGGGGGGCTTGCGAAGCCGGCGGCAGATAAACGGCCGCTTGAAACAGACGGCTTTCCCATAAGGAAAAATATAAAATCTATAGAACTTCCAACCGCCCGCAAACTGCCAGGCTTCTCGGTCGTGGAAGCGGCGGAACACATCGGCGGCGTTGCAGGGCAGCGTTGGCAGTATTTTGGAATCGGCAAACGGGATATAAACTTCTTATGATATTTTTTGAATGTTGCGAAGGCCTGGAAAAATGATTCTGTATGCTGCCGAAGCGGCGGCAGCATCGGTTTTGTATGATTTTTACTGTTTGTGGCCGGCGGCCTTGTTTCATTTGAATTTCAACCGCCGCCGCCCTGCCGTTTCAGTTTTCCTGCCGTGCCGCTTTTTCCGCCAGCCCCGACAGCCCTTGCCGGCGCGCAAGCTCTTTTATCACATCTTCCACCCGCAGCCCGTGGTGCGCCAGGAGCACTTGCGTGTGAAACCATAAATCGGCCACTTCATACACCAAATGCCCGCCGCCGCCATCTTTCGAGGCCATCAGCACTTCGCCGGCCTCTTCAATCACTTTTTTCAGGATTTTGTCTTCTCCTTTGTGCAAAAGCCCGGCAACATAAGAGGTGTCGGGGTTCTGCCCCTTGCGGGAGTCAATCACGTTTTGGATTTCCGCCAAAATATCTGAAGTCATAATCTAATCTTTCATCACTTTCTGTTATCACGCCCGACTGTTGCTGTACTTGGCGGTTGCTTATCATTGATGCTGAACTGAACCGGCAGTCTGTATTGCCTATTCTTGCCCTAGGTTGGGAATGTTCCCGCCCATGCTGTCTTTCCGGCTGCCTCGTCCAACCCGCGTTGTCCGCCCGATTCTGCAACTTCCACTTCATTATTTCATTTCCGGCAAACCGTTACCAATCATACCGCCCTGCCTTGAAGGCCTTTTTCAAGGGCTGCGCCGGGATACTGGGAGAAGGATTTGCTCTCGCCTGCTTGCAGGCAGGCTGCTGCACAGCCGTCTGCATTACCGCTTCAGCCCCTGCCTGCCCCGCATACAAGCCTGCTGCCGACAGCAGGCAAAACAGGCAGACATACCGTTTCATTTCTGATACTTTAAAATAGTGAAAAATAAGAAAGGGGTGCCTTAATCTTTGGTCTGCCCGTAAATTTCCGTTTCGCTTTTCAGCACTGCATCCACCGTTTGCCACGCGCCGCCGCGCCACACGCGGTAAAAACAGCTTTCGCGGCCGGAGTGGCAGGCGATGCCGCCTGCCTGCCCGATTAACATCACCACCGCATCACCATCGCAGTCCAACCTCAACTCGTGAACTTTTTGCGTATGCCCCGATTCTTCGCCTTTCATCCACTGTTTTCGGCGCGAACGGCTGTAATAATGGGCATAGCCGGTTTCGGCTGTTTTTTGCAGGGCTTCGGCGTTCATCCACGCCACCATCAGCACGCGCAGGGTCTGCACGTCTTGCGCAATGGCGCACACCAAACCGTCTGCATCGAATTTCACGCCTTCCAACAATGTTTGCGGCATGATTTGTATTCCTTATCGATCGTTATGTTTCAAATGTTTAATCCGCACCGGCATGATAAGCAGTTCGGGCTTCAAACAAACCGTTTACAGCCCGAAATCCGATCGGCCCGGTATTTTTAAGGCTGGTAAAACAGCGCCGAACCCGGCCCGAGCGGCCAGCCGAGTATGAACACCCATACATAAAACAACAGGCTCCAGCCGGTAATGAACACCACAGTATAAGGCAGCATCAGCGAAACCAACGTGCCCACGCCCGTGTCTTTTTTATAACGTATGGCCACAGCCAGCACCAACCCGAAAAACGGCATCATCGGCGTGATGATGTTGGTTACCGAATCGCCGATGCGGTAGGCCGCCTGAATGGTTTCGGGCGCGTAACCTGCCAGCATCAGCATCGGCACAAAAATCGGTGCCGTAACCGCCCACTGCGCAGAAGCAGAAGCAATCATCAGGTTAATCAGGCAGCAGATCACGATAAAGCAGATCAGCAATATGCCGCCGGTGAAGCCGGTTTCTTTCAGAAATTCCGACCCTTTCACCGCCATAATCGGCCCGAGGTTGCTCCAGTTGAAATAGGCCACAAACTGCGACACAAAAAACATCAGCACCAGATAAAGCGCCATCGAACGCATAGAATCGACCATACCGCCCACTACTTCGGCGCTGCCCGACATCGTGCCGGCCACACGGCCGTATACCAATCCCGCCACAGCAAAAAACACGAAAATCAAAGCCACAATGCCCTGCAGAAAGGGAGAATTATCCAACCCGCCGGTTTGCGGATTGCGCAGCGGCGCGTTTTCCGGCACCACGGCCAACGCAGTCAGCGCGGCAAGCAGCAACACTGCCGCCAATGCCGCGCGCAAGCCTTTTTTCTCGGCCTCCGAAAGCTGCTCGATATTTATGCTTTCGCTGTTTGCGCCTGTTTCGGCAGGATCGTAAACGCCAAGCCTGGGCTCGATGAATTTATCGGTAACCCAAAAACCCAGCAATGAAATCAATACCGCGCTGGCCGCCATAAAATACCAGTTGGCATAAGCGCCCACCACATAATCCGGCGCAATCAGCTGCGCGGCCTGCTGGGTGATGCCCGACAGAATCGGATCAACGGTGCCGATCAGCAGGTTGGCGCTGTAGCCGCCCGACACGCCGGCAAAAGCGGCCGTGATGCCGGCCAGCGGGTGCCGTCCGAGCGAATAAAAAACCATGCCTGCCAAAGGAATAATCACCACATAGCCCAACTCGCTGGCGATGTTCGACATCACGCCGGCAAACACCACCGCCAGCGTAACCAGATGCAGCGGTGCTTTAAGCACAATCGTGCGCATTGCCGCCGCAATCAGGCCTGATTTTTCGGCAATGCCCACGCCCAGCAGCGCCACCAGTGCCGTGCCCAGCGGAGCAAAACCGGTGAAATTGGATACCAGATTGGAAATGATTTTAGCCAGCCCTTCGCCATTGAGCAGGCTGACCACCCTGATGATGCCGTCTGCCGAACGCCCTGCCGCTCCTTCCGGGCGCGGGTCGGCCGCACTCACATCGAAGTAGGCACCCGCTGCCGAAAACACCAGCAGTGCCGCAATAAAGGCGATAAACAAAATAACCGGGTGCGGCAGAATGTTGCCGAGCCATTCAACCGTGTTTAAAAAACGGTTTAAAGCGGTTTGTTTGCTGTGTTTGCGCGACATGGTTTTGCTCCTGAGCCTGTTTCGGCCTATTTTCCGACAACCGCCGTGAAAACGGAAATAACCGGGCATTATTTGGAAATAGCCGTGAAATATATGCCTTTTTCGAAAAGCCGGGCAAGCCGGTGTTTTGCTGCACATACTGTTTGTGCCGTTATACGCTGGATTGGTTCCGGCACCGGGCTGCACGCTGCAACGGCAGCGGAGCCGTTCGCAATAAGGCTGCCGGAAGGTTACGGGCGTTTCGGGCGGGGCTGCCGCTGCGCTGCCCCATGCAGAAAAAACAGAATCAGGCAGTCGGCAACATCAGTTTTTGATCGCCTAAACAATCAACCCCGAGCCGCTGAGGCCGTCTGAAACGCAGCCGTGCCGTTTGCAGTATATTCTGCCTCAAGCCGAATCGATTTGCCGCGTTTTTCGGCAACGTCAGCCCCGGCGGGCTTGCGCGCGCACAGCGTTTTAAACGGCAAAAGCCCCGCCGCCTTTCAGACGGCCTCAGCTTTCCGCCCGCACATCAAACGCGTGACGCAGCCCTTCGCCTATCATCACCAACAGCAGCAGCATCACCGTGAGCGCGCCCACGGCAGACAACCCTATCCACCACGCATCCAAGTTGTCTTTGCCCTGCGCAAGCAATTCGCCCAGGCTGGCCTGGGAATCCGGCACCCCCAAGCCTAAAAAATCCAAACCGGTGAGCGCCAACACCGCGCCGGAAATACGAAACGGCAGAAATGCCAACACGGGCGTGAGGCTGTTGGGCAGGATGTGCCGCCACATGATTCGGCCGTCTGAAACGCCCATACTTTTAGCCGCCGCCACATAATCGGCCTGACGGTTTTTCAGAAACTCAGCGCGCACATAATCCGAAAGCCCCATCCAGCCGAACAGCGACAGAATCACCAACAACACCAACAGGCCGGGGTTGAAAAAAGACGACAAAATAATCAGCAGGTAAAGCTCGGGCAGGCCGCCCCAAATTTCAAGAAAACGCTGCATCAGCAAATCGACCCGTCCGCCGAAATAGCCCTGCACCGCACCTGCCGCCACGCCGATAACGGTGGTGATGAAGGTTAGCGCGAGCGCAAACAGCAGCGAATCGCGAAAGCCGTATACCAACCTGGCCAGCACATCGCGGCCGCGGTCGTCTGTGCCGAGCCAATGATGTTCAGACGGCCGGGCCGGGTCGGGCTGCGTGTCGGCTCCGTTTAAGGTATCGGCATCATAGGGATTGGGCGGATACACGGCATAATTGCCGCCGGTGGTGATATTGCGGCGCACCAGCGGGTCAGAATAATCGGCCGGCGTGTCGAAATCGCCGCCAAACTCGGTTTCGTTATAGGTGTTGGCCAGCGGAAAATAATAGCGGCCGCTGTATTTCACCCATAAGGGCTTATCGTTGCTCCACACCGGCGCCAGCAGCGCCGCCGCAAACAGCACCGAGAGCAGCAGCAGCGCACGCCGGCCGCGCTTGTGCCGCCTGAATGCCCGCCATGCCTGCGATGAAAATATTTTCTGCATATCTTTTACCCAAAGGCCGTCTGAATCTTTCAAACACTACCACGCACAATCATACAATATACCGCCTCTGCAGACACGCCGAAGACCGCAGGTTTGGTTGTTATGAAAACGCCGTTTCCGAAAGGAAACCAGTTTCTGCAGAGCTAAAACTTATTTTATTTCGGTTCAGACGGCTTGGTTGAATATAAAACGCCCTGTTACCGGCATTCCCAACAGCCCGAAACGGGGTGTCGGGAACATTGCGCGGTTGGCCTTTCTTTGATATGCCGTTCATTGATATGCCGTTCATTTTTTTATTAACAGTCTGATATTAAAAATTTTTTTGACATCTCTGTTTTATCTTTATCAATTTTTTTCCAAAATCTGTAAGAAATTTTACATATCTCCATCTATTGTTTCGTGATTGAAAAAAATTCTTTCGGAATCTAAAACAGCTCCGTATGCCTGCCGACCATCTGAAATACCGGTCGGCGGGAGCAGCTGCTCTGAAGAATATTTTTGATGATGGCTTTATTTTTGAGTTTGATATTTTAGTCCAAATATAAGAAAGGTATGTTTATGTTTAAAAAAACACTTATTTTATCAACGTTTTTACTCACCCTCGCTGCCTGCTCCCCTTCCCAATCAAATAGCATGCAGGCCGGGCAGGCCGCCGCCGAATCGGCTGTTTCTTCGGTTCAGGAGCCGTCAGCATGGCATTCCTCCAGTGTCGATATCAGCTTCTTGAGCAGCAAAATCAACAAACAGCTCAACAGCATCACCGAGCAGTCGGGCTTTGGCGGCGCTCAGGCCACGCTGGGCAAAGAAGGGGATTTTAAAATGGATGTTGATTTGGGCAGCGTGAAAACGGGCATTGAAATCCGCGACCAACGCTTAAAAGACTGGGTTTTTGAAACCGCCCGGTTTGCCAAAGCAGAAATCAGCGCAAAAGTAGATGCAGAGGCCGTCAATAATTTGTCTGTAGGCGAAAGCGTTCATTTCAAACAGCCTTTAGTGTTGAATATCCACGGCAAACAAATCAACTTGGAAGCCGATTTGTCCGCCCAACGCGTCAGTGCCGATAAAATGATGGTGTACACCTTAAGCCCCGTTGTGTTAGACACCAAAAGTATGGATATGGCGGATGGTGTGGCAAAATTGGTTGAAGTGATGGGCTTGAGCTCTATTGTCGAGCAGATTCCGGTATCGCTTCATGCGGAGTTTGTGCGCCGACAATAAAACGGCCTGAAGCCGGTTGAGGCTTCCGAAGTTTTTTCATTTCCATCTCCTTAAATCTCCTTAAAAGGCCGTCTGAAACATCCTTCATTCAGACGGCCTCTTTTTCATTTGCCGGCAGGTTTTATGTTTCGATGTTTCAGCACACAAGGTATGCCGAACATATCGAAGAGATGCTGCCGGCCCAAACAGCCATTTGATTCTCCGTTAATTATTTCTGCCCACCAAAATGAATGCGCGGATCCACCCAGGAATATGAAATATCCGACAGCAGTTTGGCCAGCAGCCCCATCAGGGTGAACACATACAGCGTGCCCATCACCACCGGATAATCGCGCTTCATCACCGCTTCATAAGAAAGCAGCCCCAAGCCGTCAAGCGAAAACAGGGTTTCGATCAGCAGGCTGCCGGTAAAAAACGCGCCGATAAAAGCGGCGGGAAAGCCCGTAACCAGCGGAATCATGGCATTGCGCAACACGTGTTTCCACAAAATCTGCCGCTCGGGCAGGCCTTTGGCGCGGGCGGTGTAAACATATTGGCGGCGGATTTCTTCGAGAAACACGTTTTTGGTAAGCACCGTCATCACCGCCAGATTGCCGGCCACCGAAGCCGTTACCGGCAAGGCCATGTGCCAGAGGTAATCTTTGATTTTGGCTGCCGTGCCGAGCGTTTCCCAGTCGTCGCCCACCAAACCGCCCTGCGGAAACCAGGCAAAAAAGCTGCCGCCGCCAAACAGCACCAGCAGCACCAAACCCAAAACAAACGGCGGCACGGTATAGCCGATTAACACCACCGCGCCCGATACCGCGTCAAACCGCGAACCATCGTGCACGGCTTTGGCAATACCCAGCGGAATACAAATCAAATAAGTGAGAAAAAACGTCCACAAACCCAAGCTCATCGACACCGGCATCTTTTCTTTCACCAGCTCGAACACGGTTTGATGGTGGAAAAAACTCTCGCCCAAATCAAAACGCACAAAGCGGCCGACCATTTCGGCAAAGCGTGTAAGCGGCGGCTTGTCGAAACCGTATAAAGCATTGAGCGCGGCCATGTCTTCCGCGCTCAGGCGGTTGCCGTTTTTAAACATGCCGCCCGCTGCCGCCGCCGTTTCACCGCCCGCACCGGTTTGGGTGAGCTGCTCTACCATCTGCTCCACCGGCCCGCCCGGCACAAACTGGATAACGGCAAACGTTACCGCCAAAATGCCCAACAACGTGGGCACCAGCAGCAGCAAGCGTTGGAAAATATAACGCCACATCACACTTCTCTTGATATAACGGTTTGCAAATGCAGGCATCTTATCAAGATTGAGGCCGTCTGAAAACGGCAGGCCGCAGCGTTGGAATACGCTGCGGCCCGGTTCTGCAAATGGGCGCAATGAAACCCGAAAACCGTTATTTGCAGTTTACGCCCTGGATTTTCGGCGTGTCGCCATCGCCCACTTTAAATACGCACCGGGTGGCACTGCTGCCGGAAACGGTGAGGCTGCCGCCCGCCAAACTCAGGCTGACCGGCTCTTTCACCCCCATGCTTACGGCAGTGGCAGCGAGTTTCTGCACATTGTCTTGAGTGTAGGATGTGTTGTTGGAAGCCACTTTGATTTCTTTGGCTGCATAAACGTTGGCACTCAAAGCGAGCGCGGCAACGGCCGACAGGGCAAAGAATTTGGTTTGGTTCATGGAAGTTTTTCCTTTGATAATGGCGCGGCGTACGCGCCGGTGGGTGCAGAATAGGGGCAAAAGGCAGCGGTTGCAAGCGGCAGGGTGTTTTTTACGCTGCGCTGTTGTAATCCGGTGTGGGTTTGCAGTCAGTTTTAGCAATGCTGTGTTTGTTGTCCATCCAGCCTTTCAGACGGCCGTTCCGAATGCCCCGGCCGTCTGAAAAACAGTTTCGGAGCAGGCAGGGCGCTAGAAAGTAAAGCCCGTTTCCAACTCTTCATCGCCCACCAAATCCACCAGCAGCGCATACAGCGGCGCCAAATCGTGATAGCGGCGCGAGGTGCGGCGCAGATAATTTAAAAAGCGCGGGATTTCGGGGCGGTATTTGCCTTTGCCGTCGCGGTAATAGAGGCGCGCAAAAATGCCCGCCACTTTCAGATGGCGCTGCACGCCCATCCACTCAAACCAACGGTAAAATTCGTCAAACTGCTCCGGCACGGGCAGGCTGGCGGCACGTGCTTTTTCCCAATAGCGGATAACCAAATCCAACACAAACTCTTCTTCCCATTCGATAAAGGCATCGCGCAAGAGTGACACCAAATCATAGGAAACCGGGCCGTAAAGCGCGTCTTGAAAATCGAGCACGCCCGGGCGGCCTTCGGCCAGCATCAGGTTGCGGACGATATAGTCGCGGTGCACATACACCTGCGGCTGTGCCAACAGGGGCGGCAGCAGCGTTTCAACGGTTTGGTTCCACCATCCGCTCTGCTTGAAATTCAGGGTTTTGCCCAGCTCTTTGGCCACAAACCATTCGGGAAACAGGTTGATTTCGCGCAGCATCACTTCGCGGCTGTATTCGGGCAGTTGGCCGGGGCGGCTGTTTTTCTGCAAAACCACCAGCTCGTCAATGGCTTCAAGCAGCAGTGCTTTATCGGCCGGCTCATTATCCGCCTGCTGCATGGCGGCCAAAAAAGTGGTGTTGCCCAAATCGTTTAACACCATAAAACCAAGCGTTTCATCCACATGCAAAACCTGCGGCACATTTATCATATCGAATAATTTCTGCACTTTCAGATAAGGCGCCACACTCATTTTATCGGGCGGCGCATCCATGCAGACAACCGTGCCGCCGTCTGAAAAAGCAGCGCGGAAATAACGCCGGAAATCTGCATCGGCGGCGGCAAAACTCAATTCAAAAGCCCGGTTCGGATAAACCTTTTCCAGCCAGTTTTTCAGTTCGGTTTGTCGTTGCATGATGGTTTTTTTGATTTTTCAGGTTAGAATAGCCGCTATTCTAACTGGCAAAACCGATTTAAGGTGAGACTTTGGTTCGTTTATTTTCATTAAAACCGGTGGCGCTCGCCCTGGGCATGGGTTTCGGCGCAGCGGCATCGGCTCAGGCTTCAGACGGCCTGCCGCTGGGCGATACCTGCCTGACATGTACGCCCGAAAAACTGAAAAACGCGGCAGCGGCATATGCCATACCGGAAATCGAACGCAGCGGCGGTCAACCGCTGCCCGCCGACTACACCCGCATAACTGCCGATTCGGTGGAGGGTCAAACCAACGTTAAAGTGCGCGCCGAAGGCGGTGTGATAATCGAGCGCAACGGCCAGATATTGAACGCGCAATGGGTGGATTACGACCAAGCAGCCGCAACCGTTACCGCCGGTGAAACTTTCGTGCTCTACCAAAACGGCACCACCGTTACCGGCGAAGGCGTGCAATACAATCTGGCCGAAGGCACCGGCACCGCGCACAACACCCGTTTGGAAAGCGAGCAAAACGGCCGCCGCCTCCAAAGCGTGAGCGAAACCGCCGAAATGCAGGGCAACGGCCGCTACAAACTGACCAACACCCGATTCAATACCTGCTCGCCCGGAGACGCGGGCTGGTATATCAAAGCCAAAAGCATCGAGGCCGACCAAAACACCGGCATCGGCGTGGCCAAAGGCGCTTCGCTGGTGTTCGGCGGTGTGCCCGTTCTCTACACGCCGTGGGCGGATTTTCCGCTCAACGGCAACCGCAAAAGCGGCCTGTTGGTTCCCACTGTCGGCCTCGGTTCAGACGGCCTGGAGCTGGATCTGCCCTATTACCTGAACCTCGCACCCAATTACGATGCCACCATCACCCCCGGCGTTATCGGCAGCCGCGGCGCGCGCCTCGGCGGCCAGTTCCGCTATCTGCAGCCGAAATACGCCGGCCAAATCGAAGGCACCTGGATGCCCGATGACCGCAAAAGCGAACACAGCAACCGCTACCAGTTTAAGTTGAACCACAACCAGCAGTTCACTTCCAAGCTCAGCGGCGGAATCGACTATAACCGCGTTTCCGACAACAATTACTACCGCGATTTCTACGGCCAAGACGACATCGCCGCCAATGTCAATCTCAACCGCCAAGTTTGGCTGAACTATAACGACACTTTATGGAATGGCGCGTTCGATGGCCACTTCACCGTGCAGAAATACCAAACGCTGGCCAATATCTACGGCTATAAAGACGAACCCTACGCCATCATGCCGCGCCTGCAGGGCGCTTGGAACAAAAACATCGGCAATGCCCAAATAGACGTATTCGGCCAATTCACACGCTTTGACCACAACAGCAAACAATCGGGCAAACGCGTGGTGGTCAAACCCAGCGTGAAATGGAACTTCCACAACTCATGGGGTTATATCCGCCCGAAAATCGGCGTACATTCGGCATATTACGATTTGGAAGCATTCGGCGGCAAACCTTCCCGCACCGCCGGCCTTACCCTGCCGGTGTTCAACATCGACAGCGGCATGACTTTCGAGCGCAAAACTGCGTTTTTAGGAAGCAGTTATCTGCAAACGCTGGAACCGCGCCTGTTTTACAACTACATCCCCACCAAATCGCAAAACGACCTGCCCAACTTCGACACCTCTGAAAACAGTTTCAGCTACGACCAACTCTTCCGTGAAAACCTCTATTCGGGCAACGACCGCGTCAATTCGGCCAACAGCGTTTCCACCGCTGTGCAAACCCGCCTGCTCACCCCCCGCAGCGGTGCCGAACTGTTTCGCGCCGGCATCGGCCAAAAATTTTACCTGAAAAACGATAACGTCCAGCCCGACGGCAACATCGGCCGCTACCCGCGCAACCGTTCCGACTGGGTGGCATTTGCCAACGGCCAAATCACCGACAGCATCCGCATCGACACCGATATCCACTACAACCAAAACGAAAGCCGTGCCCAAAGCTATTCGGCCGCCCTGCTCTATCATCCCGGCCCCGGCAAAGTATTAAGTGCGCGTTATAAATACGGCCGCAACGAAAGAATCTACCTGCAAGACAACGGCGTATATTTATACGACAAAATCCGCCAGATAGACTTGGCCGCCCAATGGCCGCTTACCCGAAACCTTTACGCCGTTGCCCGCTATAATTATGAGATGCAGGGCAGAAAACCGATTGAAATGCTCGCCGGCCTCGAATATAAAAGCGGCTGCGGCTGCTGGAGTGCCAGCGTTGTCGGCCAACGCTACGTAACCGGCCTGAACAGCACCAAAAACGCCGTATTTTTCAACCTGCAGTTGAAAGACTTGAGCAATATCGGCAACAACCCCTTCGAAAAACTGCGCTTGGCCGTTCCCGGCTACAGCAAAACCAACGAGGTAGTCAAACCATGAATTTCAAACCCCTGATGCTGGCCGCCGCTCTCGGCTTTGCCCTGCAAACTGCACCAGCCGCCGAAATCAAGCAGGTAGACGGCATTGCCGCCGTAGCCGGCAGCGAAGTCATCACCCAGCGCGATGTGCGCCAAGGCATGGCCGAAGCCCGCAGCCGCTTGGGCAAAAATGTTAATGAAGCCGAACTGCGTACCCAGGTGTTGCAGCAGCTGATCAACCAATCACTGATCGTTCAGGCCGGAAAACGCCGCAACATCACCGCCGGCAATGCCGAAATCGATGCTGCCTTAAGCGATATCGCCCAATCCCGCAGAACCACTATCGAGGGTCTTTATGCCCAAGCCGCCCAAAGAGGCGTGAGCAAAGCCGCCGTGCGCCGCAGCGTTGCCGACAGCATCATCACCCAAAAAGTGCGCCAGCAGGCCGTGATGCAGCAAAGCCGCGTGAGCGATGCCGAAATAGACAGCATGATTGCCCACGCCAAGCAGCAAGGCGCCGCCCTGCCGCAAGGCGAGCCTCTGCGCCAATACCGCGCCCAGCACATTCTGCTGAAAGCCGAAAACGCCAACGCCGCCAAAGCCGCTGAAAGCGGTATCCGGAAAATCTACAACCAGGCACGCAGCGGTAACGATTTTGCCGCCCTGGCCCGCCAATATTCGCAAGACGGCAGTGCAGCCGGCGGCGGTGATTTGGGCTGGTTTTCAGACGGCCAAATGGTGCCCGAGTTTGAAAATGCCGTACACAGCCTGAAACCCGGCCAAATCAGCCGCCCCGTGCGCAGCCAGTTCGGCTGGCACATCATCAAACTGAACGATGTGCGCGAAGCAGGCACTCACGAAGAACGGCAGCGTGAAGCCGTACGCCAATATATCGCCCGCCAAAAAGCCGAGCAGGCCACCGCCAACCTGCTCAAAGAACTGCACGAAAACGCTTATGTAGAAATCCGCCGCTGATCAGCCTGCAACATACGGCAGCAACCGCGGCAACCAGGCCGTCTGAAAATTTTCAGACGGCCTGTTGTTTCCCTGTTATCGGTATCCATTCAAATCAAAAACCTGTTTCCGCCGTTTTAGTTTGATAAGACTTTGTCGGGTTAGGCCAACAGTCTTTCTAAAAGTACAATATCAGACTATAATAGTACTATATTGTACATTATCAACGCACCATCATGAACCCTTCCCCTTTCGATGCCCTTGCCGAAACCTGCGCCACATTATTGGATGTTTACGTCCGATGGGCAAAACAGCGCGGCTTGAGCGCCAATGAATTTTTCGTGTTATACCAAATCGGTCGGCACGGCTCGGCCACGCCCAAAGAAATCGGCGAAGAATGGCATTTGCCCAAACAAACCGTGTCATTCGTCTGCAGGCAGTTGGCAGAAAAAGGCTGGCTGCGCACGGAAGCCGACCCGCACGACAAACGCAGCAAGCGGCTGTTTTTAAGCGAAGCGGGCGCAAGCCGCACCCTGCCGATGGTTGCCGCGCTTCACGCGCTGGAAACACAAACCGCCGAACTGTTCGGCTTGGAAAAATTAAACCAATTAATCAAGCAGCTTCAACATTTGCAGCTCGTTTTCACCCAACAGGCAGAATGGAATCATGGCAATCAAAGCAACCGATAATTGGCAGGCGCTCAAATACCTTGCCCGCCACAATCAAAAACGCCTGCTGTTCACATTCGGCCTGGTGGCGGCGGAAAACATCCTCTATCTGACCTACCCCTTGTTTTCCGCATTCGCCATCGATGCAATGGTGCGCGGAGAAATATTCAAAGCATTGTTATACAGCGTATTCGTGTTGGCCGCGTGGAGCTTGGGCGCACTGCGGCGCAGCGTGGATACGCGCGTGTTTGCCAGAATGTATGCCGATTTAACCGTGCCCGTGATTATGCGCCAACGTGCGCAAGGTGCAGACACCTCAGCCATCAGCGCACGGGTGATGTTGTCGCACGAATTGGTGGATTTTTTTGAAATCCATTTGCCCACATTGATTATGTCCGGCTTCTCTTTGATCGGCGCGGGCATAATGCTGCTGTTTTTAGAATTTTGGGCAGGCGCGGCCGCAGCGGCTGTATTGCTGGTATTCGGCCTGATGCTGCCGCGCTACGCCCAAACCAACGACAGCCTCTACGCCCGCCTAAACAACCGCCTGGAAAAAGAAGTCTGCCTGATTGAAAACGCCGGCCGCGAGCAGCTGCAAAGGCATTACCGATACACGGCACGCTTGCGTATCCGCCTGTCTAACCGGGAAGCACTGGGCTTTTTATGGATAGGCGTGGCCATGGCGGTCGTGTTCGGCACAGCGGTTATACAGTTGGGCAGCCGCACCGTAAGCGCGGGGCACATCTATGCGGTGATGACGTATTTGTGGACATTTGCCGTTGCATTAGACGACGGCCCGCGCCTGCTGGAAGAATTTTCCAAATTAAAAGACATCGAAAAACGGGTGGATACCGAATAACCATAACGCAAACAATATATTGAATCATCAACGCCGTTTGCGTATCCAACCGGCAACCAAGCCGTGCCCTGCTTTTGCGGGCACTTTTGTATTCGGGGTTGTTTATTTTCAGCATTATTTGTTGATATTGTGAAACCGTAACGGGGTTTGTCGTATTCCGTTTGGTTTTCCCGGCTTTCAGACGGCCGGGAAAGGCGTTCAAACGGTACGCATACGCAGCCGATGCCGGCATACGGTGCCCCCGTGCCCGACTCCTGTCTGAGTTGGAAATGCGCGGCCTGCCGTTTATGGCGGTGCCTGACGGACTTTGTTTGAGGTCAAATCTGGAATAGCTGCCGATTGGCAGGGCATCTTTGTTTTGGCCGTTATGGCCGGCGAAAGTACGGCGGCGTTTACTTGGAGGGACTTTGTTTGGGATCGAGCCCGGTAATGTGCAGTCTGCCGTTTATGGCGGTGCCTGATAGATTTTGCTTGGAGTCAAACCCGAGATGGGCTGCCGGTTGGCGGACTGTTCTCGATGTCAGCCGTTATGGCCGGCGAAAGTACGGCGGCGTTTCCGCCCGTGCCCGCGATGGTTTTCAGACGGCCGCGGGCTTGGTTGTATGCAGGATTTCAGCGGTAACGGGCTTTGGGTTCCCCGGCCGAAGCGGCAGGCCGTTTGCCCAATGGTTGCTTTAAACATCCCCACCGGTGCGGGCATTTCGGCATTGGCGCCATCGTTTGACACGTTGAAAGGCTTCAAATCCAGTTTGAGCCCCTGTCCCCAGGACCGTCTTCCGCACAGGCCTTCTGAAAGCTTTTAAGATTTCAGACGGCCACATAATACAATTAAGAGGCATGTTAAGATAAGTGTGAACCTATACGCTGTAGAACCGCTACCCCGCTTTAAAATGAGCCAAAACAAGCCGTAGTTCGTATCAGCATGGTGGTGCGGACGATGCCGCCATTATTTTGAAAGTGGATCGGCTTATGGGGAAAAATCTGTTTCCGGCGGGCTGCAGACAACAGAGGAATACAGATCCGCTCTGTTGCTGCTTTGAGGGTGTATAAAACCATTATTTTTGCACTAAGACGCAGAAGTAATGAGCCATGCTTCTCCTCAGGCATTGCTGCCGGGCATATTACCACGAGCTTTGCATTGTTCGGCGGATTCGAAACTGCAGCGCTGCTGTTCGGTTTTCAAATCCAGTGGCGCGGGCACAAGTCGGCCGTTTTCCATGGCTACCGCTGGTGAAACAGCGGCTGTTGGTGTGGCGAAGGGCTCTCGCGGCTATTCTGTGCCTTTACGCCTATGCCCGCTTCCGGCGGGGTGCAGCCCGCATATCTGCAAGATGCTGTTTTCTATTATAAAAATTAAAAAGCACTTTTTATGGCAAAAAATGTCATTGAAAAGCGCTTTATACCGTGTATTTTTAGCATTTTAGGGCGTAACCGAACGGCATCCTTGCTGATAGATACACTCGATCACGGTTGCAGAGAGTGCGGCGGGCGGCGAGACGGCGTTTTGCTGCCGAGCGGCGCGTGTGGAGCTGGTATTGGATGCACCGCTGCCATGATAGGGAGCGGCAACACAGCCGCCGGGCAGCAGCGCAAAACAAACGAGCAGTTTCAGGTTCATGGTTTTATCCTTATCGCAGGGTTTTGGTGGCATTGGCGCAACTTTCGCCCGCGCTTCCTCTGGTTTCACGGCTTCGCGGGTTTACCGCGCTGTCGGCGCGGCAGTTGGCAAGCGCTGCCGCCTCGGCTTGTTCTTTGGTATGCACAACGGCCGCCGAGGGATAAAATCGCTTGCCGCGTCCGTTGCGCAATTTACCGGCCGCTACCGCACCGCACATGTTGCGGTAGGCAAAGAGCGGTCGGCAGCTCTCGTGAGCGTGCGCACCGCTGTCAAAGCACAAGCGTTGAGCATTTTTGGCGGCGGCACCGGCATCGGAGAGGCTGTCGTAGCCGACCGTGCCGGGTGAGGAGCCGCTGTCGGCAAAAGCGTTAGAATTCAAGCCGATGTAAATAAAGCCGAAGTTGCCGGCAGGATGCCATTGCGGGTGCAAGTGTTGCGGAACAATTCCCTGCGCGGCGGTTTATTGTGCTTTCGCCTGTCCGCCGGACGAGTGCGAGGTGTTTTGCCAACAGCCATAACCGTGGATATCACCGCAATGTGTGAGATTGTGCTGTATTTGCCCCATGAGCTGCCGCTGTTGGAATTGTTGTTCCTGGTAAGCGGCCTGCCAGCTTTGCAGAACGTGCGCGGGCGTATTCTGCGCGAGTGCCGCCAGCGGGGATAACGCGAGAAACATCAGGAGTTTTTTCATGTTTTATCCTTTTATTTTTATAATGTTTTTCAGCGGAATCGGTATTTCATTATAGTAAGTAAAAAATGACGATATGAAGCACTCAGCATTGCTTGTTTGTTTGATGGCCGCAAGCCTGGCAGCCGCAGTGGATATTGGAGTGCGCGGTGATTGTATTGTTGGCGGAAATCATCGGTGATGCAGTCGGAGGGACTGACCGCCGGGTTGTGCCGGCTGCGTTGCAGGGTATCTTGCATGGCGGCGGTGATGTATTCGTTATCGATGCCGGCTGAAAAAGTAGCCGGCCTTCCCGCATAAACCGGCTCTTTAAAAAGTAACTTTATGAAAAGGTAACTTTATCTGCCGAAAGCATAACGCAGTAATGGCTGTAGCGGCCGGCGCAAGTATAGGCAGGTTTGGCTGGGCAACTGGAGCAAATCGCTGCCGTGGACATTGCCGTTGAAATCAGCCTTGCCGGATGCCATTAAAACCGACATTTGCCATTCTTGTTGGCATTTTGTTTGGATCTATATGCCCATCATTACTGCTTCTTGATCGCTTGATGGTTAGTAGGCCGTCTGAAAAAGCTGTACATCGCGCCGTTGCGGCAATGCGGCGTTATATTGAATCAGTGAATCCGCTTTATTTTGGTTTCGGCGTGACCGTGCCTTGCCGCACAGGCTGTAATGTTTGCAGCCTGCTTTACTGAGAATGTGTGAATCCGCCATCCCTGCAAACAAGATACCGATTGCGCCTGCCCGGCTATGCTGCCCTGCCCAACATTTCAATCATGTGTTGATGGTTAAATCTCAAAAACAGGCAACTGTTTTTTCAAGGCCAAGCTGTTGGCAACGATATTGCCGCAGTCGTGCATGCTGCACTCAGTTTCCGCAATCAGCAGATTAGCGGGGCGGCCTGCATGCAGGCTCATGCGGATTTCGGCAGGAACAAACGGCAGTTTGCGGCACGCGGCAAAAGCAGCGGCACGGCGGTTGGCCGATTTGAGCATAGGCATGAGGGTAACATCGAGATGGAAACGGCGCACCCCCAAAACAAGGATTCGGGCGGCAAACCAATCGGCTTCTTCGGTAAACACAGCAGGGCTGCGGCTGTCAAAATCATAACGCATGGCGGCAATCAGCGCGGCAACGGTGCGGATTTGCGGCAGCAGCGCCTCACTCACTTGGATACCCTCGGTTTCCGGCAATGGGGCTGCGCATAAATCGTTGCGGTGACCGTTGCCGTCCACAACCAAATGGAGGCGGTGTAAAACGGCAGATTGTGTGTGTGCGGTGCAGGCGACGGCGGTTTTCATATTTTGCTCCTGTTCAGTATTTTTTATCTGTTTACAGGCGGCGGGGTTTGTTAAAACCAACAAAAAAGCCGCCTGAGAAATCTGGCGGCTCTGTTTCGCATTTGCTTAAAATTTATCTGTTTCAGACAAGCGCAAAAAAGTACCGCACGTTTGTGGGGTACCAATAAAAATAAGCAAAGGAGCGAATGTTTGAAGTGTTCATGCGGTCAATTTAAAACAAAGCGTTGGAAATTGTCAATACCCATTGTGAAAATACTGCAATAATTTTGATAATTTTTTTGTAATAACTATATTTTATTTTCTCCCCATTTCGGTATCAGGGTATGCGGAATACGCAGTTGGTCGAGAATACGCGCCACCACAAAATCCACCAAATCACCAACCGATTGCGGATGGTGGTAAAAACCCGGGGCAGGCGGCACAACCACCGCCCCCAAACGTGCAAGCGTTAAAAGGTTTTCGAGATGCAGCGCCGACAAAGGGGCTTCACGCGGCACCACCACCAGCGGGCGGCGCTCTTTCAAACACACATCGGCAGCACGTTCGATTAAATGGTCGGAAGTGCCGTGTGCCACCGCCGCCACCACACCCATGCTGGCCGGGCAGATAATCATGGCATCGGCGGGATTGGTGCCTGAAGCAGGCGGCGCAAACCACTCGTCTTTGCCGAACACCCGCAATTGCTGCTCCGAAACGCCGTATTTTCCACATAAAAATGCTTGGCAGACCGAAGGCGATGAGGGCAGAGAAAGGCCTGACTCCTGCTGTGCCACCACCTGTGCAGCCTGGGAATACAGCAACCACACGGTTTTACCGCTTTGCAGCAGGCATTCGAGCAGGCGGATGCCGTAAGGCATGCCCGATGCACCGGTGAAGGCCAAGGTAACGGTTTGTATTGGTAGCGGATGCGGCTGAATAGTCATAGACGGCTTTTGCTTATAAAAGCAGTTATTATAATACGGGTTGCGTTTTCAGACGGCCTGCCGATTTCTGTATCACACCGACAGTATATCGAATCATCAACGCCGTTTGCGTATCCAACCGGCAACCAAGCCGTGCCCTGCTTTTGCGGGGCGCTTTCGTATTTGGTATTGTTTATTTTCAGCATTATTTATTGACATTGTGAAACCGTAACGGGATTTATCGTATTCCGTTTGGTTTTCCGGCAGGTAGAAAGCGGCGGCGGCTGAGGCAGATTTTCTCAATTCCACACCCAAATCAGATAAACTCAAACCGCTGCCGTTTTCAGACGGCAACGTACCGAGACCGCGCCCGATACCCTTGGCAACAGAAGAAATCGCACCACCCCCGGCAAATTATCCTTGGTGTACGTTCAGCTCCAATGCGGTTGCAGATTTTTTGTGCGAAGTCGAAAACACATTCAGTTTTGCGCTCTCTTTTGCCGCTTCGCTTTCAAACCTTTCATGAAATTTTGGCAATTGCTTGTTTTTACTGCCTTTCATGCCTGCAGCATGATTCCCGATGCAGTTGTTACTATTAAGACAAGAAAGCGCGCCGCGCTTCGCGCTTTGCGCCGCTACGGCGCATACATCACAGACGCAGCCCAAAACGCCCGAAAAAGCGGACGTTTGGCGGTACTGGCGGCATTCGGGGCAGCAGCGGGTACTCATGGACACACCCCCCGCTTCAATCCAAGATTGGCCGCCTAATTTGCAGGCCGGCAAAGCCAAATCGTGATGGATTTGGCCGGCAAACCCAAAACCATGCGGGCATGGGTTTGCAGGTTCGTTTTTTGTGAGCATGATTTTTCCGGCTTCGATTAGCTGCAGATTCCAACCGCCGCCGAAACGGGCGGGGTCGGGTTTGGTTCCGTACGTTCTGCACGCCATCTCAAAACCCCTATACGGCCTATGTGTTTTAAGCTGAAACATCATCGTATAAATACGCTGCTCCTGCTTAACAGCATCTTTCAGGCTTTTGGCCGTTCTGGTCGGAAGTTCGCTATAAATTCCATCTTTTCCGGTTTTCCGAACCGCCAGCCTGCCTTTGTCATAGGTAGCAACTTCGCACAAAGTCGGACGGTCGGAGTTACCAATACGCACATAAATATTTCTCATCTCACGAATCCTTAAATAATCAATAAATTAATAAAATTATTATAATTAAAACCCCGCTTTTGCCATCATGACAGTCAATCAGTTTCTTAACGGCCATACGCCCGAATGTGTCGGCTCCGGACAGGGTTTTATTAGGCAGGACAGGGTTTCGTATAGGAAAATTGACGGTTTGCAGGCAAACGCAATCATGGTTCGACTCACGGAATACGCGGACGGTGCAGGATTTGGGAAAGCAGGCTGGAGCTTACCGCACTGATGCGGCGGCGAGTGTTTGGCTGGAGGAGGGCAAGGGTGAGGCATGCAAGAGTGAGGCGGGTAACGGTTTATAATGAATCGGGTTTGTTGAGGGGAGGAATGTCGAAATGCCCCTTTTTCTTGGGGCAATATCAGGTTATCAATATTCCTGTCAGTACGGCTGCGGCTCAAAATACCCCCTTTTCCTGAGGGCAATATCAGGCCGTCTGAAAGTTTGGCAGACGGTTTTCAGACGGCCTTGGTTTTTTATTTTAAGCGCGGGCGGACGGAAAGGCCGTTTGAACACTCACTTTCGAATACTCTCTTTCAATCACTCCCCTTTGCCCCCCCTTTTAAACTGCTCTTTTGAACACGTCCCTGGGCAGGTGAACACTTCCCCGGCAGGCAGCCCAAGCTGCTGTGTTCAGACGACCTGTGTTTTATCAAGCGCGGGTGGTTGGAAACTTTATGGTGTGTTCAAGCTCCTGCACTGATGCGGGGTGCGCGGGCAGTTAAGGCCGTCTGAAAACGCTCTTGCCGGTTTCAAAATGTTGGACGGCTTGCGGATTGACTGCTGCGGCCGGAAATTCTGCATGGTTTGGAATGCACGCTGGGGCTGCGCAGGAGTTTTCAAACGGCCTGTCCTTATTGAAACCCTCCTCCCTTTCAATGTAAAATCACGCATTCAAAACGAGCGGTAAAAATCATGACCAAGTTTATTTTCGTAACCGGCGGCGTTGTATCTTCATTGGGTAAAGGTATCGCCGCCGCTTCTATTGCCACCATTCTCGAATCACGCGGCTTGAGCGTTACCATGCTCAAACTCGACCCCTATATCAATGTCGATCCCGGCACCATGAGCCCGTTTCAGCACGGCGAAGTGTTTGTAACCGATGATGGAGCTGAAACCGATTTGGATTTGGGCCATTATGAGCGCTTTATCAATGCCACCATGCTGCGCCGCAACAGCTTCAGCACCGGGCAGGTTTACGAGCAGGTCATCGCCAAAGAGCGTCGGGGCGACTATCTTGGCGGCACCGTGCAGGTTATCCCCCATATCACCGATGAAATCAAACGCAAAATCCACGAAGGCGCGGGGGGCTGCGATGTGGCCATTGTCGAAATCGGCGGCACGGTGGGCGATATCGAATCGCTGCCGTTTCTGGAAGCCATCCGCCAGATGCGCAGCCAGCTCGGCCGCAGCAATACTTTATATGTGCACCTGAGCTATGTGCCCTATATCGCTGCCGCCGGCGAAATCAAAACCAAACCCACCCAGCACTCAGTGAAAGAATTGCGTGAAATCGGCATCCAGCCCGATGTGTTGATCTGCCGCATGGACCGCACCCTGCCCGAAGAAGAAAGGCGAAAAATCGCCCTGTTCTGCAATGTGGAAGAACGCGCGGTGGCCGGCAGTTATGATGCCGACAGTATCTATGAAATCCCGGAAATGCTGCACAGCCAAGGCATCGACAACATTATCTGCGAGCAATTGCAGCTCAATGTGCAGCAGGCCGACTTAACCGAGTGGAAGAAGATTGTTTACGCCATCAAAAATCCCAAACACACTGCTAAAATCGCCATGGTCGGCAAATATGTGGATTTGACCGAATCCTACAAATCGCTGACCGAAGCCCTGAAACACGCCGGCATCCACACCGAAACCGATGTGCAGATTACCTATGTGGACAGCGAGGCTATCGAAAAAGAAGGCACCGCCTGCCTGCACGGCATGGATGCCGTTCTCGTGCCCGGCGGCTTCGGCGCGCGCGGCGTGGAGGGAAAAATTGCCGCCGTTAAATATGCGCGCGAAAACAATATTCCTTATTTGGGCATCTGCCTGGGTATGCAGATCGCGCTGATAGAATACGCCCGCAGCATGGCCTGCCTGCAAGGGGCAAACTCCACCGAGTTCGATCTGAAAACCCCTTATCCCGTTGTGGCACTTATCGATGAATGGCAAACCTCAGACGGCAGCATGGAAAAACGCGATGAAAATGCCGATTTCGGCGGCACCATGCGCTTGGGCGCGCAAGAAGTCGAATTAAACCCCGACAGCCTTGCCGCCAAAATCTACGGCAGCACCGAAATCAAAGAACGCCACCGCCACCGTTACGAAGTAAACAACAACTTCGTGCCCGCGCTGGAGCAGGCCGGCTTGGTGGTCGGCGGCGTATCCGCAGGCAGCGAGCGCCTGGTAGAAACCATCGAGTTGCCCGGCCACCCGTGGTTTTTCGCCTGCCAGTTTCACCCCGAATTCACCTCCACCCCGCGCAAAGGCCACCCGCTGTTCACCGCCTACATCAGAGCCGCACTGATGAATAAAAAAGCCTGATACGGCCGAGAAGCCTCAGCCAACCAAACCCATCAACTCCGAAGCACTTGCACCATCATGCCCGGGCTTACCCTTGTACGACATAACGGCAATGCTTCCAAGCTGAAACCAGCCTGCTGCAAAAGCCCGAGCACCGTTAAAGCCAAAAGCACCCTTGTTTGGGGGTGTTTTTTGCTGCCTCAACATTTCATTGCCGGGTTTCGGTATATTCAACCAACAACCGATATATCTCAGCACTGCCTTATTTTTTCACTGCAAAACAGCAGGCCCCAACCGGCACAAGGCAGCCACAAAGGGTACCAAACCGGTTCTGCTGCCGCTTGGCGGCCGGCAAAACCGCTATCTTTAACCTTTGAACCGAGGTACGGCAACACCGTAATGGAAATCATAAAAAGCCCCGCTACCCAGAATCCCATTCTCTTAAAATCACAACATCACCTGCCGACCTTGCGCGTATCCACTTCCTTTGCCGGATTTTATCGGTTCAGCCATATCAGGTATATGCCGAAACTTTTACAAAATTCATTTAGTCCGCCTGAAAGCTGTGAGCTGTCCCCCAATACTTAGACAAGTTAAGAATCTTTCTCAAACAGCCTTTTCAAGTCGGATTCTGTCGACTACAGAACCTGGCTTTTTTAAGTTTAAACTAATCCATTCATGTTTCAGTGTGAAACCCTCCATCGGCGCATTGTCCCAACAATTGCCTTGTTTAAACGGTTTGGTAGCTTTGGCAGCGTACCCTCCTTTTCGTTGAGGGTTTTCATGTGTTTTAGGCAGTCGTTCTGCGCCATCATGTACCCCAATTCTTCAATCAGCCGATAAGCGGCTATCCAACGGTGCAGGTGTGTGCGTGAGACGTTGAAGTACCATTTGGTGCGCTGTTGGCTGTGCACTTGGTGATAATAGGGTGCGGCTTGGTACTTGAAGTTGGGCGTGTATTTGGACTAGAAAACAGCACCTTTATAAATATAAAGGGGCTGTCCTAGATAACTAGAACAAATCCTGCTTTACTAATTGTTTTAAAATAGAAATTTGAAATTTTATCTCACTGTTGTTAAAACGCCATTCACACTCTTTCAAATACAGTTCAAAATGCTCTTTGGGAATGCCGTTAAACTTGCGTAAATGGCGTTTTGCTTGGTTCCAAAAGTTCTCAATTCCGTTAATGTGATTTTGTCGCTCAGCAAAATGTGTGCTGTGATTGATCCGAAAATGTGAAAATTCGCTCACATCAAGAACGTCATAACTTTTGTAACAATCGGTATAAACAATGCTATCAGGCTTCACTTGCTCGCGGATAATTGGCAATAAAGTCGCAGTTTGTGTATTGGGTACGGCAACGGTGTAAACCTTACCATTACGCTTCAAAAGCCCGAATACAGCCACTTTGCCAGCCGCACCGCGACCACGTTTGCCTTTGCGTTGTCCGCCAAAATAACTTTCATCAACTTCTACTTCACCATCAAGCATTTCCAGATGCGGGCTGTTGTGATAGATAAGTAAGCGCAAACCGTGGAAGTAATAGGCAGCGGTATTTTTATTGACGCTAACTAATTGCGCCGCTGTGCGAGCGGTAACACCTGCAACAAATAGTTCAATCAGTTTGTTTTGCTTGTACTGACTTAAACGACTTTTTCTCATAGGGATTATTCTAACCTGAAGTTAAATTTCCCTAGTTATCTAGTACAGCCCCAATATAAAGTTGGAGGAAGTGTTTAACTTTCAAAGGTACTGTTCAGCATTTCAGACGGCCTAAAAGCTTCCCAATACCGGGCAGCAAACCCAACCGAATCAACCAAGCCCAAACCGGTTCCGCCGATTCAACAATTGGTATAAACGCTCTCTTCGTGCGCGGCAATGCCGCAGCTAGGCTGCGGGCTCGGAGCGGCAGAGGTGTGCGCAATCTCCCTCCCTAACTTTCCTGCTCCCATGGGCGGTTGCGTTTCAGCAGAATCCTCACCGCACCATCGTTGCCCGGGCGCGGCTCGGCATAAGCCAGCACATCGGGATGGGCCATCAGCCATCGGCGCACCAGATTTTTCAACACGGGCCGATAACCCGAAGATCCCAAGCCGCTGCCGTGCACGATTTCGCCGCACACACCGCGTTTTTGGGTAAACACGATAAATTCGTTCAACACCTGCTGCGCCTGCTCCTGCGTATAGCCGTGCAGATCAACATCTGCCACCACCGGCCAATGGCCGCTCTGCAACCGGCGGATATCGTTTTTACCCTGCCCGTTTTTGCTGAAGGTTGCAGGCGGCTCGCCGGTACCGCCGCCACCCACATAAAAATAATCTTCCGCCGCCAAAGCGTCTGCTTGGGCTTGGCGCGGCCTGATGGGTGATTTGTCGCGCGGCGGCGTGTAGCAGCCGCTGTTTTTCAGCGGGGTAACGCCAGCCATTTCTTTGGCGAAATCCACTTGCTGCGCTGCCTGCCTGCTTGCCGCCGCCTCTGCCTCGGCCTGCATTTCGGCGGCCTGCTTGGCCTGTTTGCCCAATTTTTTCAAAACCGATTGGAAATCGTTGCTCATAAGGGTTGCTTTCTGTGTTTGGGTTTTCAGACGGCTCCGAGGCCGTCTGAAAACATGGTATCCCGCGCCTAACGCAGGCGGCGCACATCATCGATAATTTCTGCGCCGAAATGCCTGTCGGCAATGATTGACGCAATTTCGGCGGCGGCTGCCTGCGGGCTGCTCAGGCCGCCTTCGGATTTCAGGTTGAGAAAACGCTGCACCATCGGGAAATCCGCTTCATGCGCCCGGCGGATTTCGCGCTGCATATCGGTATCGACCACGCCCGGGGCAACCGATGCGATATACACGCGCGGGTGCCGTTCGGCCGCAATGCAGCGGGCGTGGTGGTCGAGCGCGGCTTTGGCGGCGCCATACACGCTCCAGCCCGGATAGGCATTGCGCCCTGCCCCGCTGCCGATATGGGTGATTTTTAAAACTGCCTGCCCGGGCTTGCAGGCAATCAGATGGTTGGCCAGCAGCATCGGTGCGGTAATGTTGAGCGGCACGGCGGCGGCGATTTCTGCCGCCTGCTGCCGCCCCGCCACCGCATTGGGTGCAACCGCTGCAGCGTTGTTGATTAAGACGATTTCGGCTGCGTCTGCAACAAACTGCTCCAAAGCACCGCCCGCCAACCAGGCGCAAAGCGCGGCGGTGTCGCCTAAATCGATTGGCTGCCGCACCAGTTTTTCAGACGGCCTTAAACACACTTGCCGCCGCGCCAAACCCAATACGCTGCAACCGGCCTGAAGATAGTGTTCGGCCAGCGCTTTGCCCAAGCCGCTGCTGTAGCCGGTGATGATGGTTTTGGTGTCCATAACAAATTGCCGGTGGTGTGGAAAAACTTATTTTAACGCTCTGCAGGCGGTTTGGCTAAGGCCGTCTGAAAACGGGCGCGGTATCCAAAACAGGGGTTTTGCGGTATATTTGGAAGCCTTGTGTGGCAAACCGTTTCCAAAACCTACCGAGGAGCTGCGATGTTTAAACGCCCTGAAGAGTTGATTGTGGCTGTGCTGGCCGCCTTGTGGGTGGTGTTGGCCTATCTGGCCGCCGATTATCTCGGTGCCCCCGCGCAAACCAAGTTGCTGATTTCTGCGCTGACGCTGATTTGTACCGCCCTGTGCTTCATACTGTGGCAGCGCAACCTGAGCCGGGCGGTTTGGCCGTTTTTTCTGGGAATGCTGACCGCCTGTTGGTGGCCTTATCTCGATTGGATGGCGGTGCGCGATATTCTGGTGCCGGGCGCAGAGTCTTCGGCCATTATCATCAACAAGCCCTGGTATGCGGGCTGGACTTTTAAAACCATTCTTGCCGCCGCGCCCGTGGTGCTGGGCTATGCGGTAAAGTGGAAACTGCACAGCAAACACAAGCATAAAGCGGTGGATTAGCCTCGGATAGAATCTTCAAACAACCAAAGATAGTGTGTGCAAGTGTCAATGCCGTTAGTGTATTCTTTCGGCAACAGCCAAGCCCTGCCCTGCTTTTGCAGGGCATTTTTCTGTTTGTCATTGTTAATTTATGTTGTTAATCCGTAACGAGATTTATCGTATTCCGTTTGGTTTTTCAAAATGTGGAAAGCGATAGTCAAGAGCTTTCGCATAATTGCAACAATGATAAGTTTCGGCGGTTTTTTCTTGGCTTTCAGACGGCCTATAAAGGCGGGAAAGGCGTTCAGGCGGTAGGCAACCAATGCGGGCATATATAAAGCCGCCCGTGCCTGGCTTTTGCCTGTTTTGGAAATGCGCGGCCTGCCGTTTATGCTGGTGCCTGATTGGTTCTGCTTGGGGTCGAGACCAAGATAGGCGGCCAGTTGGCGGGCTGTTTTCATCTTGGCCGTTATCGTGGCCAACAGCACGGCGGCGGCGTTTTCACCTATGCCTGTGATGGTTTTCAGCCGCTGGCGGTTTCTGTTGTAATCGGGATTTGCTTTGTAGAAGCTCTGCAAGTCTTTTTTAAGCATCTGCAAATGGCTGCTCAAGTAGTCTATCGTTGCCTTTATGTGCCGTTTCAGGTAATCGGGGGCGGTTTGATACTTGGTCAGTTCTGCTGCCCTCTGTTTTTTGACGCGGGCTATATAGCGGGTCAGTTCCTGAAGCTGTTTTTGTGCCTGTGTTGGCCGTTGCCATGCTTCGGGATTCATAGCCTTGCAGTAGCGGGCGATGAGTTTTGCGTCTTGTTTGTCGGTTTTGCTTCTTTGCAATACAGCGTTTGCGAAGCCTTTTATTTTTCTTGGGTTTTCCACACTCATTTTGTAATGGCCGTTAAGATATTCTGCCAGCGGTTCATAGTAGGTTCCTGTTGCTTCGCAGCAGCAATGCAGGCTTGGGTTGGCGTTATGGCCGTTTAGCCATGCTTTCAGCTTGACATAACCGGCGGGACTGTTACTGAACCGGTGTTCATAAAAAAAGCCGTCTGTTATCAGACAGCAGTCTATAGTTGCTTTGCTCACGTCTATTCCCAAGTACATGGTGTTTTACCTTATGAATACAGGCTTTGCGCCTTAGATAGTGTTCAAACTTGCTCATGCGGTAAGCCCCCGCTTCAATCTTTGGTACATGTTTTAAACATCGGCCGTACTTGCGAAGTCGGGGGCTTTGCGGCGCGGGCAGCTAATCCGTGCCGCAAGGAAATTTTAATCGGGTTTGTTCCATCTGCCAAACGTTACCGAAACGACCCGTTGCGCTGTTTTTTAATCTCTCCGTTACGCTTCACGGCTACGGCATGGGGGTTTTGCGCGATTTAAAAACTGCCCTGTGAATCCTGCAAGGGGTATTCATAAAGACTGCGTCTTTACAAACCTTCCCCATTGCAGGATTCACAGGGCAGTTTTTGGGCAATCGCACCCCCATACCGCAGCCGTTCCGCACAGAGAGCTTAAAAAAAACAGCTTCACTAGACATTTTCCCCCCGCCCGAACCGAAACCACCCAGAGGCGCGGGGGCAGAGCAGAGAAGCAAGCAGAGGGGAAAGATGTTAATGGTTATTGTAGCCCGGCAAACGGCCACGCGATTTAAACAACTGAAACAGAAAGGAAACGGTATGATTTGATTTTGAATGATTGACAATTTGAACCAAGCAGGCGGGGATAGCAAAAATCCCCAAGCGCGAACTAGGGGATTTTACTTTCCTGCCGATTTTTAATCCAGCAGGAGATTTTAAAATGCAAATAACCTTGAGAATGGGAAAGTTGCTTTTAACAGTCAAAATTGACGTTAGAGTTATCTTAGCGTTGATTATGCTGTTCAGTCAATAACCCGCCAAATAAAGGCCGTCTGAATTGTTTTCAGACGGCCTTTTTGCGGTTTTACGGCCTGAACTGTTCCCCTGCTTCGACATAGCCGTCATACATCAGGTTTGGCGGGCTTTTTCCGCCCATTACCAGCACTTCCCCGCCCGGTGCGGGGCTGACTCCTTGCGCGGTTTCAGACGACGTGTATGGGACGGTTGCGGTGTCTTTGTAGGGATTGAACGGCAGGCCGTTTTTTACATAATCTTTGCACATCTCAGCGGTTACCTCTTTTAACTGTGTGGCCTGATCCGAATAACAGGTACAGCCGCTTTTTCCGCCTGAAATACAGGCCGCGATGCGTTCATAGGTTTTAACCTGACGTACTCCGTCATACAGGGGCTTGCTTTCGGGCTTTTCGGCCAACGTCGGAACAAACATATCCGGCGATAAGCTGCGCCCCTGCTGGACTTGAGGCAGTGCGTTTTGGGGAATTAAGTTACCCGTTATGACATCCGATGCGGCCTTTTCGGTTACATTCTCAACCACCCCGCCCGCCTTTTCCTGATAGCCTTTGTACATTTTATAACCCATAAAACCAACCAAACCCAGAATACAGGGCAATATCAGCAACATGGCAATAATGACGTAATACCATCGGCTTTTAATGTGTTTATGTCTAGTGTGTACTTCGGCAGATTTATAGTAGTTGAATACTTCCTGCCTGATTTTATGGCTGGACGATAAAGCATTGCGGCTTTGCGCCGTCGGGTTGGTTGCAACTTCGTTCCATTCCAAGCGGGTTAAGCCGCCCATTTTGTTTGCGGCGATATGGATATGTTTGTTTACCACTTCACGCAGGTTGATATCGATGATTTTGGGCGATTGGGTAATCAGGATCATATCTATGCCGTAATGGCCGTGAACGTTGAGAAAGGCAACGTTTTCAGGCATCTTGGAACCGTTGGAGCGCGTAGGGTAAAGATACTGGACTTCGTCATAAATCACGACCGAGCCGATATTTTCTTTCCATTTCAACCATACGTGCATATCTTCCCAACTGTGGCCTTCAGGCGGTTTGTGATGCTCAATCTCAAGGCCGTTGATGTTGGAGAATATTTTTCTGCCTTTGTAGAAATCATCAAACATCAGCAACTCAACGGCAAAAGCGGTTTTGCCGATACGGGGTTTGCCCGTTATTAATGTAATCGCCGCCATTATGATGCCTTTCTGCCGAAACCGATTTTGGATAGTGTTTTGAACGTTACGACAAAGGCGAGCAGGCCAAACATAATATTCAAAACCACACCGCCGCCGGCGATATAAAACAACTGGATTGCACCGGCGGGAATCGCGCCCATTTCGGATATAAAGCGGTTTTTAAGATTATCCAAGAGCAAATCAAAACCGACATAGGTAACGATTGAAACGCCGAGAGCGGTAAAAATATACCTGACAACATGATTAATTAAATACGGTGCCAATGCGGCCAAGAATTTCATTTTTTATCCCCTTATGCGTTTTCTCTTACGACACGGACCACAAAGAACGAAGCGACCAACCAAGCCATGGCAATAATGAACGGACGCATTAATGCGGCCAAATCACAAGCAGGCTGCAAACTGATTGAATAAGTGCCGCCTAATGCTGCAAAAGTTACCGGTTCGGGACATTGACCGTTGTCTGCAAAAGTATTATCAGGTGTGAAATTAAGATTGACCGTTTCCTCGGGTATCGGCAAATCAGGTTCTTCCGCTTCGGGCTGTTTGTCGCACGCCAAAATATCGGGAAATACATTGCACAATAAGCCGCCATCTTGTTTTTCATCCTGTTTTTCGTCTGATTTTGGGTCGGGCTTGTCTTTTTTATCCCCACTAGGATTGTCTTTCTTATCGGTATCTTTCTTGGGCAGGGTTTCGGTGCGGGTGTTGCCGTCTGTTTGCGGCGAGCCGCCCGGGCTGATGCCCGGGCTGTTGGAATTGCCTGAGTTGGGCGAACTGCCGGAGCTTGGAGCGTTGCCCGGCTTGCCCGAACTGCCCGGGCTTGACGAGGGGGCGGTCGGGCTCTTCGGGGTTAAATCGGCGCGCGGCGTTATCCTTACCGTTACGTTTGTTTGGCCGTTGGCGGTATTGAATGTTACCGTGATCTGCTTGGGTTGGCCGTCTGAATCGGTATAGGGGCCGATGGTTACGATGGTGCCGTTGGGTACGGTTACATCGGGGCTGGTCTGTACGCCGGGAACATTGCCTTTTTCATCGGCGGTTGCATTGACATAAGGGGTGGGGTTGTTGTCGGCCAAAGGGCCTATGATGCGGTCAAATTCGGATTGGGTGATCGTTTGGGTGGTGTTTTCATACCACCGCCAGTTACCCGCGCTTCTGCCGTAATCGGTATCGGAAACGGCGGTACAGCCCCTACCCATTGGGGTAGGAACCAAACGGTAACCGTCTTCGGGCTTGTATTCAGGTAAAAGTGATTGCCAGTGCTTACGGCAGATTGCATCACGGATCGGGCGTAAATGTTCCCAAGATTTTAAATCCAACTGTCTTGAAATCTTGCCCAAACCGACACACTCTACTTCTTTCCATTCGTTCGATGTTGGCGGCGGCGGTGCCAACAGGCAATATTTATATTCTTTGTCGGTTATGAAGTTTGACTTTTCGGCATCCCATCTGTAATCGTTTGCTTCCAAAGTCGGGGCAACCAAGTCATAGGCGGTTTTGGCAACCGTTGCTGCGGTGATTCCCCAGCCGACCGGGCCGCTGCCTACACCGGCAGCAAGGCGGCCGCCTGCAATGGCTTTGCCCAGCAGGTTTCTTAGGACGGTTTGGCGGGGAACGGTGGAAACTATACGGGCGGAAACGGAAGAGGAAGCAACCATACCTGATGAAGCATGGCGAACTTTCAAAGACATATCATGAGCCGAAGAATATTCTTTATAAAATAAATCCCCTTTACCAGTAACATATTGCCAATTACGGATTCCATTTTGATTAAAACCGGAAACAGGAATCCGAACCCTGCCCCCAGAATCCTGAACAAGTATCTCCGGCTCAGCAGCAAAGGCAAAACTTGAGGAAAAAAGAACATTAAGGAATAGAAAACTCCTTAAAATACATCGAACGCGGATGATAGACATGGCAAACATACTTATCAAATTTAATCATTAATACAGACGAATCAGGAAACAAAATCTCCAAAAAATCGCTATCAAAACGTTGATAGAAATTTTTGAACATTTCTACATCTATACCTTTAACAAACATATTTTTTCTAGCCAGTTCCTTATACATAATCAACGCCATCGGCAAATTGCGATAAATATGCGAACTTTGCTGAAATTGAGTAATATGAAATTCACTAATAAACATTTAAACCCCACTTTCTAACCATAGTTACAGTTTTGCGAAAGCAGGAATTTAACACGTTTTCATATCTAAAAAAATACCAGCATCACAAGACACACCGCCCCGAAGCCGTACAGAAACCAAAAATCAACCATCTTCCCCATTTCCCCTGTCTGCGTCCAATTGTTCAATCAGGTTTTTCAACACCCTGAATACAAATATCAGTACAACCAAACCCAACAACGGAGCAGCCGTCATAGCACCAAACTGTATTTGCGAAGATATATCGCAAACCGGAAAGCTCAACTGAATCTGGTTATCCCCCAAATACCAATACTGGCCTGTTTTGACCGGCCTGATTAATTGGCCGTCTGCCGTAACGGCAGGCGGCAATTGCGACAAAACGTAGTCATGGGCAAGCTCAGACGTTTCCAAACATTGGTTTCCGACACGATAAGCCACAATTGCCGCCTTTCAGCCGTTATTTGGCGGTTTTAACCATGCTAAAAGCCATACGGAAGCCCTGCATCAAAACGATTACCGACAAAACGGCAGCGCCGATTGCCGAAACCATAACGGCAAATTTGGCAATTTCGGTTGCCACTTGGGTACCGATGCCCGAAATATCCGTGCCATCGGCCAAAGCGGCAGCGGAAGCGGTCATCAAAGCAGCACCGGCTAAGGCGCGATTGCCATATTTTTTCGATACGTTGATAACTTTCATGTTTTTTTCCTTTTAGGTTGAAAATTAAGTGAGTATGCGGGCTGTGTGAAGATAATCAGACCGCCCGCTGAGCCTGAAACTTGTTATTGAATCAGCCGTAGAGATACCAAGCGGCAAAAATTAAGACGGCAAGGCAGAAAACCAGCCCGCCCAAACTCAGCTTCATTGATAACGGCATTTTTTGCATACTCATAGCACACCTTACATTTCAGTCATAAAACCAAAGACGATAAAGTTGTCGCCTATCTCTTCTAATGCGGTTTCCACGGCTTCGTTTCTGTCGAAGAAAAAGCCCGCTTGGTTGATAAACGGCGTATGACCCACATCACCCGTATCAGACGGGTATAGGAAATCCCCTGTTTCCCGAGACTGCACTACATAAACGCGGGTTATCGTCATGGTTTAACCTTTGCTTTGTGTTCTTGGCCGAAAACCGATGATTTTCAGTTTTTGGCTTTTGCCGTTGGTTACCAGCTCAACGTTTAAATCGGCTTCAAAGGGAAATGATGCGCCTTTGAACTGTTCAAAGTTAATAGAGCCGCCGTAGTCGTATTCCGATGCCGAGCTGCCTAAAGCGTTGCCCTGACTCGCATCAAGCGGGGTGGAGACGATAACGCGGCAGTAATCAAAGGTTTTGCCGTCTATTTGGCCGTTGAAGCGCTTTACACCCATAATTTGACCTTGAATCTGCATCTGCATGATGGTTTTCCTTTCATAAATACACTGCACTTTCAGGCGGCAGCGTTCTGCCTTTTAAAACTTGCCGGAATATTGGTGATACGCCCAAGCCAAATAATCTTCTTCGTGCTTGTCTGAAATCAGCTTGGTCATTTTGCGTTTCTGTTCCAATGCCATTTCAACCAGCATTTGGGCGGATTCACCCGGTTTCAGACGGCCTTCATCTTCATGAACGGCGGGTGCGTGATTGAATTTGGCCGCGTAGTTTTCCATACTCAAACGCTTGGGCAATAAATCGTGTTCGGGTTCGAACATAGCCAGTATTTCGGCAGGCTGTTTGTTCGGAAACATGGATTTGGCGGCATTGATAGCGCGCCCGACTTGGTTTCGGGCGACTTCAATACAGCGTTCGAAAGTCAGATCGAGTACCTTTTTAACGGTTTCAATCCGTTGGGCTTTCTCTTGAAACTGTGAACAAATGGGATAGGCCCCGCCGAAGTATTCGCCCGGCACGGTCAGCACTTCAAAGGGAATAACAATATCTTTGGCTTTGAATTCGATTTCAAAACGCACCCACGGGCTTTGTTTGTCGCCCAACTGTTTGCCTTTTTCATACACGCGAACGTATTTGGACGATTCGCGCGAGCCGACATAGTAGGTTTTGCCCTTGCCGTTGTTGGATTCCCAATCGGTACCGACCGATTCGCCATCGGGCATCATGCGGTGATTGGTGAACTTGCCCGCCAGCCGGTCGGCTTTGGCCTGTTCGGGCGTGTATTCGCCGTTGAAAAAGTCTTTGGCAATATCGATGCGGGTAATCTTCGGGCGAACGGCTTGGGTGATGAACCGGTAAAGGCGGGATTCCCAGCCGTCTGAAGCGGCATTGCAGCCGGTGGCGGTAAGCTCTATCAGCATGGTGTTGTTTTGGCCGCCGAAGTGGACGCGCCCGTATTGGGCGTTATCGGTTCCCATCAGCCAGCAGGAATCATAGAAACGCCCACCCGTATGTTTGGCTTTTTCGGTAATGCCGAAGCCGAAAATATCGTTTAACGCCATTGATGCACGGACAATATATTCATCATCGGAAACGAGCGGATAACCGGCCAGCAGCGACAAAGTATCTTCGTGGATTGAAAAACTGATTTGGTCGATAAAGGCAGAATCTGCCTTACCGCGTCTTAACGGAATTTCCAGCAGACGGCCTTTGGAATCGGTCAGAAAGTGGGTGTATTTTTCAAACGCTTCCTGCTCCGCGCTTACGGCCGCTGCCGTTTCTGCTCCCCCCCCTGTTAGATAAGGGGGGCGCCATACCGGCGCATGAAGCCGCCTTTGGCGCGTCGCAAAGCCGCCGCCACCAAATACGGCTTCACGCGCTTTTTTTGCTTTGTCTTGGCTAATCATTCGGCAGACTCCCTATCCATGATTTGGCGCACGGCCAAACGCCCGTATTCGCAAGCCTGATTGACGGTTTTGACACGGTTCAGAGGATTGCAGATAGGAAAACAGACAGTACGGCTCGGATTGTCGTCTTTAAAAATGCGGACGATGTAGGATTTGGGGAAAAGTTCGGGTTCGGGTGTTACGGTGTAGTAGGCTGATGACATTTCAGACCCCTGAAAAATTCTGTTGTTCCGATTTGTCAAGGGGTATAATGTAAAAATACACCCCTTTTCTTGGGGGCAATATATAAGGCCGTCTGAAAATTTCAGACGGCCTTTCCTTTGGGTTTCAGACGGCCTTTGGGGCATCTTCCTGCGCCGGCACATTTTCCGCCAAACGGCAGGCCGCAGGCGGCACCAACCGTATCCCGCTATTTTTTGCTGCCGCCCGGCGGTTTTCAAAACCATTCTCTCCGTGCAAAAGCGCGGTAACGGGCAGATTTGCTGCGCCGTGAATCTGCCCGGCTTGAAACCTTGCCGCTTTGGCCCTATCCTGCGCCGTCTGCAGCATGCCCAGTGTCAAAAATGTAAAATGTGCGAAACCCCACATCGGTTGCGGCGGCACCCGGCAGCGTGCTATTTATGGTTGTAAAACCAGCTTTTGAAATACATATCCGCCCCTTCGCGCAGCAGCACCAGCGTAACCGCCGCCAGCGGCAGGCCGACCAGCATACCCACAAAGCCCATCAGCTGCCCAAACGCCATCAATGAGAAAATCACCCAAAAAGGCGAAAGGCCGATACGGTCGCCGACAATTTTCGGCGTGATGAAGAAACTCTCTAAAAACTGGCCGGCGGCAAACACCGCCCACACAATCAGCAGCCCCTGCCACGAGCCGAACTGCAACAGTGCGGCAACCGAAGCCAGCAGCAGGCCGGTAAACGCGCCCAAATAGGGCACAAACACCAAAATGCCGGCAATCATACCGATGGCAAAGCCCGAATCCAGCCCTACCAGCATCAGGCCGGTGCCGTAAATCAGGCCCATAATCAGCATCACCATCAACTGCCCGCGCAGAAACTCGCCCAGCACCTTATCCATATTGCCGCTGATGCGCACATAACTGTCGAGAAAACGGCGCGGCACCAGCGCGCGCACGCCGCGCGACCACCGCTGCCAGTCGAGTAAAAAGTAATACAGCAGAAACGGCAGCAGCAGCAAATTAGAAAGCCCTGCTGCCACATTGCCGCCCTGGCGCAGCAAAGTGGGGGCGGCTTTGCGCAGCGCATTGCTCAATTCGCCTGTGTGCGACTGCAACCATGCGCTCACGCTCTGCACATCGATTTCCACCTGCTCCCCCGCCAGGCGGCTCACCCACGGCAAGAGCCTGTTTTGGACAAACCCCACAATTTGGGGCAGGCGCTCGACCAGATTGTTAAACTGGTTAACCAGCATCGGCACCATAATCAGCACCAGCGCAAAAAGCGCCGCCAGCGACAATATCATCACCACCATCGCCGCCGGGGCACGCTTGATACCCCGGTTGCGCAGCTTTTCCACCAGCGGGTTCAGAATATAGGCCAAAACCGCCGCCACAATAAACGGCGTGAGAATATTGCCCAGCGCATAAACCAACCAAATAAAAACGGCAGCCACAGCTGCGGCAGCGAACCACGGCTTGCTGCCTCGAGTTTTTTTGCGATACATAAAAATGATTCATTACCGGTTTTCAGACGGCTCCAAGCATACCATATTTGATTTGGCTTTTCAGGCCGTCTGAAAATGCTTAAGCGGCACAAAATCGGGTAAAATACAGCGGCAGAATTATTTTTGCCGAGGCAGCAAAATGCCAGCTCTGTTGCCGCTTCAACGGCCTCAGAGCCGTTTCTTTTAAGACGAGGCGGCAACAGCGCGGCAGCAATCACGTTTTCCGCCCCGGCCGCATTTTTCCAACTCTGAACAAGAAAGCCCCGCATGAGCAACACTTCCCTGAGCTACCGCGATGCAGGTGTCGATATCGATGCCGGCGACCAACTGGTCGAAAACATCAAACCTTTTGCCAAACGCACCATGCGCCCCGAAGTGTTGGGCGGTTTGGGCGGTTTCGGCGCGCTGGTGGAAATCAGCAAAAAATACCGCAACCCTGTGTTGGTTTCGGGCACAGACGGCGTAGGCACCAAGCTGAAGCTGGCCTTTGATTGGGACAAACACGACACCGTGGGCATCGACCTTGTGGCCATGAGCGTAAACGATATTTTGGTGCAGGGCGCAGAGCCGCTGTTTTTTCTCGATTATTTCGCCTGCGGCAAACTCGATGTGGCGCGCGCCACCGATGTCATCAAAGGCATTGCGCAAGGCTGCGAAGAATCGGGCTGCGCCTTAATCGGCGGTGAAACTGCCGAAATGCCCGGCATGTATCCGCCGGGGGAATACGATCTGGCGGGCTTCGCTGTGGGCGTGGTGGAAAAAGACCGGGTTATCAACGGCCGCAATATTACCGAAGGTGATGTGGTGTTGGGTTTGGCCGGCAATGGCGCGCACTCCAACGGCTATTCCCTAATCCGCAAAATCATCGAGCGCGACAACCCCGATTTGGATGCCGAGTTTGACAACGGCAAAACCCTGCGCCAGGCCGTTATCGCCCCCACCCGCCTTTATGTGAAGCCGATTCTGGCCGCGCTGCAACAATTCACCATCAAAGGCATGGCGCACATCACCGGCGGCGGCATCACCGAAAACGTGCCGCGCATTCTGCCGCAAAACACCGTTGCCCAAATCGATGCGCAATCATGGCCTATGCCCAAGCTGTTCCAATGGCTGCAACAGGCGGGCAATGTGTCGGCACACGAAATGTACCGCACCTTCAACTGCGGCATCGGCATGGTGGTTGTGGTGTCGGCTGAAGATGCCGCTGCGGTGCAGGATTTTCTGACCGAGCAGGGAGAAACCGTTTACCGCTTGGGCGAAATCCGCAGCCGCAACGGCAGCGAACACCAAACCCAAATTGCCTGATTGCGGCTTTCGGCCGTCTGAACGCCGGATAGAATCAGGCCGAAGCCTCTGCAAAATACCTTAATGCCCTCTGAAGGCCGAAATACCGTCATCAGATCCGCAAAGCCGCTGCGCGGCCCCGGTGCAGGCAGAAATGGCGGCGGATAAACGCTTTTTTGAATGCTGCAAAGGGCTCGGCCGTCTGAACGCTGACGGTTTTTCAGACGGCCTTCGGCATTATCCGACCCTTGTTGCCAAGATGCCCGCATAACAAAACGGCATGATGTTTCTGCCGGTGTTTTTTCCAAAAAACCTAAGAAAGGGCAGCGTATGCCTACACAAGAAGTTTCTTCGAAACGCCCCAATTATTTTTTATGGACTTCCCTGCTGGTCGGCCTGATGGCTGTTACTGCAGTCGTGAGCCCCACCCTGCTCACCGGCACCATAGCAACCGCCAGCAAATTTTTCTACCTGAAATTCGACTGGCTGATTATGTGGCTGCCGCTGCTGGCCTTCGGCGTGGGATTGGCGGTGGCGCTGTCGCCGCGCTTCGGCAATATCCGCCTGGGCGGCAAAGATGCGGTGCCCGAATATTCGTTTCTTTCGTGGATGAATATGCTCTTTACCGCCGGCATCGGCGTGGGCATTGTGTTTTTCGGCCCTATCGAAGCCCTGTGGCACTATTTCCAGGCTCCCATAGGCGTTCAGGCGGCCGGGCTGGCGGAATATCAAAAAGTGGAAAACGCCATGAGCCTGGCGCTGCATGTTTGGGGCATTCCGGCATGGTCGCTGTATATGATTGCAGGCTTGGTGATGGCTTATTTTACCTACCAGCACAAAACCGAATGTACCCCCGCCGCACCGCTGCAATATGCGTTCCGCCATAAAAAATGGGCAAAGCCGCTGGGCGTAGCCGTTACCGGTATGGCGATTTTGTCGATTGCCATGTCGGTTTCTTCTTCGATTGCAATGGCTTCGGTGCAGATTGCTTCGGGGCTGAAAATCATCACCGGCTTTGCTTTCGATGCTATCGGCTGGAAAGCGGCAGTATTGGCGGCGCTGGCCGCGCTCTACACCGCCGGCGCGGTGCTGCCGATTAACAAAGGCATGAAGTTTTTGGGCGATTGGACGGTTTATTTTTCGGTGTTGCTGCTGCTGTTTGTGTTTGCTGTCGGCCCCACGCATTACTTTTTAAGCACAATGGCGGTGGCGGTGGGCAACATCCTCACCAAAACGGTGCACCATTCGTTTGAGCTGTATATGTTCCACAACCGCGACTGGGTGGTGTGGTATCCGATGGCTTATTGGGTGTGGTGGGTAACGTGGGCGCCGTTTGTGGGCGTGTTTCTTGCCAAAATTTCCAAAGGCCGCACATTGCGCCAGTTTGTGTTTGCTTCGGTAATGGTGCCGGCGGGCTTTATCGTGATTTGGTTTTCGGTGTTTTCGGGTTTCAGCCTGCTCGACACCGTGGAGGGCAGCGGGCGTTTGGCCGAAATCGCCAACAAGGGCAATTATGAAGGCACGTTTTATTATCTGCTCAATATGCTGCCGCTTTCAGGCTTTACCAAACCGCTGACCATCGTGCTGTTTCTCGGCTTTATCGTAACCACAGTAACCAGTGCGGCCATCTCGCTGGGCATCATGACCAGCAGCAGCGGCCGCAGTGAAAACAAATTCCGCGCGGTGGTATGGTGCGTGTTTATGACCTTAATCAGCTATGCCGTGATTTTTACCGGCAAAATGGAAGGCATCAAAGCCGTGGGGTCGTTTTCGGGCTTTCCGTTTGTTTTCGTGATGTATTTGTGGTTTGCCGCGCTGTGGCGGCAGCTCAACCGCGATGTGCCGCGTGTGAAAAAGGAATAAGCAGATGAAAAAAGAGATTTTTTATTGGAACCAAAGCCCGCAGGATAACGCCCTGGAAACCGCTATGCTGCTGTTGGCGGTGTTGTTTCTGTGTTATGTGGTAAAGCTGGCGTTTTTCGATAAAGACGAATGATGCCGGTATCCGTAAAAAGGCCGTCTGAAACATTTCAGACGGCCTTTTTCAACCAACCCGCCAAAACAGCAACACTGCCATGATTCAAGCGGAAAAAGCAGGTTATACACGATAACCTTGCCCCACCCCGCCAAACTTACTGCTTGTTTTCTTCGCTGTCCAAGAAACTGCGCAGGCGGTCGCTGCGGGTGGGGTGGCGCAGTTTGCGCAGGGCTTTGGCTTCGATTTGGCGGATACGCTCGCGGGTAACGTCAAACTGTTTGCCCACTTCTTCGAGCGTGTGGTCGGTGTTCATGTCGATACCGAAGCGCATACGCAGCACTTTCGCTTCGCGCGGGGTCAGGCTCTCCAGCACTTCTTTGGTTACTTCGTGCAGGCTGGAATACATGGCGGCTTCTGCGGGAGCGATATTGTTTACATCTTCGATAAAGTCGCCCAGATGCGAATCATCGTCATCACCGATGGGGGTTTCCATCGAAATCGGCTCTTTGGCAATTTTCATGATTTTGCGGATTTTGTCTTCCGGCATTTCCATCAATTCGGCCAGTTTGGCAGAGTCGGGCTCTTCGCCGTTTTCTTGAAGATATTGGCGCGAGATGCGGTTCATTTTGTTGATGGTTTCAATCATGTGCACGGGTATGCGGATGGTGCGCGCCTGGTCGGCAATCGAACGGGTGATTGCCTGGCGTATCCACCAGGTTGCGTAGGTGGAAAATTTATAGCCGCGCCGGTATTCGAATTTGTCTACCGCCTTCATCAGGCCGATGTTGCCTTCTTGAATCAAATCAAGAAACTGCAGGCCGCGGTTGGTGTATTTTTTGGCAATCGAAATCACCAGCCTCAGGTTGGCCTGAATCATTTCCTGCTTGGCGGCAGCGGTTTCTTTTTCGCTGATCACCATGTTTTTGTTGATTTCTTTCAACTCTTCGATGGAAATCTGTGTTTCGGTTTCCATATCGGCCAGCTCGGTTTGTTTTTCGATGATGGCATGGCGGAAACGGTCGAGCGCGTTGCTCCACACGTTGTTTTTGGTGATTTCGGCCTCTACCCATTCCAAATCGGTGATTTCGGGCAGGAAATAGCTGATAAAGTAATCGCGGTCCATATGTACGCGCTCCACGCAGATGTCGCGGATTTCGCGCTCCAGCCGGCGGATGTTGTCCACGCGCTCGCGCAGGCTGCCGGTCAGGCTTTCGATTTGGCGGGTTGCAAAGCGCACTTCAAGCAGTTTGGAGGCGATGGCATCGCGGTGTTCGAGATAAGCTTGGTGGCGGCTGTCGTGCTTGGTCAAAGCGGCCACCATATTGTCGTAGTCGGCCCGGATGCGCTCGAAGTGTTCTAACACTTTCTGTTTCAACTCTTCCAGATTGGTGGCTGCAATGGCTTCCGCACTGGTTTCGTCCTCATCATCATCGCTCTCGCCGTCATCGCCGTCATCACCGCGGCCGGTTTCGGTTGCGGCGGCGGGTGCGCTTTCGAGATGCCCCAAGCCCAGTTCGTTTAACAGCACTTCGTTGGGGTCGATAATGGCTTCCACCACTTCGTCCACCTTGATTTCGTCTTCGCGGACGCGCCGGATCAAATCGAGAATCTCGGCAATCGAACCGGGGCAGGCGGCGATGGCCTGAATCATGTTTTTCAGGGCGTTTTCGATTTTTTTGGCAATGATGATTTCATCTTCGCGGGTAAGCAGATCCACCTGCCCCATTTCGCGCATATACATACGCACCGGGTCGGTGGTGCGGCCGAATTCGCTGTCCACGCTCGACAAGGCCGCTTCGGCTTCGGCTACGGCATCTTCATCGGTGATGGCGGCAGTGTTGTCGCTCATCAGCATATCTTCGGCATCGGGAGCCTGCTCGGTTACTTGAATGCCCAAGCCGATAATCATATTGACGATATTGTCGATCTGCTCGGCATCCGACATATCATCGGGCAGGGCATCGTTGATTTCGGAATAGGTGATATAGCCGCGCTCTTTGCCCACGATGATAAGCTGGCGCAACCGCGCCCGCTGCTCTTCGAGGGTCAGCGGGCGGTTGCCGTCTTGTTCTTGGTATTCGCTGTCGTGGGTATCGGGTTTTTCGTTAGACATAGAATGTTCTCTGGTTAAAACGGTTTGATGGAGTGAGGCCGTCTGAAACAATCGAAAGGTGTTCTGCGGTGGGTGCAAGAGAACTCGGTTGCAGTGGTGTGTGGCGTTTTCAGACGGCCCCGAATCGTGTTCGCAAGCCTGCTTCAAGGTGTTTAATGTGCCGGCATCAATAAGGCCAGCAGCAGTTTTTTTTCGCTTTCGCTCAAACCGCCCTGCCGGTTTTTTTGCTTCAGTATTTCAATTTGGGCGTATTTTAACTCATTTAGCAGCTTTTTCATGCCAAGTTTGAAACTTTCGCAATCTTCCTCGCTGCTGCTTTCCAACTCCTGCCCGCCGCGCATATTTTGAAAAATACGGCTGATGGTGGCTTCGTAAGGCGTGCCGCGCATATGTTCCAGAATCTGTGCGCTCCCCGGCGGCTCTGCGCGGCTGTTGATAAATTCGGCAAGATTGGCCAGGCAGGCAAAACCGCCGCTGAGGTTGAGATATTCGGGCAGCTCTATATATGCAGCCCATGCAGGATTTATCAAGAGGCTGCGTATCTGCCGCTCTATCAGGGTGGGCATCTGCGGCTGCCTGAACGTTTCCTGAGGCAGCCTGTAGCTTTTCTGCTTGGTGTACTGCTTGGGTGCCTCCTGCCCCAGCAGGCGGGCGAGATTGACCGGATCTATGCCCACTTTGCCGCCAAGCTCCTGCTTCAACAGAAAAGATAGAGCAGGCGCGGTAATTTGGGCAAGCAGCGGTGCGCTGGTTTTAACCAATTCGGCCTTGCCTTCTTGCGTGTTCAGGTTGAGGCCGTCTGAAAGGTGCTCCCAAAAATAGGCCGACAAAGGTTTGCTTTGGTTGAGCAGGGCATCTTCAAACTGGGCTTTGCCATAAGCGCGGATATAGCTGTCGGGGTCGTGTTCCTCGGACAGAAACAGAAAATGCAGAGCTTTATCGTCTTTCAGCTGCGGCAAGGCGTTTTCGAGTGCGCGCCATGCGGCTTTGCGCCCTGCCCTGTCGCCATCGAAACAGAAATAGATGCTGTCGGTTTGCCGCATCAGGATTTTCACATGTTCGGCGGTGGTGGCGGTGCCGAGTGCAGCCACGCCGTAACCGATGCCGAACTGCGCCAGTGCCACCACATCCATATAACCTTCCACCACCAAAATACGCCCTGTTTCTTTGATGGAGGCACGCCCTTCGTAAAGGCCGTAGAGATTGCGGCCTTTATCGAACAGCGGTGTTTCGGGCGAATTGAGGTATTTCGGCTCGCCTTTGTCGAGCACGCGGGCGCCGAAGCCGATAACCTGCCCGCGCGGGCTGCGTATGGGAAACATGATGCGGTCGCGGAAACGGTCGTAATGTTTGCCGTCTTTTTCCACCACCATGCCGCTTTCCACCAGCGGGGTGTTGGGATACGGCTGAAACACCTGCGCCAGCGGCTGCCAGCCCTCGGGCGCATAGCCCAAGCCGTAATGCCCGATGATTTCGGCACTCAGGCCGCGTTTGCGCAAATATTCCTGCGCGCGCGCATCCTGTTTCAGACGGCCTCTGTAAAAAGCGGCAGCAGCTTCGGTGGTTTCTTCCAGTGTTTGCTGTTTTTTCTTGCGTTCGGCGCGCTGCGCGGGGTTATCCTGCCGCCCGTGTGCACGCGGCACAGCCAAGCCGGCGCGGTCGGCCAGATGCTGCACGGCTTCGGTAAAACCCAGCCCCTGATATTCCATGATAAAACCGATGGCCGTACCGTGCGCACCGCAACCGAAGCAGTGGTAAAACTGCTTCTGCGGACTCACCGAAAAAGACGGCGATTTTTCTTTGTGAAACGGGCAGCAGGCCATGTAGTTGGCGCCGCCTTTTTTCAGCGGCACATATTCATCGACAATATCGACAATATCGACTTTGGCCAGCAATTCGTCTATAAATTCACTGGGGATCATGGTTTTATTGTGTATTTTCGGATAACCTTCTGTGATTGGGCCGTCTGAAAGGTTATTCGATAAAAAAATCTTCGTCTAACTCGATTATTTCAAACGCCTGCTTGGTTTGAATGCCTACTTTATAGCGAATCATCAAGGTCGCGAGGTATTGGCCATCAATCAAAATCACTCTACCAAGCAGTTTTTGTGCATATTCACGGGCTTGCTTGGTAAATGATGATGTAGCAATAAACACGCCGCGTTCAACACCGTTTCCCTGTAATGCTCCTGCAAACGATTGAATTTCTTTGCTGCCGATAGAATTTCCATCAGCATAGCGTTTAGCCTGTATGTAAATATTCTGAATACCTAACGGGTCTTGTTTGACGACACCGTCAATACCGCCATCATGCGACTTGCCGACATGGGCATACAGATTTTCTTTACCGCCATATCCCATGGCCAACAACAGGTTGAGAACGGCTTTTTCAAAAAATGCCGGTGAGTTGCTTCTCGAGCGGTTAAGTAGTTCGACAGCCGTTTCATCTTCAATTTCACGAATGGCAGAACGGATTTTGTCTTCGGGATTTTCATGGTTTCCAGCAAATGTTTCCAATGCCGGACTAGAAGAAATCCCATCAATATGATGATTCTTACGCTCATAAAGATTGGCAAGATAACTATCCCACATAGGCAGACCGACCAAGTCTGATTCTTTGATTTTATTAAAATTTTTCCATTTTTCCGCCATTTCCGAACCTAATGGCGTCATTCGGTAAACAGCCCGCCCGACTCTTTCCAGAATTCCCGATTTAACATAAGAAGAGCGAGCCCAACCAATACGGTTTGCTGCACGACTGATACCGGACGGAATTTTTTCCAAACGTTCCTCCATGCTTAAACCAGCCAAACCGCATACTTCTTCAACAATGGAAGTTTTATGGCGGGCTTTATGGTCGGCCATTAATTTTAAAAGCAATGGTCTGAACTCATCAGACATCAGAAGTGAGCATGTTTTTCTCTCTTTAAATTATTTTAAGCAGGCTGTCTAAACGGATGTGAAAAATAAAATTGAAGATTTTTATTTCTCTGTAGTTAGGCCTTTTTGATTCAGGCCGTCAACACTATTTTCAACACCTGATTCACTTCGCCCATATCGGCTTGACCGGCTAAGCGGGTTTTCAAAATGCCCATCATTTTCCCCATATCGGCCATTCCCGCCGCGCCGCTCTCGGCTACTGCCGCCTCCACGGCCACACGGATCTCTTCTGCCGACATCATCTGCGGCAGATAGCGTTTGAGGACTTCGGCTTCTGCATTTTCTTTGTCGGCTAAATCGTTGCGGCCTGCATCGGTGTAAATTTTTGCGCTGTCTTTGCGCTGTTTGATCATTTTTGTGATGATGGCCGCTACCCTGGCATCATCGGCTTCCTTTTGTTCGTCCACCTCAAATTGTTTGACGGCGGCATTAATCAGGCGCACTGTAGAAAGCGTTACGCTGTCTTTTGCGCGCATAGCGGTTTTCATATCTTCGGCAAGTCGGGCTTTCAGGCTCATGGTAATTCTCTCGGTTAAATAAACAGTCGGTATGGCACCAATGATGCCGCACGGCAACAAATCAAGTTTTCAGACGGCCTGCTATTAGGTTTGACGCTTTTTACGCCTGCAGCTTACACCGCTATAGCCGATCTGCCGAAATAAGCACAAAACGGCAAGCCGAAAACAGCACAACCAATCATACGGATTCTCCCCTGCTGCCGCTTCAGCAGCTTACACAATCCACTCTCTTCAGGCGGAGTCGAAACCAACATTGCCGTTATTTTGAGTGGATTGGCAATGTTTCAATCTGCAGACAAAACAGGCAGCCATACATAGCCAAAACACCGCAAGGACGAAGCCTTACGGTGTATAACTTAATTTTGATAACCGCAATCAAAAAGTATGGCGGAATCAGTAGAGTTTCGGAGGCAGTTGCTGGCTGCGCAAACGTTTTTGCAGGCGTTTGGCCGCAGCAGCTTTTTTGCGCTTACGCTCAGTGGTCGGCTTTTCGTAGGCTTCGCGGGCACGCAACTCTGTGAGCAGGCCGGTTTTTTCTACAGCGCGTTTGAAACGGCGCATGGCAACTTCAAAAGGTTCGTTTTCTTTTACACGGATAGCAGGCATTTTTATTCCTTAATCAAAATCGCTACAGGCCGCCGTTTTTATTTTCAGACGGCCTTAAAATCAGTTTGGTGTATCGCAGGTTGGATCCAAGATCCGGGCGGGATACGCGCCGTGATGCAAACACCACCTCCTAACGATACGGCAGACAAAACCGCCGTAAAAATTTACCCGCCGTATCAAACGGCGGCCGGCTATGGTTCATTCACTAAAATAAAATCAAGTATAAAACAGCATTACTGCGGGCAATGCCGGCCGACTTTGTTACTGCTCTATCGGCTTAAAAATTATTTTCACAAGCCGAAGCTATTTTTTTAGCGCCTTAGCTTAATTGGTGAATTATCTTAGCAACAGCTTGGTTTGTCAAGAAAAAAACCATACTGCAGCCGGCTCTGCCGCAGATCCAAACGGGGCTTGATCCGACCGCCCGCATACTCAGACTTGAACCGAACATGAAAGCGGTTTGCCGGCAGCGGGCTACTGGTTTTCGGCAATCGTTTTCTGCAACTGCGGAAGCGGGCTGTAACCGCTTTGCGTACGCCCGTTGGGAAACACCAGCGCAGGCGTACCGTGAAAACCGAGCTGCTCGCCCAGCGAAGTGGTTTCCGCCACCGGATTTTCACAACCCGCAACCTTAGGCGGCATTTTGCCTTCGCGCATCCATGCAGTCCAGGCAGCTGTGCGGTCTTTCTGGCACCAAATCTGTTCGGCCTTACGGGCAGCATCAGGATGCAGACCGGCAATCGGCATCATAAAATTATAAATCGTGATGTCGGTCATCTTGGCGAATTCATGCTCCAGCCGCTTGCAAAACGGACAATCGGGGTCGGAAAACACCGCCACTTTGAGTTTGCCGTTGCCGCGCACTTCTTTAATAGCTTTATCGAGCGGCAGCGAGTCAAACTCAACAGCATTCAGCTCGGCCATACGCTCTTCTGTCAAATCAATGCGCTTGTTGATATCGAGCAGGCTGCCCTGCAAAATATAATCGGCTTGGGCATCGGTGTAGATAATCTGGTTGCCCGACACCACCACTTCGTAAATACCGCCGATAGGCGTGGTGCGGACGCCCTGCACTTTCAGCTTTTGCTCAGCATAAGTTTTTTCCAACTTGGCCTTAATGGCAGCCTCGGCACCGGTTTTGACTTCGGCCTTCTCCTTTTGCGGCCGATCATTTTTCACCGGCGTCTGACCACAGGCCGCCAGCGAAGCCGACAACAGGGTGTACAACAGCATTTGTTTGATGGGTTTCATATATTTCCTCGATGTTTTTTATCAAGGCCGTCTGAAACATTCAAACAGCCTTAAATCGCGCATTTTATCAAACTCTGCGTTTCTTTCCGTTAAAACATACACCCCCACCCGAAAATAATATGCCCACACCACACTTGGCGCACGCGCCGCTTCATGCCACAATGCCCAAGCACTATCCGGAGCCTCAGCCATGACCCCTATTTTAGCCTTCGATATCGAAACCGTACCCGATGTAAAAGGCATACGCACCCTTTACGAACTGCCCGACAGCGTAAGCGATGCCGATACGGTCGTTTTCGCCCAACAGAAACGCCGCGCCCAAACCGGCAGCGACTTCATGCAGCACCACCTTCACCAAGTAGTGGCAATCTCCTGCTGCATGCGTTGGGGGCAGGACAAAATCCACATCGGCACCATAGGCGAAACCAGCGATGACGAAGAAACCATGATTGCCAAATTCTTCGATCTGGTCGAAACCCACACCCCGCAGCTGGTGAGCTGGAACGGTGGCGGCTTCGATCTGCCCGTTTTGCACTACCGCGCCCTGATACACGGCATTGCCGCCGCCCGCTATTGGGATATGGGCGAAGGCGATTTCGGCGACAGCCGCGACTTCAAATGGAACAACTACATCAACCGCTACCACAACCGCCATTGCGACCTCATGGATCTGCTCGCCCTCTACCAGCCCCGCGCCAGCGTACCGCTTGACGATATCGCAAAACTGTGCGGCTTTCCCGGCAAACTCGGCATGGACGGCAGCAAAGTATGGGAAGCCTACCATGCAGGCCGTCTGAAAGACATCCGCAACTATTGCGAAACCGATGCCGCCAACACTTATCTGATGTTTCTGCGCTTCCGCATGATGAGCGGCGCACTCGATGCCGATGAATACGAGTTAGAAATCAAACGCATAAAAAGCCATCTGAAAACACTGTCGGCAGAAAAAAACCACTGGGCCGAATTCTGCGCCGCGTGGTAATCATCATGCCTTTTCTTCGTCATATCGGTATTTTTGCTTCTTAGCAATTAATAACGCAAGATGAATACCTGTTATTTTTAAATAGCAAACCGCAGTTAATCAAAATAAAAGCAGTATCAAGATGCGAACTGCAAACCCGCTTAAGAGCATAGCTTAGCCTTGGTTGGCATTGAAGCCTACACTTAGTGCGGCAAACTTTCCGTCAATATGCAAGTCAGTGTATTTCGTTACTGCCGAAGCCGATCCGAATGTCGACCTGAGCAAGGCATGGTTTTCACCTGCGACACGCGATAACGGGTGCACGCGCGGCAGCGGCAGCAGAAATCGATCGACGGATACATGGCATTCCAAACCGGGTTATCAGTTGCGTACTCATCATCCACTAGTATGTCTTGCTAATCCCATGAAACGGTCACGCCTTTTTGCTTCAGGTATTCGACCACTGCTTCCGGCTCTAAGTCGAAAATTGTCTTGATATATTCCGGATTCATCAGCTCATATCCCGCACTGCCTCAACACGGCCTATCAAACTCGACAGAAAAATCACTCGAACCAGCTCGTTTTGCAAGGTGATGTCATCCATATTCGGAAAATGTTAAGCTAAGTGGTCGAGAATGTTATTTTCGGTTTCACCACGCTGCTAATCCTGCACCAATCCAGCAGTTAAGTCTCGACATTTTCAAACAGCTCGAACCTTAGACAGACCACGTTGCAGAAATTCAGCGACACGACCCACTCAATCAACTCGTTAAACATTGCTTCGACAATACGCTAGATAGTCGAGCTGCTGGAGCATCTCCAACGCAGTGGCTTGCGGATAAATCGCGTTCATGATGTCGAGCAAACGTTTCGGCAGTAGCGTGCGGCTGCGCTTTGTTCATGGCGTTGACGATGTTCCAACGCATCCCCTCGCAGCGTTGTTTGGCAATATCATTACTATAGTTAGTGCGCTCAATATCAATCCTCAAATGGATACTCTGCCCCTGTTTATGTGCCTGCTTTATATGATGCTCCGTTATAGTCAAACAAAAAAGCTCATGAACAGCAAGCGTTTTCAAAATGATATCGCCTAAAAATGCCTGCCTCGCAATATGCGCACCTGAATTGTGTGGCGGGAAACCTGCCCGAATCATCAAATCCATTTTGGCAAAAAGTAGGGTCAATGCCGCCAAAAAGTAATGATGCCTGCTCTATTGTTCAGTGTCGGCGTAAGTCTCCAATTGCTTAAATCAGGCAAATCAGAAAAGGGTATATCTTGGCTCATTTTGTTTCACTCTCAACCAGAGCGTGGGCTTGATTATGCCGTTCGCGCAAATAGCAAATAGTCTAAAATACCATTGCATCATTTCTACCCGTTGTAGCAGATATTCCGTGTGGTGGTATGCCGCCCTTACTTTGTTTTGTTCTACATGGGCTAGCTGCCGCTCTATGGCATCGGGGTTATAACCCTGCTCGTTTAATACGCTGCTTGCAAGGCTTCGGAAGCCGTGGGGTGTGGCCATGCCTTTATATCCCATGCCGTTAATAATCTTACCCGCCGTGTTTTCGCTGATATGGCCGTCTATGGCGGTTCGGCTGGGGAACAGAAACGGGCTGTGCCCCATGATGGCGTGAAGTTCGGCCAAAAGCTCAAGCGGCCGGTTTGCCGGCGGGATAATGTGGGCGCGGAGGTGTTTCATGCGCTCAGTGGGAATTTGCCCGTGTTTTCTTGTCAAAGTTGATTTCTTGGCATCTGCCGCCTCGTATTTCGTTATTGCGGGCAAAGCAAAGCATAATCAGCAAAACGCATAGGCGGTTTTGTTGGTGTGTACCGGCCGGCAGTGGCCGTCTGAAAAACTCGGTTAGTTCTTCGCGCGGCAGGGCGGGCATATGGGCAGCCTGCCGTTTGGGCAGATAATCGACAAGCGGAGCGGCGTGGTTGCCGTCTGCCTGTTCAAGCATGGCGGCATAATTGAAAACGCCGCCTATCCATTGCCTGATTTTCTCTGCGGTTTCCAATGCGCCCCATTCGGCGATATGCTCGATTTACGGTCTTTATATCGTTTATCCGAAATTCTTTAATCGGAGGGCGGCTGCCGATATGCGGGAAAACGTCTGTTTCCGACAGGAAACCGGTTTCTGCGGAGCTACAACGCTGTTTCAGAATAATGCAGTACGCGTCCGGCGTGTTCTCTTCCCGGCGGCAGTTTTGGGCGTGCCATTGCTGCGTGATTGCGGCAAAGGTATTCAGTAGGGCGGCCTGCCGTTTCTGTTTGGCCTGTTGCTTGGCGGCGGCGGGGTCTTGGCCTGCGGCAAGCAAGCGGCGGGCATTTTCGGCGGCTTTGCGGGCTTCAGACAAAGAAACGGTGGGATATTTGCCTATTGAAAGTAATTTCTCTTTTCCGTCTATGCGGTATTTCAGCCGCCATAACTTGCCGCCCGCTGGTGTAACCTGCAAAAACATACCCCCGCCGTCTGCCAGTTTGTACGGCTTCTCGGCGGGCTTGGCGTTCTTTATTTGGCGGTCGTTTAACGGCATTTTGGGGGTATTTTTTAGGGGTATTTTCAGACACCCCCAAATATACCCCCGTTTTTTGGTTTATTCAATTAGACGGGATTTTACTGTATTGGATAATCAAGGCTGTCTGAAAATGCCCTTTATCGGGCTGTAAGCCTTGCTGTGCTTGAATCTTGGTTTGTGGCGTTGGACAGTATCAGACGTAAAAAAACAGCCCGTAAAGGCTGTTATTTTTATAGGGTGGTGCGGAAGGAGAGACTCGAACTCTCACACCTTGCGGCGCTGGAACCTAAATCCAGTGCGTCTACCAATTTCGCCACTTCCGCATAAAATGAAATGGAACGGGGGAGATTATACCGAAAGCCTGAAAAGATGCCAATCTTCCGAGCCTGAAAAAAGGTATAATGCGCACAATTATACGAACCAACCGAATAGGCCGTCTGAAATATTCAGACGGCCTCAATGCCGAATTAATGCAAGAAAAGGGAGAGCCATGCCTGTTTCACTGATCCGCGATTATCTGCAAACACAAGGTTTGCGGTTATCTGAAGATGAAGTCCGCGTGGGCGTTCTGGCGGCGCAAACAGTGATGCACAACGGCCGGGGCGAAATCGACCGCGAAGTTTTATGGTATGCCGCAGGTGATGCCGTGCTGTCGGAACATATCGCGCCCACCGCCGGACACGAAGCCCTGCTGAAGCAGATTTTCATGGCCTTGGATTCTGCCTACAGCCGAACCGTGGCCGCGCAAAGTGCGGTGGTGTATGCCCTGCTGCCGTCCGGGCAAAGCCCGTTTCTGCTGCGTTTGGCGCAACAAGGGCTGGCGTTGGCGCAACAAATGCCGGTTAATGAAGAGTATGCCCGTTTCCACCTGCCGGTGCGTTCGGCGCAAACCGGTTGGCTGAATCTGGCAGAAGATGTGTCGCACTGGCTTGCTTCCGGGGCGCTCGAAGGCAGCCGTAACAGCCGCAGCCAAAGCCAGATGTCGCTGCCGGTCTGCTCGCAAAACGGCAGTGTGCTCGGCGTTGTCCATGTGGAATACGAAAGCAAAGGTGCGCTCACTGAAGCTGTTCAGGCCGATTGGGTGGCGCTGGCGCTGGCATTGGCCGAGCCGATGGCTGCGTTGCTGCAACCCGAATATCAAGAGGAACAAAATGACTAAACCGTTGAAATTTATCGCCGCCTGCCGCCTGCCTACCGAATGGGGCGTGTTTACGCTGCACGGGTTTGAAGAAACCGGCGGACAGGAACACGTGGCGCTGACCATGGGCGATATTGCCGATGGCACGCCGGTGCCGGCGCGCATACATTCCGAGTGCTTAACCGGCGATGCGCTGTTTTCGCAAAAATGCGACTGCGGCCCGCAGCTCCAGGCAGCCATGCAGGCTGTGCAGCAGGCCGGGCGCGGCGTGATTGTCTATCTGCGTCAAGAAGGGCGCGGTATCGGCCTGATCAATAAAATCCGCGCCTACCGGCTGCAAGATCAGGGTTTGGACACGGTGGAGGCCAATGTGGCACTGGGTCTGCCGGTAGATGCCCGCGACTTCACGCCGGCCAAGCATATTTTCGAGCATTTGGGCGTGAAAGAAGTGAAGCTCTTAACCAACAACCCTGAAAAAGTGCAGGTGCTGGCCGATGCCGGCATCAGAGTGGTCGAACGTGTGCCGCTGCAAGTGGGGGAAAACATAGAAAACGAACGCTACCTCAGCACCAAAGCCGCAAAACTCGGCCATTGGTTTTAAAGGCAGCCCAACTTCTTCAGCATGCTTACCGATAAACTTAGGCCGGGTTCTTGGCAGAATTTATCTTGCCATAGGTTTAAGTTTGACAAAACAAAGCGCGGGCAACCCGCAAACGCTGCAAGCTGCGGCAAGGCAAGAGCCGCATCGATTTCAATTTAATCCAACGATAATTAACAGCAAAGCGGGCCACTACCATCATTTGAAGTCGGAAAAAACCGAGCCCCACTTGCCGCACTGCGGCATTATTGTGACTCAATCGAAGAGAACAGCCATGCCAGTCATCCCCGAGGCAGCAGCAGAATCGTTCCCATACCGGTTATACCGGCCCCGCATCGAAACTATCAGGCCGTCTGAAAAAATCTTTCAAACGGCCTGATACGGCCAATCCTCCGACAAACACAAAGCAGAAAGCCGCAGGCAGCACGATAAGGGGAAGCAGCGCATCATCGTTTTAAAGCAGGCTGCAGCAATCCCGCCCATCAAACTGCGGCATGATGGCGCGCGGCTAACAAATAACTAATTAATTTTTAAATATAATTTATTTATTATCGGCTTCTCCGTATGCAGTTTTCCCGCATCAGAAAAACTCAGGCCGTCTGAAAAAAATCTTTCAGACGGCCTGATACGACTGGCCCGCCAACAAACACAAAGCAGAAAGCTACAGGCAGTGCAAAGCTGCCGCCATCATCATTTTAAAATGAATCTACTATAGCGCATTGCAGCCGTTACCCGTTTCCTTTAACGGGTAAAACCACACCACTTGTGAAATAAATTTGCCGATCACCATAAAAGAAAACCTCAACGACCTGCGCACCTTTATTGCGGTAGCACAAACCGGCAGCTTCACCAAAGCAGGCGCACAGATGGGCGTTTCCGCCTCTGCATTGAGCCACGCCATACGCACACTGGAAAACCGGCTGCACATCAGGCTGTTTCACCGCACCACCCGCAGCATCTCGCTTACCGAAGCAGGCAGGCAGCTTTATACCGATCTCGCCCCCTGTTTGAAGCCATCGATGCCGGCCTCAATAATCTCGGCAACTTCCGCAACACGCTCAGAGGCAGCCTGCGCATCAACGGCAACCTACACGCCTTCCGCTATGTATTGTGGAAAAAACTACAATCATTTATACGCCGATACCCCGAAATCAGCCTCGAACCTGCCTGCGAACCGCGCATGGTCGATATTGTTGCCGAACGCTTCGATGCCGGCATCAGACTGGGCGGCTATATCGCGCAAGATATGGTTTCCGTGCGCATTTCCCCGCCGCTCACCATGCGCATTATCGCCAGCCCTGCCTATCTGTCCACACACGGCACACGGCACACCGCAAACCCCTGCTGATTTGTCTGCCCACGAATGCCATTCTTCCAGGCAGCCCACCACCGGTGCCGTTTGGACATGGGATCTCCGCCATCCCAAAAGCGGCAAAACCCTACAATTCCACCCACAGGCCCGGCTGTTGGCCGACGGCAGCAGCGAGCTGCTCAAACAAATCGCACTGGCAGATTTAGGACTGGTTTGCGTGTTTGACGACATCGTCAGCAGAGAGCTCGCAAGCGGCGCACTGGTAAGCGTGCTCGATGACTGGGCAATAAGCTATGACGGCTATTATCTTTATTACCCCAACCACCACATAAGCTCACCGGTATTAAACGCTCTAGTAGCAGCATTGCGGGAATAAAACGGCCGGAAAATTTTACAAAATTTACTATGCCGTCTGAAACATCAGATTATCACCACTCCTGCACCAGCAAAAGCCAACCTTAAAATAAAGGGGCTAACGTAGATTAGCAGTCATGACAGGCTGCTAAAATGAAGATAACAAACTGTAAATTAAGCAAAAAAGCACAGAGGACACTACTCAGATATTTTGTGCCGGAAGTTACCGCCGTTCGGCTGCCGATGTCTTGGGTATCCGGCCCAACACCGCCATACTCTTTTACTGCAAAATCCGCCTCGTCATCAGCCATCATTCGGCCTTGGAGGCATCAGGTTTTTGAAGGTTCCGTAGAGTCAGATGAGCACTGCTCCGGCGGTAAGCGCAAAGGAAAACGCGGCACAGGAGCCGCAGGCAAAGTGGTGGTTTTCGGTATTCCCAAACGTGGCGGCAAGGTTTATACCGTGGTCGTGGATAACGCCAAAAAAGAGAGTTTGCTGCCTGTTATTGCGAAGAAAATCATGCCGGACAGTGTGGTGTATACCGACAGTTTAAGCAGCGATGATGTCCTGGATGTCGGCGGTTTTCACCACCATAGGATTAACCACGGCAAGACATTTGCCCAGAGGCAAAACCACATCAACGGCATTGGGAATTTTTGGAATCAAGCCAAGCGTGTGCTGCGCAAATACAACGAAATCGACCGAAAGTCTTTTCCCCTATTCTTGAAAGAATGCGGGTTTCGTTTTAACTTTGGCACACCAAGTGAGCAGTTGAAAATCTTGCGGGATTGGTGTGGTATTTAGGGCTAATCTACTTCAGCCTCTAAAATAATCAAATTTCCTTGTTTCAATTTTGATAAGGTGATAAGTTGCAGACAATATCGCTGGTATAGAACCGATGATATTGCCACTTTTACAGTTTATCTAGCTGTTCTGCTCTTTAGATTAAGGTACAGCACAACGCTGTAATAGAGTAAATAATTATTCTGATAGATTAAATTTAGATTGATACAGTATTACAACACTACTACCATACTTGCATAGCCATCCCTTTGCTTGGTCTTTGTCAAAATTAATCAACCGTATTTTATAGATTAAAAAATCTTCCGCCCTCCGAATCAGACGCTTTGCGCTATTGTCTTCACAATCTCTGCAGCTGCTTGGTCTTTATCGGTTTCGGGAAACGTGGTTTCGCCGGTTTCGGTGATGATGGTGATGCGGTTGGTGCTTTTGCCCATCGCTACTGCTACATCGTTGGCTACCAACATGGGAATGTTTTTTTTCAGCCGTTTGGCGCGTGCATGTTCGAGCATGTTTTCACTCTCGGCGGCGAACCCCACGCAGAAGGGGGCGTTGGAAAGCGAGGCGGCAGCGGCGAGGATGTCGGGATTTTCGGCCAGTTCGATAAGGGGCGGGGTGCCGTCTGCGGTTTTCTTCAGTTTTTGTGCACTGCTGTTCTTCACTTTATAGTCCGCTACGGCGGCCACGGAAATAAAAATGTCTTGGCCGCCGATGTGGTTCATCACCGCGCGGTACATGGCTTCGGCGCTCACCGCCTGCTCGGCGTGCGCCAAACCGGTGGGTAACCCTGTTTGAATCTGGCCGTAAACCAGCGACACTTCCGCTCCGGCGGCGCGGCAGGCGCGGGCGATCGCCATGCCCATTTGGCCGCTGGAAATATTGGTGATGCCGCGCACGGGGTCGATGGCTTCAAATGTTGCGCCGGCCGTTATCAGCACTTTTTTGCCCTGCAATAATTTGGCACTCCACATATCGGGCAGCAAATCGGCCAGCTCGGCGGCTTCGGGCATACGGCCCACGCCGGTTTCGCCGCAAACCTGCTCGCCTTCAGCGGGCTGGAACACGGTGATGCCGTCTGAACGCAGCTGTGCAATATTGCGTTGGTTGGCAGGGTTGGACCACATTTCCACATTCATTGCCGGGGCAACGGCCAGCGGGCATTTGCGCGCGGCGGCCAAGTTGGTGAGCAGGTTGTCGGCAATGCCGCCTGCGATTTTGGCGATGGTGTTGGCACTGGCGGGGGCAATCAGAAACACATCGGCTCTGCGGGTGAGATTGATGTGCGCCATGCCGTTGCCGCCGGATGCCCCGCCGTGGGTTTCGGTCAGCACGGGGTTGCCGCTTAAGGCCTGAAAAGTGAGCGGTGAAACAAATTCGGTGGCAGCGCGGCTCATCGCCACGGTTACGCTGTGGCCCTGCTTTTTCAAAAGGCGCACGAGTTCGCAGGATTTATAGGCGGCGATGCCGCCGCTGATGCCGAGCAGGATATGTTTGTTTATCATAGGTTTGATTCAGGGTGTGAGCCGTCTGAAAGCGCGGTTGGTTTTTTCAGACGGCCTGGATACGTTTTTCAGACGGGTTCGGCGGCAGATGCCTGTGCCGCATCAGCGGCGGGCAGTTGCCAAGGCCTGCTGCTGGTGCCGCACCAATTCGGCTATGCCTTTCTGCCCCAGCTTAATCAATGCGCCCAATTCTTCTACGCTGAACGGCGCTCCTTCTGCCGTGCCCTGTATTTCGATGATTTTGCCCGAAGCCGTCATCACCATATTGACATCGCTTTCGCAGCCCGAATCTTCGATGTAGTCCAAATCCAGCAGCGGCACCCCGCCCACTATGCCTGCCGACACCGCCGCCACTGCTTCGCGCACGGGATTGTGCGGCAGCAGCCCCGCCGCCGATAATTTGTCCAACGCCATCTGCAAGGCCACGAATGCGCCTGTGATGCCGGCGGTGCGCGTGCCGCCATCGGCCTGGACAACATCGCAGTCGATGATAATCTGACGCTCGCCCAAGCTTGCCAAATCTACCGCCGCGCGCAGCGAGCGGCCGATTAAACGCTGGATCTCCTGTGTGCGCCCGCTCTGTTTGCCGGCCGCCGCCTCGCGGCGCATACGCGAAGCGGCGGATGCGGGCAACATACCGTATTCCGCCGTTATCCAGCCCTGCCCCTTGCCGCGCAGAAACGGCGGCACACCCTCATCAACCGATGCGGTACAGATTAACTTGGTGTTGCCGCATTCGATGAGTGCCGAACCGTCTGCATGGGGCAGAAAACCGGGAGTGATGCGGATTTCGCGCAAAGCATCGGCAGCGCGGGCGGTGCGGGTGTAGGCAGCCATTGTTTTGTCCTCATATTCAATGTTTCAATGTGTGCGGATTATAACACGCCCAGATATGGTATATTCCGACCCATCCCGCCCGCAGCATGAATCCGCTGCGGTGCTGCTACACCTTAACCGGCTCACGAAAACCGATTACCCCCACAATAAACACCACCCGGAGTAAAACACCATGGCCATCCACAGCATGACCGGCTTTGCCAATGCCGCAGGCGAATGCGGCACCAAGCGCATCAACTTGGAATTGCGCGCCGTAAACCACCGCTACCTCGATGTGCAGTTCCGCACGCCCGAAGACTTGCGCCATCTCGAAAGCAGCCTGCGCGAAAGCATCACCGCCCAGGCCTTGCGCGGCAAAATCGAATGCCGCATCCAAGTTCAAGACAATGCCCCCGATGCGCAAAGCCTGAGCGTGAATCAGGATTTGGCCGCGCAACTGGCCGGCCTCAACACGCAATGGCGCAAACAATACGAAGGCTTGGGCAAACTCACCGTGGCCGACATTTTAAAATTTCCCGGCGTGCTCGCCGGCCAAAACGAAGATGCAGAAGCCCTCGCCCAAACCGTTCAGCTGCTGCTGCAACAGGCCTTGGCCGATTTTGCCGCCGCCCGTGGGCGCGAAGGCGCAAAGCTGGCGCAACACCTGCTGGAACGCTTGGACGAAATGGAAAACATCATCAACCGCTTAAACAGCATTTTCCCCAGCCTGCTCGAAGCGCATATGGAAAAAGTGAAAGGCCGTCTGAAAGAAGCGGTGGCCAACATCGATAACGACCGCCTGCAGCAGGAGTTTGCCCTGTTTATGCAGAAATCCGATGTTGATGAAGAGTTCAGCCGCCTGCGCACCCATATCGGCGAAGTGCGCCGCATCGTTACCACCGCCAAAGGCAGCGTGGGCAAACGCTTGGACTTTCTGATGCAGGAACTCAACCGTGAAGCCAACACGCTGGGCAGCAAAGCCATCGCTACCGAATGCACACAAGCATCGGTGGAATTGAAAGTGTTGATCGAGCAGATGCGCGAACAGGTGCAGAATATCGAATAAGCCGTCTGAACCCGCCGCCATACCGGGGGTGTTTTTTTATTTTATTAATCAATATTTTACTTAAAAAACAACAGCAACCGGTCCCGAGCTCTGTATGGCGGTGCGTACGATGCCGGCCACACCGGCGGAAACCTTCACACCTTCAAAACACCGCAAAAAATTTATTTGCCCTGTTCCCCCCCCCCCCCCCCGGCGCGGAAGTTTTTTTTGGGGGGGAGGGACGGCATCAATCTCGAGTGTCTCCCGCTTTGAGCACAAGTTTCCGCCGGTACACAAGTTGGGGATTCGGCATCCAATTATCTGTTGAATCAATGCTTCAATATTTTCATTCAAGCGCCCGCCTGTGCGGCAATCACGCTATTTCAAACTTTCAGACAGCATGAAGGCTTGCTTGCCCATAGCAGGGACAGTATTCTCTGCAGCCGTCTGAAATATCCGGTTACACGCACACACCGTATCGGCAGAAACGGCAAATAAACTCCGTATGATGCCGTTTTGAATCTGGCAACGGTAAAAGGCCGTCTGAAAGCCGTTTTCAGACGGCCTTTCATTTCAGACGGTCTATAAATACGCTGCATTTTCAATACCGGGCCGCAGTCTGCAAACAGCACCGAGCTGGTTCCGTTACCGCTCGCGGCCGGCACAACCTTTCCTTTGACCAAAGCCCAGCAACACGGCAGCGGAAATCATGCCGTAACGGGAATAAAGTGGGCGCACGATAATCTTCAAACAACCCTGCACAGCCGTTGCGCCCCACCTGCCCTGTGCTACAATCCAATCCCCTTCCCAACCTGCAAACCACCATGACCATACCCGCCATCAAACATGTTCAAGCCGTTGCCTTTGATTTGGACGGCACGCTCTGCGATTCCGTGCCCGACCTTGCCGCTGCCGCCAACGCCACCCGCCAACACATGGGTTTGCCGCCGCTGCCCGAACACACCGTAGCAAACTATGTCGGCGACGGCATCGCCAGCCTTGTCCACCGCGTTCTCACCGACAGCCGCAACGGTCAAGCAGAGCCAGGCCGCTGGGAGCAGGCGTTTGCTTTCTTTATCCGCTACTACCGCGAACACCTGAGCGTGTTCACCCGCCCCTACCCCGAAACCGAAGCCGGCCTGGCTCTGCTCAGATCGCTGGGCATTCCGCTGGCGGTGGTTACCAACAAAAACGAAGTGCTGGCAACCGAGCTGCTCCAACAACTGCACCTGGCCGACTATTTCAGCCTGATACTCGGCGGCGACAGCCTGCCCGAAAAAAAACCCAGCCCGCTGCCGCTGCTGCACGCCGCCGAAGTGCTCGGCACCGCCCCCGCCGATATGCTGATGGTGGGCGACTCCGCCAACGATATTCTCGCCGCCAAAGCCGCCGGCTGCCTGAGCGTGGGCGTAACCTTCGGCTACGGCGACATGACCCAGCTCTCGCAGAACCCCGCCACCCAGCCCGATTGGCTGGTCGGCTCGCTGCCCGAAATCTACGAAAACCTGCAACCGCAGAAAACGCAGCACGAATAATGTTTGCGGCCGTCTGAAACCTTTTTCAGACGGCCGCAAACATTCCTTCCAACCGTTTTATCCCGCCATGAAACCGCAAAAATCCCTGTACACCCGTGCCCTCGACATTCTCGCCCGCCGCGAAACCAGCCGCGCCGAGCTCAAGCGCAAACTCGCGCCTTATGCAGAAAGCGAGGCAGAACTCGAAACGCTGTTAAACGGGCTGGTCGAGAGCCGTCTGCAGTCTGACGATCGTTTCGCCGAAAGCTATATACACAGCGCAAGCCGCCGGCACGGCCGCCTGCGCCTGCAACAGGCTTTGCAGGCCAAAGGCGTGAGTGAAGACACCGCCCGCAGTTTTCTGCCCGACCGCAACAGCGAAATACAAACCGCCGTTGCCGTGCTGCGCAAAAAATTCAAAGCCCCTGCCGCCGATTTGAAAGAAAAGCAAAAGCAGGCACGCTTTCTCGCTTACCGGGGCTTCGACACCGACACCATTCAAACCGCCCTGAAAAACGGCTGGAACGGTGGAGAAGAATGGGAATAGTCCCGAAGCCGGCAAAATATATTCAGGCAGGGGCTTGTGCAAAAAACACCCCCGATGCCGTCTGAAAAGCTTAACAACCGCCTGCTGCACTGTCTGCGCGCCGGCGGGAATCCAAATGAAAATATTGGAACACAGTCCAAACCAATATCGAGATGCCCCCAACTTCCGCGCCGGCGGAAACAGCGGCAGCCGAATTTCTTGGGGCTTTGGGAATGGGCAAAAGTTTAAGTGCTGGAAAAGGCCGGAGTGTTTACACTTTTTATACCGAACCGCTTTGTTTTGCTGAAACGATGGTTTCGTGATTTTGCGTATGCGCAAAAACGAGGCGGCTCCGCCCGGCCTTTCGGCATTTCCGGCAACACTTCCCCCAAGCGGTATTCAAGCAAAACGGAAAGTATCAACAACACCGGGATTTCAACACTTCAGGCCGTCTGAAACCTTTCAGACGGCCCGGGCTTTTGCCCGCCCCGATTGGCGGTAGCCTGACATTTGCAACGAAAGACGGCACACTGCCGCCGGCACCACCATAAAGTGAATCCGCTCCGTTGCCGCCCCATATCGGAAATGCGCGCCTTCACAACCCAGCCCTTTCAACCAAAGGCAGTCCCAACCCGTTTTGCCCGCCACCTACCCTCTGCCGTCTTGTATGGATTTGAGTGGCCGGCCATAGCCCGATGGTGCGGCAATGCTTGGGCAAAATGTAGTCATGCTTTGTCAGGCACTGCGAAAATCCCGCAAAAAACACGGTTACGCCTTGTGTCGAAAAAAACGTTATACTATAACACTAAATATTTTAACTTCAATAACTTACAAAAAAATAAGTTTGATTCCCGGCGGGAAAAGGCGCATACTCCCGCTTCAGAAGCAGATGCGGTCTGCACAGGCTCCGCTGCCGCGCAACCGCCGCCGTTTCTTCGTTTATCACCTAAATCAGGAGAATGCACCATGAAAATGAGAGCAGCAGTGGTTACCCAAAACAGCGATGGCAATGTAGATATTGTCGAGCGCGAAATCCGCCCGCTGGAAGCCAACGAAGCCTTGGTGGAAGTGGAATACTGCGGCGTCTGCCACACCGACCTGCACGTTGCCGCCGGCGACTACGGCCAAAAGCCCGGCCGCGTGCTCGGCCATGAAGGCATCGGCATCGTAACCGAAACTGCGCCCGGCGTAACCCGCCTGAAAAAAGGCGACCGTGTCAGCATTGCCTGGCTGTTTAAAAGCTGCGGCGCCTGCGAATACTGCAACACCGGCCGCGAAACCCTCTGCCGCACCGTGCTCAACGCGGGCTACACCGCCGATGGAGGCATGGCCACCCACTGCATCGTGGATGCCGATTATGCCGTGAAAGTGCCCGAAGGTTTGGATCCCGCCCAAGCCAGCTCGATTACCTGCGCCGGCGTAACCACCTATAAAGGCATCAAAGTTTCCGGCGTGCGCCCCGGTCAATGGATTGCCGTCTACGGCGCAGGCGGCTTGGGCAACTTGGGCGTGCAGTATGCAAAAAAAGTGTTCGGCGCGCACGTTATCGCCATCGACATCAATGACGACAAACTGGCTTTGGCCAAAGAAGTGGGCGCCGACTTCACCGTCAACGCTGCCAAAGAAAACGTGGCCGAAGTGATTCAGGAGAAAGTGGGCGGCGCACACGCAGCAGTAGTTACCGCCGTTTCGCGCGATGCTTTCAACTCTGCCGTTGATGCCGTGCGCGCGGGCGGACGCGTAGTCGCCATCGGCCTGCCGCCCGAAACCATGGATTTGTCTATCCCCCGCATCGTGCTGGACGGCATCGAAGTGGTGGGCTCGCTGGTGGGCACCCGCAAAGATTTGGAAGAAGCCTTCCAATTCGGTGCCGAAGGCATTGTGGTGCCGGTGGTGCAAACCCGCACACTCGATGAAACCAATGCCATTTTCCAAGAAATGCGCAACGGCACCATTCAAGGCCGCATGGTTATCGACATGAAAGCAGGCTGCGGCTGCAGCAACCACTAAGCCCTAACCGCAACACACAGGCCGTCTGAAACGTTTCAGACGGCCTGTTTATCCATTACAATAGCGCGAATCCACATTTCCGGCATCAAACCAACCGCAGCAATATAGCAATATATTGAATCTGCTTTATTTTCAACACAAGGCGGCACGCTGCGGGCAATAGAGCAAATACGGAACCGGTTCTGCTGCCGCTTGCGCTGCCGGCAAAATCGTTTGCCGCAACCCAAACAGGCAACACCGCAACCGAAACCGAGTGGATTCACTCTATTTCTCCACCATTAAGAAGAAAGCAGCCCATGATAGCCGTTATCGGCGGCAGCGGCCTCACCCGCATGCCCGAACTCAACATCACCCAGCGCCGCATCGTGCGCACACCCTACGGCCTCACCAGCAGCCCGCTGCTGTTGGGCACGCTCGACAGCCGCAGCATTGTATTTCTCGCCCGCCACGGCCTCAACCATTCGCTCGCCCCGCACGAAATCAACTACCGCGCCAATATTTGGGCGCTGCATTCCATAGAGGCCGAAGCCGTGGTTTCCGTGTCTTCCGTAGCCGCACTAAACGATGCCTGCGAACCCGGCTCGCTGGTGGTGCCCGATGATTTGGTCGACTACACCTTCGGCCGCCGCAGCACGTTTTTCGAAGGCCGGGAAAACGAAGTGGTGCACACCGATTTTTCGGAGCCTTACGACCACGCCTTGCGCCAAGCCCTGCTCGAACACGCCCGAAGCCACCAAACACCCGTGCACGCCCGCGCCGTTTACGGCTGCCTGCAGGGGCCGCGCATGCCCACCCGCGCCGAAATGCGCCGCTACCGCAACGACGGCATCGATATTATCGGTATGACCGGCATGCCCGAAGCCGTGCTCGCGCGCGAACTCGGACTGCCCTATGCCCACCTGTGCGGCGTAACCGGCACCGCCTGCATCAACAGCGGCCGCGAAACCGCGTGCAATCTCAGCGGCGCCCGCGCCATCGAAAAAATCCGCCGCCTGCTGGTAGATTTGTAACCCCGTTTCAGACGGCCTGAAGCCTGTGCAGAATCAAAAAAACACCACAAGAAGTTTATCTGCCGCGATTTCTGCCTACCTCGGCGGGCTTGCGGAGCCAATAATGGTATTTCAGCCTTTCAGACGGCATTAAGGCATTTTTGCAAAGACCCGGCCTGCAAACGCCCGCAACCCGGCAACAATGATTTCAGGCCGTCTGAAAGCAAAGGCGGCACAACCCGCAACCGGAAAAAATAAATTTCGCGGACACCCGCGTTTTCCCGACAGGAAATTTAATTTAAAGAAACCCGCACCGCTCTAACCCCGTGCAAACATCCATCAACCCCGTTTATCCCCTCCAACCCAGGAAATACTATGCCGCCCACCCTTTCTGCCGTTACCATCGGCCTCGTTTCTACCAGCGACCGCGCCAGCAGCGGCGTGTATGCCGATGAAGGCATTCCCGCCCTGAAACAATGGCTGCAGGCCGCGGTTAAAAACCCTGTCCATTTCACCGAAGCACTGGTTGCCGATGAGCAGCCCGCCATCGAAGCCGCGTTGCGGCGCATGGCCGACACCGATGGCTGCGATCTGATTTTCACCACCGGCGGCACCGGCCCCGCCCCGCGCGACATTACCCCCGAGGCCACACTGGCGGTTATCGACAAAGAAATGCCCGGCTTCGGCGAGCAGATGCGCCGGATCAGCCTGCATTATGTGCCGACCGCCGTTCTGTCGCGCCAAACCGCAGGCATACGCGGCAGATGTTTGATTGTCAACCTGCCCGGCCGCCCCCAAGCCATCGCCGAAACCCTGGGCGGCGTACGCACGCAAAACGGCAGTGTCGAAGTGGAAGGGCTGTTTGCCGCCATTCCCTATTGTGTCGAGCTGATCGGCGGCGTGTATATCGAAACCGATGCGGCGGTGTGCAAAGCATTCAGGCCGAAACAGAAATAGCCATACCGGCTGCGGCAGCGTTTTCAAAACGCATTCCCGTTGAAACCACGCTGCTGCCGATTGACTGCCGCGCATTCATATTTCGCGGATACAGGGCGGCAAACCACGGGCAGCACAACAAAAAACAAAGAGGCCTAATCATCTTGCGGGCGTAATGCGCCGTCATCAACCCATTTTATTTCCGCTGTAAGACGCTAAACCGCAGGCGGCATAACCAACACAAAACCGGCTCCGTTGCCGCTTGGCCGGCAAAACCGTTTTCGTTGAGCCCGGGCACGGCAACGCTGCAGCATAAATGAAGCGGTTCGGTTCACTATCCCGGCCTGCGCACGCACGCTCTGATAATGCGTCAGGCCGTCTGAAAACCTTTTCAGACGGCCTGACGCAGGTATTGGCAGAACCCAAAAACATAAAATTGACTGCGCTCCTTTGCCTCCGGGCAAGCGCCGACCCCGCACGGTTCAGACGGCCGCCCACACCCGCCCGGATAATGCCGCAGGCCGTCTGAAAGCCTTTTCAGACGGCCTGCATCAGCCCCTCGGATGGTGCTCGCGCACGATGCTTTTCAGGCGCTCGTTGGCAACGTGGGTGTAAATCTGCGTAGTGCTGATGTCGGCGTGGCCGAGCAGCAGTTGTACCACACGCAAATCGGCGCCGTGGTTGACCAAATGGGTGGCGAAGGCATGGCGCAGGCTGTGGGGGCTGAGGTGCTGTATGCCGGCGCCGGCGGCGTATTTTTCCACAATCATCCACGCCAGCTGGCGGCTGATGCCGACCCGTTTCTGGCTCACAAACAATGCTTCGCAGATGCGGTTTTTCAATAATTGCGGCCGCGCTAGGGCCAGATAGCGTTCTATCCAATACACGGCTTCGGCACCCAGCGGCACAATGCGCTGTTTGTTGCCTTTGCCGATGGTGTTGATGATGCCTTTGCTCAAGTTGGCTTCGTTTATTTTCAGCTTCACCGCTTCGCTCACGCGCAGGCCGGTGGCATACATCAACTCGAGCAGGGCTTTGTCGCGCAGGCCGTAGGGCGATTCAGTGTCCGGTGCGTTCAGCAACGCATCGATTTGCACTTCGGTAATCAGTTTGGGCAGGGTTGGCGCCTGCTTGGGCGCGCTGAGATGGCGGGTGGGGTTGTCGGCTCGCTGCCCGGTTTCGAGCAGCCAGCCGTAGAGCCGCTTGCAGGCCGACAGGGCGCGTGCCTGTGAGCGCGTTTGTTCACCGGCATGATAAACGGCCTCGGCCAAGTCGGTGCTTTGCGCACTCTGCCAATCCAAGCCCTGCCCGCGCAGGCGGCCGGCGATTTTTTCTAAATCACGGCGGTAGGCATCGAGCGTGTTCCGGCTCAAACGCCGGCTCAGCCACAAATGTTCGAGCAGGCGCTCGGCCAGGGTGTCGGGGTGTTGTTCAGACGGCATAAACGGGGTTCACAGGGCTAATCGTTACGATGCAAGGCAAAAACCGCCAATATACCAACACGGCAGCTTGGGCGGCTTGGGTCTCAACTGCCGCCCAATGGGCTTCTGCCCGCGCTTTGCCGGCCTGCGTTTCGGCCAAAAGGATTTCCATCCCGGCCGGGCGTTTCTGTAAATCGGGTTGGGGGGCTCTGTTCATATTTCAATCATCCGGTTGCATTTTTTCAGACGGCCCGAGCGCTTTGCAAAATGAAAAACCATCATAAAAAGTTTATTTTCCGTATTACTCTGCAAGCCCGCTGCGCGCGCTCCGTGTAGGCGGAAATGACAAAAAAACGGTGTTTTAGGCGGGCTCAAAGTTTTTGGCAAAGGCTCGGCGTGCGGGTTATATTTCCACGCCTTCGTGTTTCAACAGCCAGCGTTTGATATTGAGTGCTTCACTCCCGCCGCCGGAGAAGCCGCCCAGGCCGTGTTTGGCAACCACGCGGTGACAGGGCACCACCAGTGCCAGCGGGTTTTTGCCGCACGCGCCGCCGACGGCACGAGGATGGCTGCCGATTTTGCGGGCAAGGTCTTGATAAGTTGCCACCTGTCCGGCGGGGATTTCTGCAATCGCCTGCCACACTTTCTGCTGATAGGCCGTGCCCTGTTTGGAAACGGGGTGGCCGAAGTTTTTCAGACGGCCTGCAAAGTAATCATCGAGCTTGTGCCGCCACGCTTCGGGCAGGGGATACGGCGCATATTCGGGCTTGCCGGAGAGGTGCAGCTCGAGCAGGTTGTGTTGATGATCGAAAACCAACGTGATGTTGCCGAACGGGGCGGCGTATAAACAGGGGTAATTCATTAAAGAATGTTTCGGAAACTGATACGCTATTTTAACACCCCGCAAAAGAAAACGGGTTTGGGTATAAGGGTAACGGTTTCAGACGGCCGGCGGGACGGTTGATCGGAATGCTGTAAAAATGCCTGTTTGAAGTTTTCAAACAGGCATCGGTTTGGGCGGTCGGGTTTAATGGTCTAAATACAGATAGTTTTTCCAACTGTTCATGCGCAGCAGGATTTTGCGCATGGTCGACAAATGGTGGAAGTGTTCGGTGTAAATGGCGATTTCCACATTGCTGCCGTAAGGCACTTTGTATTGCGAAATGTCGCTGTTGAGTTTGAACACCACCAGCGGCCTTAGCGGCTTCATAATCGGCTTTGCTGGAGGTATATTCGCGCCGTTTGGTTTCATAGTCGGTTTTGGCAACCGCATCGGCTTTAACCAGTTGGGCGTAACGCTCGTATTCCTATTTGCACCGGGCCATGGTGAGCTTGGCCTCTTCCACCCGTGCTTTGGCGCTCTGATAATCGGAATCTATGGTTTTGATGCTGCTTTCGGCATCGGCCAGCTCTGCCTTGCGCAAATCCACTGCTGCCTGATAAGGCGTGGGGTCGATTTTAAACAGCACATCGCCTTTTTTTACCAATTGGTTGGGTTTGATGTCGGCCACTTCGACAACGCGCCCGCGGATATTGGGAATAATCGGTGTGGAAATATAATATTGGCTGCCCGCCCTGGTGTAGGGGTGGTTATAGTTCATCACCAGCAGCATACCGGTGAGCATCACCACGCCGCCCAAGATGGCAGTAGGCACCGTCCATTTGTTGAGCGGAATGCGGAAAACTTTGAATATGAAGATACAGATACTGCTGTATATCAGAAGTAGCATGAGCTCCACTTTGATTTATTCCTTCTCTTGTATTTGTGCGGTTGCAGTTTCGGTTCCGGTTGCAGTTTTGCCCTGCTCAAGATGCAGCAGGCGTTCCGAAATCTGGTGGAATTTTTGGTTAATCGCAGAAAGCTCTTGCTTCAATTTATGGTTTTGTTTTTCAAAATCACTTGTTTTTTCAAGATATTGGTTGAGTTTGGCCATATTTTCGCTTTCGGCTTGGCGGTTGCTGCCGCCCCAGCCTTTGTCTTTCTGCCAAAGGGTTGCCAAAATCCATAAAAACGGCCAGATAACGTACAGTGTAAACAGGCTCACCCAACCCGCATAGTGTATTGCTTCCAGATGCGGGTGGCCGCGCTTTGTGGCAATTTCATAAGGAATATCGTGAATGGCGATAATGCCGTAAAACAGCACTATGCAGGCAAATATCAGAAAGAATAATGCCGCATAGTCGAGAAATTCATTAGACATAGCATTTTTTTCAAAAAGTTTAGATAACTTTTAAGGGGCTGTACTAGATAACTAGGGAAATTTAACTTCAGGTTAGAATAATCCCTATGAGAAAAAGTCGTTTAAGTCAGTACAAGCAAAACAAACTGATTGAACTATTTGTTGCAGGTGTTACCGCCCGCACAGCGGCGCAATTAGTTAGCGTCAATAAAAATACCGCTGCCTATTACTTCCACCGTTTGCGCTTACTTATCTATCACAACAGCCCGCATCTGGAAATGCTTGATGGTGAAGTAGAAGTTGATGAAAGCTATTTTGGCGGACAACGCAAAGGCAAACGTGGTCGCGGTGCGGCTGGCAAAGTGGCTGTATTCGGGCTTTTGAAGCGTAATGGTAAGGTTTACACCGTTGCCGTACCCAATACACAAACTGCGACTTTATTGCCAATTATCCGCGAGCAAGTGAAGCCTGATAGCATTGTTTATACCGATTGTTACAAAAGTTATGACGTTCTTGATGTGAGCGAATTTTCACATTTTCGGATCAATCACAGCACACATTTTGCTGAGCGACAAAATCACATTAACGGAATTGAGAACTTTTGGAACCAAGCAAAACGCCATTTACGCAAGTTTAACGGCATTCCCAAAGAGCATTTGGAACTGTATTTGAAAGAGTGTGAATGGCGTTTTAACAACAGTGAGATAAAATTTCAAATTTCTATTTTAAAACAATTAGTAAAGCAGGATTTGTTCTAGTTATCTAGGACAGCCCCACTTTTAATATTAGTTTGATTAAACAAACGTTAATTTTTTAAATTATATTTTTTAATTAAAATATTTAGCTTGATTATAAGTTAATCTTTATTAATTTGGATTTGCGGATTCAGGGATACGGTTAGGTAATGATGCGTTTGGAAACAATGCCGCGCAAGCGGGAAGTTTTTAACAAACATTATTAAATTACAATTGAATTGATTGGTTTTAAACAAACCGGTTTTAACCGTTTCAATCTTTCAAACAGCTGTTTAGGCCGTCTGAAAGATGATATTTTCCCAACCGGGAGCCATTGGCGTGCTACGGGTTGTTTTGCAGGGCTTCCAGCACTTCCTGCGCATGGCCGGCCACTTTGACCTTGCGCCATTCGCGGATAATTTCACCGTTGCCGCCGAGCACGAAAGTGCTGCGTTCGATGCCCAACGATTCCCTGCCGTAAAGTTTCTTCAGTTTGATCACGTCAAACATTCTGCACACGCTTTCATCAGTATCGCTCAACAATTCAAACTGAAAACCCTGTTTGGCACAAAAATTCTGATGCGACTTCACACTATCGCGCGAAATGCCGGCCACGGTATAGCCCAATGCTTCAAACTGTGCCAGGCGGGCATTGAAATCCAAGCCTTCTGTGGTGCAGCCGGGCGTGCTGTCTTTGGGGTAAAAATACACCACCAGCGGCAGATGTTCGGCAGAAACGAAATCACGGCCGGCGCTGGAAGGCAGGGTAAAATGGTAAGCCATATTTGCTCTTTCTCTCAAAAGTGTGTTCAGACGGCCTTATCTTATCCCAATTCCGGCATGGGTCAAAAGCTTTATGCGGCGGATTAAATTTAAAATAACACGGCATCGCCCCGCCCCAACACAGAGAAAAAGGCCCTGCAAACCACTGAACCGGCAACGGAAACGTTTACACCATGCCGAATCCGATTTATTTCCGGCACGGCGGCAAGCCGCAGACAATGCCGTAACGGAAATGAAATGGATCCGCTGAATCTATTCCGGCCGGCGACTCCGCTGCCCGGTCATTTTCAACCCACCCCGCTTGTCGGCCGTCTGAAAATTCTGCCATCTCTATTACGCGCTCCTTTATAATGCCTGCACTTCTTCAACAAAGGAAAGCGCAATGGGCATTTTAAACAGTTTGCTGGGTATGGCAGTGCTGGTTGCCATTGCGGTGTTGCTCTCCACCAACCGCAAAGCCATCAATATCCGCACGGTGGCGGGTGCGCTGCTAATCCAGGTGGCTTTGGGTGCACTGGTGCTGTATGTGCCGTGGGGGCGGGACGGCCTTTCGGCGGTGTCGGACGCGGTGGGCAGGGTGATTGCCTACGGCGGCGACGGCGTGGGCTTTTTGTTTGGCGGGTTAGTGTCGGACAAAATGTTTGAAGTGTTCGGCGGCGGCGGTTTTGTGTTTGCCCTGCGCGTGTTGCCGATGATTGTGTTTTTTTCATCGCTGGTGGCGGTGCTGTATTACATCGGCGTGATGCAGATTCTGATTAAAATCATCGGCGGGTTTCTGCAAAAGGTGTTGGGCACGTCAAAAGCCGAATCGATGTCGGCGGCGGCCAATATTTTTGTGGGGCAGACCGAAGCGCCGCTGGTGGTGCGCCCCTATATCCGCAACATGACCGAATCGGAGCTCTTTGCTGTGATGAGCGGCGGCCTGGCTTCGGTGGCCGGCTCGGTGTTGGGCGGCTACGCGCAGATGGGCGTGCCCCTGCCCTACCTGATTGCCGCTTCGTTTATGGCCGCCCCCGGCGGCCTGCTGTTTGCCAAACTGTTGGTGCCGGAAACCGAAAAACCGCAAACCGAAGCGGAAATCGACACCGCCGCCGATGCAGAAGAAAAACCCGCCAACGTGATTGATGCGGCGGCGGGCGGCGCAGTAACGGGCGCGCAGATTGCCCTGGCGGTGGGCGCATCGCTGCTGGCATTCGTGGCCTTAATCGCCATGCTCAACGGCATCATCGGCGGCGTGGCGGGCTGGTTCGGTTACGAGGGTCTGACCCTGCAGGCCATTTTGGGCTGGCTGTTTGCGCCGCTAGCATGGGTAATCGGCGTGCCGTGGCACGAAGCGAGCATCGCCGGCTCGCTAATCGGGCAGAAAGTGGTAGTGAACGAATTTGTAGCGTATTCTGAATTTGTGAAATATTTAAGCCCCGAGTCGGCGGTTAAACTGAGCGAAAACACACAGGCGGTTATCTCATTTGCCTTGTGCGGCTTCGCCAATCTGGGTTCTATCGCCGTGCTGGTGGGCGGCCTGAGCATTATGGCACCCAACCGCCGCAAAGATGTCGCGCGCCTCGGCCTCAAAGCGGTGGCGGCCGGCTCGCTCTCCAACTTGATGAGCGCGGTGATTGCCGGTTTGTTTATCGGCCTCTCAGGCGCAGCCGTTATCGCTTGAAAACCCAATAAGGCCGTCTGAAAACCTGAAACCTTTGCTTTCAGACGGCCTATTCTATTTATTATCTAAAGGAAAGAAAAACTTATGTTTACCGGCATCGTTCAGGGCATGGGGCGTATCGCTGCCGTGCACGCGCCCTCTCCCGATTTTCGCACCTACACAGTCGAGCTGCCCGAAGAAATGGCGCACAATCTGCAAACCGGCGCTTCTGTTGCCAACAACGGCTGCTGCCTTACCGTCACCAAAATCAACGGCAGGCTGGCAGACTTCGACCTGATGGGCGAAACGCTGGCCAAAACCAACCTCGGCGCACTCAGCGTGGGCAGCGCCGTCAATCTCGAGCGTGCCGCCCGCTTCGGCGATGAAATCGGCGGCCATCTGATGAGCGGCCACATCATCGCCACCACCACCGTTACCCGCATCGAAAAGAGTGCGCACAACCGCACCCTATGGCTCGCGCTACCGCCCGAATTAAAACCCTATATCCTTACCAAAGGCTTCGTGGGCTTGGACGGTTGCAGCCTCACCATCGGCAGCGTAACCGATGGCGAGTTCAATGTGCACCTGATACCCGAAACCCTGCAGCGCACGCTGTTCGGCAGCCGCCGCGCGGGCGATGCGGTAAATGTCGAAATCGACCCGCAAACGCAGGCGGTGGTGGATACGGCAGCCCGCGTGCTGGCGCAACGTTAAACCGCCCCACGAAAGCTGTTCAACGTTTTCTGCAAAGCCTTACCGTGTTTTCAAACAGTTGCGCCATGTCTCGGGATGGCCCGGTTATCTCGGCCATGTTGAAGGCCGCCCCGAATGCCGATAAGGATGATTGCCGCCGCAAAAGGGGCTGCTCTGTTTTCCTCCCATATTTTCCGGCTTTCAGACGGCCTTCCCCCCACTTTCCCGAAGGCCGTCTGAAACATTTGGCCGCCGGCGCACAACCGTTTCACCCCTACATTCCAAACAGGCCGGCAAACGCTCCGGCATCAGCAGCCGGCTTAACATTTTGTTTTTTTATTCCCATGCTTCAAACGGCCAACCCCGCCCAGGCTGCCTGAACCGCAAGCTATCCAAACCAACACGAAGGGCGTAGAATGCGCCCCCTATCATTTCCAATACCCTTATTTATCAATATTACCATTGCTCAGGAGTTCAAAATGGCATTAGCAGACCGCACCGGCCAACACGTTCCCGGCGTTGTGTTCCACACCCGCACAGGCGATTCTTGGAGAGACGTTTCCACCGATGATCTGTTTAAGGGCAAAAAAGTCGTGGTGTTCTCGCTGCCCGGCGCATTCACCCCCACCTGCTCTTCCACCCACCTCCCGCGCTACAACGAGCTGGCCGATGAATTTAAAGCGCGCGGCATCGACAGCATTCTGTGCATATCGGTAAACGACACTTTCGTGATGAACGCCTGGCTGGCCGACCAGAAAGCCGAAAACATCACCGTTGTTCCCGACGGCAACGGCGAATTCACCAAAGGCATGGGTATGCTGGTGAGCCACGAAGACGCGGGCTTCGGCAACCGCTCCTGGCGTTATTCTATGCTGGTGGACAACGGCAAAATCGAAAAAATGTTTATCGAGCCTGAAAAAGAAGACGACCCCTTCGAAGTTTCCGATGCCGACACCATGCTGAAATTCATCGACCCCGGCTGGAAACAGCAAGAATCCGTTTCCATCTTCACCAAGCCCGGCTGCGCCTTCTGCACCAAAGCCAAAAAACTTCTTAAAAATAAAGGGTTGGATTACGAAGAAATCGTTTTGGGCAAAGATGCCACCACCGTTTCGCTGCGCGCCATCACCGGCAAAACCTCTGTTCCGCAAGTGTTTGTCGGCGGCAAATACATCGGCGGCAGCGAAGCGCTCGAAATGTTTCTCTCCAAATAACCCGCAGCCGTCTGCGGTTCCGGTACCGGCCAGAAACGCTCCGTTATCCAACCGTAACGGCACATTTCCAATATTCAGACGGATCCGACACCATCTAGGCCGTCTGAAAAAACAGCGGATTGACGCAAACCGGCAAAACCGTTTCCGGCTCCGAATCGATTTAAATTTTGTTACACCCGTCTAAAGGCCGTCTGAAACGGCACCTCCAAAGGACAACTCCATGAAACAACTTCAAGCAGACGTTGCGGTTATCGGCGGCGGCACCGCCGGCATGGCCGCATTCCGCAATGCCCGCCTCCACACCGAAAATGTTTACCTGATCGAAGGCCGCGCTTTCGGCACCACCTGCGCCCGCGTCGGCTGTATGCCCTCCAAACTGCTGATTGCCGCTGCCGAAGCGCGCCACCATGCCCTGCACACCACCCCGTTCGGCATTCATTTAGACAAAAACAGCATCACCGTTAACGGCGAAGAAGTGATGGCACGCGTGAAATCCGAACGCGACCGTTTTGTCGGCTTCGTGGTCAGCGATGTAGAAGCATGGCCGGCCGCCAAACGCATCATGGGCAACGCCAGATTCATTGACGAACACACCGTCCAAATCGACAACCACACCCAAATCCAAGCCGGCCGCATCGTGATCGCCACCGGCTCGCGCCCCGTTATCCTGCCCCAATGGGAAACGCTGGGCGGCAAACTGATTACCAACGATGACGTATTCTCTTGGAACACCCTGCCCGGGAGCGTGGCCGTGTTCGGCCCCGGCGTCATCGGCCTGGAACTCGGCCAAGCCCTGCACCGCTTGGGCGTGAAAACCGCCGTCTTCGGCACGGGCAGCACATTGGGCGGCATCACCGACCCCGTGGTGCTGGCCGAAGCCAAAGCCGTTTTCGGCGAAGAGCTGCCGCTGCATTTGAACGTTGATCCCAAACAAACCGAAGTCAAACTCAATCAGGAAGGCAGAGTGGAAGTGCATTGGGTGTGCGGCGGCGAGCGCGGCCTCTACACTGCCGACTACCTGCTGGCCGCCATCGGCCGCCGCCCCAACACCGATAACATCGGGCTGGAAAACTTAAACATCGAATTAGACGGGCGCGGCGCACCCAAAGCCCACCCGCTGACCATGCAAACCAGTATTCCCCACATCTTTATCGCGGGCGATGCTTCCAACCAGCTGCCGCTGCTGCACGAAGCCGCCGACCAGGGCAAAATCGCAGGCGACAACGCCGGCCGCTACCCCGATATCGCCAACGGCCTGCGCCGCAGCCCCATCGGCGTAGTGTTTACCGACCCGCAAATCGCCACCGTGGGGCTGCGCTATGCGCGGGTGTTAGAGCGCTATCCAAACCCCGAATGCGTGGTTATCGGCGAAGTATCGTTCCGCAACCAGGGCCGCAGCCGCGTGATGCGGGTCAATAAAGGCCATATGCGCATATATGCCGAACAAGGCAGCGGCCTGTTTCTCGGCGCCGAAATTGCCGGCCCCGCCGCCGAACACTTGGCGCATCTCTTGGCTTGGGCACACCAGCAAAAGATGACCGTGCCGCAAATGCTCGATATGCCCTTCTACCACCCCGTTATCGAAGAAGGCCTGCGCACCGCCCTGCGCGATGCCCACAGCAAGCTGAAACCGGGCCGGGTGCATACCGAATGCCGCAGGGTGTAACACAAACAGGCCGATATGCCGCCGCAACACAATATCTGTTTTTCACACACACCATACCCGGGCTTGACCCGGGTATTTTGTATGAGGTGGGGGCTTGGCAAAAACCATTCCGTCTGAAAAAGGCCGTCTGAAAAAATCATTTCAGACGGCCTTTTTCATGCCGGTACCCTTCCGTTTCCCCATACCGCCGTTGCCCGGCACCCGCTCCGGCGGGCGGCGCGGGTACGGCAAACCCGCTCCGCCCCGTTCCGTCTGCCCGGTTCGAAGAAAGCGGTTTTACCGGCTGCCGAAACGGCGGCAGAGCATTATCGTTTCCATAATACCTTCCCGCCGTTTGCGGCCTGCCGCCCTGCCTTGCTGAGCGCAACGGAAATGCGTATCCGCCATGCAGGCATAACCCGGTATCGCGCAAACACGGCAAAGGCCGTCTGAAAAAAATCATTTCAGACGGCCTGTGTTTGTCTGCCCGTGTTTGTTTCAGGGCGGTTATTTCTTAGCCGGTGCTTTTTTCGCGGCTTTGGCAGGCGCTGCGGCCTTGTTCAGTTTGGCAGTGCCTGCTTTGTCGAGCAGGCAGCTGCGGGTTACGATTTGGGAAACCTGCTGCTGCCGTCCGTTTACGGTTTCCACCGCCTCTTGGGTCAGCATATTGCCGTCCACTTTATCCACATTGGCGGCAGTGGCTTTGCCTGCCGCCCAAGTGATGCCGCCGCCGGCAAAAATGTTTTGGTCATCATTGCCGACAACACGCATCAGGCCGGGAGAAAGCCTGTTTTGATATTTAACCTGGGCAACCACGACTTCGCCGTTTTTGAAGCCATACATCACATTCAGCGGGTTTTGGCCTTTGTTGCCGCATTTGTAGGCCACTTCTTTTTTGCCATCGATAGAATCAACCTGAACCGTTTGCGGAGCCTGAACCTGGGGCGCCTGCTGCTGTTGCTGTTGCGCAACAGGCGCGGGGGCGGGCTGGGCTTTGGGCTTGTCTTTGCCGAACATACCGCAGGCGCTCAATGCAGTTGCCGCAGCCAGGGCGGGAACGATGATTTTCAAGTTTGCTTTCATTAAAGTTACTCCGTTAATGTTGGATTTCAATGCGCCTCTCGGCACAGACGGGTGTTAGGCAACCATAACAGATAAAAAGTTCCGTGTCTTGGCATTTCCGCACCACGAAACGGGGCTGGGCGTGCAAACGACACCGCCTGCATTTTTATGCCGTTGATTTGGCTTTTGTTTTATGCCGTCTGAAAAAATAACTCAAAACAAGTAAAGATTTACCCTGACCGGCCCGTGCGGCCGAAACGGCGGCCGCTGCCTCTTGCGCCGATGACGGGCAACAACGGCGCCCGCTTACTTTATAATAACAGGCGTGCCGGCCGGCTGTTCCAACCTGCCTCCGCCCGCAATCCAACCAAAAAAGGAAACTGCCATGAGCAACAATGTTATCGAACACAACAGCCCCGCGCCGGGCGACAGCCTGCGTACCTACACCATCATCATCTACGCCCTTTACGCCCTGTCGCTGGTTAACGGCATCACCGCGCTGGCAGGCGTGGTTATGGCCTATTTGAAGCGCGGTGAAATGGCGGGCACGGTTTACCGCAGCCATGCGCAATATCTGATTAAAACTTTTTGGTACACCCTGCTGGGTATGCTCATCGGCTGGCTCACGGTATTTATCTTCATCGGCTTTGCGGTTATTCTCGCGGCAAGCGTGTGGTTTATCTACCGCGTGGTGGCCGGATTTATCAAACTGCTCGACAACCGGCCCGTCTCGCCCGACGGCTGGCTGTAAACCAACGTTGGATTTGTTTTCAGACAACCCCTCCCTTACAGGCCGTCTGAAAACAAGCTGCCCGAAAGCGAAAAAAACGTATTTCCACTATATAATCGCCCTCTTTCCCACGATGGCCCCAACCATGACCGAATCCGCCTACCGGCACCAGCTAAACGAAAAAATCCGCCGCATCGGGCAGCTGTCCGCACCGCTGCCCATGCCCGGTTTGGAAGTGTTCGACTCACCCCGGCAACACTACCGCATGCGCGCCGAATTCAGAGTTTGGCACGAAGGCCAAACCATGTTTTACGCCATGTTTGAGCAGGGACGCAAAGCCGGCGGGGCAACCATGCACCGCTGCGACAGCTTTCCCCCCGCCTGCGAAACCATAAACTGCCTGATGCCGCGCCTGCTCGCTGCCGCCGGCCGCGAAAGCGTGCTGCGGAACCGCTGGTATCAGGTGGAATTTCTCGCCACCCTGAGCGGCGAAATGCTGGTAACGATGGTTTACCACAAAAAGCTCGATGAAGCCTGGCGCACCGCCGCCGAAGCGATGCAAAACGAGCTGGGCATCGCCGTGATCGGCCGCAGCAAAGGCCAGAAAATCGTGTTAAAGCAGGATTTCGTTACCGAAAAACTGCATGTGGAAGGGCAGCCTTTCGTTTACCGCCAATACGAAGGCAGCTTCGCCCAGCCCAATGCCGCCGTCTGCGAAAAAATGCTCGCTTGGGCGTGCAGCGTGGCGCGGCCTTTGGGCGGCGATATGCTGGAACTCTATTGCGGCAACGGCAACTTCACCCTGCCGCTCGCGCGCAGTTTCGACAAAGTTTTGGCCACCGAAGTGTCGAAAACTTCGGTGCAGGCCGCGTTATGGAATATAGAAGCCAACGGCAGCGGCAACGTGAAAATCGCCCGTTTGTCGGCCGAAGAATTTACCGAAGCCTACACCGGCGCCCGCAAATTCCGCCGCCTTCGGGAGCAAGGCATCGCATTGGCCGACTACCGCTTTTCCACTATTTTCGTTGATCCGCCGCGCGCCGGCCTCGACAGCGCCACCCTGAAGCTGGTGCAGCAGTTCGACCATGTGGTTTATATTTCGTGCAACCCCGAAACCCTGTTCGCCAACCTCGACACACTGGCGCAAACCCACCGCATACGCCGCATGGCACTGTTTGACCAGTTTCCGTTTACCCCCCATATCGAGAGCGGGGTATGGCTGGAAAAACACAGGTAGCAAATTCATGGATTCACACCTTTCCGACACAAGGCGGCAAACCGCAGGCCGCGCCAACGTTACCGAACCGGTTGCGTTGCTGTCCGGCGGCCTGCCCGAACCACACCCCAAACCGGAGTGCAGCAACGCCGCACGGAGCAGGCACACCCTATAATAACGGCTCCACTGGTTTCCGCTACCTGCTGCCACGCCTTGCCGCACTGTCTGTAACGGCCTGCGGCTTGCCGCCCTCTATCGAAAATAAAGCGGATTGGCAACAAACCCTATCCGAGGCCGTCTGAAAAGGTTTCAGACGGCCTCGGCCAAAACAAATATACTAATAATATATAAACTAAATAAACCGATATGCCCGCCCAAACCCACCGCATCAACCACGAGCCCGCCTTCCTGCTCACCGCCAAGCCCTGGCGCGAAAGCAGCCTGCGGCTGGAAATGTTCAGCCGCCGCTACGGGCGCGTAGCCCTGCTCGCCCGCAGCGCCCGCACCCGCCAAAGCGAATTGCGCGGTGTGCTGGTGCCGTTTGTGCCCGTGAGCGCATCGTGGTATGGTTCCCAAGAATTAAAAACCCTGCACCGCGCCGAATGGCTGGGCGGCTGGCGGCAGCCGCAGGGGCGCGCCCTGTTCAGCGGGCTGTATGCCAACGAGCTGATATACCGGCTCACCGCCCGCGAAGACCCGCACCCCGACCTATATGACGCACTCCACACCCTGATGCGTTCGGTTTGCACAGAACCCGACCATGTTGCCGCCCTGCGCCGCTTCGAGTGGACGCTGCTCACCGGGCTGGGCTTCGCTCCCGATCTGCAAAACGATGAACACGGCCAACCGGTTGCCGCCGGCCAAACTTACTGGCTGCGCCCCGAACACGCCCCACTGCCGCTGGCACAGGCAGGCGGCTTGCCGCAACACGAAGCGCAGGGCGTGGCGGTGGACGGCAGCACCTTAATCCAACTGCGCAACGGCATTTTCGACAACGGCGAAAGTTTGCAGCAAACCCTCAAGCTCACCCGTATGCTGTTGGATTTCCGCCTGCCCGAAGGCATCAAATCGCGGCAGGTATTGCAGCAGATGCAGGCGTTTCAGACGGCCTGAATCTTTTGTCCGCCTGCCAGGCCGTCTGAAAAAATACAGCCGTTCAAAGCCAGAATGAAACCGAGCGGCAAAACGCACAGCCCGCGCATACAGCCCGTCCGCTACAATAAACACCGGGCTGCGGGCAACACAGACAAACCGATGCTGCCGCCGTTTTATTTTCAGACGGCCGGCTATAGCGCGAAACCGGTTATGTTTCCGCTTCGGCTGCTTGCAGAATCTTGCTCTTCGAGCCAAAAGCCGCGCTGCATCATTTTTATTTTCGAACACCCGGCCCAACGCCGGTAAAAAAGGAACCATATATGTTACTAGGCGTAAACATCGACCACGTCGCCACCCTGCGCAATGCCCGAGGCACCCCCTACCCCAGCCCGCTCGAAGCCGCGCTGATTGCAGAAACCCACGGTGCCGACCTGATTACCCTGCACCTGCGCGAAGACCGCCGCCACATCAAAGATGCCGATGTATCCGCCATCAAAAACGCCATCCGCACCCGCATGAACCTCGAAATGGCACTCACCGGAGAAATGCTCGAAAACGCCCTGAAAGTGATGCCTGAAGACGTGTGCATCGTGCCCGAAAAACGCGAAGAAATCACCACCGAGGGCGGCCTCGACGTTTTGGCGCAGCAAGACAAAATCGCCGCCTTCACCCAAACCCTCACCGAAGCGGGCATCCGCGTTTCATTGTTTATCGATGCCGATGAAGCGCAGATTCAGGCCGCCCGCGATGTGGGCGCGCCCGTTATCGAGCTGCACACCGGTGCCTATGCCGATGCCGCCACCCCGCAGGTGCGCGCCGCCCAATTGCAGCGCATCGAAAAAGGTGCCGATTTCGGCAGCAGTTTGGGGCTGGTTGTGAATGCCGGCCACGGCCTCACCATCCACAACGTCGCCCCGATTGCCAGCATTCCCGCCATCCGCGAGCTCAACATCGGCCACTCGCTGATTGCCCAAGCCGTGTTCATCGGCCTGCCCGCCGCGATACGGCAGATGAAAGAAGCCATATTCAGAGCACGCCCGCTGCCCTATTGAGGCCGTCTGAAAACCCGCAAAGGAAAAAGGAAACCCTATGATTTACGGAACCGGCACCGACATCGTTGCGCTGGAGCGCATCGAGAAACTGCACAAAAAATACGGCCGCGCCTTCGCAGCGCGCCTGCTCAGCCGCATCGAACTGCTCGAATACCCGCAGGCGGGCAGGCCGGCAAACTTTCTCGCCAAACGCTTTGCCGCCAAAGAAGCCTTCGCCAAAGCCGTAGGCACCGGCCTGCGCTCGCCCGTGAGCCTGCGCAACATCGGCGTGGGGCACGACGGGCTGGGCAAGCCCGAATTTATCTGCGAGCCCGATTTGCAGCAATGGCTGCAAGAAAAAGGCATCAGGCGCGTGCATTTGAGCATGAGCGATGAAGGCGGCCTGGTGCTGGCATTTGCAGTGGCAGAAGCATAAGCGCACCCCTGCCGCAGCACCGCCCGCTTTTTACGGCAGCCTTATCCCGAAGCCCTTGCAAAACCCGCTTCCCCGCCGCCATGCCTGCCGCCGCCCCGGCCATCCGCACACAGCAAGCCGGCACAGAACGAAACCCGGCACCGCCCGCATAGGGCAGCACCAAACCGGCTCGCCGCCAAACACTCCCTTTGAGCGAAACAAAGCAGAGCCGCGCGGTTTTATTATTGGTTTTATTATTTTAGATTGACGGCCCCCCCCCCGAAACGCAAAACCGCCGAATCCCGCCCGGATATCCGGCCGATGTTTCGACAACCGGGCAGCTTACACAGCCCGTTTGATTTCAGACGGCCTTTCACACACCCGGCCGTCTGAAAAACCTTTATCTTGATTTTCAAAATTTTATTTTCAGACGGCCCCAACTTATGGACAATCCCGCCCTCCGCATCCGCGAACTGACCGGCCTGCTCAACCGCTACGCCTACGAATACTACACCCTTGATGCCCCCAGCGTTCCCGATGCCGAATACGACACGCTCTTTCGCGAGCTGGAAACGCTTGAAGCCGCCCGCCCCGATTTGCGCCTGCCCGACAGCCCCACCCTGCGCGTGGGCGGCGAGCCGCTGGCAGGTTTTGAGAGCGTGCGCCACGAAGTGCCGATGCTCTCGCTTTCCAACGCTTTTTCGCCGCAGCACGAAAGCGGCACGTTCGACCATGCCGAAATGTATACGTTTGACGGGCGCGTGCGCGGCAGCCTGGGCGGCCGGCAGCCCGAATATGTTGTCGAACCGAAATTTGACGGGCTGGCCGTGAGCCTGCTCTACCGCAGCGGCGTGCTGGAACGCGCCGCCACGCGCGGCGACGGCTCGGTGGGCGAAAACGTTACCCCAAATGTGAAAACCATCGCCAACGTGCCGCTCAGGCTGCACGGCGATCAAGTGCCCGAACTCATCGAAGTGCGCGGCGAAGTGATGATGCTCAAAGCCGATTTTGCCGCCCTGAACCACCAGCAGGCCGCCGCCGGCCAAAAACTGTTTGCCAACCCGCGCAACGCCGCCGCCGGCAGTCTGCGCCAGCTCGATTCGCGCATCACCGCCCGCCGCCGCCTGCACTTTTCTGCCTACGCCATCGCCCGCCGCGAAGGCGGCTTTGCGCCCGCCACCCATTTTGAAGAGCTGGAATACTTGAAAAAACTGGGCTTCAGCCTGCCCGAGGGCCATTACGGCGTATTCCCCGACATCGCCGGCGCGTTGGCGTTTTACGAAGCCATGCAGCAGCAACGCCCCAAGCTGCCCTATGAAATAGACGGCATGGTGGTGAAAGTAAACAGCCTGGCCGAACAGCAGAAATTGGGTTTTATTTCGCGCGCACCGCGCTGGGCCGTTGCACACAAGTTCCCCGCCGAAGAAGCCCTCACCGTGGTGGAAGCCATCGATGTGCAGGTGGGGCGCACCGGCGCGGTCACGCCCGTTGCCCGCCTGCAGCCGGTGTTTGTGGGCGGCGTAACCGTTACCAACGCCACCCTGCACAACGAAGGCGAAACGCAGCGCAAAGACGTGCGGGTGGGCGACACCGTGGTGGTTCGCCGCGCGGGCGATGTGATTCCCGAAGTGGTGCGCGTGGTGTTAGAGCGCCGCCCGATGAGCGAAGCCGCCGCCGTTTCAGACGGCCTGCAGGGCGATATGTTTGCGGGGCCGTCTGAAAGCCGCAGCGAACCCGTTTACCCGCCATACTGCCTGCCCCGGCACTGCCCGATTTGCGGCAGCGGCATCGAGCGCGAAGAAGACGAAGCGGTGGCACGGTGCAGCGGCGGCATGCTGTGCCGCGCCCAACGCGCACAGGGGCTGATTCACTTCGCCTCGCGCAAAGCAATGGACATCGAAGGCCTGGGGCAGCGGCAAATCGAGCAGCTGGTGGCGCAGGATTGGGTGAAACATTTCGCCGATTTATACCGCCTCGATATTCCCACCCTGCAGCAGATGAAAGAAAACGCCGACAAAAGCGAAACACAACCGGAAAACGGCGGCGAAACGCTTTCAGACGGCCGCAAAAACGGCAAAAAACAGCCGCCCGTCAAATGGGCCGAAAATATTCTCGCCGGCATCGAAGCGAGCAAACAGCCCGAGTTGGCGCGCTTTCTGTTTGCGCTGGGCATACGCCATGTGGGCGAGCGCACCGCCAAATCACTGGCGCAGGCGTTCGGCACGCTCGAAACAGTGCGCCGCGTCCCCGAGCCGCTGCTGGCCTGCCTGCCCGACATCGGCACCGTGGTGGCGCATTCCATTGCCCGATTTTTCGCCCAAACCGGGCAGCAGGCCATGATAGACGAGCTGCTGGCTGCCGGCGTATCGCCGAAAAGCCAGCCCGTTACCCTGCTGGTTTCACAATATGCCCAACCGCAGAAATGGCTCGCCCGCCTGAGCGGCTACAAAACCAGCGAAACCCGCGCCGCCGCACTGTGGGATTTGGCCGGCAGAAGCATGGCCGGCCTGATAAACGACAACGCACTGCCCGCGCAATGGCAGCAATGGCGCAGCCGGCCTGAAAACCTCGCCCTGCTGCACAGCATCGAAGCATTTTTAAACGGGATGCCGTCTGAAAACCCAAACACGGTTTCAGACGGCCCCGCCGCGCTGGCGGGCAAAACCTTCGTGCTCACCGGCACCCTGCCCACGCTCAAGCGCGATGAAGCTCAAGCCCTGATTGAAGCCGCAGGCGGTAAAGTTTCGGGCAGCGTGTCGAAAAAAACCGACTATGTGGTGGCAGGCGAAGCAGCGGGCAGCAAGCTCGAAAAAGCGCAGGCCTTGGGCGTGGCGGTGTTGGATGAAGCGCAACTGAAGGCTTTGCTGGATAGCGGCAAATGAATCCGACCTATCCGCCCCTGCCGCAAACCAGTAAAATCCGTTACGTTAAAGCACGGCCGCCGTTTTTCAGACGGCCTGTGAATTTTAGGCAGGCTCAGGCCGCGCCGTATGACGGTACATTCCCCATTAATTCGAGGAGCAACACATGATCAAACCGATTAAAAAAGCCGTATTCCCCGTTGCCGGCATGGGCACCCGCTTTCTGCCCGCCACCAAAGCCAGCCCCAAAGAAATGCTGCCGATTGTCGATAAACCCCTGATTCAATACGCCGTAGAAGAAGCCGTGACGGCAGGCTGCACCGAAATGGTGTTTGTTACCGGCCGCAACAAACGCAGCATCGAAGACCACTTCGACAAAGCCTACGAACTCGAAACTGAGCTGGAGCAGCGCAATAAAAACAAACTGCTCGAACACGTTAAAGACATTCTGCCGCCGCAAATTACCTGCCTGTATATCCGCCAGGCCGAAGCTTTAGGGTTGGGGCACGCCGTGCTGTGCGCCCGCGCCGCCGTGGGCAGCAACCCTTTCGCCGTGATTTTGGCCGATGATTTAATCGATGCCCCGCAAGGCGCGCTCAAACAGATGGTCGATATCTACAACCAAACCGGCAACAGCGTGTTGGGCGTGGAAACGGTGGATCCCGCCCAAACCGGCTCCTACGGCATTGTAGAAACAGAAAACCTCAAAAACTACAAACGCATCACCAATATTGTCGAAAAACCCAAGCCCGAAGAGGCACCTTCCAATTTGGCCGTGGTCGGCCGCTACATTCTCACCCCGCGCATTTTCGACCTGCTCACCAACCTGCCGCGCGGCGCGGGCAACGAAATCCAGCTCACAGACGGCATCGCCCGCCTGCTCGATCACGAATTTGTGCTGGCACACGCCTTCGAAGGCACCCGCTACGACTGCGGCAGCAAGCTGGGCTATCTCGAAGCCACCATTGCCTACGGCTTGAAACACCCCGAAACCGGCGCGGCATTCCGCGAACTGTTGCAGCAATACACCGGCAAAAACTAAACGGACGTTTTACCGGCAACACGTTAAAAACTGCTTTCAGACGGCCTGAAACCTTTGCAAAAAAACCGTTTTAATCCTGAATTTATATTTCGTCATACTCGGGCTTGACCCGAGTATCTCTTTATCTTATAAAACAAACAGATGCCTGAATCAAGCCCGAGCATGACGCAAGTGTTTTAAGGTGTCGAAAAGAATTTTGCAAAAGCCTCGGCCTGGGGTACCTGGCCTGTGATAAAGAAACAGGCCGTCTGAAACCGTTCCGGCTATCTATGCTAAAATCCTGCCCGACTGTCCCCACCCCATACCCGCCATGACCATACCCCAATACAGCGAATCGAGCATCACCGTACTCAAAGGCCTGGAGCCGGTAAAAGAACGCCCGGGCATGTACACCCGTACCGAAAGCCCCACCCACATCTGCCAGGAAGTGATCGACAATGCCGCCGATGAAGCACTCGGCGGCTTTGCCACGCGCATTGATGTGGAAATCCACCACGATGGCTCGCTTTCGGTGCGAGACAACGGTCGGGGCATTCCTGTCGGCCTGCACCCTGCCGAAGGTGTGCCGGTGGTAGAATTGGTGTTTACCCGCCTGCACGCGGGCGGCAAGTTCAACAAAAAAGACGGCGGCAGCGCCTATGCCTTTTCAGGCGGCCTGCACGGCGTGGGCGTGTCGGTAACCAACGCGCTTTCCAACCGCCTGGAAGTAACCGTTAAGCGCGAGGGTAAAATCCGGCGCATCGTGTTTTCCGGCGGCGATGTCATCGAGCCTTTGCACGAAACCGGCAAATGCGCGGTAAAAGATTCCGGCACCGAGGTGCGCGTGTGGCCCAACGGCAAATATTTCGAAAGCCCGAATTACAGCATTGCCGAGTTGGAACGGCTGCTGCGCGCCAAAGCAGTGCTGCTGCCGGGCGTTACCGTGTCGCTCACCCGCCCCGCCAAAGGCACGGCGGAGCCGCAAACGCAAACCTGGCACTACCCCGACGGCCTGAAAAGTTATCTTGCCGACCTTATCGGCGAAGCGCAGGAAGCCGTGCCGGTGTTTGCCGCCGAAAATTATCTTTCAGACGGCCACAACAGCGATTTTGCCGCCGGCGAAGGTGCGGCTTTCGCGCTCACCTGGCTGGAAGAAGGCGCGTGCAACAGCGAAAGTTATGTCAATCTGATTCCCACCCCGCTGGGCGGCACCCACGAAGCAGGCTTGAAACAGGCCGTGTTCGGCGCGGTAAACAACTTCATCAACCACCACAATCTGCTGCCGCGCGGCGTGAAAGTGCAGAGTGATGATGTGTTCGGGCGCGTGGCCTTCGTGTTGTCTGCCCGCGTGCTCGACCCGCAGTTCCAAGGCCAAACCAAAGACAAACTCACCAACCGCGATGCGCTCAAACTGGTGGCTGCCGTGTCGGGCGACCCGCTCGAATTGTGGCTTAACCAAAACGTAGAGGCCGGCAGAAAAATCGCCGAACTTGCCATCCGGCAGGCGCAGGCGCGGATGCGCTCGGTGAAAAAAATCGAAAAGAAAAAAAGCAGCGGCGTGGCCGTGTTGCCCGGCAAGCTCACCGACTGCGAAAGCGAAGACATCCGCGAAAACGAGTTGTTTTTAGTGGAAGGAGATTCGGCCGGCGGCTCGGCCAAACTCGCGCGCGACAAAGCCACCCAGGCCATTCTGCCCCTACGCGGCAAAGTGCTCAACAGCTTTGAAATCCACCCCGACCAACTCTTTGGCAATGCAGAAATCCACGATATTTCCGTTGCCATCGGCGTGGATCCCCACGGCGCCGGCGACAACCCCGATTTGAGCGGCTTGCGCTACGGCAAAATCGCCATTTTGTCGGATGCCGATGTGGACGGCTCGCATATCCAGGTGCTGCTGCTCACGCTGTTTTACCGCCACTTTCCCAAGCTGGTTTCAGACGGCCATATTTATGTTGCCCAGCCGCCGCTGTTTCGTGTGGACGTAAACGCGCAAGGTAAAAGCAAGCCCGCGCGCAAACTCTACGCCCTCGACCAGGGCGAGCTCGACAGCATTCTGGAGCGTCTGCAAAGCGAAGGCGTGAAAGAAACGGCCTATTCCATCAGCCGTTTCAAAGGCTTGGGCGAAATGAACCCCGACCAGCTCAAAGACACCACCATGCATCCCGACACCCGCCGACTGCTGCGGGTGAAGATTCCCGATGATGCACTCGAAGCCACCCACGGCATTTTCGTGAAGCTGATGGGCAAAGGTGAAGCCGCCGCCCGCCGTGCGTGGATGGAAGCCGAAGGAGATACGGCAGAAGTGGATATCTGACACCGCCCTATCCCGGTCTGCCGGAAAATGCCCAAAGGCCGTCTGAACAGTTCAGACAGCCTGGTGAACACGGCTGCTGCAATACTGCGGGAAAACGCTTCTGCCTTCCGCCAAACCCGGGCGGTTGTTGATGATTGTTTTGTAAAACAAAATATTTGTCTCAAACCCGGCATGGTGCAGGTGCCCCAGCCTGCCTGTCCATACCGGCACCGGGTAACACTGCAGGCTATACACAGCGCGGCAAACAGCCAACGCTTGATTGTTTCCAAGCAGATTGGCCATATCCCCCCCGGCTAGTTTTCGTTTTGCCGGTACCATTCGATAAATGCTTCGGGTTTCACAAAGCCCAGCAGGGCTTCGCTGCGGCTGCCGTCTGCGCGGACAACAAACACGCCGGGCGGGCCGAACAGGCCGTATTCTTTGAGCAGTGCCTGATGTTCGGGCGTGTTGGCGGTTACATCGATTTGGAAAAAGCGCTGCATATCCACCGCCTCATGCACCTGCGGTTGGTTGAGCGTGTAGGCCGCCATTTCTTTGCACGAAATACACCAGTCGGCGTAGAAGTCCAGCAACACCGGCTTGGCGGGGTTTTGCTGCAAAGCTGCCTGCATGTCGGCCTTCAGTTGCGCCACATCGGTGTGAACCCGCCCGTGTGTGCCCTCTTTTGCGGCAGCCGGCGGCATCAGGGTGAGAAAATGGTGCAGCGCGGTGGTTTGCCGGTTGGCACTCTGATAGGCAAACCATAAGCCGCCCAGCAGCAGCAATGCGCCCAACAGCGCACTTGCGCTTTTCAGACGGCCGGCGGTTTTGGCCGTCTGAACCAGCAGCAGGCCGGCCGGCACAATCATCAATAATGTGTAAAGTGCAACCACGGCTGCATACGGCAGAAACGGTGTGGCCAAATACACCGCCACCGCCAGCAGAATAAAGCCGAACGCATATTTGATACCGTTCATCCACGCGCCCGCTTTCGGCAGAATATGGCCGCCGAACGTGCCCACCGCCATCAGCGGCACACCTGTGCCCACAGCCAGGGCATACAGTGCCAAACCGCCGAGCAGGCCGTCGCCCGTTTGACCGATATAGCCCAGCGCAAATGCCAGCGGCGGCGCCACGCAGGGGCCGACTATCAGCGCGGAAAGCATACCCATCACAAACACCGAAGCGATTTTGCCGCCCGAAAGTTTGCTGCTTTGGTTTTGGAAATAGCCCTGCACTGATGCGGGCAGCTGCACGGTAAACACGCCGAACATCGACAATGCCAGCACCACCATCACCGCGGCCGCTGCCAGCACCACCCACGGCTGCTGCAACCACACGGTCAGCAGCGCGCCCGTCAGCCCCGCCATCACGCCCACGGCGGTATAGGTGAGTGCCAAACCCTGCACATACACGGCCGAGAGCACAAACGCCCTGCCCTTGCCGGTGTGTTTGTCGCCCACCACAATGCCCGACACAATCGGCAGCAGCGGATACATACAAGCCGTGAAGCTCAAGCCCAGCCCCGCGAGAAAAAACGCCAACAGGTTGGCGTTCAATGTGTCCCACGAGAGCCTGAAGCGGCTCTCTGAAGGTGCAGCCTCAGGTTTGGTGCGCTTTGAAGCCGGCGGCTGCAAAAAGGGGCTTGCGCCGTCTGAAGCGGGGCGGTAAAGCCCTTCACCATTGATTTCAAACGCCGTTTCCACAGGCGGGTAACACACGCCCACATCGGCACAACCCTGGTATTTCAACACCAGCCGGTAGTTTTTCGCCGCTGCGGCATACGGCCAATCAACCTGTGCGGCACGGTAATAAACGGTTTGCCGGCCGAAAAACTCGTCTTCCTTCACTTCTCCGGTGCTGAATTTCGGCATGCCCAGCAGCCCCGCCGGCGTGGTTTCCGCCGCAATTTTCGACTGATAAATATAATAGCCGTCAGCCACGGCAAACTGCACGCTGATGCCTTGCGCACCCGCATTCACCATCGGCACAAACGCCTTTTCGGGCGGCAGCAGTTTGGAAGCATCGATTTCTGCCCGCGCGATGCCGGCCAGTGCAAAAAAAGCCGCCAAAAAATAACAAAATTTTTTCATTGCCTACCTTTCAGACGGCCGGAACACCGCCGCCGATCCAATATCATTTAACGCCGCAGGCAAACCGCCTGAAACTCTTCTCTTTCAGACGGCCTTTACCCCGTTTTTCTTACACCGCATCGTGGCAGACACATTTCCGGCAAGCCCCAAGCACAAACCCCAAGCCATGCAGACAGCACGCCCAAACCCATCAACAGTCAAATCGATGCGCCGTACCGCATGGTGAAACCCCTTTGTTTCCGTTACGGCATGGCTGTGTTTTGCTTGAAAGAAAACGGCTTTGTACGCCGCGAAGCAGCAGAGCCGGCTCCATACTTCCATACCGCCCGAGGCTTGCATCGGTTTTGGGCAGAATCTGCCGGGGTGCCGCACCCTGCCGCCTAATGTTTCATCACCTGCTGTAAAAACTGCCGGGTGCGCTCGTGTTTCGGGTTAGTGAAAAACGCATCGGGGTCGGCATCTTCGATAATTTGACCGTGATCGACAAACACGGCGCGGTCGGCCACTTCGCGGGCAAAACCCATTTCGTGGGTAACGCACATCATGGTCATGCCGCTCTCGGCCAAATCTTTCATCACCCGCAGCACCTCGCCCACCATTTCGGGGTCGAGCGCGGAAGTCGGCTCGTCAAACAGCATCACGCGCGGCTCCATTGCCAATCCGCGCGCAATCGCCACCCGCTGCTGCTGGCCGCCTGAAAGCTGGCCGGGCATGGCATCTTTTTTGAGCGACAAACCTACGCGCTCAAGCAGCGCCATCGCCTTTTTTTCGGCCTGCGCGCGGCTTTGTTTTTTCACCTTCATCGGCGAGAGGATAATGTTTTCCAACACGCTCAGATGCGGATAAAGGTTAAAGCTCTGAAACACAAACCCCACCTCTGCGCGCACTTTGTTCAAATCGGTTTTCGGATCGGCCACATTCATGCCGTCCACCCAGATTTCGCCACTGTCGATGGTTTCCAACCGGTTTACGGTGCGGATAAGGGTGGATTTGCCGCTGCCCGAAGGCCCGCACACCACCACCACTTCGCCCTGCCCCACTTCCAGATTCACGCCGTTAATCACGTGAAGGTCTTTAAAATGCTTGTGTACGTTTTTGAATTTAATCATGGTTTCGATATTCTTTTTTTCAGACGGCCTCAGGCCGCCTGATTGGTTTAAGGGTAAAACTGATTCAAATCCGCCACCAGTTTTTCCAGCTCCGCCCCGGTGGGCAGTTTATTGATGCTCCGGTAAACTTTGATATAAACGCTGTCGGCTTTCACATTCGCAACATACACCACAAAATGTACGCCTTTAAACCCTTTTTCGACATCGCAGGTGTAATAAGTGATGCCGTTGCTTTGCGCTTTTTGCAAAGTGCAGTCGTGCTTGCGGTAACCCTGCTCTTTAACGAACCACTCCTTGATAACCCCCGCCTGCTGCGCCGCCGGCACGCGGATTCGGTTCACCAGCAAATCATGATCGGGCTTTTTAGGATAACCATACCGGAAAACAGCCCCGCCGCCGCTCAGCTCGGCCTGTATCATTTTATAGCGGTGGTTTTGAAAAAAAGCATCATTGGGGTTCATGCAGGCAGCCGACAATAAAGCAAGAAAAGCCCCAACATATTTCATATCCGCTCCTAAAAAATAAAAACTTACGGTTTCAGACGGCCTGCTGCACCAAATAATTGCTCAGCACCACATATTTTCCGGCCTCGATATGCTCCGGCCTCTCTTTCGGGTTGATGCCTGCGGCCTGCAAATCTCCATCGGCGGCGATGCCTTTGAGATTGTTGCGTATGGTTTTGCGGCGTTGGGCAAACGCGTGTTTCACCAGCCCGGCGAAATGCCCGAAATCTTCGGCCTTACCGATGCGGTATTTGACCGGAATCATGCGCACCACTGCCGAATCCACTTTCGGCGCGGGGTAAAACGACTCCGGCGGCACCTCGATTAAAGATTCCATCTCGAAAAAGTATTGCAGCATCACGCTCAAACGCCCGTAACCATTGCTGCCCGGCTCCGCCGTCATGCGCTCAACCACTTCTTTTTGCAGCATAAAATGCATCTCATCCACATCATCTGCCACTTCGCTCAAACGAAACAGCAGCGGCGTAGAAATATTGTAAGGCAGGTTGCCGACAATTTTCTTTTTACCCGCCACACTGTTGAAATCGAATTGCAGCACATCGCCCTCGTGTATCACCAGCTTACCGGCAAACGGCAGGGTTTTCAGACGGCCTACGATGTCGCGGTCGATTTCGATCACATGAAGTTTGTCGAGTTTTTCGGCCAGAGGCGCGGTAATCGCGGCCAAACCAGGGCCGATTTCAATCACCACATCACCCGGCTGCGGGCGCACGGCATGAACGATATCATTGATAATACGCGTGTCCTGCAGAAAATTCTGTCCGAAACGTTTGCGGGCTTTATGTTCTTTCATGCGGCTTCTTCAACTCGGTTTCAGTCATATAATTATAGCGCAAAACCATAGCCGGCAAAGCAAACTGCAATGCCGTCAAAACCTCGGCAAAAACCGCAAAGGCCGTCTGAAACGCCGTTTCCGAAGAAACCCGGTTTCTGCAGAACCAATAAAACAGCGTGTATCAAAAATGCCTGCCGGGCGCATTATCCAAACAGGCATCCCAGCTTTCAGACGGCCTTTATCGCTTAAGCCCTGCCAAAATACCGTCCACCGCAACTTGGCAAAGCCTGCCCGAGAATGAACTCCCCCCAAAAAATTTAGACAGCTTAATCAAGCGGTTTTCAAGGGCTGAATCCTGTACTGTACAGGGCTCAGTCCTTTTAATTTCAGCTTGGTTCTGTCGTGGTGGTAATAATGAATATACTCATGCAAAGCTGCTGCCAATCCGGCAGCGGAAGCATATTTGCGCGTATGGAAGCATTCCACTTTGAAATACGCAGGCTTTTTTTAACGTGCCGGAGAAGCTTTCCACGGCCGCATTGCCCAAACAGTTTCCTTGCGCGACATGTTTTGCACCGGTTTGCATTTGCCCGATTCAATTTGGTAATCCCGCGCCCATACCGATCCGAACACAGTATCGGCTTTTCAGACGGCAAAAGCCAGGCACGGGCAGCCCTATACATGCCCGCATCGGCCGCCTACCGCATGAACGCCTTTCCCGCCTTTATCGGCCGTCTGAAAGCCGGGAAAAAACCGCCGAAACTCATCATTGTTGCAATTATGAGAAAGCTGGTAACCATCGCTTTCTACATTTTGAAAAAACAAACGGAATACGACAAAACCCGTTACGGATTAACAACATAAATTAACAATACCAAACAGAAAAATGCCCCGCAAAAGCAGGGCACGGCTTGGTTGTTGCCGAAAGAATACATCAACGGCATTGACACTTTCACACACTATCTTGATTGCTTAAACGCTTCTTTCAATATTTTCCCGACCGAATCGACAACGCCGGGTTGTAGGATTCAGCAACCGATGATTTCTCCGTTAAACCAGCCCGTCAGCGGCAACAGTTGCGCTTTTCCCCACCGGCATCGAATCCGGCAACCGATGATTGCCTTGTTGAACCAATCCATCAGCGGAGAAAGATACAACTTTTCTCCCGCATTATTGAGCTCCGTGGCAGCCCTTACCCGTTTTCCATTTGGCTTTTCCGCCTTGAAACGGCGTTGCAGGATAGCGGCGCAACGTTGCCGGCCTCTTTCGAACGGACGATGGACGGCATTGGCACCGCCGTACCGCCGCCCCGGCCCGACACCGCCTTCAGACGGCTGATTGTCTTGTGGTTGGCCAACATCCCTGCATAGCGGATTGCCGCCGTTATCCTGCGGCAGCCGCAGCGTCCTTTGTGTTGCCGGCAAGCCGCACGGATATGCCGTTTCAAACCGGCATATTGGTCTTCTGCCGAATGCGCTGCCGGTTGGCAGCAGAAGGCAGTAGCATGTACCGCGCCCCGAATCTTCCCCGGCGCCGTCTGAGCAGCCGTGGCTGCGGAAGATACTACGCGGCTGCCCCGTCATCTCCAAAGCCGTTTCAAAGGATAGTCCTGCCTTAATCCTGAGACGACTCGGCATCTTTCTGCCGCGCTTCGTTCTTCCCGGATTCAGACATCGGGCTGTTTTCAGACGGCCTTTGCCCGCGGTATCGGGCGGTTGTCGGGCCGGTATGGAATCCGCCGGCCGGGGCGCGTCCCTTTGGGGATACCCCTTCATTTCTGACCATGACATGGCGTTCATCTTGAGATTCAAAGGGTTGCAATCCAAAGGGCAGTCGGAGATGCCTGGCTTTTTTAACGGTTTCAGGTTGTTTGATCTTTTTTACAGATTTTCCGTCCTGCACATCTTGGCCAGTTTGGTTTCTCCACAGGCTGCCCGCCTTTCGGGCTGGGATTCAAACCGTCAAGGTACCACCGCAAACAGGAACAGGCCGTCTGAAACATATTTTCAGACGACCTTTATTTGCTTTGAAATGCAGTCTATTTGCGCTTTATGATCTGTATTACAAAGCTATCTTTGGCGGGCGGCTTTCAGCCTGTTCTTTTGTGCCGTTCTTTCTTCCATGAGCTGGTTGTATAAAAGACCAATACGCACTTCAGGAGGGCAGTGATCGTTACTGGTTATTTCCGCAACGTTAAATATTTAGATATGGTGGTATGACAGTATTCGGCTGTTATGGGGTAGGTATTATTTTGACACCTTTAGAGAATAAGCAAAAAAAGGAGAAAAAATTAAAGGAAACAAAAATTTGAGCGGAGATTTAGCAAAGTCGGCTTTGACACTTTTTTGCGTAAAGTGAGTAGAAAGTGATGAAACTTTGATACCTTTATTGTGCGGTTTTGGTGAGGTTTTGAGTTGATTTTGGTTTTATTTGAATAGAACGGCGTTTGGATATACCAAACGCCGTTTTTTAATTGACTGCGCGACCATACCACTCTACGCGGCCGATGATGGCTACGTTTTGGTGGTCGGCCGTTAGATCTATCTCGAAAGGCTCGTAAGACGGGTTGGCGGATTTGACCAGCAGTTTGCCGGGCAGCTTTTGGATTTGTTTTACAAACAGGTCGTTATCGATGCGGATAACGTACAGGCCGTCGCGCAGGTCGGTGTTTTCGTGGTTGACGAGGATGTTGTCGCCGTGGTTGAGCACGCCTTCCATTGAATCGCCTTTGACGGCGATTACGGATAGCTTTTCGGGATGGCGGGTAACGTAGTTTTCAATCCAGTAGCGGCGGAAGGCCATGCAGAATAAGGGTTTGTCGTCTTCGGCGGGGTAGCCGTGCCCTGCGGCGGCATAGACGTCATAGCGCGGGATAAAGACGAACTCGTCCAAGCTGACGGGGTTGCCGAGGGTGTCGGTGGCGGTGCCGTCGGAATGGGTACGGACTTCGACGGCTTGTCCATTATCTATATATGGAGAGCCTTTACCAGTAAGTAACCAGTTTAAATCGCAGCCGGTTACTTCTTGAATTTTAATCAAATAGTCGGCTGTTGGAATAGCACTATCTTTCCAGACACGGCTAAAACCGGAAGCGGACATATCAATCTTATTGTAGAAGTCGGCGGGTTTGGCATTATCGGGCCACAAAGATTTTAAACGCTCTAAAAAGTCCATGATTGTCCTTTTGCTTAGAATTTCTCATTTAAGCAAAAAAATGTAATTCTTTTGCTTAAAATAAATCATTCAAATAATCAAACAGATATGATTATTTTGCTTTTTTGCGCTATATTTTTAAGCAAAAGAGTTTCAATAAACTTTTTTTGCTTAGTATTGTTAACTCAATTAATCAATTAACGATGCAAATCACATTACTGAATGGAGTAAGTCAATCATGCAAAAAAACGCAACACCAACAAACTGGCACCGCGAAGCCGGGTTGTCAATACGCTTAGAAGCGCATTGACAACCCCTTATTTAAAAGGAGAAAGAATTATCGCCGCTGCAATCGGAGTGGAGCCGGAAGAGATTTGACCGGAGCGATACGCAGCACGAAATTTAAAACCTGTTTTTCCAAAAAGGGTTGTAAATGGATAAGCGGTTTTTGATTTAGTTCCTTAAATGCTAAAAGTTATACGCATTTAAGTAAACCACAAAAAGAAAGAAATAGCAAAATGTTAATTTCAGCGGTTGAGTTGGCAGGTTTGCAGCTTCCGAGACTGCCAAACAGTAGGCAAGGAATTGAATACCACGCCAAGAAAAATAATTGGCCGTTTAAAGAGATTGCCGGACAGGCTCGGGGTGGGAAACTTAAGAAGTATCTGATTGCTGCCCTGCCGCCGGAAATTCAGACGGCCACGCTGTTGGCTAAGGTGCCGGTGTTGGCGGAAGCGAAAAAGCCGGTGAAGCCGAATAAGAAAATGAAGCAGTTGGGTTTGATGCCACGTGAGGATGGTTTGATGCGGTTGGATGATAAGCAAACGGAAACGGCTCATGCGCGGTGTGCGATTGTGGCGCATGTGTTGCTTTTGTACGAATTGTCGGGTATGCCGATTAAGAAGGCGGTGGAGTTTGTGGCGGCAGAAGCGGCGGCGGGCAGACTGCCCGAAGATATTGCGAAGCTGATTCCGATTGCGAATGCTCGAAGCAACGATGAGCGCAGTTTGAGCGGGCCGACTTTATACCGGTGGGTGAGGGCTTACCGCGCGGCACCCGACAGCGTGAGTCGGCTTGCGGCGCTGGCACCCGTGAAAACTCGCGAAAAGAAGCCGATGCTGGCGATTGAATGGCTACCTGATTTTTTGATGTTTTATCAGCAGCCGAACAAGCCGATGATGATGGCGGCGGCGAAAAAGCTGGCGCAATGGTATCTGGAACAGGGAAAAATCGAGCAGATATCGAGCAGATATCGAGCAGATGCCGAGCTACGATCAGATTCAGACGGTGATGAAGCGGCTGCCGGAGCATATGAAGGAGCGCGGCCGGCGGACGGAGTCGGCTTATAAGCAGTTGATGCCTTATATCGACTGCGACTGGCTGGCTTTGAAACCCAATGATGTATGGGTGGGCGACGGCCACAGCTTTAAGGCAAAAATCCGCCATCCGATGGGTTATCTGTTTACGCCGGAGGTAACGATGATTATTGACGGATGCAGCGGCGCGGTGGTGGGTTGGAGCGTGGCTCTATCGGAAACGGCGGTAGCGGTGGCGGATGCTTTACGCCACGGGATGACGGATTTACCGCCGCCTTTGGGCTACTACTCGGATAACGGCGCGGGCGAAACGGGCCATATGCTGGATAAGGAGACGACGGGTATTTTGCCGCGTATCGGTATCGAGCATTTTACGGGTATCCCGGGCAACCCTCAGGGCCGCGGTAAGATTGAGCGGCTGTAGCAGACGATTACGATTCCGCTGGCGAAGCGGTACAGCACTTATCAGGGCAAGGATGCGGACTCGGAAACGCTTCGTAAGATTGCAAACTCGGTGTCGAGTGCGGATAAGGCTCAAAAAAAGTACGGAATTGAGCAAGGTGCAGGAGGCGGCGCTGGATGCGGTGCCGACTTGGGCGCAATTTATTTAAAGCTGATTTAGAGGAAGCGGTGCATCAATACAACTTTGAACACGAACACCGCAGCCTGCCGAAGGATCCGGAAACGGGCACTTTACGCCGATGGGGTATTACGAATATCGGATGAAGAAGGACGGCATGCGGGTGAAAACGGATGTTTTAAGCCCGTTGGAGCTGGATATGATGTATCGGCCGGAAGAAGAGCGGATACCCGACCGCGGCGTGTTGAACTTGTGGAACAACACCTATTTTAATGAGGCGCTGCTGGATTACAGCGGGCAAAAAGTGCGGGTGGCCTACGATATCCACAATGCGGAAAGCGTAATCGTTAAGGATATGCAAGGCAAAGTGATTTGCAAGGCGGTGTTTAACGGCAACAAACGCGCCGCCTTTGCCGAAACGCGGATGGAGCAACTGGCCGATCGCCGCCGCAAAGGCCAAGCTCGCCGCCTGCAAAACAAGATGGATTTAATCGAGGCACAACGCCGCTCGGCCACCCGGTTATCGAACAGCAGCCGGATTACGGCGAGTTTTTGAAGTTGAAAACGGACAGCGGCGAGTTGGTGGAAGTGGAAAACACGCTGCCGGCACGAGGCGGTAGCAAGAAGAAGTTACGCGATTTTTTATGGGAAGACGCCAGTTAAGCATTACGGCTAATCTTTAATACTTTTTAAGGAAAACGAAAAATGATTGAACAACTGAAGCAATTTTTGGAAACCAGCGGCATGAGCCAAAACAAGGCGGCCGACCGTATGGGGGTATCGCGCAGCGCACTATCTGGCTACTTAAACGGCAAATATGACGACGATATTGCGGGTATGGATAAAAAGGCGGCGCTGTTTTTGGAGCAGGAAGGCGACCGCGCGGAATTGAAAAAGCTGGATATTCCGTATGTGGAAACAAGTACGGCCAAGAAGATGAAAGGCTGGCTGGGCTTGGCGGCTTGGCTGGGGCAGCTGGGGATTGTGTACGGCGGCGCGGGCTTGGGTAAAACCACGGTATTGAAGCAGTATGTGGCAGCCAACCCGCTGGCTTTGCTGGTGGAGCCGGATACGGGCTATACGGCAAAGGTGTTGTTGCAGGAAATCTGCCGGGTATTGGACTTAAGCGATAAGGGCAATATCCACGAACTGACGGAGCGGATTATCGACTGCCTGAAGCGCGATAAAAAAAGCAGCAGCCCGCGCGATCATCACCGTATCCTGCTGATTGACGAGGCGGAGCAATTGCCCACCCGTGCGCTGGAGAGCCTGCGGCGGATACACGATAAAACGGGGGTGGCGGTGGCGTTGGTGGGTATGCCGAAGCTGCTGCTGAATTTGAAGGGACCGAACAGCGAATTTAAGCAGTTGTTCTCGCGGGTGTCGGTGAAGATGGAATTGGGCGAAATGCTGCCGGAGGCGGATTTGAAGCAGATTGCGGCGGCGGTGTTGAAAACTAACGACGAAGCGGTGTCGCAAAAGGTGGTGAAAACATCAAAAGGCAATGCGCGCAAGCTTTCCAAACTGCTGCTGATTGTGGATTATTTGTTGCAAGTTAACCCCGATGCGGATTTGGACGGCGATGTGATTGAGCATGCGGAAACCTACTTAATCCATTAAGCCTTTGATGCGAGGCAATAATTTTTTTGCCCAGTATTTTTTATAACCTATTGAAAAATAAAGGAAAATCAAAAAATGGATACCTTGAAATTGCGCCAACTGCTGATGCCTGTTTTGATGGCTGCGGCGGTTGCCGCCTGTGCCAACCGCTGTACCGAGCCGGTGCCGGCGCGGAGCCTGTACCAACACGAAACCGAAGTGCAGCGGCTGGTGCGCGAGCAGCAGGACTCAGCCGATTTTGCCGCGCTGGAGCTTGAGAAAGCCTATGAGCGAATGAGCGATAACGAGCGTATGGGCGGGGTGGTATATGAGTAGTTTCAGACGGCGCAACAGCGACTGGCAGGCCTACGGCCAGTGGCGCAGACGCGCAGCGGTGTGGTTTGCGCGGCCAAACCCGCACACCCAATGGGGACGGTTGCAAGAGGCCATCGCAGAAATTAAACGGATACACGGCGATAAAGCCATTATGACGGGAGCGGAGTATGAGCAAAAGATTTCAGACGGCCGTATGGCTGATTAGATTGTGGGTGGCGGCGGCGGTGATGTGCTGGTCGGCAGCAGCATTGGGCGGGTATTTGGGCTGGCTGACCGTGATGAAACTGACGGGGCAATAATTTTTTTGCCTTGAGAAAATATTAACTAATTGAAATTAAAAGGAATATAAAAAAATGACGCAATTAATCGACGAATTACTGGCAGCAGCGGAAGACACGGCAACGCCGACCCGTTTAAAGCTGCTTTTAGACGAAGCCGCGCTGTGCATCATGCGGCTGGAAACCCGCGATTTATACGATCAAAAGCGTTGGGAGTTTTTAGAAGATTTGGGCGTGTTCACCTTAGACAAAAAGGACGGCGAAGACCCCAAACTCACGATACAGACGGATGCGCAGAATTATTTCTGCGCCTGCGCGGCTACCCTGCGCGAGACCGTGGATTTGGCGGTGGAAGAACTGTACGGCGCAGACTGCCGCCGCCCAGCGGTAACGGTGGGGCCTGTTACGGCAGTGAATTGAAACAGATTGGAGCGCAAAAATGAAAGTGTTGGACCCCTGCTGCGCCGGCCGCATGATGTGGTTTGACAAGCAGGACAGCCGCGCGGTGTTTGGCGACAGACGTTGTGAGCAACACCTGTTGAAAGACCGCCATTACCTGCGCAAGCTGGAAATATCCCCTGATGTAAAACTGGATTTTACCGACCTGCCATTCCCGGACAACACCTTCCCCGTGGTGGTTTTCGACCCGCCGCACCTGATACACGCGGGCGAGCAATCATGGCTGGCAAAGAAATACGGGGTATTGGGCGGCAATTGGCAGGACGACATACGCAAGGGATTTGCAGAGTGTTTCCGCGTGCTCAAGCCCAACGGTGTGCTGATTTTCAAGTGGAACGAAAACCAAATCAGAGTGGGCGAAATTTTGGCTTTGACCGACCAAAAACCGCTGTTCGGCCATGTGAGCATGAAGCACAAGAAAAACCGGACACAAACCCATTGGATAACTTTTTTGAAGGAGGCGTCCTGAAATGAAAAACAGCTTACTTGATTTGAATAACCATTTATTTGTGGTGCTTGAAAGATTAAACGATGAAGACATCGCCGGAGAACGGCTTGAGCAGGAAATCAGCCGGGCTAAAGCGGTTAATTCGGTGGCGGAAAGCATTGTAAACAATGCCCGCGTTGCTTTAGAGGCCGAAAAACTGAAGGCGGAATATGCGGACTTCAGCAAACCGAAAATGATTGAGAGGTAATTATGGCGAAAAAAATCATCTATTCCGAAGATGAGAAAACGTTTCTCAAAGCAAATAGCACGCTCCAGAGAAAAGAACTTGCGGCAGCATTCAACAAGCGGTTCGACCGTGATTTGAGCGTGCAGAATATTAAAAGTATGTGCACGCGCAATCGGTGGCTTACCGGGCGGGACGGACGGTTTGAGAAAGGCTCCCGACCTGCCAACAAAGGCACCAAAGGGTTTATGAAGGAGAACGGCGGCAGCTTTAAAAAAGGGCACAGACCGCGTAATTCGGTGTCTGTGGGGACGGAAGTGGTTGCAAAAGACTGGGTTAAAGTGAAGGTGGCCGAGCCTAATGTATGGCGGAATAAATCGCATATGGTTTGGGAACAGTATCACGGCTCCCCGCCGCCAAGAGGTATGTTTTTACTGCATCTTGATTGCGATTTCACGAACAACGCCATCGAAAACCTTGTGATGGTATCCCGTGCGGACATGGGTAAATTGAACAAAAGAAAATTTAGAGATACCCCATTGGAGCTTAGGCAATCGTTGGTTTTGGTTGCAAAAATCGGCACCGCAATCAACAACAGAAAGGACGGACAATGAAAGTGAAATGCCCCAACTGCGGGGCAGTCCACAGCCTCGACAGCCTGCTCGGCAACGACGGCGCTACCGAGCTGATACAGGCGGTGCTGGAGTTTGATGCAGCGGTGGGCAAGTTGGCGGTGCGCTATGTCGGGCTGTTCAGGCCGGCCAAAAGCCGGCTTACCTTTAGCCGCGCGGCCAAGCTCTTAAACGAGCTGCTGCCCGACATCAAGACAGGGCAAATCAGCCGTGACGGCGTTATCTGCCCCGCCCCGCCCGAGGCTTGGATTTACGGTTTTCAGACGGCCTTGGACGCCCGCAACGCAGGCCGTCTGAAACCGCCGCTGAAATCCCACGGCTACCTGTACGAAATTATCAGCAAATGGCAACCGCAGAATGGGTTGCCGGCGGCGGCAAACCGGCCGCAGCAAGAAGTCCTGCCGGCAGGCAAGCCCAGCCAAACCCTAACCGCCGCCGCACTGCAATCGGCCAAGAAAGGAGCGAAACCGTGAAAGAGCTGCCCGCCGCCATCCATAACGCGGTCATCGACGGCTTAACCCTGCTGCTGGCACTGCGCCTGCCCGGCACGCCCGCCGCCGACACCATACAGGCAACGGCGAAAGCGTGGAGTGTGGCACTGGCGGCGGGCAAGACATGGGACGCGGAGCAGGATATCCCGCGGATTAAGACGGCCTTTGCCGTGTTGGCGGCGCAAACCGACCGCTGGCCAGCACCACGCGACCTACTGGGCTGCCTGCCGCCCCGCCCTGAGCAGCTGAAACTCGAGCATCGGCACCGGCCGTCTGAAAAGGAAAAAGCCGCCGCTGCGGTGGTGATGGTGCAAATCAAAACCAAGCTGGCAAAAGCTCCTGTTTTTAACCGTGGCTGGATGCAGCCGCAAACCACCAAACCCATGAAAGGAAAATGAAATGATTGTAGATGTTTTAAAACCGTGCAAAACGGAAATAAAAGCAGTAAGAATCAATGTGTGCTTGCACGAAGATGTGGCGGAGCAACTCCCCGAATTTTTGCTTGCGGACGGCGGGGATTTTGAAATCGTTATCGATGTCGACACCGGCAAAGTGCTGAACTGTCAAGGAAATGAAGCCGTTAGCGTGACCGATAAGGTATCCGACTCGGGTACTTATACCCTGCTGGGTAAAGACAATGAAGAAATAGTAAAACTCGTTTATGAGTATGTGCCCAACAAATTAATCCCCGGCGAGTACGGTGACTATATCGACCTGAAAATCAACACGGAAGGTCTGATAACTAACTGGCCGAAGTCCCCAGCGCCCACACTGCGGGCGAGGCATTGCGCAGGCTGGCCGCGCGGTTTAACCGCCTGATTGTGGCGGAAATAAACCAAAAGCCGCCACTGGTGGTGCGGATTGCCCAGTTTGACTGCACCGTGCACCAGCTGGCGCACGAGTTTTACGGCGACCTTGGCCGCGCCGACGAGCTGGTCAAACTCAACCCCCATATCAAACACCCCGCATTTATCGCGCGGGGCGAACTGGTAAACAGCTATGCAAAATAATTCCTACGGCCACACCACCGCCGTGCGTATCGGCGGCAAAGAGCACCGCGATTGGGAGAGCTACGATATAGACAGCGATTTTTTGATACCGGCCGACGGTTTCGATTTTGCCATCGGCCTGCCCTACGGCGCGGCGGAAATCCCCGATTTGTCGGGGGAGACGTGCGAGGTGGTAATAGACGGCCAAACGGTGATGACGGGCATTGTCGACAGCCAGCATCACGATAAGCGCAAGGGTTCGCGCTCGCTGCGGCTTAGCGGGCGCGACTATGCCGGGTTGTTGGTGGATTGCTCTGCCGTGCAGCTCAATGTTAAGGGCATGACCGTGTTGGACGCAGCTAAAAAACTGGTGGCGCCATGGCCGCAAATCAAAAATATCCGGCTCAAGGCCGAGAGTAACCCGGTGCTCGATAAAATCGACATCGAGCCGGGCGAGAGCGTGTGGCAGGCGTTAACGCATATTGCCAATTCGGTGGGGCTGCATCCGTGGATGGAGCCGGACGGCACGCTGGTTGTGGGCGGGGCGGATTATGCCAGCCCGCCCGTGGCCACCTTGTGTTGGAGCCGCAGCGACAAACGGCGCAACACCGAAAGCGTGGTGCTGGAGTGGTCGGTAGATAACCGCTACTCGGAGGTGGTGTTTCTGGCGCAATCGCACGCAAAAAGCGGCGACAGCGCCAAACACGATCTCAAATGGGTTTACAAAGACCCGACCATGACGCTTCACAAACCCAAAACGGTGGTGGTGTCCGACGCCGACAATTTGGCCGCGCTGCAAAAGCAGGCCAAAAAGCAGCTGGCCGATTGGCGGCTGGAGGGGTTTACCCTAACGGTTACGGTAGGCGGCCATGCCACGCGCGACGGTGTGTTGTGGCAGCCCGGCCAGCGGGTGCATGTGATTGATGACGAGCACGGCATCGATGCGGTGTTTTACTTGATGGGGCGGCGGTTTATGCTCTCCCGCGGCAGCGGCACGCAAACAGAGCTGCGGTTCAAAGAGGACGGGGTTTGGACGCCCGATGCCTACCCCAAAAAATCGGAGCAGGCGCGCAAGCGTAAGGGCAGCAAAAAAGGCGTAACCAACCGTAAAAAAGCAGGCAAAAAACAAAAAACGGAAACCAACAAAACGGCGGTATTTGAATGAGTTTGGCAAAAATGGCGAAGCGGGCGGCGCAAACGGCCCGAAACATCGGCGATACCGTGCGGGCGGCGTTCCGCGGCAAAATCACACTGGTTGTGTCGGACGGGCTGATACAGCGTGTGCAGTTGGGCGGCTTGGCCGACGAAACCCTGCAAGACCTCGAACACTTGCAGGAATACGGCTTTGCCAGCAACCCGCCGGCAGGCTCGGAAGCGGTGGTTATCCCGCTGGGTGGTGCAACGTCGCACGGTGTGATTGTGTGCACGCAGCACGGCCGATACCGCATTAAAAACCTCAGCCCGGGCGAAACGGCCATTTTTAACCACGAAGGGGCAAAAATCGTGATTAAGAGCGGCAAGGTTATCGAGGCCGATTGCGATGTTTTTAAGGTTAACTGCAAAAGCTACAAAATCACGGCCAGCGAAGCAGCCAACTTTGAAACGCCCATGCTGGAGACCAGCGCGGTGTTGACCGCACAAGGCCAAATCAACGGCAACGGCGGCATGGCCGTGCAGGGCGGCAATGGCGCGACATTTAGCGGCAACGTAACTCAAACGGGCGGCAGTTTTGAAACAGACGGCGATGTGGCGGCATCGGGCGTTTCGTTGGCCAACCACCCGCACACCGGCGACAGCGGCGGGCAGACATCGCCGCCGATACCGGGATAACAGCAGGCAGCCTTCGGGCTGCTTTTTTTGCGCCGCAGGCTTGAAAGGCGTTTGCTCTGACAGGCCGTCTGAAAAAGGCAAAATCACGATATGGATAAAGAGCTTGATACCGCCACCGGCGACTACACCGGCAAAACCGTCAGCACCCTTAAAAATGCGGTGTACATCCGGTTGATGACGCCGCTTGGCAGCTGGTGGGCAGATAAAACGGTCGGCTCACAGCTGCATCTGTTGCAGCGCGAGAAAGACCTTGAGCGGGTGGGTTTGCTGGCGGAGCAATACGCCGCCGAGGCATTGCAGCCCATTGTCGACAGCGGGCGCGCACAACGGATTACCGTCAGTGCCGAGCAGCCGCACAACGGCTGGCTGTATTTGGCTATCCGCGTCGATACCGCCGAGGGCGGGTTTGACTACCGCCACAAGGTACCCGTTATTTAACCCGTTTAAAGAGGCTTTAAAGCGTGTTTACGATTCCGACGTTTGAGGAGATCCGCGATTCGGTTTTGCGCGACACACAGTCGCTCGACCCGACGGCAGACATCAGCCCCGACGGCGACCACTACGTGCACGCCAGCCGCCTGGCCAGCGTGGCCGCTGGGCAGTATGCGCATCAGGCGTGGATTACCCGGCAGATTTTCCCCGACACGGCCGATAGCGACTATTTGGAGCGGCACGCCAACCTGCGCGGCCTTCGCCGCCGCAATGCCACCAAAGCGGCAGGATATGCCGTTATCACAGGCGCGTTGGCAGGTGCGGTTGTTTCAGACGGCCTGCTGATTAAGCGCGGCGATTATCTTTACCGCACCCTTGAGCGCGTGGCGGCAGACGGCAGCGCGCCGGTTAGGGTTGCCGTGGCCGCGGAATCTGCCGGCACCGCAACCCACGCCAAAAATGCAGCGGCTCAGTTGATGGCGGCACCAGCGGGCGTGCCGTCTGAGTGCGTGATTACCGTTGAGGGCGGCACCGACACCGAGAGCGATGCATCGCTGCTTGCCCGTTTGCTGGAGCGCATCCGCCGACCAGCCGCAGGCGGCAACAAGTATGACTTTAAAAATTGGGCGTTGGAGGTGGACGGCGTAACGGGGGCATACGTTTACCCGCTGCGGCGCGGGCTGGGTACGGTTGACGTGGTTATCACCAGCTCGGGCGGCCTGCCGAGCGATGAGACCATCAAAAAATGCCAAGACTATATCGACGAGGTGCGCCCCGTTACCGCCAAAAATGTGCTGGTCATGGCACCGAACGCCGTTAACGTCGATGTGGCCGCATCGGTGTTTATCCCGGGCGTATCCGATGTGCAGCCGGTGGTTGAGCGGGCGTTGGCCGAGTTTTTCGGCAAATTCGAGCCGGGCGACGATTTGGTGGTATCTCAAATCGAAGCGGTTATCAGCAATGTGCCGGGTGTGGCTGACCGCATTTTGACGGCACCGCGCGCAAATATGCTGGCCGCAAACGATGACGACGTTAACTGGTATCGGCTGGGCACCGTAACCATCACGGGCATGGGTTAATCATGGGCTACAAAAACACGCTGCTTGCCCTGCTGCCGCCTGTATCTTATGCCCGTAATGCCGACGGCCAGCGCAATCAGGCAACCATCGACGGCAATGCGCTTGATGCCGCCGCCGACCATGCCGCCGCCGCGGAAAACGCCGTTACCCCCGAATACGCCGGCGAGCTGATCGACAACTGGGAGCGCGTACTCGGCATCGACAACTCCGATAAACCCGAGCCTTACCGCATCAGCGCCGTAATCGCAAAAATCAACGCCACCGGCGGTTTGAGCATCCCTTATTTTTTAAGTTTGGCAAAGGGTGCGGGCTACGACATCCACATCACTGAGGAGGATTGTTTTCGGGCGGGCACAAGCTGCGCGGGCGACAACCTCAACGATGAGGAGAGCCAATGGCGCTGGTGCGTCGACATCGCCGACGGCAACGCCACAGCCTACATTTTCCGCGCCGGCGAAGCCCGCGCCGGCGACCGACTAACCGTTTACACAGACCCCATCATCGAGACGATGTTTGAGGAGCTTAAGCCGGCATGGACTTATTGCCGTTTTGAATACGCCGAGGAGCTATAAGATGGATTTAATCCAAACCCCCGATAATCAGTTTGTTGACGGCACCCGCCGCGTGCCGGGCACTCCCGTGCCGGCATGGTGGCTCAATCAGTTGCAGGGCGAGTTGTTTAGCATTTTAAAAGCCGCCGGAATTGAGCCGGATAAGGCGGATCATAGCCAGGTTTTGAGTGCCATCAAAACCTTGGCCGAATCTGCCTCGCAAGTATCCAGCATTGATGCGTTGCGCCAATACAGCGGTTCGGGTTATGTTAATGTCAACGGATACTATGATACCGCACCGGGTATCGGCGGCGGCCTGTTTGTGGCCGACAAAGCCGACAAAACCACCGCCGACAACGGCGGCACGGTGATTGTGGCCGCCGACGGAATGCGCTGGAAAAGGCAGTCTGAAACCGTGTCGGCGGCTGATTTTGGCATTTTGGGCGACGGCAGCGACGAAACTCAAAAGGTTCAGACGGCCTTAAACGTATGCGCGGGCGAGCGCAAGCCGCTTGGTTTCACGGCCGGCAAAAACTACGGCATCAGCCAAATCAGTATCCCGCAGTTTTCGCAGCTTTCCGCGGCCGGAGCAGTGTTTAAAAAACTGGCCGCATCCGAACAACCGTGTATCAACATCAACAGCGATGTGTCTGTCGATGTGCTGGCGGTCAACTCGCCCGGCAGCGCGGCAGATCGCGGCGTGCGTGTGTTGGGCAGCAACGTTGAGATCGGAAAAATCGAGCTTAAATCAGATGCCAAGGGGTCAAACTACGGTGTGCACTTGCAGTCGTCGATCGGTATCCCGCTTAAAAATATCAAAATCGGCGCCGCGGATATTACCAACTACGACGCAGCCCTGATGCTGTTCGGGGTTGAGGGCGGGCGCGTCGATAATATAAAAATTAAGTGTTACCGCACCGGAGTTTATCTGCGCGACGTGGGCAACTACGATTTTAACCGCGCCCACCTGTCCGAAAAATCGCCCAACGCGGAGGGTGCACCCGGCCAAAACGGCCTGCTGGTTGAGAGCATTGGCGGCGACTACACCACTCATGATTTGACTTTTGCAAATTGGTTGATTGAGGACGCAGCGGAGCACGGCTACCGCTTCGGCGGCCAGCTCGGTATCCGCGACGTGTCGTTTGTGGCCTGCGTGTCCAAGATGTCGGGCAACCACGGCGGCACGTCGAGCGGCGGCTGCGGCTTTAAGGTGCTTGGCGCTACCAGCGTGGCCCGCCACCGCCACAAAAACTTTAAACTCACCGCCTGCCACGTCGAAGACGTCAACATGACCGGCGGCGGCATCGGCAATTTTGCGGGCTACATGTTTTCGGTTGTAGACGGCGTTACCATGACCGGCTGCACGCTCGGCAAAAAGCGCAACGCGCAATACTCGTGCTGGGATGCGGTGTCGCTGGAATCGGTAACCAACATCTCGCTTAACGGCAACGTGATGAGCGATTTCCAGCGGCAGGGCATCCGCGTCGTGTCTGCCGTTTATGACCGGTTCCCCGGCTGGGACGGCCTGCTCGACGGCCTGTTTGTGCAGGGCGGCAGCTACCAAAACAGCCACAACCAAAACGCCCCGGTGGTATTTTTTGACACCAATGCCGCGCCCGAAGCAACCGGCGCGGGCACCGTGAAAAACGTGGTTTTCACGGGGGTCAACATGCGCGGCGGCATGGCGGCAATCCGCACCGCAGACGCCATTACCTACGATAACCTGTACTTTGATTTTGACTATGACAACGGCTTAAGCAGCGGTGCAACCCCCGTTATACCGGGCAAGGGCGACGCCTACTACAACGCCCGTATCCCGTGGATCGGTTACTCGCCGACGGCCAAAAACGGCTCGACAATTATCGACAAACTGACCGGGACAGTGCGCGTGCGCCGCAATAATACTTGGGTTACTGTTTAAGGATTTTGTTATGTATCTGATTTTCAACACATACGGCCATTGCGAAATGGCCGCCCATGAAGCCCCCGCCCTTTCGGGCGACCAATATTGCCTGGAAGCGGATTTTGACGATGCCCGCCCGTTTGCCTGGTCAAACGGTGAGACGGTATGGTTTAGCGACACCCCGCCGCCCGGCCACCTGCACCAATTACACAACGGCAAGTGGGTGTTGCCGGATGATGCGGCCGCGCAGCAACTCAGGGCAGCCAAATCCGCCAAGCTGCAACAGCTCAACGCCGCCGCCCAAGACTATATCGACGCGGCCGCCGAAACCGACAAGCTGCCCGCGTTTGAGGTGCAGACGTGGCCGCTGCAGGCTGTTGAGGTCAAAGTATGGGCGGCAGACAACGCCGCGCCCACGCCCGTTTTAGACGGCATCGCCGCCGCACGCGGCGTGCCGGTTGAGCAGCTTAGGGCCGCCGCGCTGCGCAAAACGCTGGCCTATGAGGCACTCACCGCCAGCATCGCCGGGCAGCGGCAGGCGCTGCAAGCCAAGATTGAGGCGGCCAAGACGACCGCCGCGCTGGATAAGATTGTGATTGCGTTTACTGCGCCGGAGGCCATCTGAATGGCTAAGGCTTATCTTGCCCTTTACAAGGGCAAAGCAGACATCAAGCGCCCGCGCGACATAATCAAACGCATAGCCGATGCCGCCGTGCGGCGGGCTACCAAAAGCCGGTACAGCCATTGCGAGATTGCGGTACAGGATAACCAGCGCGCAGGGGTTTTTTCTTGCTATTCCAGTTCTGCCCGCGACGGCGGCGTGCGCAAAAAAGTAATGGCATTGCCACCGGAGCGATGGGATTTAATCGAGCTGCCGCCGGAGGCGGCCGAAAAGGCAGCACGGTTTTACCGCATAACAGATGGCTGCCGATACGACTTTTTCGGCGTGTTGGCCTTTGTGTTGCCGTTTATCAAACAAGGCCCGGGCAGCTGGTTTTGCAGCGAATGGTGCGCCCGCGCGTTGGACTACCCGCGGCCGTGCAGACACAGCCCTGAATCCTTGTATGCTACAGTATCGACAAGGCCGTCTGAAAAGAAAGGAGGGATTTAAAATTTGATTTGAGAGGCGGCGACGCAACGAATACCCTAGCAAGCAAGCGTTGCGCCAGTCAGAAAAGCATTGACTGTCAATTCCATTCCAAAACTGAGCCACAGTTGTGGTCTAAAATTGAGCCACCCTATGAGCGGTGTTTCATCCGGTAAGAATCATTGCCCGTCTCAAAAATATCGCAGCAATAAGTCAGGCGGTCCAGTAAAGCACCCGTCATCTTTTTATCCATAAACAGCTTCACCCATTCACTAAAAGCCAAATTGGTCGTCATGACAACACTCGTCCTTTCATGCAGTTGGCTCATCAGATGAAACAGCAACGAACCGCCTTTCTGACTAAACGGCAGATACCCCAACTCATCAAGAATCAACAAATCGTACCGACATTGCTGTTCGGTTAGTTTCAGACGGCCTTCGTCTTTGTCTGCTTCCAATTTGTTGACCAAGTCCGGTACATTCCAAAAACGTACCCTGAATCCTTGTGTCGCCGCTTCGATACCCAGTGCTGTGGCAATATGCGTTTTGCCCGTACCCGGTCCGCCTACCAACACCACATTACGCTTCTGTCTGATATAGTCCCCGCCCAAAAGCAGTTCCAAGGCCGGACGGTGTATCAAACTCTGCTCAAAATCGAAGTCGGCCAAGCTGCGCTGTTGCGCAAACCTTGCCCGGCTGATCCGGTTTTGGGTGCTTCTTGCGGTTTTGGCTATATGTTCGGCAGCCAAAACGGCTCCGGAATATCCGGCGTACCCCGTTTGCGGCGGATGCCGTCCATTACGATTTCATCCCATTGCTCTGCCATCGCACCGAGTTTCAATTCTTTCAGCAATCCGACCAGACGTTCATGCTGCATGATGCTTCTCCTTCATCGTATCCGTTTGTTTGCCCGACAGACTCAGTAAGCGGTCATAACGGCTGCAATCAACTGACGGCGGGACGGTAAGCGGGATGTCCCTAATATGGAAACGGGGTGGCGGCGGTTCTTTCAGACGGTTGATGATGTTCAAGACCGCCTCCGGAGTCGGCATACCTTCATCCAATGCCAATTCCGCTGCAGTCAATGCCAAGTCGGCATCGTATTCGGCCATCAGGTTCAGCAGTTTGACCATCACTCGGTCTCCTTTGGGCTGCTTAAGCAAACAGGCTTTCAGACGCTCTATGACGGGTGGTAGTACCCAGCCGGTGAAAGCCCTGCCGTCTCTTAACGCGCCGGGTTTCTTTTGCAGATAGGGCAAAAAGTGCCAAGGGTTATAGCTGGTGCCGTCTTTCACAAAGCTGCGCGGATGTTCGGCAATGCAGTCGGTATCGCTACAAAAGCGGACGGTCTGTGCGCCGATATAAACCCTAACCGTATTGCCCGCCCATCTGACCGGTACGCTGTAACGGTGGCGTTCGACGGTAACCAAAGATTGGTTGCTGACTTTGAGTATCTCCAAACGTTCTGCCGGATAGGGACGGAAAGCAGCCAACGAATGCTTCTCCCTTTCCCATATGTCGTTAACCGGCTGCCTATATTCGGGATGTTTGTGCTGCCTCATCAGCCGCAGGCATTGCTGTTGCAGGTAGTCGTTGAGAGAGGTAAAGGAATCAAAAGCCAAAGTCGGTTTAAACAATCTTTCGCGCAGGTGGCGTATCTGCCGCTCGACCTGGCCTTTTTCCCAGCCGGAAGCAGGGGTGCAGGCAACCGGTTCAATGAGAAAATGGGTCATCATCTGTAAAAACTGCGCGTTAAATTCTCTCTCCTTGCCTTTGCCGATGCGGGTAACGGCGGTCTTCATATTGTCGTAGATACCGCGGGCAGGTACGCCGCCGAAGAAAGCGAATGCGCGGTTGTGTGCATCCATCAACATATCGGCTTTCTGATTGGGATAAGCACAAACGAAAAAAGCCCTGCTGTGGCATAAGCGGAAATGGGCGATATTCACCTTGACGGTCTGTCCGGCCAAACAAACGGTTTCGATACTCCAGTCAAACTGACAAGCATCACCCGGGGCAAAAGCCTGAGCCATAAAGACTTGAGTCGGTTTGGGTTGGTGCTGTTGGCGGAATTTGCGGATAAATACGGCAACGGCACTGTACTGTCCGGCATAACCGGCATCTTTGAGGCGTTCGAAATGCCGGCGTGCGAAAAGGTGTTGCTGTTTGGGCAGTTGGGCTTCTTGGTGCAGCTGTCGTGCCAACACTTCGAGAAAAGGGCCGAGTTTGGGGTAATAGGTTTGTTCTCTGCGGTAGACGGGGGGACTACGGTAGTTCGCGCAAGTCCTGAACTTGTTCGGGCGTTTGCTCTCTACGGTAGACGGGGGGCTACGGTGGGGTGCTGCAGATATTTGGCTACTGTATTGCGGGAGAGATTCAGTTGTTTGGCGATTTCACGTTGGGAGAGTTTTTGCCGGTGAAAAAGCCGGTGTACTTTTGCGATGGTTTCCATGCATAACATCCAGGTTAGGCTCCGCTGTGTGATAAAGCGGGGCAGTTTATAACAAACGGAGTAAATGCGATATGGAATACCGCGAATTACGTTGCAAAATCTGCCATAAATTGTTGGCAAAAGGTTGCGGCCAAGTAGAAATCAAATGCCGCCATTGCAAAACCATCAACACATTTAACTGATTATTTCACAGAGTGCTCAGAGCGCCGTATTTTCAGACTAGAGCATCGCCGAATGCCGTACGAAAGGAAAATATGGATGCAAAAGCACCGTCAAAACCCACCGTCGGCAGCCTGTTTGCCGGCATCGGCGGCTTCGATCTCAGATTCGAGCAGGCAGGATTCACAACCGACTGGCAGGTCGAGATTGCCGACGTGCCACGCGCCGTGCTCGCCGACCGATTCCCGCACGCCAAACAATTCACCGATGTCCGTACCTGCCTGCCCGAGTTGTGGCGCACTGACGTCATCATCGGCGGATTTCCCTGCCAAGACGTATCCACCGCAGGAAAAAGGCGCGGGCCTTGCCGGAGAGCGCACGGGCCTGTTTTTCGACGCAATGCGCATCGTTTCCGCCCTCAAGCCCCGCCGGCTGGTGCTTGAAAACGTCACGGGGCTGCTCAATAGCAACAGTGGCCAAGACTTTCAAACAGTTGTCCAGTCCCTTGCCCAATGCGGGTATTTGGGATACCGGCGCGTGCTCGATGCTCGCTATTTCGGAGTCCCCACGAAACGCCGCCGCGTATTCCTGGTGCCGGATTGGGAGAAATGCCCCCCATTGAGTTTATGGCTGACGCCGGACCAGCTGACCGACCGGCCGGCAAGGCGGCAGCAGATAGCCCCTGGGCGGACGCACACCCAACTTTACTTGCAGGCTTCCCCGGCGGGACGAATATCGACATCTCGGGTAGCAACATCTGCACTGTTGCCGACGGACGGGGTGCGATGGTTGAGCGGGGGCGAACGGTTGCAGATAATGGGCTTTGCAAAGGACTGGATGCGGCCGACTTTGCAGAAGCTCGGGCTGCCGGAAACGCCGTTGTGCCGCAAATCGCATGTTGGATCGCTGAAAAACTCATCACCACATTCTGATTGACCGATAAGGCAGAGCGCCGCGAGCGCCTGCTGTCTATGACCCATTACACCAAAGCCCTCTTGCCCTTTGTCGGGCAGAAACGCAACTTTGTCAAAGCCTTTCAGACGGCCTTGAACCCTATCCCCCGCCGACGGTGCGGGCTGGACTATCGTGGACGCATTCGGCGGCAGCGTCCTGCCGGCGCATGTTGCCAAACACACCAAACCCGCCGCCCGCGTTGTCTATAACGACTTTGACGGCTACACCGAACGTTTGCGCCATATCCCCGACACCAACCGCCTGCGGCAGACACTCGCCGCCGTATTGGCCGATTATCCCCGCGATAAACATTTGGACAAACCGACCCAGTCCCGGGTTGTCGCCGCTATTCGGAATTTCAACGGCTACAAAGACCTAAACTGCCTGCGTTCGTGGCTGCTGCTCAGCAGCAATCAGGCCGGCACCATGGCCGAGTTTTTCGACAAGCATATGTATAACGGCATCCGCCGCAGCGATTATCCCGATGCGCAAGATTACTTAAGGGGACTAGAGATTGTTTCCCAACCGTTTCAAACCCTGGTGCCGCAGTATATCGACAAGCCGCGAACTCTGCTGGTACTCGACCCGCCGTATGTATCGACCATGCAGGGCATGTATGCCAACAAGCACTACTTCGGCATGGTTCGGTTTCTTCAGCTTATGCGCTTGGTACGCCCGCCTTTCGTGTTCTTCAGCAGCACACGCAGCGAGCTTATGGATTATCTGGATTTTTTAGAGCAATACCGGCCCATCGAATGGACGGTGTTTGATGGGGTAACTTCAGTTAAATTGATAACCGAGATAGCCAAAAAGGTGGGGTATGAGGATAATATGATTTTTAAGTTTGATTAACGTGCCTCGCTGGTATGGTGCCAAAGTTCTGACTGATAGTTGCGGTTGGCTTGGTGTCAAAGATGCCCCGAAAAGGTGCCAAAGTTCGCGCCGCTTTATACTGTCGGTTCTGCATCTGGTTTATCGGTTTTGCTCCGTTTAAGAACAGTAGCGCCGAAGTCACCCGAACCAAGATGTCTGCAAAACCCACTCATTGCATCTCCTGTATCAAAAAGCAAGGGGCTGCAGAACCAGTCAAACACCACATCAAAGCAACCATTGGGCACACAGCCTGCCGATCCGGCGCGATAAACAATGCCGAATACAAAAATACCCTGCAAAAGCAGGGCACGGTTTGGTTTGTTGCCAATTGGATACAAGCAGCGTTGATGCTTCGATACACTGTCTTGCTTTATCTATACCAACGTTTCCGCTGTTATTTTTTCACCTGCTGAAACAGCCAGTCGCGTGCGGATTCGAGCAGGTAGGAGTAGTCGAACGAATACATATGCTCGCCAGCTTTGCTGTTGGCATCCGCGCCGGCCGGAAGGGTGGTGCCTTTGGTAAAGATGATGAAGTTGTGCGGATTGCCTTGTTTCAGCAGGGCATCAACGGCAGCGTTCTGTTCGGCTTGCGGGACGTTGGCGGCGAATTCGGTTTGCGCGAAGGTGATGTTTTTCTGCTTGAACATGGCTGCCAGCTCTGCCATGCCTTTGGAGGCTTTGAGATCGCCTGCCGGCACGGTGATTGTTTTCAAGCGGATTCGCCATATCGGGAAATGCATCAAAACGTGCCGTATTATAAGCACTTAAAATCACCGGCTACCGTCTGATTAACATAAAATTACGCCATCCCCGTTTAAAACGGCAGCTTTTTTACTTCGGTTTACCGAACGGAGTGCATCAACCACGGCCGTCTGAAAGCGCGTGGCCGGCGGCATGAATGAAATGAAACGCGGGGCAGTTGTCGACAGCCCCTCCCCTCTCTGTTCAGAATTCGGCCGGCCGCATATTTCCAACAAGCCAGCCGGAAGTCTTTGAAAAATATCTTCATGCTGTCTGAAAGGCAGAAATACCGTTATGCCCAAACGGGAATACAGATGAAAATATTGAAGTATGGATTAAGCCAACGGCTGTGGAATGCCAAGCGTTTAGATTCCTGCACAGGCGGGAATAACGGCAAATAAACTTCTTGTGATGTTTTTTGGATTGGGCAAAAGCTTCAGCCGTGGATTGTTTGGTATGCCAGCAATAACGGAGCGGATTGCATTTCAACCGATGCAGTACAGCAGGGCTCAACACGGCAAAATGGGTAATACGCTATCCGCTTCAACTTTAATCCGCCACAATAAAATAATTTTGGGGCTGTCCTAGATAACTAGAACAAATCCTGCTTTACTAATTGTTTTAAAATAGAAATTTGAAATTTTATCTCACTGTTGTTAAAACGCCATTCACACTCTTTCAAATACAGTTCAAAATGCTCTTTGGGAATGCCGTTAAACTTGCGTAAATGGCGTTTTGCTTGGTTCCAAAAGTTCTCAATTCCGTTAATGTGATTTTGTCGCTCAGCAAAATGTGTGCTGTGATTGATCCGAAAATGTGAAAATTCGCTCACATCAAGAACGTCATAACTTTTGTAACAATCGGTATAAACAATGCTATCAGGCTTCACTTGCTCGCGGATAATTGGCAATAAAGTCGCAGTTTGTGTATTGGGTACGGCAACGGTGTAAACCTTACCATTACGCTTCAAAAGCCCGAATACAGCCACTTTGCCAGCCGCACCGCGACCACGTTTGCCTTTGCGTTGTCCGCCAAAATAGCTTTCATCAACTTCTACTTCACCATCAAGCATTTCCAGATGCGGGCTGTTGTGATAGATAAGTAAGCGCAAACGGTGGAAGTAATAGGCAGCGGTATTTTTATTGACGCTAACTAATTGCGCCGCTGTGCGGGCGGTAACACCTGCAACAAATAGTTCAATCAGTTTGTTTTGCTTGTACTGACTTAAACGACTTTTTCTCATAGGGATTATTCTAACCTGAAGTTAAATTTCCCTAGTTATCTAGTACAGCCCCATAATTTTTATAAAAACAATATTGAGATACCGGCTTGCAGCTATTCTTCAAACAAATCCACGTCAAACAAATCCGGCTCCTGCACACGCATACCGCAATCTACTTCCACCGCCTCGGTAACACGGCAACAGCACGGCAAAATTTCACCCGGCGCAATAAACGCCAGCGGAAAGTTATCATACTCCACCCTGCCCGATACGATTTTCATACGGCATGAGCCGCAATAGCCGCTGCGGCATTGATATTCGATTTCATGGCCGGTGCGCTCCAGCCCTTCCAACAGGGTTTCCTCCTGCCGAAGCTCGAAAACCTTATCGCGCGTGGTGATGAAAACCATAAAAGAAATTCCGCTTGTGCGGCCTGTTTGCCGCATTGTTTTCAGACGGCCAATCAAGAAACCGGCAAAAATTTCAAGCCGTCTGAACATCTGCGGCACAATCCGCAATTTTCAGACGGCCTTGTTTGCCATAATAAATATTAAAGCTCGAAATCGCCCAAATCCTCGGCATTCACTTCGGCATCGATTTGCCCGATCAGATAAGACGAAATTTCCACTTCCTGCGGCGCCACCTGCACATTGTCAGACGACAGCCACGCATTAATCCACGGAATCGGGTTTTGCGAAGCGTTTTCAAATGCCGGCTTCAAACCCACCGCCTGCATACGGAGGTTGGTAATATAATCAACGTATTGGCTGAGAATTTCTTTATTCAGGCCGATCATCGAGCCGTCTTTAAACAGGTATTGGGCCCATTCTTTTTCTTGCAGGGCTGCTTTTTTAAACAGCTCGAAACATTCCTGCTCCAATTCGGCGGCGATTTCCGCCATCTCGGCATCATCGGCACCGCTGCGCATCAGATTAATCATGTGTTGCGTACCGGTAAGGTGCAGGGCTTCATCGCGCGCAATCAGTTTGATGATTTTGGCGTTGCCCTCCATCAGCTCGCGTTCGGCAAAGGCAAACGAGCAGGCAAACGATACATAAAACCGAATGGCCTCCAGCACGTTTACACACATCAGACATAAATACAACTTCTTCTTCAACTCGCGCAGGCTCACGCGCACGGTTTTGCCGTTGACCCTGTGTTCGCCCTCCCCTAAGAGGTTGTAATATTGGGTATATTCAATCAAATCATCGTAGTAGCAGGCTATGTCTTCGGCACGGGCGATGATATAGGCGTTATCGACAATATCGTCAAACACGATAGAGGGGTCGTTGACGATATTGCGGATAATGTGGGTGTAGCTGCGCGAGTGGATGGTCTCGGAAAAACTCCAGGTTTCAATCCAGGTTTCCAACTCGGGAATCGACACCAACGGCAGCATTGCCACATTGGGGCTTCTGCCCTGAATCGAATCGAGCAGGGTTTGGTATTTCAAATTGCTGATAAAGATGTGTTTTTCATGATCCGGCAGGTTTTGGTAATCGATGCGGTCACGCGACACATCGATTTCTTCCGGCCGCCAGAAAAACGACAATTGTTTCTCAATCAGTTTTTCAAAAATTTCGTATTTCTGTTGGTCGTAACGTGCCACATTCACCGGCTGGCCGAAAAACATCGGCTCGGTTAAGGCGTTGTTTTTTTCTTTGCTGAAGGTGCTGTATTGCATGACCAAGTGTTCGCAAGACATGGCAGAACTCTCTTTAAGGTTTTAAATTTACAGAAGATTGTTTCGGGTTTTCAGACGGCCTTAAGGCCGTCTGAAAATATTAGGCCGGCAATGTTGATTTCTTAACACACATCAAATCTTACACGCCCCGCCTGCGCAGCCATCGTCCTGCAAATCGGTCTGCGTATCGTCTGCGCCGTCCCGGGTATTGTGGTAATACAGGGTTTTCAGACCGAATTTGTAGGCGGTGAGCAAATCTTTCAGCAGCTGTTTCATCGGCACGCGGCCGCCTTCGAAGCGTTGCGGATCGTAGGCGGTGTTGGCAGAAACGGCCTGATCGACAAATTTCTGCATCACGCCCACCAGTTTCAAATAGCCGTCATTGGAGGGCATCTGCCACAACAGTTCGTATTGGTTTTTCAGCCGCTCGAATTCCGGCACCACCTGTTTCAAAATGCCGTCTTTCGAGGCTTTGACGGAAACCAGCCCGCGCGGCGGCTCGATGCCGTTGGTGGCGTTGGCGATTTGGGAGCTGGTTTCAGACGGCATCAGTGCGGTCAGGGTGGAGTTGCGCAGGCCGTGTTTGACGATGTCGGCGCGCAGGCCTTCCCAATCAAGGTGCAGCGGCTCTTGGCAGACGCTGTCCAAATCTTTTTTATAGGTGTCGATGGGCAGCTTGCCTTGCGCATAGGTGGTTTCGTTAAACGCCGGGCAGGCACCGGATTCTTGGGCAAGTTTCACCGAGGCTTTGAGCAGGTAATACTGAACCGCTTCAAAGGTGCGGTGGGTTAAGGCAATAGCGGAATCATCACTGTATTTCATGCCGTTTTTGGCCAGATAGTAGGCATAGTTGATCACGCCGATGCCGAGGGTGCGGCGGTTCATGGTAGCGTGGCGGGCAGCTTTAACGGGATAATCTTGGTAATCCAGCAGGGCATCGAGCGCGCGCACGGCCAAATCGGCCAGATTTTCGAGCTCGTCCAAACTCTCCAACGCGCCGAGATTGAAAGCCGACAGGGTACACAGGGCAATTTCGCCGTTTTCATCGTTGATGTCGTTTAAGGGTTTGGTCGGCAGCGCGATTTCCAGGCATAAGTTAGACTGGCGCACCGGTGCCGCTTTCGGGTCGAACGGGCTGTGGGTGTTGCAGTGGTCGACATTTTGGATATAAACGCGGCCGGTGCCGGCGCGTTCCTGCATCAGCAGCGAAAACAGCTCGGTGGCGGGCACCACGCGCTTGCGGACGGCGGGGTCTTGCTCGTATTGGATATAGAGCCGCTCGAATTCGTCTTGATCGGCAAAAAAAGCATCATAGAGGCCGGGCACTTCGTGCGGTGAAAACAAGGCGATATCACCACCTTTAATCAGACGGGTGTAGAGCAGGCGGTTAATCTGCACACCGTAATCGAGGTGGCGCACACGGTTGTCTTCCACACCGCGGTTGTTTTTCAACACCAGCAGGCTTTCTACTTCGATGTGCCACAAGGGGTAGAACAAGGTGGCCGCACCGCCGCGCACGCCGCCTTGCGAGCAGGATTTAACGGCCGCCTGAAACATTTTGAAAAACGGAATACAGCCGGTGTGCTGCGCTTCGCCGCCGCGGATTTCGCTGCCCAAGCCGCGGATACGGCCGGCATTGATGCCGATGCCGGCGCGTTGGGAAACGTATTTCACAATTGCGCTGGTGGTGGCATTGATGGAATCGAGGCTGTCGTCGCACTCAATCAACACACAGCTTGAAAACTGGCGCGTGGGTGTACGCACGCCGCTCATAATCGGCGTGGGCAGGGAAATTTTGAAGGTGGAAACGGCATCATAAAAGCGTTTCACATAATCCAGGCGGGTAGCTTTCGGATATTTGGCAAACAGACACATTGCCACCAATACATACAGAAACTGCGGGGTTTCGTAGATTTGGCGGGTAACGCGGTTTTGCACCAAATATTTACCTTCAAGCTGTTTGACCGCGCCGTAAGAGAAAGCCATATCGCGGTTGTGGTCGATATAGGCGTTCAGTTCGTCAAACTCTTTCCGGCTGTAATCGGCCAGCAGATGGCGGTCGTATTTTCCCGCTTCGGCAAGTTTGGCAACATGATCATAAAGGTGCGGCGGCTCGAATCGGCCGTAGGCGATTTTGCGCAGGTGGAAAACCGCCAACCGGGCGGCCAGATACTGGTAATCGGGGGTATCCTGGGAAATCAGGTCGGCGGCGGCCTTGATGATGGTTTCGTGAATGTCGTCTGTGCGGATGCCGTTGTAAAACTGGATATGCGACTTCAGCTCCACCTGTGATACGGAAACATTGTTCAACCCTTCCGCCGCCCAGTTGATCACGCGGTGGATTTTATACAGATCAATCTCTTCCAAACGCCCGTCGCGCTTGGTTACTTTCAGGTTGGTTGGTGCGTTCATCGGCTTATCCTAAAATGGGGCAAAAACACAAGATACGGTAGTATTGCATCAAGAGAAACACAATATACAGTATTTCAAAAAACACTACCAGTCTTGACAAGCCGCCTGTAATGCAGTTCTGCACCCCCCTCTCTGCCGCACACACCGCTAACGTGTCCGTTTGTCGGTTTGTGCTTGAAACCTCTCTGAAAACAGTTTGCCGCTGCAAAACAATATCTTGCCTGCCGATGAGAACAGGGTGTAACCGGCACCCTGCCCTGCGGCAGCCTGCCTCCCCCCCCAAAAAAAAAGCCTGCTTCTCAAATGTCTGAAAAGCCACGGTGGTGCGGTTGGCTTCGCGTGAAGCTTTCTTGTAAATATTGGTTAATTTATATTAAGTTAAAGATTCATGTTGCGCCGGCAAACCAATGGCCCGGCCGTCTGAAAATATAGGTCACGGCTTAAACCGCGCCGGATATTTTCAGACGGCCGGGCCGACACTTCTGCATCACAGCAGCGGGCTCATCAGGCGCACGGTGTTTTCCACCAGCCCCCACCATCTTGCGCGCTGCTGCCATCCCTTCATGCTCACATAACGGCTGTTTTTCAGGTATGTTTGTTGCAAATCAATTACTTGTCCGGTAATGGTTTTGTCGTAAACCGCCAGGCTGATTTCGAGATTCAGAAAGAAGCTGCGCATATCCATATTCACCGTGCCGAAGAGTGTGTAGCCTTCATCGATGGTCATGGTCTTGGCGTGCAGCAGCCCGCCTTCAAACAGAGCGATATTCACACCCGCTTTCAACAGCATGGGGTAATAGGCACGCGAGGCATAACGCACCATCAGCGAATCGACTTTGGCCGGCAGTATCAGGGTAACGTCCACCCCGCGCTTGGCTGCGGTGGTGAGCGCCATCAAAAGCGGATCATCAGGTACAAAATACGGGCTGGTAATCACGATTTTCCGGGTGGCCGAATAAATGGCACTGATGATGGTTTCGTAAATCACCCGTTCTCCCTGGTCGGGAGCAGACGGTATCACTTGGGCGGCAATATTGCCCGCGCGCATTTTATCGGGCAGCATGGCGGGAATGATTTCGCTATAAGTGTCCAAATATTGCTGTACGCCGACCAGATTTTCGTCATTTTCCACCGCTAAATCGGCATAAAACACCGCCGTCATTTCCAGCACCATCGGCCCTGTGCAACGCATCATCACGTCTACCCATTCCCCTACGCCCGAATTTTGCTTGAAAAAGCGCGGATCAACCAAGTTATAGCTGCCGGTGTAGCCGATTTTTTTATCTATAATCAAAATTTTGCGGTGGTTGCGCAAATCACTGCGGGTAAACAGCGTGCGCAAGGGGCCCACCGGGAGCGCGGCGTGTACTTCGACACCGGCGGTGCGCAGTTTTTTTGCCCAGACGCCGTTGAGAAACCTGCGGCTGCCCACCGCATCGGCCAGCACCGCGCAATCTACTCCGCGCCGGGCCGCTTCGATTACGGCATCAAGCAGCATTTCAATCCGGCCCTGGGGGTCAATAATGTAAAACGCCAACAGGCACGATTGTTCGGCGGCGCGGATATCGGCCAGCATGGTATCGACAATTTCGTCAGTGGTCGACAGCAGCGTCATGGCATTGTTGCGGGTTGCGCCCAAGCCGGTGGTATCCGCCGCCACTTTGGCAATACCCCGGTAACGCGGGCGGATTGCGTTGGTAACATCCAGGTCGATATCGGCCAGATACCGCTCGGCAAACTCGCTGTAAAAGCGGTTCATTTCAGCCGTCCGCTTGGCACGCGCCAGCCCCAGGCGCGGCTCGCCCAGCATCAGGTAGGCAACCACGCCGAAAAGCGGAAACAAAAACAGAATAATCAGCCATGCAAAGGCCGTGCCGGTATTGCGCTGTTTGTAAAGCACCCGCACCATGCAGGCCAGTGCTGCGGCGGTGTGCAGATAGAGCAGAATCTGCCCCCAGGGAATTTGGATAGTATTCATTGCATTGTGTTGTGTCGTTGCTAAACGGTTTCAGACGGCCTGAAACCTGTTGCACAGACTAAAAGGCCGTCTGAAAGTTCGGTATTTTTCAGACGGCCTTTTGAAGCGCAAGCCTTATGCCACTTTAACCAACCAGCCGTAACGGTCTTCGGCCGCGCCGTATTGGATATCGGTAACGGCTTTGCGGATGGCCGTGCCGCGCTCTTGGCCGGCCACAGTGATTTCTTTGCCGTCTATCACAAAAGAAGTAACCGGTGAAACCACTGCCGCCGTGCCGGTTAAAATGGCCTCGGCACCGTTTTCCACAGCTTCGTGCAGCTCTTCCACAGTGAAATTGCGTTCGCTGATCCGATAGCCCATATCGCGCGCCACTTTCAATACCGAATCACGGGTTACACCGTGTAAAAATTCATCGGTCAGCGGCTTTGTAACGATTTCACCGCCTTTAATCAGGGCAAAATTCGCCGCCGCGGTTTCCTGCACGTCGCCGTTCGGGCAAAACAAAACTTGATGTACGCCGTATTCTTTGCGCGCTTTGGCCACCCAGGGCAAGGCCGAAGCATAGTTGCCGCCGCATTTCACACGGCCCATATGCGGGGCGCAGCGCATATGCTGCGTTTCCACCAAAATCTTCATCGGCGAACCGGCTTTGAAATAATCCCCAACCGGAGAAGCCAAAATATACAGAACGGCGTTATCCGAACCGACCGCCGCCTTGCCGATCACCGGATCGGTGCCGATTAAGGTCGGGCGCAGATACAGCGAAGCCGGCGCATCGGGGATTTCGTCTGCAGCACGCGCCACCAGCTCGATCAAAGCATCGAGAAAAGCCCCGGTTTGCGGCACGGGCAGCCCCAACAGTTTGGCACTTTGCTGCATACGGGCGATATTCGCATCAGGGCGGAACAGCACGACACCGCCGTTTTGCTGGCGGAAAGCCTTCAGCCCCTCGAAACACTCGCTGCCGTAATGCAGGCAGTGCGCGCCCGGGTGCAGCTGCAGATTATCGGCAGGCTGCCAGCGCACGCTCTGCCAAGCGCCGTTTTCAAAGGCCAATACCGGCATATCTTTATGGAAAACGCTGCCGAATACGGCGGGGACTTCTCTTGCCATGATGGATACTTTCGGGTGGTTGAGGGTTGATTGTGGAAAATATGAAAATACTCTTTGCCCGTCTGCTTGGCAAGCCCTGCCGGCACGATATTGCAGGTGCGTTGCAGCATCAGTTTGGCGCAGTTTGCAGGCAGACACGGCGCAAACCGATGCCGCCCTGCCCCGCCGTACCGCCATGCCCAGTATTGCGCGCCGTGCAGCGTGGGTTCGCCATACCGTACCGGCTGTTTCAGACGGCCGGAGCAGCTTTTTGGATTGATTCCGATCAAGCCAGCCTGCCGCGCACCCAGTTTTCCACACTCTCCAGAGCCGCAGGCAGTTTGTCGGGCTCGCTGCCGCCGGCCTGCGCCAAATCGGGGCGGCCGCCGCCTTTGCCGCCGGTTTGCGCGGCAACAAAATTCACCAGCTCTCCGGCTTTGATTTTTTCGGTCAGCGGTTTGGAAACGGCTGCGCAAAGCGATACTTTGCCGCTGTTTGCGGCGGCAAGCAGCACCACCGCCTTGTCGGATCTGCCGGCCAAATCGGCGGCAATGTCGCGCAGTGCGGCAGCTTCGGCATCGATTTGGGCGGCCACCAGTTTGGCCGCGCCCAAATCGCGGGCGGAATCCAGCAGCTTGGCGCCGGCATAAACGGCCAGTTCGGCTTTGGCTTTGAGCAATTCTTTTTCCAATGCTTTGCCGTGTGCGGCATGGGCTTGGATTTTGGCCAATACGTCTTTTTCGGTTTGCGCTTTCACTTCGGCGATGATGCCGCGAAGCAGCTGCTCCTGGTTCTGCGCCCATTGCAGCGCGCTCAAACCCGTGATGGCTTCGATGCGGCGGATACCGGCGGCAATGCCGCTTTCGCCGGTGATTTTGAAAAAGCCGATGTCGCCGGTGCGCGCCACATGTGTGCCGCCGCACAGTTCGGTCGAATATTTCCCCATCTCCACCACGCGCACGAAATCGCCGTATTTTTCGCCAAACAGCATGATGGCGCCGGTTTTCTGCGCGTCTTCCATGCTCATGGTTTTTACTTCCACCGGCACGTTCTGCATGATGGCATGATTGACCCTGCGCTCCACTTCGGCAATTTCTTCTGCGCTGATGCCTTGCGGGTGGGAAATGTCGAAACGGGTGGATTCTGCATTTTGCAGCGAGCCCTTCTGTTCGACATGGCTGCCGAGCACATCGCGCAAGGCCTGGTGCATCAGGTGGGTAACGCTGTGGTTGCGGGTGATGCGTTCACGCAGGGCGTTGTCGATTTCGGCGGTTACGCTGTCGCCCGTTTTCAGACGGCCTGACACCACGGTACCGAAATGGCCGGTTACGGCGGCTTTGATTTTCTGGGTATCGTCCACTCGGAAGCTTTGGCCGTCTGAAAGCCCTGAAATCAAGCCCGTATCGCCCACTTGGCCGCCGCTTTCGGCATAAAAAGGCGTTTGGTCGAGCACCACGGTGCCGCTTTCGCCTTCACCCAGTTCGTTTACCGCCCTGCCGTCTTGATAAAGCGCGAGAATCCTGGCTTCGGTTTTGCATTGGGTGTAGCCTGTGAATTCGGTGTCTCCACCGCTGTAGGCAAGCTGTGTGCCGGCCTTGAAAGTTTGCGCGGCGCGGGCGCGGGCGCGTTGGGCTTCCATTTCGCGGTTGAAGCCTGCTTCGTCCAACTCGATGCCCAGCTCGCGCGCCATATCGGCGGTGAGGTCGTAGGGGAAACCATAGGTGTCGTAGAGTTTGAACACGTGTTCGCCGGCGAGAATCATCTTGCTGTTGGCAATGTTTTCATTGACATAGCGTTCCAAGGCTTCGGCAAACGGGCGGTTTTCGGGCTGGACTTCGTTTTTTTCGAGCACTTGCGCCAAGCCGAAGCTCTGGCTTTCGTTCAGACGGCCTGCGTCCTGCCTGCGCAGCACTATCGTTTTTTGGCCGGCGTTTTGGCGGGAGGCAGCGGTAAACTCAATGCCCTCTGCGGTTTTCAGCTTCAGCGGCTCCCCCGCGCCCTCGAACGGCAGCAGGCTTTCGAGTTTGAGAAACTGCATACCGCGCCAAACCTGGTTAAACAGCCCCATACCGGTTTCGAGCGTTTGTCCGAAGCGCGTTTCTTCGCCCTGCAGCACTTCCATAATCCGGGTTTGCTTTTCTTTCAATTCGGGGTAGGCTGCACCCATTTCTCTCACCAAATCGGGCACCAGTTTGTAGAAGAAGGGCTGCTTTTGGCCTAGCTTGTAGCCGTGGCGCACGGCACGGCGGATGATGCGGCGCAACACATAACCGCGGCCTTCGTTGCCCGGCATCACACCGTCTGCAATCAGAAACGAACAGGCACGGATATGGTCGGCAATCACTTTCAGGCTGGGTTCTTCCATGCTGAAAGGCGCGCCGGTTTCGCGCGCGGCGGCTTTGAGCAGGTTTTCAAACAAATCGGTTTCGTAATTGCTGTTTACATGCTGCATCACGGCGGCCATGCGCTCCAGGCCCATGCCGGTGTCCACGCTGGGTTTGGGCAGCGGGTTCATATTGCCTTGGGCATCGCGGTTAAACTGCATAAACACGCAGTTCCAGATTTCGATAAAGCGGTCGCCGTCTTCTTCGGGGCTTCCCGGCGGACCGCCCCGGATATGGCTGCCGTGGTCGTAGAAAATTTCGGAGCAGGGGCCGCAGGGGCCGGTGTCGCCCATCTGCCAGAAATTATCGCTGGCATAGCGGCTGCCTTTGTTGTCGCCGATGCGGATGATTTTTTCAGGCGGCAGGCCGATTTCGTTGAGCCAGATATTGTAGGCTTCATCGTCTTCGGCATACACGGTGGCCAGCAGCTTTTCTTGCGGCAGGTTGAGCCATTCGCTCGAGGTGAGGAATTCCCAGGCAAAATGAATGGCATCGCGCTTGAAATAGTCGCCAAACGAAAAATTGCCCATCATTTCAAAAAAGGTGTGGTGGCGGGCGGTGTAACCGACATTTTCCAAATCGTTGTGTTTGCCGCCGGCGCGCACGCATTTCTGCGCGGTGGCGGCGCGGCTGTAGGGGCGTTTGTCGAAGCCGAGAAACACATCTTTAAATTGGTTCATGCCGGCGTTGGTAAACAGCAGCGTCGGGTCGTCGTGCGGCACCAGCGAAGAAGAGGCCACAATCTGATGGCCTTTGCTTTCAAAAAAATTCAAGAATTTGCGGCGGAGTTCTGCGGTTTTCATGGTGGTTTCTGCAATGGGTTAAACGGTTTCAGACGGCCTTGAAACGAAACACCCGGCCGTCTGAAAAAACTGAATCAAAAATCCTGCGTATCTTACCGCAGATTTGCCCCTGCGCCTACTCAAACACACGGCACCGGCCTGCCTCGCCTGTTTCTTGGCGATAGATTTAATCCCGTTGCCGCACCGCCGCACTTTGGCTTTCAGCATATGGTTTGCCGGCCGCTGAAACGGCAACCAAACCGAGGCTCTATATTTGCGCCTGCGACTCCCCCGCTTTCTATAATTGTTGGAGCGGATCAGCCATATCCAAGTTATTTAACCCACCATAGTGAATCCGCCCGTTTTCCACCGGAGCATTGCCGCGCGCCCGCTCGAAAAACAGTTTTGCCAGCCGGGCGGCAGCAGAATCGGTTTCGTGTTATCCGCATTTTCCGCGGCCTGCTGCCTGATACCGAAAATAAACCGGATTCACCATATGGCGGCCGCTTCATTTAAAATCGCGCTTTCCCACTTTTTCAGACGGCCTCTCCATGCTCAGCTACCGCCACGCCTTTCATGCCGGCAACCATGCCGATATGCTCAAGCATTTCACGCTCTTTCTCGTGCTCGAATACTTCAACCGTAAAAACAAACCTTATTGGTATATCGATACCCACAGCGGCGCGGGTCTGTATGACTTGGGCGGCAGCGAAGCGCAGAAAGTGGGCGAACACCAACAGGGCATAGGGCGGCTGCGGCAGGCGCAAAACCTGCCCGCCCTGTTGCAGGCATTTGCAGGCCGTCTGAACAGCATGCTGCCGCAGCCCGGCCTTTATTGCGGCTCGCCGTGGCTGGCTCTTTCGCTCACCCGCCCCGCCGACAAACTGCGCCTGTTTGAGCTGCACCCGGCCGATTTCCAGCATTTGCAGCACAATATGCAAGCCCGCTTGGGCAGGCGCGGCCTGACCTTGCAGGCAGACGGCTATCAGGGGCTGGTTTCCCTGCTGCCGCCCCCTGCCCGCCGCGCCGTGGTGTTAATCGACCCGCCCTATGAAGAAAAACAGGACTACACCCGGGTGGTTAACACGCTGAAAGAATCGCTGAAACGTTTTGCATCAGGGTGTTATCTGGTTTGGTATCCCTGCCTGAGCCGCGAAGAAAGCCGCCGGCTGCCTCAGCAGCTGGGCAAACTCTCGCCCGAAAACCATTTGCAGGCCGAGCTCTATGTGAAAACGCCGCGTGCAGACGGCTTCGGCATGCACGGCAGCGGCATATTCGTTATCAACCCGCCCTATCTGCTGGCGCAACAGTTGCAGCAAACCCTGCCCGCACTCACCGCCCTGCTCGCTCAAGACAGCGGCGCACATTTTGTGCTTGAGCATCAAATCCCGTAAAACACCGCAGCAAATCCGGCGGCCGAAACGGCAGCCCGCCCCAATGCCGCAAAGGCAAAATTCCCGCTGTTTCGAAGCCGCCGGCCTTTTGCTGCCGTTGCAGCTTTAAGCCAGGTCAAAAGCCGTCTGAAAAGCGTTCAGACGGCCTCTATGCACTGTGCTACAATCGTCCGAACCCCTTTTTATCGACAACCACGGCAAAGGAAACACCATGGCAACCATCGCCCGCGACATCTTCAAAGCCTACGACATACGGGGCATTGTCGGCAAAACCCTCACCAACGAAGCTGCCTATCTCATCGGCAAAGCCATTGCCGCCAAAGCAGCCGCGCAAGGCATCACCAAAATCGCGCTCGGCCGCGACGGCCGCCTGAGCGGCCCCGAGCTGATGCAGAACATTGCACGCGGCTTCACCGAAAGCGGCATCGATGTGCTCAACGTGGGCATGGTCGCCACACCTATGCTCTATTTTGCCGCCATCCAAGAGTGCGGCGGCAGCGGCGTAATGATTACCGGCAGCCACAACCCGCCCGACTACAACGGCTTCAAAATGATGCTCGGCGGCGATACGCTGGCCGGCGGAGCCATTCAGGAACTTTTGGAAATCATCGAAAACGATGCTTTCGCGAAGCCGCAAACCGAAGGCCGTATGAGCGGGCTGGATATTTTCCCGCAATATCTCGAAACCATTGCCGGCCACATCAAGCTCAAACGCCCGCTGAAAATCATTGCCGATGCAGGCAACGGCGTGGCCGGCGCATTTGCCGGCACGCTCTACCGCGCACTCGGCTGCGAAGTAACCGAGCTCTTCTGCGAGGTGGACGGCAACTTCCCCAACCACCACCCCGACCCGGCCAAGCCGAAAAACCTGCAAGACGTGATTGACGGGCTGAAAAACAGCGATGCCGAAATCGGCCTGGCTTTCGATGGCGACGGCGACCGCCTGGGCGTGGTTACCAAAGAAGGCAACATCATCTACCCCGACCGCCAGCTGATGCTGTTTGCCCGAGACGTTTTAAGCCGCAACCCGGGCGCAAAAGTGATTTTCGATGTGAAATCCACCCGCCTTTTGGCACCGTGGATACGCGAACACGGCGGTGAGCCGGTTATGGAAAAAACCGGCCACAGCTTTATCAAATCTTCGATGAAGCAAAACGGCGCACTGCTGGCCGGCGAAATGAGCGGCCACACTTTCTTTAAAGAACGCTGGTTCGGCTTCGACGACGGCCTCTATGCGGGCTGCCGCCTGCTGGAAATCTTATCCGCTTCCGACAACCCCTCTGCCGTGCTCGACGCCCTGCCGCAAAGCATTTCCACCCCCGAAATCAACATCGACCTGCCCGAAGGCAGCAACGGCCACCAAGTGATTGAAAAATTGGCAAAAAACGCGAAGTTTGAAGGCGCCGCCGAAATCATCGCCATAGACGGCCTGCGGGTGGAATTTTCAGACGGCTTCGGCCTGATGCGCGCCTCCAACACCACGCCCGTGCTGGTGCTGCGCTTCGAGGCCGACAGCGAAACAGCCATCGGGCGCATTCAAAACCAGTTTAAAGCCGTGATTGAAAGCAACCCCACGCTGCATTGGCCGCTGTAAGCCGGCAACGGGTTTGAAACAACCATCAGGCCGTCTGAAAATAGGGTTCAGACGGCCTGATGGTTTCTGCTGCGCTTTCAACCGCTTGCAAACAGTATTTAAGCGGTTGGGCCGCACTGCCTGCGGCGGCTGCCCGGCTGTTGTATTGAGAAACGGCCGCATTCAGCCATAAACCTGCCTCCGGCATTCGGCTTGCCCGGCCGGCTTTTACCTGATTTCTCAGGGAGCCGTTTAGGTTTTCCCGACCCCTTATGAAAATCTGCCCGGCCGTCTGAAACCGCCGGCTGCCGTTATCTGCTTTTCAACCCGCGCTCGAAATCTTCCAGCATGGCCAACTCAAAACGGCTGAAGCCCGCCTGCCGGCGCGCTTCGATGTTCACATAGCCTCTGAAAACAAACAGATCGTAGCGCGAAACCAGCGCGCGGAACAACGCCGCCGGCTCCAAACCGCGCCCGGCGCACAAATGCTGATACCAACGGTTGCCGATCTTCACATGCCCCACTTCGTCGCGGTAGATAATGTCGAGCGCGGCGCAGGTTTCGGCATCGCCTTTCTGTGCCACTTTGGCGCGGATGGCGGGGGTAACGTCCAACCCCCGCGCCTCCAGCACGCGCGGCACCAGCGCCATGCGCAGCAGCGGATCAAACGCGGTTTTATACGCCATGTCCCACAAATGATTGTGCGCCTCGAAATCGCCGTAATCGAAACCGTGTGCCTGCAAACGCGCACGCATCAACCTGAAATGGCAGGCTTCTTCTTTGGCCACGCGTATCCAGTCGGCGGTAAACGCGGCAGGCAGGCTGCGGAAACGGTAGGCCGCATCGAGCGCCAGATTCACGGCGTTGAATTCGATATGGCAGATGGCGTGCAGCATCGCCGCATAACCTTCGGGCGTGTTCATTTTGCGCGCCCTGACCGCATCGGGCGGCACCAGCTCCGGCCTGGCCGGACGGCCGGCAAAACGGAAATCTTCGGGCGCGTCTGCCGGCGCATTGCTCAGCAGGCCGTCTGAAAAAGCAGCGGATATTTCATCGGTTAAGCGGCATTTTGCTTCAGGGCTGCATTCTTTTAACGCAGACAACAGCACGGGAAAAACAGATGGTGTTGTATTCATGTGATACATTATAACGGTAAACGGGTTTTAAATTCAGGTTAAACACCGGGCCGTTTTGCGCCTGCCCATAAGCATTTAGGTTTTCAGACGGCCTTTACACAGGAACAAGCCGCCCTCTGCTGCACACCAAAGTATTGTGTTTCCCGCCTGAAGGCTTAAGATACGCCCCAACGGCCAACCCGCTCCGTTCCCGTTGCCCCGTTGCCGCGCCGATTCAGAGAAAACGGTTTGCCGGCCGCCGAAACGGCAGCGGAACCGGCTCCGCACTGTCTGTATTGCCTGCGGACTGCCTGTGCCGCAAATAAAGCGTACCCCCGGCCTGCGGAAACCAAATCGAACTCTTTGCCGAAAGGAATATTTCACCATGCAGAAAAAACCACTGTTTGCCACCTTTGCCGCCGTTCTTTGCCTGGGCATCGGCAGCGCACACGCCGGCGCGATCGATGCGCTGAAGAAATTCAATGCCGACACCGACGGCATCAGCGGCAGTTTCACCCAAACCGTCAAAAGCAAAAAGAAAACCCAAACCACCAACGGCACCTTTCAGATTCTGCGCCCCGGCCTGTTTAAATGGCAATACACCAGCCCCTACAAACAAACCATCGTAGGCGACGGCAAAACCATCTGGCTTTATGATGTCGATTTGGCGCAGGTAACCAAATCGCCGCAAGACCAAACCATAGGCGACAGCCCCGCCGCGATTTTATCCAACAAATCCGCGCTCGAGAGCAGCTATTCGCTGAAAGAAGACGGCACCGCCGGCGGCATCGATTATGTGCGCGCCCTGCCCAAGAAAAATAATGCGGGTTATCAATATATCCGCATCGGCTTTCAAGGCGACGCGCTGGCAGCCATGCAGTTGAAAGACAGCTTCGGCAACGAAACCACCATCCGTTTCAACAACGTCGATATGAAACCCAATCTGGTGCGCAGCGCATTTTCCTTCACCCCGCCCAAAGGCGTGGACGTGTTGAGCAATTAAGCGCGGGCAGGTGCCGTTTGGCCGTCTGAATATTTTTCAGACGGCCTTTATAGTCAATCCACTCCATTTTCGACACCCGGCAGGCGGCACAAATAAAATAATTCTGCTGCCGCTTTTGGGCTGCCAAACCGCGCCCCTTGCCGGGCACAGCAATGCCGAAATGGATAGTGAAGCAGATCCACTATATCTATTATAATATAATGGTCGCCGTATCTCTCTTCACGAAAGCCGCCCATGCCCCGCATTGCCGCCCTGCCCGACCATCTCATCAACCAAATCGCCGCCGGCGAAGTGGTGGAACGTCCGGCCAACGCGCTCAAAGAAATCGTTGAAAACAGCATCGATGCCGGCGCCACGGCAATCGAAGTGGAGCTTGCCGGCGGCGGCATACGCCAAATCCGCGTGAGCGACAACGGCAGCGGCATTCCCGCCGACGACATCGCCCTCGCCCTGCACCGCCACGCCACCAGCAAAATCCAAACCCTCAGCGATTTGGAGCGCGTTGCCAGCATGGGTTTCCGCGGCGAAGGCCTCGCCAGCATCGCCTCAGTGAGCCGTCTCACGCTGACCAGCCGCACCGCCGGCAGCGCACACGCCGGCCAAGTGAAAGCCGAAGACGGCAGACTCAGCAGCCCTGCCGCCGCCGCCCACCCTGTCGGCACCACCGTAGAAGTGGCCGAGCTGTTTTTCAACACCCCCGCACGGCGCAAGTTTTTAAAATCGGAAAACACCGAATACGCCCATTGCGCCACCATGCTGGAACGCCTTGCACTGGCACACCCCCACATCGCCTTTTCGCTCCGCCACAACGGCAAAAGCATTTTCAAACTGCCCGCGCAAACCCCGGCAGAGCGCATTGCCGCCATTGCCGGCAAAGATTTTCAGACGGCCTCCATAGAAATCGACAGCGGCGCAGGCGTTATGCGCCTTTACGGCGCCGTTGCCAAACCCACCTTTACCAAAGGCCGTGCCGACAAACAATACTGCTTCGTCAACCGCCGCTTCGTGCGCGACAAAGTGATGATGCACGCCGTGAAACAGGCCTACCGCGATGTACTGCACAACGCCGTTACCCCCGCTTTTGTGCTGTTTCTCGAGCTGCCGCCCGAAGCCGTGGACGCCAACGTGCACCCCGCCAAAACCGAAATCCGCTTCCGCGACAGCCAGGCCGTGCACCGGCTCGTGTTCCACACGCTCGATAAAGCGCTGGCCGCCACCCGCGCCGACACAACCGAAAGCGTTAGCAACGCAGGCAGCATGTTAAGCCCGGCCGCCCAAAGGCCGTCTGAAAAACAGCACGCAAGCCTTCAGGAAACATCCTTCCCCTACAGTTCAAACAAAAACGGCCTGCAAGCCCCGCCGCAACAGCAAACCTTCGGCGGCTTCGGCGGCACAAAATCTGCGCCCGTGCCCTATTCTGCTGCCCGTATGCCTGCGCAGCGCGGCCTGTCGCTGCAGGAAAGCCGCGCCGCACTCGACACCTATGCCGAACTCTACCGCCGCACCGAGGCCGACAGCGAATTAAGCCGGTTTGAGCAGGCGCGTTTCGGCGGCAGCATACCGCCTGCCCGTTCAGACGGCCAACCTGCCCCCGACAGCGGCAGTGGTGAAACGGAATCCGCCGCAAACTGCCCGCCGTTGGGTTTCGCCATCGCCCAACTGTTGGGCATCTATATTCTCGCCCAAGCCGAAGACAGCCTGCTGCTCATCGATATGCACGCCGCCGCCGAGCGCGTGAACTACGAAAAAATGAAAGCCCAGCGCGAGCAGTTCGGCAGCCTGCAAAGCCAGCGCCTGCTGCTGCCCGTAACCTTCGAGGCCTCCCACGAAGAAACCGCCGCCCTGGCCGACCACGGCGAAGCCCTGCGCCCGTTCGGGCTGGAGCTATCCGACATGGGCGGCAACACCATCGCCGTGCGCGCCGTGCCCGCCATGCTCGGCAAAAGCGATGTGGCCGCCCTCGCCCGCGACATGCTGCGCGAAATTGCCCAAGCGGGCAGCAGCCGCGTAGTCGAAGTGCGCGAAAACCAAATCCTCTCCACCATGGCCTGCCACGGCTCCATCCGCGCCGGCCGCCGCCTGACCCTGCCCGAAATGAACGCCCTGCTGCGCGATATGGAAAACACTCCGCGCAGCAACCAATGCAACCACGGCCGCCCCACTTGGGTAAAACTCACGCTGAAAGAATTAGATGCACTGTTTCTGCGCGGGCAGTAAACCGCCATACGGGGCATCACTCGGCCGGTACGGCAAGAAGGCAATAAAATCCCGGCCTGCCCGTTACCGCGAATCTGCTTCATGTGCGGCACAAAGCGGCAGGCAGCAGGCAGTATGAAGCCGGTTTTACCGCCGTGGCAGCGGCCTGCAAAACCGTTCTCCCAAGCCGGAGCGCAAGGCTGCAACGGAAACCAAGCAGATTCACGGCAAACCCTGCTGCTTAAAGCTTGAAAACACCCGCCCGATACCATGCACAGATTCAGCCCGATTATCGCGCAACCTATTAAAAATCATGCATTTTCAGACAGCCTGATAACAATTTGGCCAAAACCCCAAAGGCCGTCTGAAAACGTAATGACCGTGCTTTCAGACGGCCTCGGTTCGGCCGCACGCCTGCTGCCGGGTTTCAACCGTGTTTCCACCAACTGCCCAGCCTGCGTGTGCCGCGTCGGGTGCCCAGCCGATCAGGCCGGCAAATATCCGCAACAGAATGAAATCTATGAAAAATATCCCAAAGGCCGTCTGAAAACATGGTTGCCGTGATTTCAGACGGCCTCGGTTTACCCCCGTGCCTGCGGGCAAAGTTTTAACCATGTTTCCACCAACTGCCCAGCCTGCGTGTGCCGCTGTCGAGCGCCCAGCCAATCAGGCCGATTAACACAATGGCGGCCATCAGCTCCGAATAGGCCAAACGGTCGCGGGTGTCGAGAATAAAATAGCCCAAACCTTCGTTTACGCCCAGCATTTCGCACGGCACCAACACCACCCACACGATGCCGATGGCCAGCCGCAGCCCGTTGAGAATATCGCCCGTTACGGCAGGCAGCATGATTTTAAACAGCATTTCGCCCCCGGTGGCCGAAAGCGAGCGCCCCAGCTCCAGCCATTGTTGGTTGATGTTTTTTACGCCCGATGCGGTGTTGAGGATAATCGGCCACACGGCGGCAAAGGCCAGCAGAAAATAAACCGGTGCATCGCCGATGCCGAACAGCATCACCACCACCGGCATCCACGAAAGCGGCGAAATCATGCGCAGAAACTGGAAAGCAGGGCCGGCAGTCTGCTCGGCTTTGGGCGAGAGCCCCAACGCAAACCCCACCGGCACGCCGATTAACAGCGCGAAAAACAAACCCACAAACACGCGCTGCAAACTTGCCCAGATATGCGGCCACAATTGGCCGTCTGAAAGCAGGATGCCCAAGCTGCCCAACGCAGGCGCGGGCGTGAGCAGATTGGCCAGCGGCATATTCTGCGCCAACAACACGGTGCCGGCCTGCCAAACCGCCAGCAGAGCCAGCAGCCCCAAGCCGCCGGGCAGATAGTTGTTCGACTTCATGGTTTTCCTTTTATTTCTGATGATATGTGTTCAGACGGCCCGCTCCGGCCGAATTGTCCGCCTCAAACCTCAAACACTTCTTTTCTGTCCAAACCCTGCAAACCAAACGCCTGCATCATTTCAAACGGCTTTAACGCCGCTTCCACAAAGCGCGTGTCAAACAGCTCTTTGGCCGCTTCGGCAGGATTGAGCGTCTGCAAAAATGTGTTTACGCCTGCCAAACGGGTTTGCTGCAGCAAGGTAACCAGCATTTCGCTGTACGATTGAAACGGGTAAGGCTGAAAATCGATGCGCTGCTGGTGCCAATCAAGATGCCTGACCGCGCCATCGCGCTCATACCTGCCCCACGCCGCCGGCTCGGGCTGCAACACGCTGCGCAACACTTGCGCATCGTGCGGGGTATATTGCTGCACCCCCTGCCTGGCCAGCAGGCCGGCAGTTTCGATGCGGTGGCTTTTCGCCCATGCGCAGGCCTGCACCAGCGAAGCCACCACCTTCTGCACCCATTCGGGGCGGTTTTGAATATCATGCTCGTGCATCATCGAAAGGCAGCAGGCATGGTCTTTCCAAATATCGCCGGAAAAGCGCAGCACCCTGCCCACGCCTTTGGCCTCGGCCAGCGCGTTAAACGGCTCGGCCACGATAAAGCCCGCAATCTGCCCGGAAGCCAGCCCCGGCACCATATCCGAAGGCGGCATCACCGTCAGCCGCACCTGCCCGGGCTGCGGTTTTTTCTCCACCACCTGCAAACCGGCCTGCCGTATCACCTGCTGCACAATCACATTGTGTATCGAATACCAAAACGGTACCGCCACCGTCTGCCCCTGCAAATCCCCCACACCCGCGATATCGGGGCGCACCGTCAGCGCCGAGCCGCAGGTGTGGTTCCACATCAGCGCGCGCACGGGGGCGTGGCTGCCGTAGCGCATCCACACGCTCATCGGCGAGAGCACATGAATCAGATTCACCTGCCCGCTTAAAAACGCCTCCACCAGGCTTGCCCAAGAGCGGAACAAAACAGGCTTCACGGCCTGCACCCCGTTTTGCCGGAACAGCCCCGTGCCGTGCGCCACCAGCAGCGGCGCGGCATCGAGAATCGGCAGATAGCCGATGGTGAGCGGCGCATCGGGGTCGGCGGCGGCGCGTTTGGAGCAGGCCTGCAGCAGCGGCAGTGCAGCAGCGGCGCCGAACAAAGCGGAAAGTTTGAGAAAATCGCGGCGGGTGTGCATAGGGTATTTTTCAGAAAAGAAAAGCGGGTTGCGGGTTGAGCGGGTTTGTGTATTTTCAGACGGCCCAAAAGCGGCCGTCTGAAAACGGCCTTGCGGTGTTTAAATCACAAAATCCACCGTTTTCGCCTGCATGCCGTATTGCTGCGCGTGATGCAGTGACTGCAAAATCTCGCCGCGCATGGTGTTCATCTCCCACAACTTATCGTGGCGCGGAAAGGGGTGTTGCGGCTGCCAGGTGCCGAGTATGCGGCCGGGCATCTGCCCTATCAAGACGATGCGGTCGGAAACCAGCAGGGCTTCATCGATATCGTGCGTTACCATCACCGCAGCGGTTTGGTGGCGGCAGACAATCCCTCGCAACAAATCCTGCATTTGCGCGCGGATCACTTCATCGAGCGCGGAAAAAGGCTCGTCAAGCAGCAACACCTGCGGCTGGCGCGCCAGCGCGCGGGCAAGGGAAACCCGCTGCGCCATGCCGCCCGAAAGGGCTGAGGGAAACCGCTCGGCCGCATGGCCCAGCCCCACCTCGGCCAACGCCTCTGCCACGCGGCGGGTCAGCTCGTCTTTGCCGATACGCTGCTGTTTTTTGAAATCCAAACCGAATGCGACATTGCCGCGCACGCTCAGCCACGGCAGCAGGGAGGCCGTCTGAAACACAAAACCCACGCGCGGATGCGGCTTTTCCACATGCTCGCCCAACAGCGAAACAAGGCCTTGCAGCGGGCGGTTCAGCCCCGCCAACACGCGCAGCAGCGAAGATTTTCCCACGCCGCTGGGGCCGAGCAGGCTCACCAGCTCGCCCTGCCCCACGGTGAGGGAAAAATCTTGCAGAATGGTTTTCAGACGGCCTTGTTCTGAGTAGCCGAGAGAAAGGTTGTCAACAGAAAGCGCAGCGGTCATGGTTTTGCCTTGCGTGTCGTGTCGGGAGCAGTTCCGTCATACTCGGGCTTGACCCGAGTATCTTGAGTTTCGACAACATAAGATACTCGGGTCAAGCCCGAGTATGACGCGTGCTTTATTATCAAAATAATTGACTTTATCTCTACTTTGCAGGAAAGATATTTTGTCGGCCAGGCCGTCTGAAAAACATGGTTGATTGTTTTCAGACGGCCTGTTTTGGTTGGTTCAAATCGAAAACTCTTCGCCGCCCATAAACTCCAACTCGCTGATTTCTTTGCGCAGGTGTTTCAAGGCGGGGGTAACGATGGCAACAAACATGGCTTCGCGCAGGCGGCGCTGCACCGGGCTGGACATCAAATAACCTTTTGCACCGGCGTGCAGGGCGGCCGACTGCGATGCATCGAGACACAATTGCGAAGCATCGGCGCGGGTTTGCAGGGTTTCGAGCATATTGGCCTGATTCAGATAGGCCTCGTCTGCCAGCCTCAGCGTTTTGCCCAGCAGCGCCTGATAGCGTTTTTGCAACCCACCGTGGCCGTGATCCAAGAAATCATTGGTTCCGCTGCCCGCATCGGCCAGCGCGATTTCGTGCAGGCATCCATCGATAATGCCCGCGCCGATGCCGATTTGCAGCAGGATAAAGCCCGCTTTGATGGCTTTGATGAAGTCGGCAAACTGCTCCGGCGCAGCCAAAACGTCTTCATGCGGCACAAAAACATTGTCAAACTTAACCGCAAACGTGCGCGTGCCTTCCAGCGCGCAAAATTCAGGGCAGGCAATCAGCGACACGCCTTCGCGCTGCCCGCCGGTGATAAACATCACATAGCCGCCGCCGATTTGCGCGGTGTTTGCCCAAATATGGTCTGCGCCGAGATTGGACACCCACGGCAGCATACCGTTTACCAGATAGCCGCCCTCGGTTTCCACCGCCTGAAGCAGGTGTGCTTCGATGCCCGCCAAATGTTTGACGGTGTTCGACATACCCGTTCCCGCCAACACTTTGCCGCTTAACACATCAGGCAGATAACGTTTTACCGCCTGATTGGGCGTTTGGTGCAGATACCAGGCGCAGGCGGCTTGACACCATGCCGAAAAAGCGGTGGCACCGCAGGCCTTGCCGATTTCGCGCAACACGGCAATCTGCACACCCAAGCCCAAACCGCTGCCGCCTTCGGCCCCGCTGCCCACGCAGGCAAAGCCGCCGGCCGCACCTGCCTTGCGCAGAAAGTTTTCAGGGTAAAGCCCTTTGCGGTCAATCTCTTCAACCAAAGGAACCAGATCGGTTTGCACAAGCTCGGCGATGTTTTTCAACAAAGTTTCACGGGACATAAAAATTCTCCGTCAAAGCAAGATAAATACAGCAGGCCGCACACCGCCCGCAGGCGGCCGCCGAGCCTCCAAACAAGATAATGTATCCACACCTTTCCGGCGCATGGCAACAAAACCAACACAACCGCCAAACCGGTCATAGAAATTCAGGCCGTCTGAAACCGTTCAGACGGCCTGTAACGGCCAATCAGGCAAAATCCTGCAATTCGGGGTTGATTTCGGTTTTCGCCAGATTGTTGGTGTAGTTGCACAAAGTGGCCAGTGCCACCCCCAACACCACCTCTACCGCCTGCTGCTGGTTATAGCCCGCATCGAAAAACGCCTGCAGCTCGGCATCGGAAACCGCACCTTTGTTGGCCATCACAGCCACGGTAAACGCCGCCAGCGCAGAAAGTTTAGCATCGTCAAACGCAGCAGGATCAACGGCACGGCTGGCCACGACCGCTTTTTCGGAAAGCAGTTTTTTCAAAGTGGCCAGCTTAGTGTGGCCGGCCACGCAGAAGCCGCACTCGTTGGTTTTGGCGGCAATAATCTGCACCACCTCCACTTCGCCGGCACTCAGGCTGGTGGCAGCATTGAGCTTGCCCACCTCCTGATAAAACGCCAACGCCTCGGGCGAATTGGCCAAAACACCGATTAAATTGGGCAGAAAGCCATTGTTTTTTAAAGCAGCCTCCACGCGCGGCTTAGCCGCCTCAGGAGCAGTTTCAAGTGTGTGTACGGTTAAACGTGCCATAACTTTTCCTTAATGTGATTGGTTGCAAATCAAAGTGATACAGTAACAAAAAGCTACCGAAAAAGGAAATAAACAGAAAAACTTTAGATATAACGAAAGGTTATAAAATCCACCGCAAAACACACCAAGCAGAAAACACAAACTAAAAACCGTCTGCCAAACTTTCAGACGGCCTGATATTGTCCCCAAGAAAAAGGGGGCATTTTGCGTACACTGTGAATCGGGCGAGACTAACGACTAATATTACCCCAAAAAAGGAATCCATTTTGACATTTCCCTCAACAAACCCGATTCATTACAAACCGTTACCCGCCAACCCTTGCCTACCTCACCGTTGTCCGCCTCCAGCCAAACACCCTCCGCCGCATCAGCGTGGAAACCCAAGACCTCACCACCTTCCCCGCAGAAAATCAGGCCGTCTGAAAACTCCTGCGCAGCCCCGGCGTGCATTTCAAACCATGCAGAATTTCCGGACGCAGCAGTCAATCTGCAAGCCTTCAAACATTTTAAAACCGGCAAGAGCATTTTCAGACGGCCTTAACCGCCCGCATTCCGCATCAGCGCAGGAGCTTGAACCACCCGCGCTTGATAAAATACAGGCCGTCTGAACGCAACAGCTCGGGCAGGCCGCCCGGGGAAGCGTTCAAAGGAGCAGTTTAAAGGGAACGGTTCAGAGGGGAGTGATTGAAAGGGAGTGTTCAGACGGCCTTTCCGTCCGCCCGCGCTTTAAAATAAAACCCGAGGCCGTCTGAAAACCGTCTGCCAAACTTTCATACGGCCTGATATTGCCCCCAAGAAAAAGGGGGGCATTTTGCGTACACTGTGAATCGGGCGAGACTAACGACTAATATTACCCCAAAAAAGGAATCCATTTTGACATTTCCCTCAACAAACCCGATTCATTACAAACCGTTACCCGCCACACTCTTGCATGCCTCACCGTGTCCGCCGCCCACCCTTGCCCGCCTCCGGCCAAACACCCGCCGCCGCATCAGTGCGGTAAGCTCCGGCCTGCTTTTCCCGCAACCTTTGGCCGTCTGAACGCAGCGGCTCGGGCAGGCCGCCCGGCAAAAAGCCTGAAAGAGGCTGTTAAGCCGGTACAGCCCGTTTAGTTTGGCGTTGAAGTATCCGCTTGTGAAAGGGAGCTGAACGGTCATCAGCCTGCCGCATCGCCACGCCTGAACCCGAGCGCTTTCCCAAATCCTGCACCGCCTGCGTATTCCGTGAATCAAGCCATGATTGCCTCTGCCTGCAAACCGTCAATTATCCTGCCCGAACCCCTGTTGTGCAGGACAAAACCTTATCCGAAGCGGAGCATCCGGCCGTTTGGCCGAGCGTGAAATGATGGATAGGGAACCCGAACCTGCCAAACGCCGTGCCGGCACAGGCAAAGCAGGCGGGCGGCGGCGTTTTGGGGAGCGGCAGCATGGAAACACCGCCGTGTGTGCGTATCGCGCCCCTTATCCGGCAGGGGGCAGAAACGTGCATCTCATATATATGCTGTGCTGGCGCGCGGGCGTATCGTTCATCCAACAGGGTAAAAACACCGTCTGAAAGCTGCTCGGCCGTCTGAAAGCGTATCGCCTCCTTATCTGACAGAGGCAAAAACCAGAAGGGCGTTTTATGGATTATCGGCGCGTATCGCCTCCTTGCCCGACAGACGGGCAGAAACGGCAGCCACCGCTTTGCACCTACCGAGGAACCAAACGAAATACAACACATCCTGTTACGGTTTCACAACATTAATAAACAAGGGGCTGTCCTAGATAACTAGAACAAATCCTGCTTTACTAATTGTTTTAAAATAGAAATTTGAAATTTTATCTCACTGTTGTTAAAACGCCATTCACACTCTTTCAAATACAGTTAAAATGCTCTTTGGGAATGCCGTTAAACTTGCGTAAATGGCGTTTTGCTTGGTTCCAAAAGTTCTCAATTCCGTTAATGTGATTTTGTCGCTCAGCAAAATGTGTGCTGTGATTGATCCGAAAATGTGAAAATTCGCTCACATCAAGAACGTCATAACTTTTGTAACAATCGGTATAAACAATGCTGTCAGGCTTCACTTGCTCGCGGATAATTGGCAATAAAGTCGCAGTTTGTGTATTGGGTACGGCAACGGTGTAAACCTTACCATTACGCTTCAAAAGCCCGAATACAGCCACTTTGCCAGCCGCACCGCGACCACGTTTGCCTTTGCGTTGTCCGCCAAAATAGCTTTCATCAACTTCTACTTCACCATCAAGCATTTCCAGATGCGGGCTGTTGTGATAGATAAGTAAGCGCAAACGGTGGAAGTAATAGGCAGCGGTATTTTTATTGACGCTAACTAATTGCGCCGCTGTGCGGGCGGTAACACCTGCAACAAATAGTTCAATCAGTTTGTTTTGCTTGTACTGACTTAAACGACTTTTTCTCAATAGGGATTATTCTAACCTGAAGTTAAATTTCCCTAGTTATCTAGTACAGCCCCTAAAAAAATATCAATTTTGAATTAACCCAAAAATTTAAGTCGTAGCAAGATGTCGCAAGCGAAGGCTGTACATTAATCACAATCTACGCCACTAAACCCTATACAGCAAAAAAATTCAATTTAATTATCGCAAGCAACCAGCAGCCAATCGACTGGTGAAGCTGATTGCCTAAAATAGACTATAGAAAACGCTAGTTCGTTTATTATTCACATGTTCGTATAAAATTCGTCAAATCTGCAAATCTTTTGCTTATAGATATATTGATAACACCAAAGTGTTTGTCTCACCAAGCATATCCTGTAGCTACTTTTGTTACCCCTCATATATATACTTCCAGTATTCAACCATATTTAGGCAGGTTGTATGCTGAGATTTTTTACATTCTAAACCTGCCACTTTTTCTCAAGACAATTTCAAACTGAAACTGTTACCAAAAATAATGCTGAAGCCGTCTGAAAACACCTATAACCTGTCACACTTAGTTCATGATAACGTTCAAATAATGTAACAGGCTATCTGAAAATATTTTTCAAACAACCTGTTGTTTAACCACCTATTCGTAATGCAGTTTTGCCACATATTCCACCTCTTCGCGGCTGCCCATCACCACCGCAACGCGCTGGTGCAGGCTTTCAGGCTGAATATCGAGCATATCCTGCACGGTATTACCGGCAGCACCGCCGGCCTGCTCCAACACCAAACTCAAAGGGTTGGCTTCATACATCAGCCGTAACTTACCAGGTTTGACCGGGTTGCGCCTATCCTGCGGATACATAAACACACCGCCGCGCATGAGAATGCGGTGGATTTCAGCGACCATCGAAGCCACCCAGCGCATATTGTAGTTTTTGCCGCGCACACCAGTGTCTCCCGCCAGCAGCTCTGCAATATATTGCTGCATAGACGCAAACCAATGGCGCTGGTTCGACATATTAACCGCAAATTCTTTGGTTTGCTCCGGCACCTGAGGGTTAGCTAAGGTTTGCACGAAACTGCCTGCTTCATCGAGCGTAAATACAAACACCCCGTGTTTCAGGGTAAACACCAGTTGGGTTTGCGGACCGTAAAGTACATAGCCGCCGCCTGCCTGATCACGACCTTTTTGCAGGAAGGATGCGGTTGTCAAAGCGCCTTCAGGTTTGGCAAGAATTGAAAAAATCGTGCCGACTGAAATGTTTACATCAATGTTAGACGAACCATCCAACGGGTCGAACAACACCAGATAGCCGCCGTCTTTGTTGCAGGCCACAAATGTGTTTTCTTCTTCGCTGGCCAAACCAGCCACGGCAGGGTTGGTTTTGAGCGCATCAATCAGCAACCTGTTGGCAATCACATCAAGTTTTTTCTGCTCTTCGCCCTGTACGTTACCCGTACCTGCTTCGCCAAGAATGCCTGCCAACGCACCTTGGCGCACTTGGCCGTTAATCCGCACGCAGGCAGCTACTATTGTTTCAAGTACACTGCCCAAATCTATGGGCAGATTGTGGGTATTAAGATGTTTTGGAATAAATTGGGACAAGGTAATCATCATTATTTTCACTCCAGTTGGTTTTTCAGACGGCCTAAACCTGCGCAGGCATGCATCAGTTTGCGCTAAAAGTGGCAGAAGCGTGCATACCACCAAGCGTTCTTTCTTGGCATACTTTAGCCGCCTCCACTGCCTGACGGTTAATTCAGAATCACCCTGAATCAGTTTGGGCATGTCGGCAACTGCACCGTTTCTTCCGCTTTTTCGCCTCACAAGACGGCAAACGGGTAATCCTATTGATATTTCGGTAATACCCGGTTGCCCAGTCTTACAGATCTGCCCACAGTCGCTACTATTCAAGCTGGTTAGGTATGATACCTGGGGCTTTCTCGGCATACATGCCAGCCATGTAAAACTCCTACGACTTAGCATTGTCAACCAACCAATGGTTTCACCCAAACTGGATACCATACACTGTACGCTTGAGTTGTGTTTGAAAATATTTTTACCATACTCGGTTAAATCCAAGAATAATATAACTATTTTTTATACATCTATATTTCTGTAAAACGAAAATCGATACCTCTGAAAAAGTTTATCAAAGCCGTCCGAAGCATTCTATGGCACCATTAACTTGATAGAATCCTGCTACAGGTTTGTGTCGGTGAGGGAGTAGCAGGATTTAGGAGTTGGTAGCAAAAAATAAACTTTCAACAGCATTCAATGAATTGTATGGAAATCTTCAGACTGTCTAAAAATTGTTTTCAACCGATCTGTTTGCATAAAGCGGCTATTATGGCTCTCTATCAGTGGAAGCTGACGTTTGCGCAGGCACTTCTAGTAGGGCTTTGATAGACAAACGCACACGCCCCCTGTCATCCACTTCCAATGCTTTCACATTTACCGTTTGGCCCACCTGAAGATAGTCGCTCACGTTACGTACACGTTCGTGAGCAATTTGACTAATGTGTACCAAACCGTCTTTACCGGGGAGTACGGACACAATGGCACCGACATTATTGTCGAGCAGCTTAAGCACTGTGCCGGTGTAAACTTTGCCCACTTCCACTTCAACAGTGATTTCCTCAATGCGCTTTTTCGCTGTCTCCCCCGCTTCGGCAGTCGTGGCAGCAATGGTTACCGTACCGTCATCGGCGATATTGATTTCGGTGCCGGTTTCGGCGGTAATGCTGCGGATGGTTTCGCCGCCCTTACCGATAACATCGCGGATTTTATCTTGGTTGATTTTCATTACAAAGAGACGCGGTGCATGGGCAGAGAGTTCCTGCGGACCCTCAACCGCTTCTTTCATCTGCGCGAGAATATGCATACGCGCCTCTTTCGCCTGCTCAAGGGCAATCTGCATAATTTCTTTGGTGATACCTTGGATTTTGATGTCCATTTGTAGTGCGGTTATGCCATTGGTAGTGCCTGCAACTTTGAAATCCATATCGCCCAAGTGGTCTTCATCGCCGAGAATATCAGTTAATACGGCAAATTTGTTGTTTTCGAGAATCAGCCCCATGGCAATGCCGGCAACGTGTGCTTTCAGGGGTACGCCGGCCGAGAGCAGGCTTAAGCAGCCGCCGCATACAGAAGCCATGGAAGAGGAACCGTTAGATTCGGTAATTTCGGAAACTACGCGCATGGCGTAGCTGAATTCTTCGGGGGAAGGCAGTACCGCCACCAACGCGCGTTTAGCCAAGCGGCCATGGCCGATTTCACGGCGTTTAGGCGCACCCATGCGGCCTACTTCACCAGTGGAATACGGCGGGAAGTTATAGTGCAGCATAAAGCGGTCTGTGTATTCGCCGCTTAAAGCATCAATTATTTGCTCATCGCGCGAAGTACCCAAAGTGGCAACGGCTAGTGATTGGGTTTCGCCGCGGGTAAATAGAGCAGATCCGTGAGTGCGCGGCAGCACGCCGGTTTGAATATTGATGGGGCGCACGGTACGGGTGTCGCGGCCATCGATACGCGGCTGACCGTTAAGAATCTGACTGCGGACCACATCGGCTTCCAGCTGTTTGAAAATGCCTTTGATTTGATTGGCACACAAAGTGTCGGTTTCTTCGCTAATCAATGCTTCTTTTACAGTTGCCCATGCTTCATCAAGCTTGGCCGAACGAGCCTGCTTCTGACGGATTTTAAATGCTTCGGCAATAGTGGCACCTGCAATTTCACGGATTTTTTCTACCAGCGCATTATCGGCTTCAGGGGCTTTCCAATCCCACACCTCGGGGTTCACTTCATCGGCCAGCTCGTTGATGGCGTTAATCACAGCCTGCATCTGCTCGTGACCGTAAACCACTGCGCCCAACATCACATGTTCCGGCAGCTCACGTGCTTCCGATTCCACCATCAGGACAGCTTTCTGCGTACCGGCTACCACCAAATCCATTTGAGAGCGGGCAAGCTGGGCTTTAGTGGGGTTCAACACATAAACATTGTTCACATAGCCGACCCGCGCGGCACCGATGGGGCCGGCAAACGGCACGCCGCTCAAAACCACTGCGGCGGAAGCACCAATCATAGCGGGAATGTCGGAATCGATTTCAGGATCGATCGAAACCACTATTGCTACAACTTGGATATCATGATAAAAACCTTCAGGAAACAATGGGCGGATGGGGCGGTCAATCAAACGGCTGGTAAGGATTTCTTTTTCACTCTGCTTCCCTTCACGCTTGAAAAAACCACCGGGAATTTTACCTGCCGCGTAGGTGCGCTCAAGATAATCTACAGTAAGTGGAAAGAAATCTTGGCCTTCTTTCACATCTTTATTGGCAGTAACCGCCACCAGCACCACAGTATCGCCCATCGACACTTTTACCGCTGCAGCCGCCTGGCGGGCGATTTCACCGGTTTCGATGGTTACGGTTTGCCCGCCGTATTGGAAAGTTTTAACATACTTGTTAAACATTCTATGCCTTTCAGTTAAGGCCGCCGCCGCTAAAACGCTAATGATGCACACATCTTAACTTATGTGCATGGTTAGGGTTTCAGGCCGGCATTGGCCAAGTTAATTGTGAATATTTTTCAGACGGCTCACAATGCCGCCTGAAAAGTTCAGATTATAGCCAATAAAATTATTTTTTGATACAAAATAGACAACAGTTTTGAATAAGGCTCCACTTTGTTTCGGCTACAAACAAACGCCCCGCAGTTAAACTGCGCCCGAGAAATTTAAACTGTTTAATCAAACAGTTTTCACTCGCCGTAGGCAACCAGCTGCTCGAACAAATCGCGCAGGCGGCCGATATCCGAGCGTGTGCCGATTTCGATACTGCTTAAACGCATGGTCAGCTCGCTGGCCACATCCTGTAGCTTCGGTTCCTGCGTTTTTTCTTGTCCAGCTTCTCGGCCAGTTCGTCCACCTTTTTTGTTTTTATCCGTAATCACTTTGTCTTTGACAACGGCCTCGAACGCTATTTCCCCCCAAAAACCTTATAATGCGGTGCTTTAAACTTTTTTGCTCCACAATGACTTCTCTGCCTCCCCGATACCTTTCTGTTGCACCTATGCTCGATTGGACCGACACCCATTACCGCTACATGGCTCGTCAGATTACCCGCCATACTTGGCTTTACAGTGAAATGACTCATGCCGGTGCCGTTATTCATGGCGATAAAAACCGTTTTTTAAAATTTAATGAAGCTGAGCAGCCGGTTGCGCTCCAATTAGGCGGCAGCGAACCGACAGATTTGGCGTTGGCGGCCAAAGCGGGCGAGGCATACGGCTACAATGAAATCAACCTTAACTGCGGCTGCCCCAGCCCGCGCGTGCAAAAAGGTGCTTTCGGTGCTTGCTTGATGAACGAAACCGCGCTAGTAGCCGACTGCCTCAATGCCATGCAAAATGCGGTGCAAATTCCCGTAACCGTTAAACACCGTATCGGCATCGACCGCCAAAACGAATATGCGGTTGTGCGTGATTTTGTGGGCGCGCTTTCTGTTCAGACAGCCTGCACCACTTTTATCGTCCACGCCCGCAACGCTTGGCTCAACGGCCTTTCTCCGAAAGAAAACCGCGAAGTGCCGCCCTTGAAATACGATTATGTTTACCGCCTCAAACGCGATTTTCCCAACTTGGAAATCATCATCAATGGCGGCATCGCCACCAATGAAGAAATCGCCGCGCACTTGAAACACGTTGATGGTGTGATGGTCGGCCGCGAGGCCTATCACAACCCGATGGTGATGCGCGGATGGGACCGGCTGTTTTACGGCAGCAGCGAAGCGCCCGTCAGCTACGCCGATTTGGTGGAAAAACTGTTCCGCTACAGCAGCTGGTATATCCAATCCGGCAACGGTGCCGCGCTCCGCCACACTGTCCGCCATTATCTCGGCCTGATGCACGGTCTGAACAACGCCCGCATGTGGCGGCGTATACTTTCCGATGTTTCGCTTTTGAAAAACAACAACGGCAGCCTGATTCTCGAGGCGTGGCGGGAAGTGGCAAAAGCCAACGTTTTTTTGGATTAACCGCTTTTTTAACTTTAACACCGGCCATTTTTTACACTGTCCTCACGCCTCGGTATGCCGCTAATACGCTGATAATTGTCAATCACCTGAGAATATGTTATAAATCTTAGGTGGTTTACTCTAAAAATATCGCACCAAGAGGATATATGGCACACAGCACTTTGGCAAACCAGCCTGTTCATATGGATACGGCTGATTTTTTACGACACATCGAAGCGGCTTTCAAACGCATTTTTTCAGACGGCCTCAACCTGATGCACTATCTGCCCGAAAACAAATGGCTCGAGCTCAAGCGTGCGGGGCTGCTGCTGCCGTTTTTGGCCGAACAGCACGGCGGTAGGAAAAGTAACCAGTTTGAGATTCAAGAAGTTTTACGCATTGCCGGCCATTACGGTGTGCCTGTTACCTTGCGCACCGGCATTGAAGGCGCACTGGTATTGCAGCCTTTAATCGAATTCGGCAACCCGCAACAAATCGAAACCGGTTTGAAGCTGGTTTTTGAAGGAGAAGGCGGAGGTTTGGCCGTCACCGAACCTGAAACTTCCGGCTCGGCCATTGCGCGCGAAATGCAGTCTTATTATGAATACGTGGATAATGATACCGTTTATGTGCGTGCCGCCAAATATTGGCAGGGCAATTCGCAAAGCGATTTTCTGCTGGTGGCCGCCAAAGAGCGCAAAAACAGCAAATTATCGAAAACCATCAATCTGCTGTTGGTGCCCAAACAATATATCCGTTACGAAACCCTAGCATCCGAAGGTTTGCGCGCAGTACGCTATGCCATCAACCGTATTGATGCAGCCATCCCCTCCGCTTGCCTGATGAAGCTGTCGGAAAACGAAGCCGCCGGACTGCGCGCCTTTCAAAACATCTTTATCCGCAGCCGCCTGCAATTGGTAGGAATGACCCACGGCATAATGGAATACATTCTCGAAAACCTGCGCTGCTTCGTGGTGAACAACATTAAATTTGTTGATCACGAACGCCGCCAAATCATGAAGCGCCATGCCGTTTCACAACTACTCTACCGATTTACCTGCCGCCATGTTGCGCCAAACCAAGCAGTTGCCCACCAACTGATGGAAGCCAACATCATCAAAACGCTGGCCACCGAATACACCTACAGCGCAGCGCAGATTCTGCAGAAACTGCTCGGTGCCAAAGGTTTCGAGTGCGGCCACCCTGCCAGCAACATCGCCATCGACATACGCCCCTTTACCATTTTCGAAGGGCCCAACGATATGCTGTATGCCGAAATCTACGACCAATTCGTCCGCGCCACCCATCAGGAAAAAGCGCAAGGCGTGAAACCCGACAAAAACCAAACCCTGCTGCAACGCCTGCTGTCGGATCACCGCTTTGCCGCCGTGCGCCTGTCCGATCGCGCCAAAGTGCCCGCCGACATTTCCGCTTTCCTGCAACAACACCGTTTGGGCGAAGCCAACCCCGCCGCAAAAGTGTTTCTCGGCAAAATCACCGCACGGCTGTTTATGTGGGCGCAGTCCGACAGCCAAGATGCCGACACCCTGCTGCTGACCGATATACGCAAAGACATGCTGGACTGCGGGGAACTTAGCTGATAAAACTCAACCCAAGCACTCCGCAAACCTCGGCTGTTTTTTATAGTGAATCAAAATGGCAACACGCCCGGCCGCAAACACTCAAAACCATAGTGCCAAACCAGATAACGCTAAAACACTCTTGCCATAACCAAAAGCCGTCTGAAAAATTTTCAGACGGCTTTTCGATAGCGGGCAGGTAAATCAGCCCAAATGCACCTCGATATTGTCGATCAGGCGTGTAGCGCCCAAACGGGCGGCAGCGAGTATCACCAGATGGTTATCGCCCGCGTGGGCAACGCTCAAATCATCGGCGCGGCGCACTTCGATATAGTCCACCACCCAACCGGCTGCACTAAGGCGCTGCGCGGCAGCCTGCTCAAGCACGGCATAAGCAAGATTACCGCTGCGGACGGCATCGGCGATGGTACACAGCTCGCGGTAGAGGCGCGGGGCTTCGGCGCGCTCCTGCCCGTTTAGATATTGGTTGCGGCTCGAAAGAGCCAGGCCGTCTGAAGCGCGGCCGGTATCCACCGGCACAATGTCGATGTTGATGTTGAGGTCTTCCACCAGGCCTTTGATTACCGCCAGCTGCTGATAGTCTTTTTTGCCGAAACAGGCCGCATCGGGCTGCACGATATTGAACAACTTGGCCACCACGGTGGCCACACCGCGGAAATGGCCGGGGCGGAATTTGCCGCACAACTCGTTTTGCAGGTTGGGCGGTTCGATGTTGTAACGCTGCTCCACATTCGGATACAGCTCTTTTTCATCGGGCGCAAACACCACTGCCACGCCTTCATCGGCCAGCTTGGCCGCATCCTGCTGCAAGGTGCGCGGATACCGGTCGAAATCTTCGCCTTGGCCGAATTGCAAGCGGTTGACGAAAATGCTCACCACCACGTTATCGGCACGCCGCCGGGCTTCGCGCACCAATGCCAAATGGCCTTCGTGCAGATTGCCCATAGTCGGTACAAAAGCCACCGTTCCGGCAGCCCTGCGCCACGCGCGCAACCCGTGAATCGTGTGGATAATTTGCATAGGGTTTTTCCTGAAAGGTTTTTCAGACGGCCTATAGCGGACAATTCAGCCCGCCACGGCATTACTGCGCCTTTACCCGATAAAGAGCGGTTGTGCAGGCCGCCGAAGGTTTCATACGCTTTTCACTGCCTGCCGCCCGGTATCGAAGTGGATTTTATCCGCCACACCATAATCTCAAACAGGCCGTCTGAAAAATTAAAACGAATGTTCGGGTGCAGGGAAGGTTTTATTTTTCACCGCCGCCACATAAGCCGCCACGGCCGCCTGAATACTGGTTTGCCCTTCCATAAAGTTTTTCACGAAACGGGCGGTTTTACCGGGGAACACGCCCAGCATATCGTGCATCACCAGCACCTGCCCGTCACAATCCACGCCGGCGCCGATGCCGATGGTGGGGCAGCGCACACTTTGCGTTACCTGCCTGCCCAATTCTGCGGGCACGCATTCCATCAGAATCAGCGCGGCACCGGCCTTGTCGTGCGCGGCAGCATCGTTGAGCAGGGCTTGGGCTTTGCTGCCTTTTCCCTGCACTTTATAGCCGCCGAAGGCGTGCACCGACTGCGGCGTGAGGCCGATATGGGCGCACACGGGAATACCGCGCAACTGTAAAAACTCAGTGGTTTCGGCCATCCACACCCCGCCTTCGAGCTTAACCATATGCGCGCCGGCGGCCATCAGTTCGGCAGCGGCAGCAAATGCCTGCTCTTTGCTCTGCTGATAAGCACCAAACGGCAAATCACTGATAATCATAGAATTTTTTGCACCACGCGCCACTGCAGCAGTGTGATAGCACATATCGCCGAGGCTAACGGGCAAAGTGGATTGCTGCCCTTGCACGGTCATGCCGAGCGAATCGCCCACCAGCAGCACATCCACGCCGGCCTGATCCATCAGCGTGGCAAAGCTTGCTTCGTAGGCGGTGAGCATGGCAATTTTCTCGCCCTCGGCTTTCATTTTTTGCAGGGTATTGACGGTAATCATGTTTCAGACGGCCTCTTTAGGTTAAAACGGGGCACATATTATGGGCTTTTTCCGACAAATTGCAACCGAAGCGAAACAGCCCGGCCGCCGGGGTCGGGCTGTTCCAATATGCTACGCCAAAATTCAAACCGAATCAATTAAGCTGTTGTTATCAAAATAAAAACATACCAGCATCAGAATATAGGCCGCCCTGATTCCGCGAATATTCCAGGCCGTCTGAAAACCGCTTGGGCAAATTTTGCCGCCCTGCCCTGTTTCTTTCTATAAAACGGTACCGGCACAAGCCCGAGTATGGCAATGCCCGTGTTTGAATGTGCAAGCAGGCAAGCCTTTGTTTTCTAATTTATTGCGCCAGCCCTGCCACGCATTGTTTGTCGCGCGCTTCAAAGGCTTGCGTGCCGCCGAGCAGTTCGAGCTGCTCCTGCGGGCTGATTTTGCCGAACGACTGGATTTGCTTTTCGCTCAATTTTTCCAATGGTTCGTTCCACATACAGACGCAGTAGCTTTCGATAAGCTGTTCCGATTTTCCCTCCAGGCCGGCGGCTTTCAGGTCGGCCTGCCATTTTTCGGAAAACGGCACGTTTTTCACGCAAGAATCCACAACCGCCTGCTTGGCTTTGGGCTTTGACAGCGCGCAATTGGAAAGTAGGCCGAAGCCGGCAAACAGGGCAAGCACCACAAACGCCCAAATGCGTATGGTGCGGATTTTGGCGCGGGCTTTGCGGCGCAGCTCGTCCGGCGCAGGATCGGGTGCCGTGGGTTTATCCGTTGCAGCCATGCAGACTCTCCATGCGGATCATCACCACCGGCGCATACACCACATCAAGCGATTCGATGGCGGCAATGGCAGATTTGATGTGTTTCTCTACCGTACTGTGGGTCAGAATCACGATTTCGGCCAGGCTGCCGTTGAATACGCCTTTTTGAATCAATGCCTCGATGGAAACATTTTCTTCGGCCAGCAGGTTGGCAATTTGGCCGAGTACGCCCGGCTGGTCTTCGGCCTGAACACGCAGATAATAACTGCTGGTGATTTCGTCCATCGGCAGCATGGGCTGCGCTTTGACCCGGCCGGGCTGGAAGGCCAAATGCGGCACACGGTTGCCGGGGTCGGCAGTAATCAGGCGGCAGATGTCGATGATGTCAGCCACCACCGCACTGGCAGTCGGCAGCGCGCCGGCACCGGCACCGTAATACAGGGTTTCGCCCACCATATCGGCATCAACGCGCACAGCGTTCATCACGCCGTTTACATTGGCCAGCAGGCGGCATTCGGGAACCAGGGTGGGATGAACGCGCAATTCCACGCCTTTGGCGGTTTTGCGGGTGATGCCCAAAAGTTTCACGCGGTAGCCCAGCTCTTCGGCGTATTTGATGTCGCGGCTGTCGAGCTTGCTGATGCCTTCTAGATAACAGGCGTTGAAGTTGAGGGGTGTGCCGAACGCCAGCGCGCTCATAATGGTGATTTTGTGGCCGGCATCGTGGCCTTCGATGTCGAAAGTCGGATCGGCTTCGGCATAGCCCAATTCCTGCGCCTGTTTCAACACTTCGGCAAACGCGCTGCCTTTTTCGCGCATTTCGGTGAGAATAAAGTTGCTGGTGCCGTTGATAATACCTGCAATCGATTGGATATGGTTGGCCGCCAAGCCTTCGCGCAGGGCTTTGATAATCGGAATACCGCCCGCAACAGCCGCTTCAAACTGCACCATCACGTTTTTCTGCCCGGCCAGCAAGAAAATTTCGTTGCCATATTCGGCCAACAGTTTTTTATTGGCGGTAACAATGTGTTTGCCGTTTTCAATGGCTTTGAGCACCGCGTCTTTGGCGGCACCCGTGCCGCCGAACAGCTCCACCACCACATCAACATCAGCGCGCCGCACCAGCTCGGACGGCTCTTTCACAAAAGCAGCAGCAGGGCAGAGGACACGGGCTTTTTCTTCACTCGAATCGCACACGGCCGAAATACAGACCTCGCGCCCCAGGCGGCGGCTGATTTCTGCGGCGTTATCCTGCAGCACGCGGACAGTGCCGCCGCCCACCGTGCCCAAACCCAAAATCCCGATATTCACTGGCTTCATTCTGTCTCCTTAAGCCGTTGTATGTTAGTATTCTGCAAAGTGCCGATAGTTGGCGCAAAGGCCGTAATCCTACCTGAAAACGGCTTTTTCTGCATCTTTATTAACGGATTGGAGCCGCTTGTGCTGATCGAAGAAACCCGCCCCGAAGGGCAGGATGCGGTAACGGCTTATACGCCGGGCAGAATCGAAATTAACGGGCAGGCCTATACGCAGGCTGTGGTGCTGGCCGGCAGACACATCGGCAGCCCTGCCCCAACCGACCCCGCCAACCTGACGGCAGAAGATTTTTTTCAGACGGCCGAAAAATGCGGCGGCCTTCCCGAAGTGATTTTGGTAGGCACGGGCGGCAAACAGGTGTTTCTGCACCCGAAAACTGCCACCCGTTTGGCTGCCGAGGGCGTGGGTTTGGAATGCATGCCCACCGCCTCCGCCTGCCGCACCCTTCTGATTCTGCAAAGCGAAGGCCGCAAAGTGTGGGCTTGGCTGTGGCCTTGAACGGGATGGGGGCTTTTCAGACGGCCGTGCGGTGAAAATATCGAGCCGCCTTCAAACCAATTCGCCAAAGCCTGATAAAAACAATGATATGCCAAAATATTGCAGACCGTGCAGGCGTACCGCAAGGCAAACCGATGCCGTCATTATTTTAAAGCAGGCGATGGTGAATCCGCTTTATGCCCGCTACAGGGCGGCAGGCCTCAGGCAGTACAAACCGTATGGCACCGATTCTGCCACCGCTTCAGCCGGCAAAGCGTTCTCTTTGGGCTGGGGCGCAGCAACGCCGTAACAAAAATGAAAGGGCTTACGCCAAGCTGATTCTGCCGAGACTTCAGGCCGTCTGAAAATATTTTGCTTTCCGACCCGATAAAACAAGGGGCATTCCTTTATTGAAAGAGATGCCCCTTGTTTTATGCGCTGAAACTATTTCCGCTCCACCTGCGCCACATCGCGCACAGCGCCGGTGTCGGCGGAAGTGGTCATCGCGGCATAGGCGCGCAGGGCGGCGGAAACGCAGCGGTCGCGGTTTTCGGGTTGCCATGCTTTCGCGCCGCGCGTTTCCATTGCGGCGCGGCGGCCGGCCAGTTCTTCATCGGATACGGCCAGGCGGATGCTGCGGTTGGGGATATCGATTTCGATGGTGTCGCCCTCTTTCACCAAGCCGATGGCACCGCCTTCGGCCGCTTCGGGGGAAACGTGGCCGATACTCAGGCCGGAGGTGCCGCCTGAAAAACGGCCGTCCGTGAGCAGGGCGCAGGCTTTGCCCAAGCCTTTCGATTTCAGGTAGCTTGTGGGATAGAGCATTTCCTGCATACCGGGGCCGCCTTTGGGGCCTTCGTAGCGGATAACCACGATGTCGCCGGCTGCGATTTGGTTGTTTAGAATGCCGGCCACGGCAGCGTCTTGGCTTTCAAACACGCGGGCGCGGCCGGTGAATTTTAAGATGCTGTCGTCCACGCCGGCGGTTTTTACCACGCAGCCGCGCTCGGCGATGTTGCCGAACAGCACGGCCAAGCCGCCGTCTTGCGAATAGGCGTGCTCTTTGCTGCGGATACAGCCGTTTTCGCGGTCTAAATCCAGGCTCGGCCACTGGCGGTTTTGCGAAAATGCTTCGGTGGTGCGCACGCCGCCAGGTGCAGCTTTGTAACGCGCGTGCGCCGCTTCGTTGGCGGGATTCATCACGTCCCACTGCGCCAGCGCGTGTTTCAGCGTGGGCGCATGCACGGTGGAAACTTCGGTGTTCAGACGGCCTGCGCGGTTAAGTTCGGCCAAAATGCCCATCACGCCGCCGGCGCGGTGCACGTCTTCCATATGGTATTTCTGGGTGGCGGGGGCAACTTTGCACAAACACGGCACTTGTCGGCTGATGCGGTCGATATCGGCCATTTTGAAATCCACTCCGGCTTCGTTGGCGGCAGCCAATAAGTGCAATACGGTGTTGGTAGAGCCGCCCATCGCCACATCGAGGCTCATGGCGTTTTCAAACGCGGCTTTGGTGGCGATGCTGCGCGGCAGCACGCTCGCGTCGTCTTGTTCGTAATAGCGTTGGGTAATTTCCACAATCAGACGGCCTGCTTCGAGAAACAGTGCTTTGCGGCCGGCATGGGTAGCCAGCAGCGAGCCGTTGCCGGGCAGCGACAGCCCCAACGCTTCGGTGAGGCAGTTCATCGAGTTGGCGGTAAACATGCCCGAACACGATCCGCAGGTGGGGCAGGCGGAGCGTTCTACCGCGGCAACGGCGGCATCGCTTACGTTATCATCGGCGGCATCGACCATCGCATCGACCAAATCGAGCTTGCGCCCGTCAACGATATCGGCCACGCCGATCACTTTGCCCGCTTCCATCGGCCCGCCCGAAACAAACACGGTGGGGATGTTCAGGCGCATAGCGGCCATCAGCATGCCGGGGGTGATTTTGTCGCAGTTGGAAATGCACACCAGCGCATCGGCACAGTGGGCATTCACCATATATTCCACGCTGTCGGCAATCAAATCGCGGCTGGGCAGGCTGTAGAGCATACCGCCGTGGCCCATGGCAATCCCATCGTCCACCGCAATGGTGTTGAATTCTTTGGCCAAGCCGCCCGCTTTTTCGATTTCGCGGGCCACCATCTGACCCATATTGTGCAAATGCACATGGCCGGGCACGAATTGGGTGAACGAGTTGGCGATGGCGATAATCGGTTTGCCGAAATCTTCATCGGCCACACCGGTGGCGCGCCACAATGCGCGGGCGCCGGCCATATTGCGGCCGTGGGTGGAGGTTTTGGAGCGGTAGGCTGGCATGGTGGCTGTCCTTTTTTGAATCGGTTGCAGGCCGTCTGAAAGATTGCAGCAGCTTGAATATCGGTTTTGCGGTTGTAAACGCGTTGCAGAAACTGTTTTCAGACGGCCTTAAATAAAATACGTTTGATCATGGTTTTAAGGCTTACAGGCGCACTTCGATGCCGGCGGCGCGCATGGCCAGTTTGGCTTCGTGTATGCCCACTTCGCCAAAGTGGAAAATACTGGCCGCCAACACCGCATCGGCTTTACCCTCTTTCACGCCTTCTATGAGATGCCGCACATTGCCCACGCCGCCGGAAGCAATCACGGGAATATCCACTGCTTCGCTCACTGCGCGGGTGAGCGGCAGATTGAAGCCGGCCTTGGTGCCGTCCCTGTCCATACTGGTGAGCAGGATTTCGCCTGCGCCGCGCGCCTGCATGTTTTGCGCCCACTGCACCGCATCGATGCCGGTGGGTTTGCGGCCGCCGTGGGTGAATACCTCCCAACGAGTGTTTTCGGGATTGACGGCTTTGGCATCTATCGCCACCACAATCGCCTGCGATCCGAAAAAACCGGCCGCCTCGTTCACCAGCTCTGGGTGGGTAACGGCGGCGGTGTTGATGCCGGCTTTATCGGCACCGGCATTGAGCAGACGGCGCACATCGGCCACACTGCGCACGCCGCCGCCTACAGTCAGCGGGATAAACACCTGCGAGGCCACTTCTTCGATAACGTGCAAAATGGTGTCGCGGTTGTCGCTGCTGGCGGTAATGTCGAGAAAGGTTAATTCGTCTGCACCTTCATCGTTATAGCGTTTGGCCACATCAACGGGGTTGCCTGCATCGCGCAGGCCGACAAAATTCACACCTTTGACCACGCGGCCGTTATCAACGTCCAAACAGGGGATAATGCGTTTTGCTAATGCCATATCGTGTGTTCCGAAACAGGCCGCCTGAAAAACGGCATGATGGTTTTCAGACGGCCTCTGGTTGGTATGAAGCCCCGCAGCCGGGTTGTGCGTTTCCGGCAAAATATTTGAAAGCGGGCTGTGGTTGCGGGCGTTTGACAGATGTTTAACGGCCGCCGAGCAAATCGTGATACACCCAATGTTTTTTTCGCCATCACCTCGCCGGTAAACGATGCCAGTGCTTTCTGCCGGCCTGCTGCGGCAAACCCGGCTCTTTTTTCCGGGTCCGCAACCAACTCATGCAGATACTGCCCGAACTGCCCGATATTGCCGTTTTCAAAAATATAGCCGGTTTTTCCGTGATCGATCTGATTATAAGCCCCGCCCGTGTTGCTGCGGACTACGCAGCAGCCTGCCAGCATGGCTTCAACCACTACCAAACCCCTCCACACGCGAGGGCGGCACCATAATATCTATCACCGGATAGATTTCGGCAAGCGGTTGGAAAGGCAGGATTTTCACCATTTCGGCCAGGCCTGTATCGCGTATTTTCTGCTGCACGCTGCTGATTTGGCTTTCTGCCAAAGAGCTGACAAAAACCATCTCGATTTTTTCTTTCACTTCAAAATCATCTTGCCGGGCAGTTGGGGCGTGTTTTGCTCAAACGGTTTTTCAGGCCATAAAGCCCGACACCCAATGGGGCAGATGCTCGAGAAGCTGGTAATAACCGACTGCGCCTGCCGCAGCCAGCAACATGGTGCTCATCAAGCTGCCGGCCACACGGTTGACAACGGCAAACAGCAATGAAGCATAAGCCCATAAAATACCCATCACCACACACCATTGTGCATCGATTTGCGGCAGCGCGAAATCTATACCCATGCTGATTAATATGCTGATGATGGTGAAGGCCAGCCCTTCGCTGACGGCGCGGATATCGCGGCTTGAAGACCACAGCGTCCAAAAGCCCAAAACAAATGCTTGAAACATAGTTTTACCCCTTTTTGTTAAAATACAGTTTAACCTGTTGTCAAAAATATTTTTTTACGTTTTTCCGGTTGCGCGGCCGCCGTTCAGACGGCCTGCGCAAGCCGCAATGCGGTTTGATGCGGATTCAGTTTGTGCGGAACACCGTTTTCACACCGCGCCGCCGCAACGCCGCTCGCCTACTGCCCCGCGAGCGCATCGGCCAGCTTTTGTGCTTCGGCAAAATCAATGCTGCCTTCGTAAATGGCACGGCCGGTGATAGCACCTGCCACGCCGCTTTTTTCTACGGCGCACAAAGCTCGGATATCGTCTAAGCCGGTCAGCCCGCCCGATGCAATCACGGGAATGCGCACAGCCTCGGCCAATTTGACGGTGGCTTCGATGTTTACGCCGCTCATCATGCCGTCGCGGCCTATGTCGGTATAGATAATACTGTTTACCCCATCGTCTTCAAAGCGTTTGCCCAAATCGGCCACATGATGCGGGGTAACGGTTGCCCAGCCGTTGATTGCGGCCATACCGTCTTTTGCGTCCAGCCCCACAATGATGCGGCCTGCAAATTCTCTGCAGGCTTGGCGCACAAATTCGGGATTATTCACGGCCGCAGTGCCGATAATCACATCGGTCAGCCCCAAATCGAGATATTTCTCAATGGTGTGCAAATCACGGATGCCGCCTCCAAGCTGCACGGGAATCTCTTTGGCCACCTGCTGCAAAATGCTGCCGACAGCTTCGAGATTTTGCGGTTTGCCGGCAAACGCACCGTCCAAATCCACCAAATGCAGGCGGCGCGCACCTTGTTTGAACCAATACAGCGCAGTTTCGGCGGGGTTGTCGGAAAACACGGTGGCCTGGTCCATCAGCCCCTGCTTCAGGCGCACACAGCGGCCTTCTTTCAAATCGATTGCGGGAATCAGCAGCATTTTATTTCCTCGTGTTTTCAGGCTTTTCAGACGGCCTTAAGGCCGTCTGAAAAGCTTGTATTCTACACAATTTCAAACGTTCCAGCGGAGAAAGTTGCGCAGCAGCAGCAGCCCGCCTTCGTGGCTTTTTTCGGTGTGGAACTGGGTGGCAAACACATTATCCCTGCCCGCAACGCAGGCAAATTCATCGGGATATTCGCTGGTGCCGAGCACAATATCTTTATCGGCCGGCACAAAATAATAGCTGTGCACAAAATAAAACCGTGTGTTTTGGGCAACATCTGCAAACAGCGGGTGCGCCCGTGTTTGGCGCACAGTGTTCCAGCCCATATGCGGCACTTTGAGTTTGCTGCCGTTATCGCCGCAGCGGCCGGCGGCAAAGCGCTTCACCTTGCCCGCAAACCAGCCCAAACCGGCGGTGTTGCCTTCTTCGCTGTGGTCGAACAATAACTGCGCGCCCACGCAGATGCCGAAAAAAGGCTTGTTTTTCAGGCCGTCTGAAACCGCCTCGCCCAAGCCGCTGCGTTGCAGCGCTGCCATGCAGTCGGGCATGGCCCCCTGCCCGGGAAAGACCACTTTGTCGGCCGCAAACACTTCTTCGGGATGGCCGGTGAGTACGATTTGCGCGTTCACCCCTGCCAGTTTTTGCGCAGCCTGCACCGATTTCAGCACTGAATGCAGATTGCCCATGCCGTAATCGATGATGGCAACTTTCATGTTTGATCCTTTCCGGTTCGGCAGTTTGATGGTTAATTCGATTTTCAATACACAAGGCAACCGTCTAAGATAATACAGACACAGCAAGCCCGCTTGATTTCCGTTACCGCACGGCTGCACTGCGGTTCAAAGAGAACGGTTTTGCCGGCTGCCCAAGCGGCGGCAGAGTCGGCTGCTTACTGTCTGCCCTGCCCGTTGTCCGATACCGAAAACAAAGCGGGTTGGCTTCAACAGCACACTTCAAAACAGCGACAGCAAATGATAGCAGAAACAAAACAGAGGCCGAAGCCCCCGTTTTGTTTGCCGCTTTAAACTTCCCGCTTTCCATCATACTTATTCCCAAATCGGGCTGCAGGCCGTGCCGATACCTGTAGGAATTTGCACATTCCCGGTTTTCAGTTTCAGACGGCCTGCGGCAGTGGCAGCCTTTTTCGTTTATATTGGCAACTGATACCGATTTCGGCCACTACCCGAATCTTGCGCAGGGCAAACCGAAACCGCCGCCCTTCGGCAATCTCTGCCGCGGCCGCCAATGATTTCGGGGCGGAGCGGCTTGCGCAGCCGTTTTCCGTAACCGGCGCACGCTCTTCGGCGCGGTGGTCGGTGTTGTGAAAACCGGCGGGAACGGCAACAATAAACGCCTGTTTTCTGCCGAAATGAAACATCCTGATTTTTTCAGACGGCCTTGCGGCTTTGCAGTATGCCTTATCAGCGTCAAGCGTTTTTTTTGAACCGCTTGTTTGGCTGCAGAAACTTTATACGCCAGCCACAGTGCCGCGCCCGCACCCAGAATGTCGGCCAACCCATCGGCAATACTGCCCTCGCGCGTACGGGTAAATAAAGCCTGTGCCGTTTCGCTGCCCGCTGCGGCCAGCACGGCCGACACAAACAGCAAACGGTAAGGTATGGCAAGGCGGTCGTGCATAAAGGCTTTGGCCAGCAGCCAAAACTGGGCGAAAAACAGCGCAAAATGCGCCACTTTGTCAAAATGGGCAAACGGCGGCACATCGCTGCCGCCCTCTCTGAACAGCAGTAAATACACCGCGGCGGCAAACCACATCACGGCCAGCGGCACAAAACGGTTATTGGGCATCTGCATCAAAGTGCCTCTTCTTCCAACCAGATTCGACAAGTTTGCGCCAAACGCTCGAATCTGCCGCCGCGTGCCTGCAGAATACCGCACCATAATGCCACCTCATCACGCGAAGGCGCTTCGTCCAAGCTGCACTCATAAAGCAAAAAATCCAGCGTTTCAGCCACCACGGCGGCAGATTCGGTGCGGATTAAATCTAAAACTTCATTCATAACCAATAATTTAATAATTCAATATTTAAAGACAACAATAAAGCAAAAGTTTGGCCGTTTAAATCCAGTTTGACACCGCCTTGCCGTGTGCGACTTGCTGTTTTTTCCCAAACTGGATTTAAACGGCCAAACTTTAGCAAAATCCGAAGCGAAACAACAGGCAAAAAACAGAAAAATGCGCTTATTGTCAGAATAACCGAAATAAAGGCCGTCTGAAAAACAGAAATTTCAAACGGCCTCTACATTAAACCATCAACCTGCATCCAACGGTTTCCCATCATCTTTCCTGCCTTTGAGCGAGGGCAGCCGCAACGGTCGGCATGGCTGGAATCGATTTCGGTAGCGATATCGGCTTCGCGGCCTTGGTAAATCAGCGTAGCGAAGTCGGAATTAATCAACACGGCTTTGCCCATGCCGACAAATTCCACCCAGCCGGTATCGAGTACATTGAGCGCATCATCGGCCGTGAATAAATTGCCCACGCCGATCAGCGGGCATGCGCCGCCTATGCGCTCGTGAATCAAATCCAAGCGGCTGCGGCAGCTGTCGGCACCACGGCGGGCCTTTTTGTGGAAATCCCACAAAGATACATGCAGATATTGCAACGCACGGGCTTTCAGCGTATCAGCCAGCGCAAACGTATCGGTCATGGTGATGCCGTTTTCCTGCGGCTCTTCCGGCGAGAGACGGTAGCCGATAATAAAATCATCGCGCCGGCGGGCGGTTTTGGCAGCGATAACGGCATCAACCACAGCCGGCGGAAAACGCAAACGGTTTTCCATGCCGCCCAGCTCGTCTTCACGGCGGTTAAAATGGCCGGATACGAATTACTGCAGCAAATACCGCAGCAGGGGTTGGTAGAGATTGGTCATAACAATACTTTCTTATCGGAATTGAGGCGGCGATATAAAGTCGGGAAAGAAAATTTCAAAGCCGTTTTACATAGGGAAGTTGCAAAAAACACCTGAAAATTTTTCAAACGGCATTATTCAGACGGCCTACAGACAGCACCATTCGCAATGGAACATAAAACAACAAAACCGAACCGCCAAGTTAATAGACAAAAAAATGCACACATTCGCAAGAATGTGTGCCAAGTCTACAAAGGAGAAATAGAGGAGAAACTATCAACTGACTACTGAAATCAGTCAACGGGCGGATTATGCCGAAGCGTTGCAGCCGAGTCAATCATTCTGCTTATTTTATTTTACAATCCGAGTATTTTATTTTTGCTATACATTTATAAATTAAATACACTATAGCAGGTTCGCTTAATTCTACTGCAGAATTGCTTTATTTCAATATTGCTTTATTTCAATTCAAAGGGCACGGGTTTCTGCCGGCTGTTGAAGCAGCGGGCAATACAAACAAGACAGCGGCACGCCAATGCTGCCATTATTTGAAGGCAGATGAATGATATATCCTGCGTATTTGAAAACCCTGCCGGTTTTAACATCCAATATACATATAAACTTTTCCGAAACCTTTTTCGGCCTGCCCTGTTCGCAAACGAACAGCGGGGCGGTATCGCAGGCAAAAAAAATGCGCATATCCGGTTAAGGTATGCGCCAAGTCTACAAAGGAGAAATAGAGGAGAAAACATCAAGCTGCATTGCAACCTGATTGGTGTATTATCATTTTTTACGCAGCGGCCGTCAAATATTTTTTCGGGTTGTGTTCGTTTAATGTTGCAAAGGCAACACAAAAACAAGTTTTCCATCTAAGAAATGTTCGGTTTGTTTCCGATGTGATGGCAATCCGACTTTCAGACGGCCTTCTCCCCGTTTTCAACCACACCCAATGCCTGCCAAACTTTCAGCGCATCTGAGGTAGCTTTCACATCATGTACCCGCAGAATTTGTGCGCCGCGCGCCGCCGCCGCCAATGCCGCCGCCACGCTGCCGTGTATGCGCGCCGCAGCATCTGTTTCGCCCGTCAGCTCGCCGATTATACGCTTACGCGACACCCCCACCAACAAAGGCAGCCCGGTTTGCGCCATCAGGCTGCGCAGATGCCGCATCAACGCAGTATTGTGTTGCAGGTTTTTGCCGAATCCAAAACCCGGATCGAGAACAATGCGCCTGCGCGCGATGCCGGCTGCGGCGCAAACTGCCGCCTGCCCGTTAAGATAGCATGCCACCTCGGAAACAACATCTTGATATTGAGGATTGTTTTGCATGGTGGCCGGCAACCCCTGCATATGCATCAGGCAAATGCCCGTGGCAGGCTGCTGCGCCATCAACGCCACCGCGCCGGTATCATTCAGGGCGGACACATCATTGATGATGTCCACCCCGCCCTGCTCCAGCGCCCGCCGCATCACAGCGGTGCGGCGGGTATCCAAACTCACGGGTACATTCCACAAGGCCAATTCTTTCAACACCGGCGCCACCCGTGCCCATTCGGTTTCAGGCGGCACCGCATCGGCTCCCGGGCGGGTGGACTCGCCGCCGATGTCGAGCATATCCGCACCCTCGCGCAAAAGCCGCTCGGCGTGGCGCAAAGCCGTGCCGGTATCTTGAGAATAGCTGCCGCCGTCTGAAAAAGAATCTGGCGTGAGATTCACAATGCCCATAATTTTCGGCTGCGACAAATCAATATTGAAGCGGCCGCACTGCCAAAAGATGCCCATTTTTCAATCACCTGAAAACCATTTCACCATACCAAGCAGCCGGGTTCCGCGCCCTCAAACCCAAAACCGTGCCCAACCGTTTGGAACTATCGTTGGCAATACCGTTCACCGAACGGCAGCCTCTGTGCTGCAATCCGAATGCCCCCCAAGCCGCAAGCTCCTGCCAACGGCGCAAAGCCCCATCGTTCACAGTCTGCGCAGCTGCTGCAACCCTAAGTGCCCCACCATTATTTCGACAACACCAAAAATTCGATTAACACATTTTTGAAAAGAAAGCCGAACACACCCAGCCCCAACACCAAAAACAGCACAAACATACCGAATTTTCCCGCTTTCGATTCCTTACCCAGATTCCAAACGATAAATCCCAAAAAAACCACCAGCCCGCCCAGGCAGATTTTCAACGCCCAATCAGCAAACACCGCTTCATCCATATTTTCACCTTTTCTGTTTTTCAGACAGTCTCTTACATTTTCGGAACAGAAAGATACACCGCCTCCCGCACCATCGCACCACAACGGGTATCCGGCCGTCTGAAAATAAAAAATCAAAACCTTCGGCAGAACTCCTATCCGAAGCGGCGGCATGGCTCTGAAACTAAAACACAAAGTCTCTCCCACCTAAGATTGTTGTGGTCAGCCGCCTTAAACCACCATCCCCGAAAGCCTGTTTTATGCCAGTGTCTGCGCTAAATCGTCAATCAAATCCTGCACATTTTCCAAGCCTACCGACAGGCGCAGCAGGCCGGGCCGTATGCCGGCTTCGAGCTTGGCTTCTGCGCTCATTCTGCCGTGGGTGGTGGTCCAGGGGTGGGTGATGGTGGAGCGTACATCGCCCAGGTTGGCAGTTTTGGAAAACACGTTCACCGAATCGATAATCTTCCAAGCGGCTTCTTGCCCGCCTTCCACTTCAAAAGCCGCCACAATGCCGCCGCTGCTTTGCTGTTTGCGCACCAATTGCGCCTGCGGGTGGTCGGCAAAACCTGCATAGTGCACCGCTTTCACCTGCGGCTGAGCGCGCAGCCAGGCCGCTACCTGCGCTGCGTTGACGGCCTGTTTTTCCATGCGCACAAACAGGGTTTCTACGCCGCTGAGCAACACCCATGCGTTAAACGGTGAAAGCGCAAGCCCTGCCGAATTGGTATACAGCGCGATTTCTTTAATCAGCGCGCTGCGCCCCGCGATGATGCCGCCCAGCACCCTGCCCTGACCGTCTATGCCCTTGGTGGCCGACTGCACCGACAAATCAGCACCGAAACGCAGCGGCTGCTGGACGGCGGGCGTGCAGAAGCTGTTGTCCACCACCAGCAGCGCGCCCGCTTCACGGGCAATCGCGGCCAGGGCTTCGAGATCGGCCACCTCGTTGAGGGGGTTGGACGGTGTTTCGAGAAACAGCATTTTGGTGTTCGGTTTCACCGCCGCGCGCCATTGGGCGGTGTCGGTTTGCGGCACCAGCGTAACTTCGATGCCGAATTTCGACACGATGCCGCCGATAAAACCCGCCGTGGTGCCAAACAGGCTGCGGGAAGCAATCAGATGGTCGCCCGCTTTCAGAAAGGTGAGCAACGCTGCCTGAACCGCTGCCATGCCCGTGGCGGTGGCGATGCCGCTCTCGCCAGCCTCCAAAGCGGCCACGCGCTGCTGAAATGCCGACACGGTGGGGTTGGCGGTGCGCGAATAGGTGTAGCCTTCCACTTCTTTGGCAAACAGTGCCGCGCCGTGTGCCGCGCTGTCGAATGTGAAACTGCTGGTTAAAAACAAAGCCTGGTTGTGTTCGTTATATTCGGTTTGGCTTTTTGCACCGCGTATGGCCAACGTTTCGGGGTGTAGTGGGTTGCTCATGGTTCTCTTTCATTGCTTAACAGTGCCGCCGCCGTGCAGACGCAAAAAATGCGGCAAAATCCGCGCAGCGGCAGAAAACGGCAAATATTTTGCGCCTATTTAGGCCGGCTTTCAAGCTCGGCCGGTTTCACGGTGCGCCATAAGGCCGGCTTCGGAATCAGCAGCGGGAGGCGCCAAACATGGCTGATGAACAAACGGGGAGTTTTATGCATGTTTGTTCAGATTGGAAATATACCGAGTAAAACCGTCTTTTATCCAAGGCATACCCACAGATGAAGCGCAATATATACTGGATTTGCATACCCTGCCCAAACTCGGGGATACTGCCGCGCTTTCTGCGGAAGATTGTTTGAATGCAGCACTGCAAGCATTGCAAACGAAATTCGGCTAATGGTTATTTTTAACCCCCTTTAAAAGACTTTCAGACGGCCTTCCGTCAAAATCCCTGTATCCATCAAGCGATACAGGGATTTTTCATGCAATAAGGCCTATGAAATCCGCCATAGCGGAGCTGCTTTATTGTCAACGCCGGGCCCGGTGCAGGCGGTGAAAAAACGGTGCGGTTGCCGCCCCGGGTGGGGCTTACAAAGCCGCTTTCTTTAAACCCAAACGCCCAAACGCAGCCATGCCGTAACGGAGGGAAACAGATTCGCTCTATAACGCCGCAGCAGGCGCATTACCGATACACGGCTGCAAGCCGCAGGCAGAGCCGATATAACCGTCAAACATAACGCCGCCGAAACAAGGAATGCGCCATCCGGTTTTCAGACGGCCGCAAAGCCTTTGCGGGCGCAACCCCGCCGAAACAATCTGCCCCGCCGCCGGGCCATTGCTTCGGCCGATATGCCTGTTGCGGCAGTTGGAAAATATTTGATGACAACGCCGCACAAGGCCGTCTGAAAACCACCGCCGCATCCTGCCGTTTTTTATGGCGGTTTTATCCCGTTTAAATAAATATCTGTTTTATGCGCCTTTTTTTAGAAATTATTTCCATAACAAAATCATGGACATACTTTACAAACATCAAGAGAATAAAATAACCCGTTGAAAAAATGAAATAATCTTTACGCTGTATTTCCACCTTAACAAAACAACCCGAAAGGAACTGAACATATGAAAAAAATCTATACCGCCGCTTTTCTTGCCCTGATGCTCGCTGCCTGCTGAAGCGGCGGCAGCGGGTCGGGTGGCCGAAACATCTCATGCCAACTTAAACAATAATACTACTGCGGGCACCCAAACCACCGAAAACAATAGCGCAGAAGAGACAGCAGGCAACGATACCGCAGCGGTTGCGCCTGAAAGCACCCCCGACACCTCTGCCGGCACCACCACCTCGACACCCAACCAAAACGCAATGGTCGAAAGTGCATAAGCCGCCCCGAAAATACTCAGAACACCTGATGGCACGCTCATCAATTTAGATTTACGATCCAAAGGTTTTCTCAACACCCAAACAAAGGTTTTCTCAACACCCAAACAACCGATGGAAAACTGGTCGGCCTAAACCAAGATCATTCTTTCTACGGAACATGGGTAAACACCAGCAAGCGTGTTCAAGAAATCAACTATCAAGGCAACCTTACTCCCGAAAGCAACATCCCTACATTGGGTAAAGCCACTTACTACGGCAACGCCGTGCGCAACGACAGCCTCACCGGCGACATCATTACTGACGGCAAGAGCCGTATCGATGTGGATTTCGGGCGCAAAACTGTGAGCGGGGAAATCACCATGCCGGGCCTGCGCCGCGACATCACACTTCACACAGGCCGCTTAAACGGCGCGGAATATTCCGGCAATGCAAGTGTGTTCGGTAACAGCGGCGGCCAATATAAAGGCGGCCTGTTCGGCCCAATACCGAAGAAACCGCCGGTGTGGTCGGATTCAGCAACAACCCGAGTCTGGATACCGCATTCGGAGGCAAACGCTATCGAAGTGAAGCGCGGCATCGCCATCCCGCTGCAGGCCGATAAAATCCATTGCATCAAAGCCTCGGTGGGCTTCGGCGCGCTGGTAGGGCGGCCAAGCTCCAACACGTTCCCCTCGAGCAGTGCAAAGCCGAAATCGCCGCCACCGTGCAGAGCTTCTGATTGTGGGTTTTAAATAACAGGCCGTCTGAAACTTGTTGTTCAGACGGCCTTTAAAAAGCAGGAATACCATAAAAATAACTTCATACCTTATATTGCCTTTTGTTTTGCCGGCCAGCCCGTGTATCAGTGTTCAAACCTACATCCCGCCCCAATACCGCAAATATCAAGACAGCGACCTGCAAACCTCTGCTCAGCTCCATCCGGTGCGGCTTGAAACCGAATTTTTCCGCAACGGCAAACCGCTGCCGGCGGGCTCTGCCGAATTATTCAAAATCACGAATGCCGTTTTGCAGCACACCAAAATCGCCGTGGTGCAGGATCAGGCAGGAAACACGCTGAAAATCTCCCGCAATAATATTGCCGGCATCGGCCAAGCAGTCGGGCGGAGGCTGAAACCGGGTTTACGCCGGGCCTCTCGGGCAGCACCGTGCAGAACCACTACCCATTCACCTGCAGCTGTCCGGATAAAAACCAAGTGCTGCTTTCTGAAACCTACCCCCATACCATTGTTTCCAATATCGGCAACAAAGCTCCGCCGCCGGGTCTTACCCATCGGAGCAATTTCGCTGCCGCATTCCACACCGTGGTGTACGACATCGTGACCAACTGCTTGGGCGATATTCAGAAAAACGGTTATTTGGTTGAAAAATAATGCCGTTCCAACAAACCTGATTGTCAGGCCGTCTGAAACACCCTCTGCTTTCAGACGGCCTGACAATCATGAAAACACCGTGTTGATACGCCGCTGCTGCTGCCCACACATTAAACGATAGGCCGCATTCAGGCCGGCACTATTTGTCCGCCGAAGCCTCTCTAACCCATTATCGAATCAATCTGCAACCCGCTCATCGGGCAGCCTGCCCGCCCAATCGCAGGCAAACTGCCGGGCGGTGCGGCCGGAGCGGCTGCCGCGCATGCGCGACCAATCGAGCGCGGCGCGGCGGGCAGTTTCGTTGAACGGCAGCCCGAAATCGGCCAGCCAATTTTCCACGGCTTGCAGATAGTCGTTTTGGTCGAACGGGTAAAAGCTCAGCCACAGGCCGAAGCGGTCGGAAAGCGACACTTTTTCTTCCACCGCTTCTTTGGGCTGCACTTCGCCCCGGCCGCCTGCCGCAACGGCGTTTTCGTCCATATATTCCGGCATCAGGTGGCGGCGGTTGGAAGTGGCATACACCAGCACGTTGGCGCAGTGTTGCGACAGGCCGCCTTCAAGCGCGGTTTTGAGGGGTTTATAGCCCGCATCGCCGCTCTCAAACGATAAATCATCGCAAAACACAATAAATTTTTCGGGGCGTTTTGCCAGCACGGCCAACAACGCAGGCAGCGTAACCAAATCGCTTTTATCCACCTCGATCAGGCGCAGGCCGTCTGAAGCGTATTCGTGCAGCAGCGACTTCACCAGCGATGATTTGCCCGTGCCGCGCGCGCCCGTCATCAACACATGGTTGGCAGGGCGGCCGGCCAGAAACTGCCGGGTGTTGCGCACCAGCCGCTGCATTTGCGCATCCACCGCTGCCAGGCGCGCCAACGCAAACGTGTGCGGATCGGGCAGGCTCTCGAGTATGCCCCGCCGGCCTATGCTCTGCCAGCGGTAAGCCTTGGCACGCCAATCGGGTTCGGCAGTTTCCGGCGGCAGCAGAAGGTCAAGGCGGCGCAGCACCGAAGCGGCGAGTTTGAAAAATTTTGCAGGTTTCATCACTTTGCTTTCAGACGGCCGCAGAGCCGCGAACCCACGGCTTTGCTGTCCGGTTTAAATATTCGGCCTATCCGGGCCCGAAGCGTTGTCCATCAAACCGGTTTCGGGGCGTAAGGCTGCGCCCCGGCGGTTCCATGCGTTGGTTCAGGCGATGCAAACACGATGCTGCACACCCCCTGCCCGCCCGATACGCCCGATGCGCGGCAGTAAAGATCATCGTACATGAAGCAAACCTGCTTGGCAAAAGGCCGTCTGAAAAATTGAAAGTGTTCAGACGGCCTTTTGTTATAATCGCTTCCTTTTGCACGCCCGCCCGCAACGATGACCGCTCCCAAAGCCCTCGCCCTGCTCGGCCCCACCGCCGGCGGCAAAACCGGCCTCGCCCTGCAGATTGCCCTCTGCCTGCCCGTGGAAATCATCAGCCTCGATTCTGCGCTGGTTTACCGGGGCATGGACATCGGCACCGCCAAACCCACCGCCGCCGAACGCGCCGCCGCCCCCCACCATTTAATCGACATCATTTCACCGCTCGAAGCCTACAGCGCCGCCGATTTTGTGCGCGACTGCGTGCGGCTGGTAAACGATATCCGCGCGCGCGGCAGGCTGCCGCTGATTGTGGGCGGCACCATGATGTATTTCCACGCCCTTACCAACGGCCTCAGCGCCCTGCCCGAAGCCGACCCCGCCGTGCGCACCGCCCTGCAGGCCGAAAAAGCCAAACACGGGCCGGCACACCTTTACCGCCGCCTGCAACAGGCCGACCCCGAAACCGCAGGCCGTCTGAAACCTGCCGACAGCCAGCGCATCGAGCGCGCGCTTGAAGTGTTCATCATCACCGGCAAGCCCTTGAGCCGCCATTTCTCCGGCCGGCAGAAACCCGCCCCGCCGCTCGATTTGCACACCGTGGCGCTGATTCCCGAAAACCGCGCCCTGCTGCATGCGCAAATCGGCAAACGTTTTGCCGCCATGCTGGAGCAGGGCTTTTTAAACGAAGTGCAGCGGCTGCAAAGCGAGTATCCCGCGCTCAGTGCCGATATGCCCGCCATGCGCTGCGTGGGCTACCGCCAGGCGTGGGATTATCTGGCCGGCACGTGCAGCTATCGCGATTTCGTTGAAAAAGGCACCGCCGCCACCCGCCAACTTGCCAAACGCCAACTCACCTGGCTGCGCAAAACCCCGATAAACACGGTTATCGACCCCTACGGCAACAGCGGCAATATGGTTCAGACGGCCCTGGCCGCAGCCCGCCGGCATTTCGGCCGCGCAACATGAATGACCGGCAATCTTTTCTGCAACGGTTGCAATTTTGCCGAAACGGCCCGAAATTTAATGCCGAAACACCCTCACCCACACCAACCGAGATGAAAAAAAACAACATTAAAACCACACTTTACGCCCTATTGGGCAAACACGCCGACAACCCCGACTTTGCAGCCGTGCTCAGTGCCTTAACCGATTTTCTGCGCAAGGGCGGTGCCAAATACGCTCCGGCACGCTTTGATACGCTGATTGAAGTGTTCGGCGAAAACGAAACCCTGTGCAGCCGGTTTGCCAAACGCTTTTACGCCTGGCTTGCGCAAGTGCGCATTTATCCCGCGCTGGTGGGTTTGGGTATTTTTTCGCGCAGCGGCTTTGCGCGCGAAATGGGAATGCGGCTTTACGAACGCTTCAGCCCCTCTTATAAAGACTTAGAGAACCTGCGCGATATTTTTCTTTATCTCTTCCACTCGAAAAACGATGGAAAATGGCTGGCCGCCGTGTCGGCCGGGCAATGGCTGAAACTTTACCGCCTGATGCGGCGCCATGCCGAAGCTGCCGCCGTTCAGACGGCCGCGCGCCAGCTCACCCAGGCGCGCCTGCATGCCCTGGAAATGCTTTCCGTGTGGGTGGCGGCCGAAGCACTCGACCAGGATTTAATCCGCATCGAGCCGCGCCTGCTCGACACCAACTCGGCCTTTATCGCCCTCCAGCGCGAAACCGCCAAACTGGCCGAACACTACCAAACCGAAACCGCTCCTTACGACACCGCCCATATCGAAGTGATGCTCGACCAATGCCGCAGCCAGATCGAACGCCTGCGCCGCCGCGGCACGGGCGCGGGCTCCGGCTCATCGGTGAAAGTTGCCCATCTCATCGAAAGGCTGGCGCAAACCATAGCGCGGCTCGAGCTTTTGCTGAATATCCAAACCGGCCGCCGCCGCGCCTACCACACCGCCGTGCTGCTCGAATCGATGACCACCGCCGCAGTCGGGCAGCGCAGCACCCACCAATTGTGGCACAGCAGCGTTAAAATGCTGGCCAAAAGCATCACCGAAAACAAAAGCAACCACGGCGGACACTACATCACCCGCAACCGCAGCGAATATTTCGCCATGCTGCGCTCGGCAGCCGGCGGCGGCGTGCTGATTGCCTTAATGGCGCTCAACAAAATCCATATCGGCAGCATGGGTTTTAACGAATTTGCCACCTCGCTGCTCAGCGGCCTGAACTACGGCCTCGGCTTCATGGCCATCCAACTCTTAGGCCTGACCGTTGCTACCAAACAGCCCGCCATGACCGCCGCCAGCTTTGCCGAACAGGTGGAACACAACGAGAAAGGCCGCGCCGTTGATGTGAAACTGGCCGCGCTGCTGATCGATGTGGTGCGCTCGCAAAGCGTGGCCGTGTTCGGCAATGTTGCCGTGGCCCTGCTGCTGGCCGCGCTGGTTTCGGCAGCGTTTGCCGCCAACACCGGCACACCGATTTTGGATGCCGGCAACGTTGCCTACCAACTCAAATCGGTGCGCCCGTTTACCGAGCCTACCTTGTGGTATGCCGCCATTGCCGGCGTGTGGCTGTTTTGCTCGGGTATCATCGCGGGCTTTTTCGACAACCGCGCCGATTATCTCGACCTGCGCCGCCGCCTCACCGTCAACCCGCTGCTCAGAAAAACGCTGCCGCTGCGTGCACGGCAGCGTTTCGGCGACTATATCCACCGCAACTACGGCTCGATGATGGGCAATTTCATGTTCGGTATGCTGCTGGGCATGACCGGCTATATCGGCCACCTGCTCGATCTGCCGCTCGATATCCGCCATGTGGCGTTTTCATCAGCCAATATCGGCTATGCCGCCGTGAGCGGCAACCTCGGTTTCGGTGCCTTTATGATTACCCTTGCCGGCGTGCTGCTGATCGGCCTGGTCAATCTGCTGGTGAGCTTCGCCCTCGCCCTCACCGTTGCCCTGCGCGCCCGCGGTACCCATATCGAAAGCGTGCCCAAGCTCTTAAAAAGCACCTGGCTGCAAATCAAAGCCAACCCCCTGCACTTGTTTTTTCCCGTACAAATCATTGCAGACACGGCCAAAGGCGGCAAAACCGAACACGAACAGCTATAACGCCGCTTCAAGGCAGGCCGTCTGAAAATGTTTTCAGACGGCCTGTTTGGGTTTTACGGCCAAACCGAATCAAAACAGGGTAAAACCCGATGCGGGCAGGAGTGTTTCCGAACAAAACAAGGCAGGCTCCGGCAATGCCGGCGGCAGACCGAACCGATTTGATATAGGCCTGTGAAACCCAAGAAAACCCGGTATCCAATGTGCCAAACTGCGGCACTTGTGCGTACAATTGCGCTTTCGGCAAAACGCCGCCCGTATGTTTTCAGACGGCCTCCAACCGCGCCATGACCGCCCCGCCCGCTCCTTCCAAATACCTGCCCCTGTTGCTGGCCGTTGCCATCTTCATGCAGATGCTCGACACCACCATACTCAACACCGCGCTGCCGGCAATGGCTGCCGGGCTGAACGAATCGCCGCTTAATATGCAGTCGGCGGTGATTGCTTATGTGCTGACCCTGGCTCTGCTGATTCCTTTGAGCGGTTATCTGGCCGACCGTTTCGGCACACGCAATGTGTTTGTTGCCGCCCTGGGGCTGTTTATGGCCGGCTCTCTGCTGTGTGCCGCAGCGCCCAACCTGCCCATGCTGGTGCTGGCGCGGGTGGTGCAGGGCTTGGGCGGTTCGATGCTGGCGCCGGTGCCGAGGCTGACGCTGATGCGGGCATACAGCAAAGCCCAATTGCTCAATGCCATCAACTATGCCGTGATGCCCGCCCTGATCGGCCCGATACTGGGGCCGCTGGTGGGCGGTTATTTGGTGGAATATGCAAGTTGGCATTGGATTTTTCTGATCAACCTGCCCATCGGCGCGTTGGGCATCTGGCTGTCTTTGAAGGTGATGCCCAACATCAAAGGCGAAAAAGGCCGCTTCGATACAGTGGGCTTTCTGCTGTTTGCCGCGGCGGCCTGCGCCCTGAGTTTGTCGGTGGAAATCATCACCCACCCCCGGGCATTGCCGTTTTCCGGCCTGCTGTCAGCGTTTGGGGCATCGGCGTTATGGCTTTACCGCATACACGCCACACACAGTAAAAACCCGATTTACGCAGACCACCTGTTTCAAGTGCGCACATTCCGCATCGGGCTGGGCGGAAATCTGGCCAGCCGCCTGGGCATCAGCTCGGCTCCGTTTCTATTGGCACTGATGTTTCAGGTTGCACTCGGTTTCAGTGCCGGCCTGTCGGGCTGGCTGCTCGCGCCGATGGCACTGGCCTCGCTATTGGCCAAACCGCTGATCAAACCATTGATGACGCGCTTGGGCTACCGCAGGGTGCTAATCGGCAACACCCGCATTCTCGGCCTGCTGATTGCCACCCTCGCGCTGCCGCCCGCCGATGCGGCTTGGTGGGTGTGGGTGCTGCTGTTGTCGGGCATAGGCCTGTGCAATTCGATACAGTTTTCCGCCATGAACACGCTCACAATTGCCGACTTGCGCCCCCATCAAACCGGCAGCGGCAACAGCCTGATGGCAGTCAACCAACAGCTTGCCATAGCTTTGGGCATCGCACTGGGCGCGCTGATGCTGCAATGGTTCAGCCGCAACATTCCCGCCGGCGGCAATCTGCACACCGCTTTCCGCTGCACCTTTGCCGCCACCGGTGCCGTTACCTTTGTTTCCGGCCTGATATTCGCCCGTTTGCACCGTTCAGACGGCCGAAATCTGGTTGGTGCCGAAAAAGGGTAAAATACCCCGCAACAACAAAACCGTGTTCAGGCCGTCTGAACACCCTTAAAACACATGAAACCGCATAATATCTTATTCACTTTCACCCTGCCCGCTGTGCTCACCGGCTGCATGAGCCTTCCTTCGTTGGAAAACCGCACCGTCAGCCAATATCTCGATGTGCCCGCCTCCCCCCGCCTGGCCGCCGCGCTCACACCCGCACAAGCAGGCCGGGCCGATTTGGCGCCCGACACTTCGGGCATCTATATGCTCAACGATGCACACGATGCTTTCGTTGCCCGCGCCACCCTGATAAACGCAGCCGAGCACACGCTCGATTTGCAATACTATATCTGGCACAAAGACGTTTCCGGCAAAATCCTGTTCAATATGCTGCACCGCGCAGCAGAGCGCGGCGTGCGTGTGCGGCTTTTGCTCGATGACAACAACACCAACGGGCTGGACAACATACTCGCCGCGCTCGACAGCCACCCCAATATCGAAATCCGCCTGTTCAACCCCTTTCTGGTGCGCAAATGGCGCGCGCTGGGCTATCTCACCGACTTTTCACGCCTCAACCGCCGCATGCACAACAAATCGCTCACCGCCGACAACCACGCCACCATCGTGGGCGGGCGCAACATCGGCGATGAATATTTCAACATCAGCGAAGACACCGCCTTTGCCGATGTGGACATTCTCGCCACCGGCCGCGTAGTAACCGAAGTTTCCGAAGATTTCGACCGCTACTGGGCAAGCGAATCGGCCTACCCTTTCGAGCGCATCGTGCGCCGCGCCAACATAGAGAAAGGCCGCTCAGAGCTTGAAATCAGCGATAACGACCGCAGCCAAACCCTCGCCCGCTACCGCCGCGATTTAGAACAGTCGCAACTGTTTGAAGCCATCAAAAACAACCGCATCCAATGGCGGCACGTCAAAACCAAACTCGTCAGCGACGACCCGGCCAAAGCACTCGACCGCACACGCGGCAAACCGCAAATCAGCGATAAAATCGATGAAGCCCTGGGCACGCCCGAAAAAGAAATCTATTTGGTGTCGCCCTATTTCGTGCCCACCCGATCCGGCACAGAAGCCATCGCCGACTTAAAAAAACAAGGCATCGGCATCACCGTGCTGACCAACTCCCTGCAGGCGACCGATGTAGCCGCCGTGCATTCCGGCTATGCCAAATACCGCAAGCCCCTGCTTAAAGCAGGTGTCGATTTATACGAGCTCAAAGCCGTCCACGCCGTTCCCAAAACCAAAGACCGTGGTTTGACGGGCAGCTCTTCCACCAGCCTGCACGCCAAAACCTTCATCGTTGACCGGCAGCGCGTATTTATCGGCTCGTTCAATCTCGACCCGCGCTCCGCAAGGCTCAACACCGAAATGGGGGTGGTTATCGAAAGCCTCCCGCTGGCGCAGGATATGCAGCGCAGGCTGGTCGAAAACACCCCCTCCTATGCCTACAAAGTTACCCTTGATCCACACGGCAAACTGCAATGGCAGGATCCCGAAGACCGCACCGTTTCCAAAAAAGAACCCGAAGCCGGCTTTTGGAAGCGCATCACCGTGAAAATACTCTCCATCCTGCCCATAGAAGGGCTGCTGTAAAACCGGCCGGGCTTTGCCCAAACGCCTTCATGCTGTCTGAAAGGTTCCACACCGTTATGCCCGCACAGGCAGGCTCAGATAAAAGCATCGAAATATCCATTAAACAAATATTTGAATGCCAAGCGTCTGAATTTCCGCCTGCGCAGAAATACTTCCTGTGATAACTTTTTGCCTTCTGCAAAGATTCAGGCCGTCTGAAACGTTTCAGACGGCCTGCCTGCTTTTTTACGGAACCACGCTACCCGTTACGGCCGTTGCGTCCGGCTCCGCCGCTTTTAGCGGCACCGGCAACGCGTTGCACGGAAAAACAGGCGCAGGGCGGCTTTAATTTGCCGCCCGGTGCTGTTCGACCTCCCCCCGATGTTGCCGGGTCTCTGCCTGTTATTGCGGTTTGCTGTAAAACTGAAAGCAGGCCGTCTGAAAAAATTTCAGACGGCCTTTTAAATATCTTTTAAATAGGGGTTGAAGTAGCTTAGCCCTAAATACCACACCAATCCCGCAAGATTTTCAACTGCTCACTTGGTGTGCCAAAGTTAAAACGAAACCCGCATTCTTTCAAGAATAGGGGAAAAGACTTTCGGTCGATTCCGTTGTATTTGCGCAGCACACGCTTGGCCTGATTCCAAAAATTCCCGATGCCGTTGATGTGGTTTTGCCTCTGAGCAAATGTCTTGCCGTGGTTAATCCTATGGTGGTGAAAACCGCCGACATCCGGGACATCATCGCTGCTTAAACTGTCGGTATACACCACACTGTCCGGCATGATTTTCTTCGCAATAACAGGCAACAAACTCTCTTTTTTGGCGTTATCCACGACCACGGTATAAACCTTGCCGCCATGTTTGAGGATACCGAAAACCACCACTTTGCCTGCGGCTCCTGTGCTGCGTTTTCCTTTGCGCTTACCGCCGGAGCAGCGCTCATCTGACTTTACGGAACCTTCAAAAACCTGATCGGCCTCCAAGGCCGAATGACGGCTGATGACGAGGCGGATTTTGCGGTAAAAGAGTATGGCGGTGTTGGGCCGGATACCCAAGACATCGGCAGCCGAACGGCGGTAACTTCCGGCACAAAATATCTGAGTAGTCTTCTGTGCTTTTTTGCTTAATTTACAGTTTGTTATCTTCATTTTAGCAGCCTGTCATGACCGCTAATCTACGTCAGCCCCGAAATTTTTTCCGATGCCGGGTAGAAATCTGCGGGCGGTAGAACCGTTGCCAACCCGTTGATGCTGCCTTTGGGCATTGGCAAACCGCGCTCTTCGCACCTCTGTGCAGCAACCGCACGGTCGGCAGATTCATGACTACCTGCTTTTAAACCACGGCGGTGCCGGCACGCCTGCCCCTGATTTTAAAATGGGCAGCAGCCGCCGTTTTCTCCATAACCCGGCTCAATTGCGGTAGCCGGCATTAATCGACACATATTCGTGCGATAAATCGCAGATGTAAACAGTGGCGCATTCGCGGCCGCGCTGCAAGTCGATGCGCACAGTGATTTCGGCGCGCGCCATCACAGCCTGCCCCTGTTCTTCGCTGTAGCCGGCGGCGCAGCCGCCGTTTTCTACCACCAAAACCTCATCGGGCCAGGCGCATTTTGCCGGCATCGGAGTTTTCCGATACCGGACAACCGATGGCGGCGAGCAGCCGGCCGAGATTGGGGTCGGAGGCGAAAAAGGCGGTTTTTACCAGCGGCGGGTGGGCAACGGCATAGGCCGTTTGGCGGGCTTCGGAGCGGCCGGCGGCGTTTTCCACCGAATGGTGATGAACTTGGCGGCACCTTCTTCATTGCGCACAATAGTCTGCGCCGGATCGAGCGCAAGGCCGGCGAGCAGGGCTTTCAGTTGGTCGTAGCGCGGGTCGGCGATGTTGTCGATTTCGTTTTGGCCGTTTTTGCCGGCGGCCACCACCACGAAGCTGTCGTTGGTGCTGGTGTCGCCGTCAACGGTGATGGCGTTGAACGATAAATCGGCTATTTCTTGCGTGAGCATCTGCAAAACGGGTTGGGAAACTTTGGCATCGCAAACAATGAAGCCGAGCATGGTGGCCATATCGGGGCAAATCATGCCGGAGCCTTTGGCAATGCCGGCGACGCGCACGGTGTGGCGGTTGCCCACCCTGCCTTCGCGGCCTGCGGCTTTGGGCACGGTGTCGGTGGTCATGATGGCGCGGACGGCACGGTCCTAGTGCACGGGTTTCACACCGGACAGGGCGGCAGTGATTTTCTGCGCGGGCAGCGGCTCGAGAATCACGCCGGTTGAAAAAGGCAGCACTTGTTCGGGTGCACAGCCGACTTGTACTGCGGCAGCACGGCATACCGCCGGCGCGTCTTCGCGGCCCTGCCCGCCGGTGCCGGCGTTGGCATTGCCGGTGTTGATAACCAGCGCACGGATGCCGTTTTCGTTGGCCGGGTGTTCTTTGGCCGCATAAACCGAAGCGGCACAGAAGCGGTTTCGGGTAAACACGGCACCAACGGTGTTACGGTTGAGCACAATCAGGGTTAAGTCGTCATGGTCGGGCTTTTTCACGCCCGCCCGACCCACAAATACCTGCATGCCATCAACAGCGGGTAATTCTTCCGCTTTTTTTTCTGTCAAATTGACTGCCATTTACGGATTCTCTTTTGAAGCGGCCTGCCGGGCGGAGTTTTCTTCCTGAACACGCTGCCGGAAACGCGCGCCTGCCGCATGGTAAAACGGTTTTGGGGAAAACTGGCGCGACACTTGTGAAGCAAAAATAGCACCAACCAACAGCCAAAACAACAGATTTTGTCCGCCCGTCATTTCCATCACCACTACGCTGGCGGTAAGCGGCGACTGTGTAGCAGCCGCCAAAAATGCGGTCATGCAGATCAACACCAGCACATTCATGCCGGTTTGCAGGTCAGCCAAATCGGCAATATGCTGGCCCAGCATGGCGCCCACAGTGAGCGAGGGGGTAAAGATGCCGCCGGGAATGCCCGCCCAATAAGAAAGCACGGTAGCCGCCCATTTGGCCAGTGCCACGCCGACCGGGGCTTCATACATACGCCGCAGCGCGCCTGAAGCTTCGTGATAACCCGTGCCGAAAGTCTGCCCCTGATAAAGAGTGCCGATGGCGGCCAGCATCAGTCCAACCACGCCGGCAAACAAAACGGGGTGGCGGTGTATCCAAGCGCGCCATTTTTCAGGCGCAAATGCGGCCGCACCTTTATAAAGCAGCCGTGCAAACAGGCCGCCCGCCACGCCGCAAATCAAACCGCACAGCAGCACCCAGGCCAGCATATGGTTGAGCTGTGTGCCGTGAAAGCCTGAAAAATAAGGGTTGTTGCCCTGTATGGCCACTTGGATGAAACCCGCCGCCAACACGCCGATAAAAATCTGCCGCTCCCAACGCAACATCACGCCGCGCCCCAATTCTTCAATGGCAAACACCACGCCGGCCAGCGGCGCATTGAATGCCGCTGCCAAACCGCCCGCCGCGCCTGCCGCAATCAAATCGTTTTCCTGTATGCCTTTGAAAGCCAGATGGTGTTTTTTGCACCATGCACCCCATGCCGCCATCACCGCCGCCCCCACCTGCACAGACGGCCCTTCGCGCCCGATAGAGGCGCCTGCCAGCATACCCAAAAAAGTGAGCGGGATTTTCAGCATGGTCTGCCCCAACTTCAGCAGGCTCAGTTTCTGCGCACCGTGGGGCAACGACAGCGAGGCCAGCACCTGCGGAATACCGCTGCCTGCCGTGTAGGGCGCGAAGCGGCGCGTCAGCCACACAATCAGCGGCAACCCCAGCGGCAGCGCCGCCCAGGCAAACCACGGGTATTTTCTAACCAGCAGCGCGTTTTGCTCCAACGCAAAGTCGGCCAAATGGGCAAACAGCAAAGAAACCAAGGCCACCAGGGCCGCCCCCGCCAGCAGAAAGGCGAAAGCAACGGTTTTGCGCGACAGCCGCTGCGTCTGCCTGATTTTGTGGATGGTTTTACGCTTCAATATTCGGTAACGGGTGGTGAAATCGGTGTCGTCCATAGCCAAATGCCTGCCGTTTTTTTAAAGGAAAGTCGGGCGTATCCGCCACAATCGCAGCCGTTATTATGAACCGTTTGCACATCTGCATCAAAACACCTCAGGCCGTCTGAAAGCAGCGTTTCAGACGGCCTGAGCCGCTTCTGCCAACGAAATTAACCAGTTACTTGATTTATGCCGTCTGCTATACTTGGCGGGTTATTTTTACCACACAGGATTATGTTTATGCCGCAAACCAGCCGTTTCAACACCACCGGCCCCAAAATCGGCCTGAGCGTGCGCCTGGCTGAAAACCGGCAGGAAATCGAAGCCGCACAACGCTTGCGCTACCGGGTGTTTGCAGAAGAATTGGGCGCCGACATCCCCGGCAGCAACAGTTTGGATGCCGACGAATACGACCGGCACTGCCACCACCTGCTCGCTTTCGATGAAGCCGCCGGCGAAGTGGTGGGCTGCTACCGCCTGATCACCGAAGAAGCCGCCCGCACTGTCGGCTCGTGGTATAGCGAACACGAATTCGACCTTTCCCCGCTGCAAAACATTCTGCCGCAAACCGTGGAACTGGGGCGCGCCTGCATCCACCCCGACTACCGCCACGGCGGCCTGGTGATGCTGCTGTGGACGGGGCTGGTGAAATTCATGCGCGATGAAAACCTGCGCTTTATGATCGGCTGCGGCAGCATCAGCACTGCCGATGGCGGCCACGAAGCAGCCGGGCTGTATCATGTGTTGAAAGAGAAACATCTGGCTCCCGAGCCGTGGCGCGTGCGCCCGCTCAACCCGCTCAAATGGGAACGGCTCACCCCCTCCGAACACCCCGAGTGCCCTTCTCTGATTAAGGGCTATCTCAAAGCCGGAGCCTGGTTTTGCGGCGAACCCTGCGCAGATGAAGCCTTCAATTGCGCCGATGTGCTGATTCTGATGGACATCACCCGGCTCAACAACCGCTACCTGCAACGTTTCGCGCCGAAACATCCCGCCTGAAACCCCGAAATGCGCAGGCCGTCTGAACCCGCGGCACGGTTGCCGCAAAGCAGGCGCAGTCTGCTTTTCCTGCACCCCGGCAACCGGCCGCAGGCGCAGCAATACCAAGCCGCCCCTGTTGCCGCTTCAGTTTGCCAAGCCAAAAACACGGCGTGCCGCAGCTCAAACCGGGCAGGTTCGCGGCACAACAGCAGACTCAGCCCAAGCCTTTCAGACGGCCAGCAACCATACGGACCACCGTTTTTTACCCAATATGACCACCCTACGCACCGTTTTCCGCCTACTCTGCATCGGCAGCTGCCTGCTCTACGGCACGGCCGAAATGTTTTTCCTGTTCCCCTTTTACAGCAAACAGCGCAAATTGCGCGCCATTCAATTATGGTCGCTGCGCGTGCTTGCCTCCTGCGGCCTGAAACTCGCCGTCTACGGCAGCCTGCCCGAAAAAGGGCGGGGGCAGATGATGATCAGCAACCACATTTCCTGGCTCGACATCATGGCCGTTAACGGTGCCTTTCCCGGCCGCTTCGTTGCCAAAGACGAGGTAGCCAAATGGCCGGTGGTCGGCTATCTCGCCACGCAGGCGCAAACCGTTTACGTTACCCGCAACAAAGGCACCGAAGGCAACAGCGAAAAAATCCGCCACGTTACCGCAGCGCTCAAAAACGGCGACACCGTTACCCTGTTCCCCGAAGGCACCAGCACCGAAGGCCGCGAAATCCTGCCGTTTAAAACCAGCTTTTTTCAGGCGGCCTATGAAGCAGATGTGCCGCTGATACCGGTGTTGTGCCGCTACCCCAACCCCGACGGCAGCAGCCCCAACCCCGCCATGGCCTACCACGGCGACATCAGCCTGCTGCAATCTATCTGCATGATTATCCGCCAGCCCGGCGGCGTGGCCGAACTGCATTTTCTCGACCCCGTGCCCTCCGGCGCCGACCGCCGCGCCACCGCCCTCGACATCCACCGCAGATTGAGCGAAAAGCAGCGCGGGCTGGAATCCGCCCCGCCCGTTTTCAAATAATGGCGGCATTAAAACAAACAGCATTACCCGCCCCTCCAAAAAACAACATTGCAGGAAGCCGGGGCGGCAGCCAAACCGGCCCAGCATCATCTTTACCTCCTGCCTCGCCCCACGTGTTTCACCGTCATCTGACACCGAGGCCGTCTGAATACTTTCAGACGGCCTTTTTAACCGCTCAAGCAATATCCTGTTTAACTAAAAAAAACCGCCTCCCTATAATGAAACCAAAATAAAAACGGCACCTCTAACAGCCAACCCGTAAAAACAATCACGGCATCCGCCCGTCCTGCGGCAATATCCGCGACCCGCCGCCTGATAATGGTTCCAACAGATTCGCCGTTGCGAATCCATTTCCATTGCCAGGCTGCAGGCTGAACACAACGAGTTAGAATCGGCTCTGTTGCCGCCCGTACGGCCGACAAAATCGTTCTCTCCGAGCCAAGTCGCAGCAATGCCGCAACAGAAACCAAGCGGGGTTATACCGTATGGCACAGCCGTCTGCTTCGCCCCGCCTTCCACATACACTACCGCAAGGATACGCCATGCCCGGCAAACCTTTTCCCCGCGCCCTCACCATAGCCGGCTCCGACTCCGGCGGCGGCGCAGGTATTCAGGCCGACTTAAAAACCTTTGCTGCACTCGGTGCCTACGGCACCAGCGTGATTACCGCCGTTACCGCACAAAACACCCAAGGGGTGCAGGCCGTCCACCCCGTTCCGGCCGACATCGTGGCCGCACAATGCCAATCTGTTTTTTCCGACATCCGCATCGATGCCGTGAAAATCGGTATGCTGCCCGACACCGCCTCCATTCACGCCGTAGCCGCCGCATTGCGCAGACACAACACCGCTTTCGTGGTGCTCGACCCCGTGTTGGCCGCCCACTCCGGCGACAAACTGACACAGGAAAACACCATAGCGGCCCTCTGCAACGAACTGCTGCCCCTGGCCGGCCTCATCACGCCCAACATCAGCGAGTTGGCCGCACTCACCGGCAACACCACGGCCGCAAATGAAGATGAAATGCTTGGGCAGGGCCGGCAACTCATGGAAAAAGGCGCAGCAGCCGTGCTGCTCAAAGGCGGCTGTTGGCAGCACAGCAAAGAAGCGCGCGACTGGCTTTTGGTGGCCGGCCACCGGCCGCAATGCTTCCGCAACAGCCGTATCGACACCCGCAACACCCACGGCACAGGCTGCACCCTCGCTGCCGCCATTGCTGCCCTGCACCCGCAACGCGGCAATCTGAACACCGCCGTTTCGGCGGCCAAAACCTATCTGCACGGCGCCATCGAAGCAGGAGCGGGCTGGCGCATCGGCAAAGGCTGCGGCCCGCCGGCGCATTTTTGGCGGCATTACCGAGGCTGACTGCAGCCAACCCAAACAAACGCCGGTCGGCAGACCGAAGGGCATGCAGAGCAGGCCGGCATCGTCATGATTTCAAAGCGTGCCGGCCATAGGCCGTCTGAAACCGTTGCAAAGCCCGCACACTTGGCAGAAATAAACAATGTTTATCAAAACCCGGCTTGTAATAAACAGCCAACGCCATTATATTGCTTGAATCTCACGCCATGACAACAACAACGAAAGGAGACCATGATGCACCACCGCAGACGTCAAGCCATCTTTCAGGCGGCCAAACGCGCTTTCCAAGCCCCGGCCAAGCCTGCAGGCGGCAAAACTGCCCGCAGCGGCAGAGCCTGCTGATTCAGGCAATTTTATTTCAATCTAACTGCAACAAAGGCCGTCTGAAAATTTCAGACGGCCTTTGTTGCGGTATCCGTTTATCTGCCGTATCAAAACATCGCTAATCCGCCTGCCCTATATGGCGCGGGCGCGGTTTGGTTTCACTCAAAGAAACCGCTTGTTTCGGCCTCCAAAGCATCAACAGGCAGAACGGTTGCACTCCGCCCATGCTGCCGGCAGCCCGATGCCTGAATATCGAAAATGCGTGGATTCACCAGATAGGCATTACAGCGGCTCGGCTTTTTTCAAACCTTTGGCGCGCAAGGTTGCGATTGCGCCGTCAATGCTTTTCTGTTTAATCAACTCATTGAATTGGTTGCGGTAAACTGTAACCAAACTCACGCCGTCCACACGAATGTTATACACCTTATACACCGCCCCTGCCCGGTAAAGCTGGTAGGCCACTTCGTATTTGCTGCCTTTTTTGGTGCGGATTTCAGAAAACACCTCCACCTTATTGCCGTTATCGGTGATTTTAGGCAGCAGCTTCACCTGTGCATCGGCAGCCCCCATCAAGGCAGAGCGCGCATACATCGAAATCATCATATCTTTAAAGGCCGCGATAAAATCGGTTTTTTGTTTGGCTGAAAAATCCCGCCACGGCAAACCCACGGCCAACGCCGAAATGCGCCCGTAATCCAAAAAACCATCGGCATAGCCTTCAATCCGGCGGATTTTCTGCTGCTCGCTCAAACTGCCGTTGCGTGCCACTGCCAACACCGTGTCGATATTCTGCTGCGCCTGTATTTGGGCAGGATGCTGCCGGGTTTCTGCGGCAGCATAAGGTGCAACCAAAGCAACGGGTGCGGCAAGCAAAACCGCCATCAGTTTGTTCATGTTTTTTCCCTCAAAAAAGTGTGTTTATAAAGTGCGTTTTATCCGCAGGAGAGCGGCAATCCGTTACCTGCAAACAGTCATATTTAACAACAGGGCGGCGTTATCTTGCATTAAAAACTGCAAAATATGCGCCACGGTTTCGGATTCAACATGCCAAAACCGTTTCCAAACACTGCCGCGCCGTATCCGCCAAGCGGCAAAACCGGTTGTGGAAAACAACCGATGTATCGAGAATCCGCTCATTTTGGGCTGCCAGGCCGCAAAAAGCCGCAGACAATACAGCAAACAGCAAAGCCCGGCAACGCCACAGAGAAGCGGAGATTCACTAACCGGTTTGAAAAAGCAGAGAGGCCGTCTGAAAAATATATTCAGACGGCCTTTTAAAACCATTGCAGCATATCGGAATCTAACGCGCTTGCGGCCCGGATTCCAACATCACTTTAGCCTGCCCGGCGAGCGCGTCCAAATCAATCAGGCCGGTTTGTGCCGCAGCCGTCAGCAGCGCACTGCCCGCTATCACGGTCAATACCGCATAAACCAGATAGGCCGACATCACCCGCCAACCCGGCCGGCCGCTCATTCTGATAAATCCGACCGCTTGGGCAACAAATATCCAAATCTGCCAAAACATGCCCGCAGCCGCCAACGCAGGGGCATAAAACAACACCAGCAGCGGCACCGACAGGGCTTCGGAAGCCAATACAAAACCCCACATCGGCAGCTTGGTTTTCCCGTGCGGCAACATCCGCCCCATCACCAAGCTCAGCACAGCGCATTTCAACACCGTCAGCAGCACGGTCAGCGCAACCACCGCCGGGCTCTTGCCGAACAAAAGTGCAGTAGAAGCCGCATTCACCAAGCCGATCAACAGCAGCACGGCAGCGGCAACGATAAACGGATAGCGGTAATCTGCGGGATTTTTATAACGCAGGCGCAAAATATCCCACATATCGCACAGAAAATAATACAGCATAAACCAACACGTTTCGGGAAAAGCGTGCATTGTATCGGCAATCCGCGCTTTTTCAAACAAAAAGAAAAAGCGGTTCGAAATAGATTGCCGATCAATGGACTATATTTATATTTATCAAATAAAAGCAGGGTATTGCGATATCGCATTCCGAAAAAGCCGAAATCGGATGACGAAACCCCGCCGTCTGCCCCGATGGCCTTCTGGCTCCGACCGTTGGGAAGAGACGGGCACAGACCGCAGCCTGCCGGCTTTGGCTAAACCTTGCTCATTCCGAAACATCGGATTTTACGCCGGCATTACCGCCGGCCCGTTCCAACCTGCCATAATCCTGCCGATAATTTCTGCCGCACTGCCGGTTTCCGCCAGCGGCGCATTCTGCCCTGCCCACAATGAAGAAAATTCATCGGAACCTTGCGCTTCGGCCGCCGCTTTCAACGGGGCTGCCGCAGCCTGCGCCAACGGAAAAGGCGGAACAGCGGGATTAACGAAGCCGGCCTCGCGGATAAATCGATTAACGATACCGCGTGCGAAACCGCCGCTGAACAGATTGGTCAAGGCGGTATGTTCCGCACGGCTGCTTTGCAGGGCGGCGCGGTGCAGAGGCGGAGTGTCGGCCTCGTCTGCCAGCATCAGCGCGGTGCCGATCTGTATGCCTGCCGCACCCAAATCGCAGGCGGCACGGGCTGTTGCAGCATTGCAGATACCGCCGGCTGCCACCACCGGCACCTTTACCGCCGCGCAAACTTGCGGCAGCAGGCTGAATGTGCCTGATTGGGTGGTTAAATCCCGGCTGAGAAACATACCGCGGTGGCCGCCCGCTTCCAAACCTTGTGCGATAACAATATCGGCACCATCGGCTTCGAGCCGGCGGGCTTCTTCCACCGTGGTGGCACTCGACATCACCACCGCACCACTGCTTTTCACCTTATCCAACAACACCCGGTCGGGCAATCCGAAATGAAAGCTGACCACGCGCGGGCGGTAGCGCAACACGATTTCCGCCTGCTCTTCGCCAAACGGCTGCCTGCCGCCGCCTGCGGCAATGTCTGCCCCGCTCAAGCCGAATTCGCGGTAAAACGGCTGCAGCGCCTGCAACCACGCCGCCTGTTGCGCGGCATCGGGCTGCGGCTGTTTATGGGCGAAAAAATTGATGTTGAGCGGTTGGCCGGTCTGCCGCCGCACGGCCTCGATTTCGGCACAAAGCCGCTCGGCAGGCAGCATGGCGGCAGGCAGCGAACCCAACGCACCGGCCCGACAGGCGGCAACGGCCAGCCTGCTGCCCTGTACGCCCGCCATCGGCGCCTGAATCAGCGGCAGGCGGGTTCGGATAAGCTGAAGCAAACGCTTGGTATCAGAATTCATTGTTTATTCTCCTTTGATTCTGGTAATTGGTGATGTTGGATACACAATAAAATTGTCGGTATAAAATTTCATGCCGTCTGAAAAGATTCAAACGGGCTATTTAGCATTAAGCTAAATGATGGCGGAAAATATGCTTTAAATATAAAAAACCAAGTTAGCACAACCACTTCTGGCAAACTGAAATCAGAATAAAAATGATGGAAAACCATAGAAAATTATTTATCAATTTAAGACAAAATCATTTCTAATTTAATGAATACATAATAATTAAAAAATAAAGCACTTTTTTACAAAAAAACTAAAAAATTAAAAAACTTTATATGTTTTAAATAACCAAAATATTAATCAAGATAATGTGCTGACAGTTAATGATTACAGAACTTATCTTGATTAACAATTTATTAGTTAAACATAAGTATTATGAAAGAAATTATCATGACTGAATTGAATAAAATTTTTGGCGGTGCTTGGGCTTTAAACGGCGGTGGCGGTGGTAATCCGGGGCAATCAATCGGATGCTTGCCTGCGTCTACTGTTTAGCAGCTTGCAGCTCTGTTGCTACAGACAGCACACCAATCACCCCTTATTCAGGAAAGCCTCAACCGGATCCTAACTGTGATGGCTATGCAGGCGGTAACGGTTCTGGGGTAGGATGTTCAAGACCTTGGCATCCGAGAGATCAGCAAGGCCGGAAAATTCCAATGTAATCATTAACCAATAATGATTGATAACCATATGCCGTTCGGAAAGCTATTTATAAAAAATAGGCTTCCAAACGGCATCCTTGTTTTATTACTTGATAACCAAACAGTTTCCGGCCTAACAAAGTGTTTCTGCCGATGATAGTTTTCAAAACACCTACCGTTCAAACGACCTCTTTTTTCAACAGCCTTAACGCATTTGCCACCACCACCAGCGAGCTTAAGCTCATACCCAGCGCGGCCACCCACGGGGTAACGTAACCGCACACGGCCAACGGCACCACAATCAGATTGTAAACGCTGGCCCAAATCAGGTTTTGACGGATCACCGCACGGGTGCGCTGCGCCTGCCTGATGGTTTGCGGCAACACGCGCATATCTTCGTTGAGCAGTATCACATCGGCACCTTCGCGGGCAACATCGGCACCGCCCGCCACCGCCACGGAAACATCTGCCTGCGCCAACACGGGGGCATCGTTGATGCCGTCGCCCACCATCAGCACTTTGCGCCGATGCCGCTGCAGGGTTTCCACATAGGCCAGTTTGTCTTCGGGCGAAGCCTCTGCACGGTAGCTGTCCAAACCCAGCCGGCGGGCGAGATTTTCTACGGCGGCCGGGCGGTCGCCGCTGAGCAGGTGCAGCTTCATGCCCTGCGCTTTCAGCCTGCCCAGCATATCAGCAATGCCGGCTTTGGTTTCGTCTGCCAGCAGAAAGGCCGTCTGAAAACCGTGTTGGTTACCGAGATAAACCAAACTGCCGCTGTGTTCGATTCTACCCGCTTCGGGCAGTTTGCCGGATATGCCTGCCACAAAATCTGCTTTGCCCAACGCCCAGATTTGTGTTTCACCGTTTACAGTGAGCCGTGCACTCACACCGCTGCCAACATAGTTTGCGCGCTGTTCGGCGCAGATTTCGGTGTATCCTTCCGCCCCCAGGCTGCCGGCATGATTCAGAATGGCTTTGGCCACGGGGTGTTCCGATTGGGCTTCGAGCACCCCGGCAACGGCGGCGGCCAGGCACTCGTTCAGACGGCTCAACGGGCGCACTTCAACAACCGACAATGCTCCCCGTGTTAAGGTGCCGGTTTTATCGAACACCACATCGTCAATCTGAGCCAGCGTTTCCAAACTGCCGCGCCCGCTGACTAAGATGCCGTCTGAAGCCAAAACACCGGTGGAAGCGGCCAGCGCGGTGGGGGTGGCCAGCGAAAGCGCGCACGGGCAGGTAATCACCAGCAGCGACACGGTAATCCACAATGCCTGCAAAGGGCCGGCGTATATCGTCCAACCCACGAATACCGGCACGGCCATCAGCAGCAGGCTGAATACAAACGATGAAGCGTATTTTTCAGCCATTTCCGCCAAACGCGGCTTTTGCGCCAAAGCCCGGTCGAGCAGCTTCACGATATGCGCCAGCCGCGTGCCGCCGCCCGCCTGTTCGGTGCGGACAACCAGCGGGCCCGATATGTTGAGTGTGCCCGCCGCCACCGCCGAGCCTGCCTGCTTGGGCACAGGCAGGCTCTCGCCGGTGAGCATGGCTTCGTTTATTTCGCTTTCGCCTGCCAGCACCGTTCCGTCCACCGGAACCACTTCGCCGGGATACACCGCCACCACATCGCCCGGCCGCAACTGCACCACCGCCGCTTCTTCGGCCTTTTCACTGTCGGGATAACCGTTCAGCTTGTGGCAAAACGCAGGCACCAGCTTCACCAGCCGCTCTGCCGCATCTCCTGCCCTGCGCCTTGCAACCTGCTCCATATAACGGCCGCCGAGCAGAAAAAACACAAACATGGCAATCGATTCAAAATACATGCCCTGCCCGGCTCCGCCAAGCAGGCTGTAAACCCCTGCCGCAAACGTCAGTATCAACGCCAACGCCACCGGCGTATCCATGCCGGTGCGGCGGTTTTTGATGTCGCGCCACATACCCCGGTAAAACGGTACCGCCGAATAAAACATCGCCGGCAGCACCATCAGAAACGCCCCCCAATGCAGCACATTCAAAAAAACCGGCTCGATTTCATGGCCGTAAAGATATTCGGGCACGGCAAACATCATCGTCTGCATCATCGACAAACCCGCCACCGCCAGCCGTATCAGCGAATGCTTGCGCTCGGCCTGCGCCTGCTCTTCAAATTTACCGGCATCATAAGGGGCCGCACTGTAACCGCTTTTTTGAATGCGCAGCAGAATATCGGAAAGCCGCACACGGCCTTCGTCCCACAACACGCGCACACGGCGGGTGCTGTAATTCAAATCTGCACGCAACACACCGGCCGTACGCAAAAGCTGCTGCTCGATCAGCCACACACAGGCCGCGCAGGTAATCCCCTCCAGCATCAGCAACGCCTCGCGCTCACCACCCGCACCGGCTTCCACAAAACCCGCCTGCACTTCCGGCAGGTCATACAGCTTCAAGCGGTCGAGCATTTCCTGCGGCGGCAACGCTGCTTTTTCAGCATCGGCAGTCCGCTGTTTATAATAATTGCCCAGCCCGGCATCGATAATTCCCCGAGCAACGGCCTGGCAGCCCGCACAGCAGGTATCGCGCGGTTCGTTTTCATAAACCACGGTTAAAGAAATGTTGTCGGGCACATCCAACCCGCAATGGAAACATGTTTTTTTCATGATTCGGAATTGTACGCGCAGCACCCGGCTCGGGCAACGGCGCACCATTTTTCAGACGGCCTGCGGCTCTACGCCGCACCGCACACTTTCCTTTCCGCTCCCTCCATCATAAATCTATCAATTTCCAAACCATTAATTACATAAATTAACAACACAATCTCAGAAAAATATCAATTCAAAGTCATAAAATTTGACAGTAATATTTTAATATTTCAAAATATCAATCAAAAATAAAAAAGCACAATCCCGCAAACCACCCAAAAAACAAAACTCACAAAACAACACATATTAAAACGTTTCTTTACTCGGAGATAACCATGATTGACCGCCTGATGCCCATTTTTGCCGTTATCGGCGTATTGTTTATGCTCGGCTACACCGGCTTGGCAGCTTGGGCGGTTTACAACAGCCTGTTCCCTTTCAAGAAAAAAACACTCAAACGCACACCACACACAACCGTCTAACAGCAACACGAGCAACACAATACAGCCCCCCCTGATCCCCGCATAACGGCCGCTGGTCGGGCTGTATCATTATTGATTGGGCAAGCTGTGAATAACACCTTTTCCCGTTTTTCTGATAACAGGCCGTCTGAAAATGCGTAATTACTGAAACCCAAACCGCTGCTGTTTTCAGACAGCAACATACCGAGACCGCGCCCGACACCCTTGGCAACAGAAGAAACCGCCCCTCCACCCGGCAAATTATCCAATGCCGCTCCTGCCGTCATGAGCACCCGAATCATTACCTTGTTTAACTGCATCTGCCAACTGTTCAGAATAAGTATCAACGGCCTTTGAAGCTGCACTGCCAACCGCACCCCGCAATAATTGCGGCATTGGCCGTCTGAAAACATTTTCAGACAGCCTTTGCGCTCTGTTTGGGCAACCGGCGGGGCGCAGGGCAGAAAGTCGTGCAGGGCCGGTTTGTGATTCGGCTGTCTGCAAACGCCTGCTGACCGATGGCCGGCTCGGGAAAGCAGTTGATAAAAAGCGGGCGGTTTTTCTTTCGGCCGCCCCCGCCGGCAAAGCGGGGAGGCATCGGACGCCGGCATATTGACGGGCGGTGCCGCCTTGCTCCGAACCGGGCAGGGAATCCGGCAAAGGCGGGATTGACGGCCGTCTGAAACGGACGCGCCGGTATCGGGCATGGCCGCTTCAGACGGCCGGCCGAGTGATAAAACCGAGTTCCTTTCAAATATCTGCCATAGCATTATCGGTTTCCGCCGGCGGGCGGCGTGATAAAACTTTTCATCCACAGCGTATCGCTGCAACGGAGTTATCGGTTCCTGCCGACCGGAGTAGTGATAAAACGGCAGCAAACGCCCGCATAACGACTCCCAAGTTCCCGGTTGCCGGCCGGCGGCGTGATAAAAACCGCCCGCCCGTGCGCTCGGCTTTTTCGCCAACGCCCGAAAATCACGCAGCCGTTGCTTCGGCAGACAACACAAGCTTCCCGGCATCAAAAGTGTGAGCAGCCCGGCCTTTTCCAACGCACGCCCACCGTCTGCAACCGGCGGATGACTGCGGGCAAAGAAAGTGTTCCATGAGCCGGAAAACCGGTTGGGCCGGTTAAGGCGGGAGCATATTTCAAACGCCTTCTGCTCGGTGCTTACGGCCGCTGCCGTTTCTGCCCGTCTGTCGGGCAAGGAGGCGATACGCGCCGATAATCCATAAAACGCCCTTCTGGTTTTTGCCTCTGTCAGATAAGGAGGCGATACGCTTCGGCAGTTCCTTTCTCGGCACAACCCGGTTTTGCCCTCCTGTTTGGATAAGGGGCTCGATACGCACACACGGCGGTGTTTCCATGCTGCCGCTCCCCAAAACGCCGCCGCCCGCCTGCTTTGAAAGGATGAAAAATGCCGTACATCAACAAAATCGAAATCATGGGCAACCTCGGCAAAGACCCCGAATTGCGCCATATGCCCGACGGCACGCCGGTTGCCAAAATCAACGTGGCCGTTTCCGAAAAGTGGACGGACAAATCCACCGGCGAAATAAAAGAGCACACCGAATGGTTTGCGGTGCTGCTCTACAACCGCCATGCCGAAACCGTGTGCCGCCATATGAAAAAAGGCGATACCGTGTTGGTGTACGGCAGGCTGCGCACCCGCCTCTACACCGACAAAGCCGGTGCGGCGCGGTCGGTTACCGAGGTTGTCTGCAACGAAATGCAGATTATCCGCACCGCCGGCCATGCCCGGCAGGGCGTAACGGAAGAAAACACAGCCGGCGGCATTTACAGCATGATGTAAGGCCGTCTGAAACGCCGCTCACAGGGTGGCTCAATTTCAGACCGCAACTGCGGCCCGGTTTTGGAATGGAATTGACAATTGCATTTGCGGCGGCTTTGGTGCTGATGATGCTGTTCGTTTTATATTAGTGATTTGAGGATACTCAATGAAATTTGTTATTAGCGGCTTGTGGTTTTGTTTCGTTTTAATCATATTTCGTTTTTTATTACAGGAAATACTTCCAGTGTTGAGACGATGCTGCCGGGTTGTGCTCTTTTCTTTACTTACATTAAATTACTTGGTCAGAGTTTGACGAATGACCGGATAATGCAGACAGGTGAAAGATTATGCTGATTGAAACTGCTCCTATTGTCCGCACCATTAAAGTCTCTGCGGGATACACCCCGCCGCAAACCGGCTACCCGCATTACCGGCTGTTACCGGTACAGACAGAAGCAGGCAGATTCTACTGCCTGCTTTTTTACGTTTCTGCCGCAGACTATCTGATAATCGAGCCGAAAATCAAACGGCATTTGGCGGTCAGAAAGCTGGCGGAGTTTCTGAAAACCGCCACCTACCCCGTGTATGAAACCGTATATGGAGCATCACTGTGAAAACCTACGATGTAACCGAAGCGGCGGCCTACTGCAAATGCCATCCCGAAACGATACGGGAGCATATCCGCGCAGGCCGTCTGAACGCCTCAAAGCCCGGGCGGAAATACTGCATTACCCAGCCTGCCCTTGACGCTTTTCTGCATGATTCGGAAAATGATGCCGTGCAGGCATCGCTCGGAAACAGGAGTGAAGAACAATGCCGATTTACAAACGCAACAACGGCATATGGTATGCCGATATCTATTCGCCGGACGGTAAGCGCATTAGATGCTCGACTGGAACAAAATGTGAAAAGGAGGCACAAGAGTATCACGATAAACTGAAATACGACCTGTGGCGGGTAAAGCACTTTGCCGAAAAGCCCAAAATACTGTGGGATGAAGCCTGTCTGCGCTGGCTGGAAGAGCGGCGCGACAAAAAGAGCCTGATCGATGATGAAACCAAAATCCGCAGGCTCACCGCCTTCAGGGGGCTGTATCTGCACCAACTGGGCAAAAGCCTGATTATGGCCGAAATCGCCAAGATTAAAGGCAGCAATGCCACCAAAAACCGCTATCTCTCGTTTGTCCGTGCCGTGTTGAACAAATCCGTAAAAGACTGGGACTATCTCAACACGGCCCCCAAACTGACAGGCTACCGTGAGGCGCGGCGGCGCGTCCGCTGGCTCAGACCCGATGAAGCGGAAAAGCTGGTTGCGGCACTGCCCGACTATATCGGCGCAATGGCAGTATTCAGCCTGAACACGGGCTTGCGCAAATCCAACGTATTGAATCTCAAATGGAAGCAAATCGACCTGGAACGCAAAGTCGCATGGCTGCATCATGACGAAACCAAATCGGGGCACGCCCTGGGCGTGGCACTGAACGATGCGGCATTATCCGTTTTATTCAAACAACGCGGAAAACATCCCGACTCTGTGTTTGTCAACAGGCGCAGGCAGCCGGTTTGCGACATACAGAAGCCGTGGAAAAAGGCGTTGGAAGTGGTCGGCATCGAAGATTTCCGCTGGCACGACCTGCGCCACACATAGGCAAGCTGGCTGGTTCAGACCGGTGTTCTGCTCGCTGCTTTGCAGGAAATGGGGAAAGTATTGAGATGGTACGCCGATACGCACATTTGTCTGCTGAACATTTGCAGAACCATACGGCTTTATTGGATAGGATTGGGTTTAATCATGGCACAAATTTTGCACACTAGAAAACTCCAGCAAGCACAATTATGCGCAATATATTGATTTATATGGTGGGTCCGGTGGGGTTCGAACCCACGACCAAGGGATTATGAGTCCCCTGCTCTAACCCCTGAGCTACAGACCCGAGTTATAAAGAAACAATATTGTAAACATATTCTGCCATTGGTACAAGGCTACTGTAAAGTGTGGCGAGCAAACAGTGGAAAAAGTTTTAGGAGCTGAAATAGATTAGCAGTCGAGACAGGCCTGCTAACATGAAAATAGGCTACCGTAACAAAGAAAAGTTTCCAAAGGAAACCAATTGAATATTTTGTATCGGAAACCATCGCATGTTGTGGGCTACCGATATCCTGAGTATTTAGCCCAATACTGCCATTGTCTTTTACCGCAAAAGCTGTTGCATCATCAGCTATCATTTGGTTCTGGGGTAAATCAGGTTTTTGAGAGGGTGTAGAATTGGAGGTGTGCTATTTAAGTGGCAAGCGTAGGAATGCTTGGTGCCAGGCTTTCCTACGCTCATAGTGAGCAACGCCCAAAAAGAAAGCTTGTTTACTGTGGTTACGATATGTACACTGATTTTATCCGCATTCAATGATAAGGCGCAGGCGGTGTCTTTAATTTCTAAGTTCTTAAATTTGCTACTAATAGCATGACAGATAACCCGTTCGACCAAGTCAGTAATGCGCCTTTCCGATCTTTGGTTAACAACGGTACCGGTTTACCAAAACCATGACCAGTACCACTTACACCGATTTGGTGATGAAGCTTTTCATGCTGTCGCGGCTTTGCCTGGTGGCTATGCGCCAGTCTTGGAAGATAAACCAGATAGTCATCAATACGCTGGTTGATGAGATGACCAAGCCAAAGCCTCGACTTAAACCACCATGATAGAATTATTCGATTTGGTCTTGCTGTGGCTTGGGGGTATTTTGGGCCGTAGATGCTGTAATCGTATCCGGTGCAAAAGGCCATTCCCTTTTCGCTTAGGGATTTATGTGGCTACATTTGTCATAACTATGTTGGGCGTTGCATGCTTGCATGGCTTAGCTACCGCTTTTCTATCATTCTCGTCAATAACGGCAAAAAAAAATCTTCTACTGAAGTTGCCACTCTATCGAGCCGAGTCACTACCCAGCAAGCATTGGCAAACGTTGCAAATGCATAGCAATTGGATGATTCACATTGTTTTAGAACCTGCTCAATAGCTCTTTGTTACGCTATGGCCATATAGAAAGGCGTTGCAAGCAATTGCTATATTTCTGCCTGTATTTTGCGTTCTCTAGCATGTCAAGCACTTATTTCTGCTGTCGCGGGACCGCTATTTTATAGTGATGCACCACCATTTCTGCGTGGTAGAACTTCTTCATTGATATAGCCATCCATTTGCGGACTCATCGGTTGTGTAACAACCATCCCCACAAAACCAAACGATGCAATCCCAGCCGATGCCATTTTTTTAAATCGTCTGCATTCTTAATCTCCTTTTTACTTTTTATTTATTTGTCGTCGTCTTTCTTGTTGGTATTATCATGCTGGTCTCGATCGCCGTTGTTAGACGAGTCGCTACTAGTATGTTTTCCCAGTGTTGTTTTAACTTGTCTCATTTGAATTAACCGTACCTTGATTGATCTTCCGACTAATGCCACGATTTGTTATCAAATCTAAGAAAAAATACGGCATTATGCAGTAGTTGCACAAATTTGATTTTGGCTTATTCATTAGAGATACGCTGCATGTGTCTGCTACAAAAAAATAGGGGGCTGACGTAGATTAGCGGTCATGACAGGCTGCTAAAATGAAGATAACAAACTGTAAATTAAGCAAAAAAAGCACAGAAGACACTACTCAGATATTTTGTGCCGGAAGTTACCGCCGTTCGGCTGCCGATGTCTTGGGTATCCGGCCCAACACCGCCATACTCTTTTACCGCAAAATCCGCCTCGTCATCAGCCGTCATTCGGCCTTGGAGGCCGATCAGGTTTTTGAAGGTTCCGTAAAGTCAGATGAGAGCTGCTCCGGCGGTAAGCGCAAAGGAAAACGCGGCACAGGAGCCGCAGGCAAAGTGGTGATTTTCGGCATCCTCAAACGTGGCGGCAAGGTCTATACCGTGGTCGTGGATAACGCCAAAAAAGAGAGTTTGTTGCCTGTTATTACGAAGAAAATCATGCCGGACAGTGTGGTGTATACCGACAGTTTAAGCAGCGATGATGTCCCGGATGTCGGCGGTTTTCACCACCATAGGATTAACCACGGCAAGACATTTGCCTAGAGGCAAAACCACATCAGCGGCATCGGGAATTCTTGGAATCAGGCCAAGCGTGTGCTGCGCAAATACAACGGAATCGACCGAAAGTCTTTTCCCCTATTCTTGAAAGAATGCGGGTTTCGTTTTAACTTTGGCACACCAAGTGAGCAGTTGAAAATCTTGCGGGATTGGTGTGGTATTTAGGGCTAAGCTACTTCAGCCCCAAATTTAAAGGCAATGGTGGCAATCATCTTCTGCGGCGGGATGGGGTCGGCGCTTTGCCCCGCAGTAGGAAGTGTCTGTTTGGTAAAGCGGACTTGGGCCAAATCACCGACAAAAGCAATGTTAGTTACTTTTGCTACAATTTTGAAGTTCTGTTTCAAAACCTTGTGCGGGGCAGTCGGCTGGTTATAGAAAGCAGTAAATTCGGACTTCACCGCCGACGCACTTATCAGGGTCGTTGCATCGTATGTGGCCTGAATCATATCTCAGTCATGGCTTTCGCGATAACGCACATATTGTGACAGCCAATATTTATTGATCACTTCATCGTAGTGCATTTCTTTATTTTTGACCGTGGTGATGATATCCACCGCACCTGTTGTATCGTTTACCCGCTGGTCAAACGGCACCGCCTCTTTCAACGGAGTAAGTCCCATAATGGCACCAACGGACAAAGCACTTACGGCCAAACTTCCAAAAAAGCCTTTTTTCCAGCTTTTGGCTTGAGACAGCGCAGATTCAACCTTTGATTTTTCAAAATCAGCAGACATCTGCATCATTTGGGCAACCTGCTTATTCAGGCTTTGTTCACGCTTTTTCTCTTCTGCTTCGGCACGCTCGGCAGCGGTTTTGGGTTTTTTGCCGAATAATTGTTTAACGGACATTGTTTACACCTGTTGCGGGTTGGTTAATCGGAAACGCAGCCCCGGAGGGTTGCGGCGGTTTGCTTGAGCAGGCAGCAACAAGTGTTGCAACCGCCAAAGCCAATATTGTTTTTTTCATCATTCTGCCTTTCGGAAATAAAAAAAAGCCTGCCGATAAACATCAGCAGGCACACAGTTGGTTGTATGGAAGTCATTTAATCCGGCGGCCGTTCCGGTAAACGGGCGGATCATCGTCATAATATGGCGGCGGAGGCCCCATATGCGGGCCAAAAATCATGCCGAAGAGTGCCAATCCGAAAAAGGCACTCAACAAGCCGAAAGCAGGGGCGTAATACCAGTCGGGAAACAGCACAACCACGGCAGCACACGCCATTGCAAGAAGAAAAGTAACAACAAACCGCATATCAACCTCCTGTATTTTTAGAAGAACCGAGTGCCACATCGTTAACGGAGCCGCTCCAATCCTTGCCGTTAAACAGATTTTGAATGACAACCGTCCCACCATAGCGGTCTTTCAGGTAAACGGTATAAGTACAGAACATCCAGCTGAACATCCCCGGCCGAAACTGTGCCTGATCGAAGTTTTCCCACCGCACACCGCGTATTCCGCGCGTCCAGGGGAAAAGGCCGCTGTAAAACCAAACACCGTCTTGATCCACAAATGCTTTACATTGGCGGATTTGGTACAGTACATAACCGAATCCTGCGAGATAAAGCACGGTTAAAACCCAAAATACGGTATAGGCAACAGCCTTATTTTCACCCAACACAGAGCCGATACCGGCAGAAATCATCCAAAAAACAGACGAAACCAAAAACAGATATAGCAAAATACCGATAACGGTATACTGGACATAACCCAGCCACGAAATACGGGCAACCATAAAACTCCCCCTCTCTTATCTTTAAGATGGACGGCGGTTAGGCGAAATAGTTCCCCCGGTTCTGCGTCCTGCCGCATTGGCAACGGCATTGATCGTTTTGCCGATTGCGCGGCCGGCAAACCCTCCCGCCCTCGCCATCTGCCCCAACTGACGTGCCGCCCCCTGTATGGCCGTTCCGCCGGTCAGCGTTGAAGCGATATTGGGGATATTGAACGCCACCACCAAAAATACAATGGCCTGCAACAGAAACAGTGTGGGCAGTTCCTGGGCTTTCATGGCATCTACGAAAAGCGCTCCCGTTAGAAACGTTTTAACCGCATAATTGAAAGCCTGCATCTGCACCATCGTCAGCAAGACAAACATACAGGTGGTAATGATGTAGTTCAGGCAGGAACCTATCCAGTTGATGCCGTATTGCCGGGTGGACGGGAACAGCAGGCAGCCCAGGAAAAAGGGGCCGAGCATCAATACCAGCGCCAGCGAAATTTTGGCCACCATATAATAGGCGAATGCGACAGCGATAATCAGGGTGCCGAATACCACAACCGTCAGGTTGATTTTGAAAAAAATGGTCAGATGGGCGGGAATTTCATACCAAGTGTATTTGTCATGGATATTGTAGATTTTGCCGGACAATTTCATCAACTCATTCCAACTGGCATCCATAGCCGCGGCATCCACTTTATAACCGCCGGCAAACGAAGAGGCCAACTCGTCGGGCAGTTGGTAGATAATCATGGCCAACTTCATAAACACCGCCGGCGAAAACGAGAGGCAGATGACCGCCACCCAGCCGATGGCGCGTTTGGTGAAGTCCACCATGCTTTCGGCGCTGCCTTGTCCGTGGTACGAGATAACCACCAGCAGCACATAGCAGGCAAATGCCGCTTGGAACAGGGGGCTGATTTCGCTAATCAGATAGCTGCTTTTTTCAAGCAGGTTCTGCCCTAGATCGGCCCCGAACAACTTGGCCGTTTGGCTGAAATACGTCATTTCCAACTCCAAAAAGCAAAGCCGCCGTTAAAACGGCGGCTTGTTTTTATCAAACATTAAAACTATTCCGGCGGTCTGGGATATTTTTTTCGCAGTCTATATTGGTATCGTTAATGCGGTTTTCCCGGGTACAGCGGTCGCGTTTTTTGTTCATTTCCGATTTTTCCCAATCCTTTTGAGTGATTACGGGCATATGGTTGTCAGAAACGTTTTTTTCGGGTTCTCCGCAGGCGGACAGCATCACTGCTGCAGCAGTAATAGCAAGCAATGAAATTTTCATATCTCAATACCTCTTAAGTGCAGGATTTGTTGGTGCCGTTAATGCGATTCTCCCGGATGCAGCGATCCCGAGCCTGCCGTTTTTTCACTTGGACTTTTTCGTCCAATACCATAAACCGCTCCATCATATCCAGCCGGGTTTGGTTCTGCTGGATATAGGCATTTTCTAAGGCAATACGGTTTTGCAGGTCGGCGGCGGCCTTCGCATCCTGAGTGGTGTTTACCCGGTTCATCAGTGCCTTGATATTCTGAAAGCGCAGTTCGGAATCTTTAATGGCTTTCAGCGTCAAATCAAAATGTTTGACCAGCCGGTCGTTATCCGCATTTTGGTTATAACCCTTTGAGCCCAACAAGTCGTTAAAGTTCCCTTTCTTTGCTTGTATCGCGGCATCGTAAACCGACTTCCATTCGTCGGGCAGTTGCTCGAGAGCTTCGGTTTTGAGAATGTTGCCCAAATTGCGGTTGCCGGTCAGGGCTTTGACCTGGTTTTTCAGTTCGGTAATCTGCTTCACTTGGTTTTCAATCTGCTGCCCCATTTGGATGCCTTGCTGGACAGCCTGGGCGACAGCGGCTCCGTCAAAAACGGGAATGCCGCCGGCTATTGCCGGGGCAGCGGAAACCATCAGGCCGACAGCCACAGCTGCGGCAGCTTTTTTGATTGTGCTCGATTTCATCGGAACATCTCCTACGGATAAAGAAAATGCCGCTTTGTGCGGCAATGGAAAAAAACCGCCCTGAAGGCGGAGGGGAATAGTAAAAGGCCGTCTGAAACATTTCAGACGGCCGCCCGGTTTCGCGGTTATTGAAACTTACCGCTGCGTTGGCGCACGGCTTGATAAAACGGTTCAAGCCAAACATCGGGATCGTCGCTACCACACTCATCCATAACCTGATGCAGAATGGAAACATTTTCCGATGTGCCCGAAAGCACGGTCATTTCATTATCAAACCCGTGTAGATCCATCGTGCAGAACACGGACTGCTTACTCTGTTTGATTAGAAATATACGGCTCTCTTTCGGCTTGGTCATTAATTCGTTGAACTCCTTTCTGCTCAAACCGCACCGTTGGTAGCTGCCTTCATATTCACCCTCAGGGTTGGGCAGGAATATTTTGGTCGGTGTCTGTTGGATAAGGGCCGGGAAAATATCGACGGCAACGGCATCTTCCGGTGACTGGGAATCCAAAATCATAAATTCTCCCATTTTCCGGCCGGTTTTGAGTGTTTTGAACATCATGCCGGCAGTCATTTCAAACCGGGCGGCGTGCCAAAATTCAGCCACTACCGATACCAAAAGGCTGCCTTCCTTTGCTACCCGTTCGGACATCATTTCTTTGAGATAGAACAGATAAGAAAGCACAGGGCCTGTCGGCTCGTAATTGGGTTGGAGAATACAGGTAACATCCAATCCGATCCGGTAAAATTCTTCAGGATTGAATGTGTTGCTGTCGTTATCCAAACACCACGCATACTGACCGTCTTCGCTTCGGCACCACTTCGACAAACGGATGCGTAACGAATTTTCACTGTACACGGGCGGCAGGCTTTCCATCAGCCGGCTGAAATTACGCTCTTTGAAATCTATTTCATACAAAGTATCCACCGCCATTTTGATTTGCTGCTTCTCTTGTGCGGTGGCTCCGCCGGCACATAATTCAACCAATCCATACAAGAACATACGGTGTTGCGGCAAGTCGGGTAGTTGAAAAGGATTTAATCCGCTGGGTACACCTTCTTCTACCGCAAAATATGTTCCCCGTAAAGCCCGGATCAGGATTTCCATGCCGCGATCCAAATCCAATACGAACATATAGGGATTGAAACGGGTAAGGAAAGACAGAATAACCGATTCCAAGGCGGTTTTGCCGGTGCCGGTTGCGCCGAGAATCAACGTATGTCCGGCTACTTTTTGCCCAAGGCTGTTTACGTCGATTTTGCTGTGGTGCAGGCTCAGGTTAAACAGCGTATTGGATAATGTTTTCAGCGGCATTACCGGAGAACCGTCGCCAATCGGATTGCCCCAAGACTTTCCTTGAGAATAATTGTGCATTCCAAATACCGTAGCAAGATTGGTAGTGGTTTTAGGAATTTTACGCGGGCGGATTTTGTAGCCCAATACTTGGCTGTAAAAAGTGGCCGGCATCGACAAAGTGGACGGGACAAAGCGAAAACCGCCGGAAGTCAGAAACTCAGTAAATACTGTTGAACCGTTGGTGCGTGCTTCATGCGCGGTTTTTCCGTAAACCACCAAAGTTCCAGTGTATTCGCCGAACATCATCCGGCCGGCGGCCAACTCGCCTTTGCCCTGTTTCAGTTCGTCTTGCTGGTCTATTGCCTGGTCCTGCACACTCTCAAGGGCATTAACCTGTTTGTTGATTTCCGTCTGCATCTCGGCATTGTCGGTGTACACGAAAATCTGTGTCAGCGTGTACTCGCAGGGAATCGACAGGGTGTTCACCAACACCATGATTTTGCTGATACCGAATTCTTTCAAATCGTAGCAGGTGGCAAACTTTCGGCTGTCTGCATTGCGGATTTCCATTATGTCTGAGCCAAAATGTACGCTGGCAGACGGAACTACGGTGTAGGCAGCACTGGCCGATAAGGGAATATCTTCGCGGATACCGCCGTTAATCAGGGTGCCGATAAACTGATACACCTCGGAAAACATTACGCCGTTTTCATTTTCATATGTACCTAAAATATGCGGGTCATAGCTGTTCAGACCTTTGGCCATTATCTCCAGCAAATCGTTAATTTCTTCCAGGCCGTCTGAAAACGTGTCGTATTTCAGGATAACGGAAATGTAAAACAGGTTTTCGTAATAATCGGCCTTGTTGAACTGCCGGATATAGTGTTCGGCAAACTCGCGGCAGAATTTGGTATCAAAGTGATATTCGCGGTTTAAATTAATCCGCTGCCGCTGTACAGTTGTCCAAATGCCCAAGCGGTTTCCATATTGTTTGCCAACCGTATTAAACAGCCGCTTTAATTCACTAAACGATGCAATCAGGTGCTTGTCGTCCACACCTTCAAACGGGATACCGTCCATTCTCAAAACGAATCCCAAACGGCCGTCTTCAAAATGGACGATATTCTCGGCAACGTGCCGACTGAACCGGGGCAAATAATCTTGCGGCGAGCGCTGCTTCGTCAGAATCCTCTCTAATAAATCGTTCGTAGTCATGACGTTCTCTTCCAAATTTAGTGGGCATCAGGGTAAGTGTGTTGCCGAACAAATCGGCATTGCGGCGTTGGATATGCCAATAAAGCTCCAAAGCTATAATGTTGACGGCTTGGTCATCCCTTTGGGTCATCAGCTTTAAGAAAACCAAAAATGGGACAGCCATCAAAAGTATGGCAAACGCTTTCAAGTCTAAAAACTGCATAGTAAACAGGGCGATTAAAACGAAAATACCGACGATCGTAATCGCCGGTATCATCGGAATACCCCAAACCGTAGCTTGCCGTGACAAACCTTCATAGGTGTTGTACTCGGTGTCTATGTTGATGTCAGGTAGATTCTGCATAGGGGACCTCAGTTATTACAATGTGACGCTCTTACCCCAATCCCACAACGCTTTGGCAATTGCTAAAGATGCCGCACATCCTACAATCCATGCACAAGCCTCTAACACATCGGACCAATGCTTTTTGCCCAACTTGCCCCATAAGAAAGTACAGAGCAGCGCGAGGCCGGCGAGAATACCCACAATGCCGTAAAAACCGGTAGTAAACTCTTTAATGCCGCTTTCCACAGACGAAAGCCCGCCGGCGGCAAGTGCATTATGGGCGGCAACAACAAACAAAGCCGCCAAAGAAAACTTTGCGGCTTGCTGCCCTTGTTTTTGATTCATCGGTTTCATCAAACAAACTCCCAAAAATAAAAACCGCACAACGGCGGCAGATACAAAAAAACCGGCCTAAGCCGGAACACAGCTACCCGAGGGTAAAATTAAAACTCTTGGAACACATCCCACGCCGCATATTGTTTCGGCGGCGGCGAACCGGCTGCCGCCCGGACAAAAGCCGCACGGGCGGCCTTAGCAGCGGTTTTATGCGGCTGATAGGCCGCTTCAACCAACGCGCTGCGTGTTCCCGCCGCATGGGCGGGGTTGCCGCTCAACTGCGCGTAACGGTTACGCACCAGGCGCACATAATTGCGGGTTTCCCGGTAGGGCGGAATCTCACCGTACCGATCCACCGCCCCCTCGCCGGCGTTATAACCGGCAAGCATCAGATCGATATTGCCGCGATAGCGGTTGCTTAAAAAACGCAGATAGCGCGTACCGGCCATGATGTTGTGCTCGGGGTTGTACAGGTATTTCGGATTTACCCCCATCCGCGCGGCAGTCGGCGGGATAACCTGCATCAGCCCGCGCGCGTCTTTGTGCGAAACGGCATACCGTCTGCCGCCGCTCTCCCGTGCCATCACCGCCCACACAAGGTTTGCATCCAAACCCTGCGCCGCCGCGTGTTTTTCTACCAAATGCCGGTATTGAGGATAAGGCGCGGCAAAACAGACGGCAGATACCGATGCCGCCATCACCGCCAAAACACTAAAAACGGATTGCTTCAAATCAACCTCCTGGTCTTAAAAAGAAAAAACACAAAAAAGAAAACACAAAGGTCGTCTGAAATTTCAGACGGCCTTGCCATCAGGCATATGGCGCATCTCGGGAACGCGCCTCAACTGCCGATAAGGATGACTTTGTTCAAAGATGCTGTTTGCTTTTCCCAAAAAGAAAAAACGAAAAATTAAACATGCCCAATAGCAAAAGGCAGGCTTAAGTTTTCGTTTTTGAGTGTGTGCCTGATTTGTGCCTAAAGGCTATTAAAAAAGCTGTATACGACGGCAATCCATGAATAAATTATTATTTAATAACAATTAGTTATATCTGTATTTTTGGATTCAAAAAACTCTATTTTCCAGCCAAACGGTATTTACACGCGGCTGCGGTTGGCTTCGGCCAGCAATGCCAATAACGCTTCGGTTGTATCCCAACCGATGCAGGCATCGGTGATGCTTTGACCGTAGGTTTCCGGTTTGTCTTGGCGGCCTTCCACCAAATGGCTTTCCACCATCACGCCCATAATATTGTTTTCACCGTTGCAGATTTGCTGTGCCACATCTTCGGCCACGGCCATTTGGCGTTTATAGTCTTTGCAGCTGTTGGCATGGCTGAAATCTACCATCAGTTTGGGCGGCACTCCGGCCTGCTCGAGCCGGGCAGCCGCGTCTTTCACATGCTCGGCACTGTAATTCGGCTCTTTGCCGCCGCGCAGAATCACATGGCAGTCGGGATTACCTGCGGTGTGTACAATCGCGGAATGGCCGGTTTTGGTAACCGAGAGAAAATGGTGCGGATGGGAAGCCGCGCCAATGGCATCGATAGCGATTTTCAGATTACCATCGGTGCCGTTTTTAAAGCCGACAGGGCACGACAAGCCGCTGGCCAGCTCACGGTGGACTTGGCTTTCGGTGGTGCGCGCACCGATGGCGCCCCATGAAATCAGGTCGGCATAATATTGCGGTGTAATCATATCGAGAAACTCGGTAGATGCCGGCATACCCATATCGTTCAACGCAAGCAGCAGTTTGCGCGCCTGCCTCAGGCCGAAGTTTATATCGAATGAGCCGTCCAAATGGGGGTCGTTGATCAAGCCTTTCCAACCTACGGTGGTGCGCGGTTTCTCAAAATAAACGCGCATCACAACCAGCAGCTCTTTTTCGTATTTTTTGCGCAGCGGCAGCAGCCGCGCGGCATATTCGAGCGCAGCACCCGGGTCGTGGATAGAACAGGGGCCGATTACCACCAGCAGGCGGTTGTCTTTGCCGTGAACCAACCCGGCTACTTCCCGGCGGGTTCGGTAAACCAAATCAGAAGCAGCTTCACTGATAGGCAGGTCATACAGATGGGCAATCGGCGGCAGCAGTTCTTTGATTTCTTTGATTTTTACATCGTCTGTTTGGCGGTGCTGCAGGTTCATGATGGTTCTTTTCTATGCAGATGAATCAGGCTGGAGAGCTTAGCGGCTTAGGCGGGATATGGCAAGCCAAAAATCCACTTTCCGGCTATTTTATTGTGTAAATCTATATTTTTTATTTTTATGAAAATTTAAATTTCTTAATTTAAGAAATTATAAAATTTTATATCAATGATTTCATATGTCGGAATGCCCAAACCACACCCGTTCCGCTATATGTTTATGGCGTGAAAACTCCGATTCCGTTTTCTGTTTCTGAAGGCGGCCTTTTCCAAACGGTGCCCCGAAACGAAAAAAGCCTCAAGAAGTTTTGAAAATGCTGCACTTTTCAGACGGCCTGGTTTCAGACGGCCTAGAACGTTTTCAAGGCTCACAGGATAATATTTTTACCGTAGCCTTCTAGAATTTCTTTAATCCGCAACACGGTTTCTTTGGGCGGAGGGCGTACGCCTTTGAGTTGGTATTCGTCTCCGCACAGCGCCCATTTGTGCGCGCCCAGTTCGTGATACGGCAGAAGCTCCACGGTTTCCACGTTTTCCATGCCGCCGATAAATTCGCCGAGCAGGTTGGCCGAACATTCGTCATCGGTGTAGCCCGGCACGATAACGTAGCGCACGCGTGTGGGTTGACCGCGCTCGGCCAGATAGCGGGCGAAGTTGAGGGTTTTGGTGTTGGGAATGCCCACCAGCACTTTGTGGATTTCAGGATCCATCTGTTTCAAATCGAGCATCACCAGATTGGTGTGGTCGAGCAAGTCATCGAGAATTTCATCGTAATGCAGGGCATAGCCGTTGGTGTCGAGACAAGTGTGGATATCGTGTTGGCGGCAGGCGGTAAACCAGTCGCGCAGAAATTCGTATTGCAGCAGCGGTTCGCCGCCGGTTGCGGTTATGCCGCCGCCGGTGGCTTTGAGGTAGTGGCGGTATGACAACACCTGCTTCATCACCTGCTCCACCGTGAGCTCTTGCGATTTGTCGGTGTGCATCTCCCAAGTGTCGCGGTTGTGGCAATACAGGCAGCGCATCAGGCAGCCCTGCAGAAACAGCACAAACCGCAAACCCGGCCCGTCCACCGTGCCGCAGGATTCGATGGAATGCACGATGGCGGTGCCGTGATAGCCCCTGCGGCCTTCGCGCTGTTCGTTGTCGGGTTTGATGGTGTAGGTTTGCATGGTGTTGCCTTTTTTCATTTATTCTGAATGTTGCTGATATTGCAGCAGAAAGCTTCTGCCTACAGGGCGAAGCGGTGTGTACGCAAAAATGCAGTTTGCACCGGTTTGGGCATAACGGCAATCTGCCGCCCGCCGCCATGTTTTATAAACATCTGTTCTGCTTTGATTAATGCTTTCAGACGGCCTTTGCTGAAAATTAAGGCCGTCTGAAAAAATGCCGGGTAAAATCACCCGGCATGGCGTTCACAAGCCCGCAAAGAACTACATATTGGCGGTGAAAGTGCGGGTAATCACGTCTTGCTGCTGCTCGCGGGTCAGCGAGTTGAAGCGCACGGCGTAGCCTGATACGCGGATGGTGAGCTGCGGGTATTTTTCCGGATGCTCCATCGCATCCAGCAGGGTTTCGCGGTTGAGTACGTTCACGTTCAGGTGTTGGCCGCCTTCTACCTCTCCTGCTTCGTGGTGGAAATAACCGTCCATCAGGCCTGCAAGGTTGCGTTCGCGGGATTGCTCGTCTTTACCCAATGCGCCCGGCACAATCGAGAAGGTATAGGAAATACCGTCTTTGGCGAACTCGAACGGCAGTTTGGCTACCGAGCTGAGCGAAGCCACCGCGCCGTTCACATCGCGGCCGTGCATGGGATTGGCGCCAGGACCGAAAGGTGCACCTGCGCGGCGGCCGTCGGGCGTGTTGCCGGTTTTTTTGCCGTAAACCACATTGGAAGTGATGGTGAGCACGGATTGGGTCGGAATCGCGTTGCGGTACATCGGGTGGGTGGCCACTTTGCGCATGAAGCGTTCCACCAAATCGCAGGCAATGTCATCGACACGGTCATCGTTGTTGCCGAACTGCGGGTATTCGCCTTCGATTTCAAAATCGACAGCAATGTTGTTTTCATCGCGCACGGGTTTGACTTTGGCGTATTTAATGGCGGAAAGCGAGTCGGCAGCTACCGACAAACCGGCAATACCGCAGGCCATGGTGCGTTTGATATCGCGGTCGTGCAGTGCCATCAGCGCGGCTTCATACGAGTATTTGTCGTGCATGTAGTGGATGATGTTCAGCGCGGTAACATATTGCGTGGCCAGCCAATCCATAAAGCTGTCCATTCTCGTCATCACAGTGTCGAAATCCAGCACTTCATCTAGAATCGGCTCTGTTTTGGGGCCGACCTGCTCTTTAGATTTTTCGTCCACACCGCCGTTGATTGCGTATAACAGGGTTTTGGCCAAATTGGCGCGTGCACCGAAAAACTGCATATGCTTGCCGACCACCATCGGGCTCACGCAGCAGGCAATCGCATAATCATCGCTGTTGAAATCGGGGCGCATCAAATCATCGTTTTCGTATTGGATAGACGAAGTGTCGATGGATACTTTGGCGCAGAAATGCTTGAAGCCCTCGGGCAGCTGTTCCGACCACAACACAGTAATGTTCGGCTCGGGCGAGGGGCCCATGTTATACAGGGTGTGCAGGAAACGGAAGCTGTTTTTGGTTACCAGCGTGCGGCCGTCCAAGCCCATACCGCCGATGGATTCGGTGGCCCAAATCGGGTCGCCGGAAAACAATTGGTCGTATTCGGGCGTGCGCAAAAAGCGCACCATGCGCAGTTTCATCACCAAATGATCGATCAATTCCTGCGCTTCGACTTCGGTTAATGTGCCGTTTTGCAAGTCGCGTTCGATGAAGATATCCAAAAAAGTTGCCACACGGCCAAACGACATGGCGGCGCCGTTTTGCGATTTCACCGCAGCCAGGTAGGCAAAATACGTCCACTGCACGGCCTCACGGGCGTTTTTAGCGGGGCCGGAAATATCGAAGCCGTAGCCGGCGGCCATTTCTTTCATTTGACCCAAGGCTTTATATTGGTCATTGATTTCTTCGCGGCGGCGGATAACTTCTTCCAAATTTTTACCGGCTTCCAAATCGGGTTGCAGCGAATCGAACTGCGCTACTTTGTCGGTCATCAAGCGGTCGATGCCATACAATGCCACGCGGCGGTAATCGCCGATGATGCGGCCCCGGCCGTAAGCATCGGGCAGGCCGGTCAGCACGCCTGATTTGCGGCAGCGGCGGATATCGGGGGTATAAACGTCAAACACACCCTGATTGTGTGTTTTGCGGTATTTGGTGAAAACTTCGGTTACCGCAGGATTAAGCTCCACGCGGTAAATATTGCAGGAATCCTGCACCATTTTCAAACCGCCGAAAGGCATGATAGAGCGCTTTAACGGCTCATCGGTTTGCAAACCCACCACGGTTTCCAACGCTTTATCAATATAGCCCGGCTGGTGGCTGGTGATGCCGGAAACCACTTGGGCATCGATTTTGTAAGGCTCATGGGTACGGTTTTCCACCTTGATACCCTCCATCACTTCTGCCCACAATTTGGTGGTGGCTTCGGTGGCAGGTGCTAAAAAATCGGCATTACCTTCATAAGGCGTGTAGTTTTTTTGAATAAAATCACGTACATTAATACTGTTTTCCCACTCGCCGGCTTTAAAACCGGCCCAAGCAGCGGGGCGTTCCTGTGCGGTGGAAGCCATTTTAAAACTCCTTATTTTTCAAACGATAAGAAAAAGAATACGGTATCTGAGCAGTTGAAGCATAGCACTTATTTGCAGCAGCCGCGTTACGATTTAGTTGAAATAAAATTACTTTTTGATATAAATCAGGTAATAAAATGTAGTCAAACCCGGCCTCTTCCAGAGCACTATTATCTTCTTTCAAACAGGCGTAAAATTATTTGATTTTGCCGAAAACAGGCCGTCTGAACACTTTTTCAGACGGCCTGTTGCATGGCCGGCCAAGACAACTGAATCTTTCACCGCCATACCATTATAGTGAGCCCGCTTGATTTCTGTTGCGGTATTGCTGAGTCTCAGCCAAAAAAGCAAAGAGAACGGTTTGGCAAGGCTGCTGAAGCGGCAACGGAGCCGACCCCATGTTGTCTTACCCTGTCTGCGGCTTGCTTCCTGCTGCCGAAAACGAAGGGACGCCCTATTCCGATAAAACGGCGGGTGCCAATCTGCCTGCCGCCTAGGATCATACCCACACTTTATTACAATTCTCTAACAACCCCGACCCGTATCAAAACAGCCCCCAGGGCGGCAGCGGATTCTGCAACACGACAACATACAGCCTCGTCTGCACGGCTTAGCCGCACTCTATATCGATGTGCCGACAGCCTTCCCCCACGCCAAAAACCCCTTGTTAAAACTATCTAACAGCAAAAGCCTCTGCCGTCCAGGCCGGGGCTTTTGCAAAAATACCCTTAAAATGCCGTCTGAAACGCTTAAGTCCCGTCATTCCCGCGCAGGCGGGAATCCGGTCGTTGTTTGTCAGTTATTGAAATAAAGTAATTGATGGTTTTAAGGCCGGCGTCCTGCCAGCGCGGGAATGGCGGTAGCGGAATCTTTCAGACGGCCCAAATGAATCTTGCAAAAGTATCAGGCCGTCTGAAACAAAATTACGGCAACAGTTTCCCCGGATTCATAATATTGTGCGGATCAAGCTCCGCTTTCACCGCCCGCATCAGCGCGATTTCCGCCGCGCTGCGCACGCTCGGCAGCCATTGTTTTTTCACCATACCGATACCGTGCTCCGCCGCCACCGTGCCGCCGCAGGCCAGCACGTTTTCATACACCACAGTATTCACCGCGTCTTCATATTCATACACACCGTTGTCCGACACGCCGGGCAGGAAGGTATTGTAATGCAGGCTGCCGTCGCCCAAATGGCCGAATACCACAATCTTGATGCCCGGGAAAGCCGTCTGAAGCGCACTTTCACAACCGGCCACAAACTCTGCCGCCCGCGCAATCGGCACGGCGATGTCGTGTTTGATGCTCGCACCCAAATTGCGCTGCGCTGCCGAAATATTTTCCCGAAGCGTCCACAAGACCCGGCGCTCGGTTTCGGACTGCGCCGCTACAGCATTGCCAAAACCGTGTGCCAACAAAAGCTCTGCCAGCTCTTCGCCCAAACTGCCGCTTTCCATCGAATCGGCCAACTCCAGCAAAATATGCCACGATGCGTCTACCGGCTTGCCGATACGGCTGAAATCGGACGACAACGCCAAGGCAAAACGGCCGGCCAGTTCGAAACTGCACAACCGTTCGGCAAAAACACCCTGCACCAACGTGAGCAACGCCACCGCTTGCTCTATCGAATCCACGCCTACCCACACGGTTTCAACGGTTTTCGGCAACGCAAACAGTTTCAGCACCGCCCCCGTTACCACACCCAATGTGCCCTCGCTGCCGATAAACAAATGCCGCAAATCATAGCCGGTGGTATTTTTATGCAACGGATGCAAATGCTGCACCAACTCTCCGTTTGGCAACACCACTTCCAATCCCAATACCAAATCGCGCATGGTTCCGTAGCGCAACACATTCAATCCGCCCGCATTGCAGGCAATATTACCGCCGATTTGGCACGATCCCTCACTGGCCAAACTCAGCGGAAACAGCCGCCCCGCCGCCGCCGCCGCTTGCTGTACCGCTTGCAGCACTATGCCAGCGTCCACTGTGATGGCGTTATCGGCCAAGTTGATGCTGCGGATGCGGTTGAGTTTGGAAAGGTTTAAAAGCACGCCGCCATCGGGCACGGCAGCACCGCATAACCCCGTGTTGCCGCCCTGCGGCGTTACCGGAATCTTGTTTTGAAAGCAAAACCGCATCAGCTGCTGCACGGCATTTATGCTTTTAGGCTGCACCAAGGCATCGGCTCTGCCGCTATAGCGGCAACGCTGGTCGGTGAGCCATTGCGGTGCGCTTTCTATTATTTCGTCTGCATTTAAAAATTGCCGCAGTGCCGCTTTGATATGTGAACTCATATTCAGGCCGTCTGAAAAACAGAAAAACTTTTTGAAACCGCTTCAAAAAGTTTGGCAGGCAAAACATCTGCCCAAAACAAAAAGCAGAATACAGTGTATTCTGCTTTTTGCCGCATCATTGCAGAAAATGCTTACTGTGCAGCAGAAGCGGCGGCATCAGCGGCAGAAGCAGCAGCATCGGCGGCGGTTTCAGCAGCAGAAGCGGCGGCATCGGTAGCCGCCTCAGCGGCAGCTTCGGCAGCAGAAGCAGCTTCAGAAACTTCAGAAGCGGCAGCAGAAACCTCAGAAGCAGCAGCATCTACGACAGAAGCCGCAGCATCAACAGCCTCGCTGGCAGCAGAAGCAGCAGCATCGGGAGCCGCAGCCTGCTGGCCGCAGGCAGCCAAGAACAAAGACATCAGAGCAGCGGCTAACAAAGATTTTTTCATTTTCAATACCTTTTAAATCGATTTAAACAAATTGACACAGGCAAAACCCAGTCTCATATGAAAAAAGAATTCATTGCTGAATTTCGGCATTATGCCCGACCTGACAGGCTGGCGCAATGCAACCGCAACCCAGCGAACCATGAATATGGTAACTTAGTCATGCCCAAACCAAAATAAGTTCAATATAAATTGCAAATTTCTGATTTATTTTTGTAATAAAATTAAAGTTTGCATTGAAATTTCAAATTTTTAAACATTCAATAACGAATAAAACTATTTTATTGGTTATTTAAGCATTATTTGCCACAATAATGCAAAAAGTAGCAAAAGTACAACATTTGCATAATTTTTGACAGATACAGCTTGATTTTGCCGGACTAAGTGTAAACCGGGCCGCCGCCGTAAGTGTGTTATAATTGAAAATCCTTCACTGAAGAAACCGAATTTCCAAAACAAACAAGGATCTTTAAGCATGGTCATCCAAAAAAATTCAGTTGTTACCCTGCATTACGAAATGTTTGACGCCAACGACCAGTTACTCGACAAAACCGAACAACCCATCGCTTACCTGCACGGCGGCTACGATGGGATTTTCCCGTTGGTAGAAGAAGCGCTGCACGGCAAAGAAGCGGGGGATGTGGTCGATATCATCCTGCAGCCCGATGATGCTTTCGGCGAACAAGACCCGGAGTTGGTGCGCATCGAAGATGCAGACGTATTCCCCGTTGAAGTGGAAGTCGGCATGATGTTCGAAGCCGATGACCCCGAAACCGGCGATGTATGGGTTTACCGCGTAACCGATGTGGCAGACGGCAAAGCCGTGGTTGACGGCAACCACCCGCTGGCCGGCATGAAAATCCGTTTCAAAGCCATGATCGACAGCGTGCGCGATGCCAGCGAAGAAGAAATTGCCCACGGTCATGTACACGGCGAACACGGACACCACCATTAAGCAGCAGGCATTTTAAAACAGGCCGTCTGAAACTTTCAGACGGCCTGAAATCTTTGCAAAATTCAAAAACAAGAAGTTTGTTTACTGCGCTCCCGCGCAGAGGGGAATCCAAGCTTTCGGTATCATGGCATTTTTTAATCGATATTTCTATTTTCATCTGGATTCCCACCCGTGCGGAGTAGCCGGCGGCCTTGCGAAGCTAAAAACGATATTAAAGCCTTTCAGACGGCATTGAGGGTATTTTGGCCGGGTGCGCAGCCTGTTTTGCCAGGTTATTACCATTTCTCAAAAGCCCTGCCGCTGACAGCCGGCTTTAAAAACCATAACAGTATTTGCCCGGTTGCGTATTGGTACTATCCACAGCCTGCCGCCTTCTCTTATTTTAAAATCAGCCGGTTATGTATGCCTCCGGTTGGGAAGAAAACCTTGCCGCAAACTGCAGCAATAACAGCCATATCCGCCTTGCCAGCGCGGGCATTCATCACCGCTGCCGCGCACAGGCTTTGTTTGCACGTATTCTACACAGCAGACTTTATTTTTCACGTTGCTCCGCGCTTGGTCTGTTTGGCTTCCTGCCCGGCCTTATATTGCTGCAGAAACACCAATGCTGCTGCTTTTTCATCTGCTGTTCCGTATTGTAAATCGCGCTGCGCACGGCGGTAGGCCGCACGCTCCTTGGCTTCTTCCAACTGTTGCGCCTGATAGGCTGCCCTATTGGCCGACACCGCCCGCTGCGCTTGTTGCGCCTGCGCACGCGCCATTGCCTGCGCAATCAAATCGGCGGGATTAAACGGGGCAGTTGCGGTGTGCAACGCTGCCGCCCCATCTCGCACTTTGGCTTTCACAGCGGCTTCACATTCGGTCAAACGGGCTTTTTTCTCCTGCAAATTCCTTGCCCGGCGCGCTTCGTGCCGGTTAAAACGGACGCGGGCATATTCTGCGGCGGCCTTGCGCGGTTCGCAGCCATGCGCATCTGCCCGCGCCAACGGCAGAAAATCTGCCTCTACCGGCTGCATATGAATGCAGTCTACCGGGCACGGTGCCACACACAATCGGCAACCCGTGCATTCGTTGCGGATAACCGTGTGCATCTGCTTGGATGCGCCCATAATGGCATCGACCGGGCAGGCTCTGATGCAGGCCGTGCAGCCGATACACACCGTTTCATCTATCCACGCCAAGGCTTTTTCCTGAGTCTTCACAGGCCGTACCGGCGCTCTGCCGAGCAGGCCGGCGATATCCAGCATCACCGCCTCTCCCCCCGGCGCACACAGATTGATTTCGGCCCTGCCTTCGGCCAACGCCTGCGCATAGGGCAGGCAGCCCTGATAACCGCATTCGCGGCATTGGGTTTGCGGCAGGAGATTATCCAAGCGTTTGGCAAGATTCATGGTTGGCAGGTCGGAATCGAAAAGGCAGATTTTAACAGATACGCGGAACAAACCTGAGTAAGGCGGGGTTGTCCGGTGTTTCGGCAAAATTCAAAAAACAGACACGAAGATTTGCCGCCGTCAAACAATATTGGATCATTTTCAGACGGCCTGTCGTTGCAAGACACTTCAGGCTGAATCGCCAACCGCGCCCGGGCGGGATAAGGTTTCCGTATCAGCCTCACCACACGGCATACCCCCCCCCGCCACACGGCCGGCAGCCGTTTATTCCCCTTCCAGGCCGAATTTTTGCAGCAGACGCGCCTGACACTGCCCTAAGTGCTTACGCATCATTTTGCAGGCACGGCTGCCTTTGCCCGCCACCAGCAAATCGAGAATTTCGCGGTGCTCGCAATAGGTGTGGCGCAAACGGTCTTTCGGGGTGTCGAAAACAGCAATAATCAGCGAAGAACGAGCACACAGGGCATTGACGGTGTCAAGCAGCACGCTGTTGTCAAGCAGCCGCGCCAATTCAACGTGAAAAGCATTGGAAAGGCGGTTCCATGCTACGCGGTCGCCGCGGGTGAAAGCAGCTTCTTCCCGCTCTGTCAAGGCATACAGCGGTTGGGCGCGCCCGGCCAAATCGGGCTGCTCGAGCAGCATACCGATAACGGTTTCTTCCAGCGCGATGCGCATTTTGAATACGTCCTGCATTTCTTTGGCATCGGGAACATGCACAAATGCACCGCGGTTGGGCTGCAAATCAACGATTTTATCGTGTGCCAGCAGCGAGAGTGCGCCACGCACGGTGCCGCGCGAACACACCATCTGCCGGCACAAATCCGATTCGGTCAGTTTGTGTCCGGGGCGGAACTGGTGGTCGGTGATTCTGTCGAGAATCCCGGCATATACCCTGAACAGTTCGGAGTCGTGCCGCTCTTCCACGGAATCGGAGGCGGCAGGGGCATCAAATATATTGTTGCTTTCAAACATATTTCGTCTCTTTGTTCCATCGTCATCAGATGGATTTCAAGGCCGTCCGAACGTTTTTTCAGACGGCCTCTGCCGGCAAAACCTTTATGCCTGCGCCAATTCGAAACTGTGTGTTACGGTTGCCGCCTTGCCCAGCATAATCGAAGCGGAGCAGTATTTTTCGGCCGACATCTCCACCGCTTTGGCAATGGCACTTTCTTTGAGATCACGGCCGAACACTTTGAAATGAATATGGATTTCGGTAAACACGCGCGGCGTGGTGTCTGCGCGCCTGGCTGTTACCGATGCCCGGCAGTCGGTGATGTTCTGCCGTTGTTTTTGGGCAATCATCACCACATCGATGCTGGAACAGCCCGCCACGCCCAGCAGCAGCATTTCCATCGGGCTGGGGCCGCGTTTGGCCTGCCCCTCTGCCGCCGCGCCTTCCATCACCACGCTGTGTCCGTGTCCGGTGGTGCCGACAAAACACATGCCGTCCAACCATTGTGAAGTTACCTGCATATTTTACTCCTGATTATCTGCCCGATTGAAAATGTACCCAAGCGGCAGCCGTGCCGCCGCCTGCACTCAGCCCAACGGCCGCTCCGACACCAAAATGCCGTCTGAATCACTGTAGAGATAGTGGCCGGGGGTGAAGGTTATGCCGCCGAAACTGACCGGAACGTCCACTTCGCCCGTGCCTTCTTTGCCGCTTTTGCGCGGATTGGTGCCCAGCGCTTTCACGCCGAAATCGAGCGTGTTGAGTATTTCGCTGTCGCGCACTGCGCCGAAAACCACCGCGCCCGCCCAGCCGTTTGCAGCACCTGCGCCGGCAACCATATCGCCCATCAGCGCGCTGTATAAATCGCCGCCGCCGTCCACCACCAACACTTCACCGTCTGAATGCGTGTTCATCAACTGTTTCACCAAGCCGTTGTCGCGGCTGCATTTGACGGTGCGGATTCTGCCGCAGAAGCGGTGGCGGCGGCCGAAATGGCGCAGCTGGGTTTCGCACGATGGCGTGTCCGGTGCCGTGTCGATGAGATCGGCAGTTGAAAAGTCGTATCTGCTCATGATGGTTTCCTTTGCTGAGAAGGGATAATCAAACAAACCGCGCCGCCCGCTTTGCGCTTTCAGACGGCCGTCTGCGGCACTTTCCCCGATTATTTGCAACTCGGCTCCAAAGGCCGTCTGAAAGCCGTTTGAAGGCCTGTAAAGTATTCCGCCGTGCCGTTTTGCGGCGCAGCTACAGGTTTTCCAGCATCCACGCCACATAGCGGCCGACACCTTCGTCCACATCGAAGAAAGTGCCGTCATAGCCCGCTTCGCGCAAACGCGAAATATCGGCTTCGGTAAAGCTCTGGTATTTGCCTTTGAGCGCATCGGGAAACGGGATATAGCGGATAAGCTCTTCTTTCACCAGCTCTTCCAACGTCATCGCTGCTTTGCCTTCGGCCGAGCGGCAGGCGTTGACGGTAGCGGCCGCCAACTCGTTAAACGGGCGGCCGCGGCCGGTGCCAAGGTTGAAAATACCTGATTTTTCGGGGTGGTCGAAGAAAAACAGGTTTACTTTTACCACGTCTTCCACGCTCACGAAATCGCGGGTTTGCCCACCTTTATCATAGCCGCCGTATGCGCCGAAGAGATTAACGTAGCCGTTTTCGCGGTATTGGTTGAAGTGGTGGAAGGCCACCGATGCCATGCGGCCTTTGTGCTGCTCGTGCTGCCCGTAAACGTTGAAATAGCGGAAGCCCGCCACCTGCGCACTCAGCCCTTCTTTCAGGCGGCGGCGCACCACCTGGTCGAATTGGAATTTGGAATAGCCGTAAACATTGAGCGGTTTTTCCAGCTCCCGCTCTTCGCGGAATACCTCGCCTTTGCCATACACCGCCGCACTGGAGGCATAAAGATAGGGAATGCGTTCGTCTTGGCACCAATCGAGCAGATCGAGGCTGTATTGATAGTTGTTGTCCATCATATAGCGCCCATCGTGCTCCATGGTGTCGGAGCAGGCACCCTCGTGGAACACGGCTTCGATGTTGTCGTAGGGCAGCGCGTGTTCGCGCACTTGGCGGATAAACTCGTGTTTGTCGAGATAATGGGCGATTTCGCACCCGGCCAGGTTTTTGAATTTTTCGCCGCGGCTTAAATTATCCACGGCAACGATATCGGTGATGCCGCGCCGGTTTAAGGCCTGAACGATGTTGCTGCCGATAAAGCCGGCGGCACCGGTTACGATGATGGTCATGATTTTTCCTTTCGGGAGGCCGTCTGAAAAAGCCTCGGGCTTTCAGACGGCCGTTAATGTTTGTATCAGCTTCTGCACCCATGCTGGCTGCGCATCGGTTTGCAGATAAACTTTACCGCCGGCAGCATACCGCACCCATGCCAACTCTGCCCCGGAATTATCATAAAGATACGCTTCATCGGCCTGCCTGCGTTTGATTTTTCCAAACCGGGTTGGTGCACAGCATCTCCTTTCAAGGCCCTCTGAAACCGCCGTTATTCCTTTTCGAGCGCAGCCGCCAACTCGTCAAACGGACACACCGCCGTGCCCAATTTGGCCACCACCACACCTGCGGCACTGTTGGCAATGTGCATGGCTTCGGGCAGGCTCAAACCGGCGGCCAGCCCCAAACCCATGCTGGCGATAACGGTGTCGCCCGCGCCGGACACGTCATAAACTTCCTGCGCGCGCGTGGGTTGGTTAATGATTTCATTGCCGTCAAATAAGGTCATGCCCTCTTCGCTGCGGGTCAGCAGCAATGCCTCGAATTCGAGATTACGGCACAAACGGCGGGCTTTTTCGGCCAATTCTGCTTCGCTGCGCCAGCTGCCCGCCACCTCTTTCAACTCGGCACGGTTGGGGGTGAGCAGGGTGGAGCCGGCATATTTTTCATAGTCGCCGCCTTTGGGGTCGATTAACACGGGTTTGCCGGCCCGGCGCGCCCATTCTATCATCGAGGCCACATGCAGCAGGCCGCCTTTGCCGTAGTCCGACAAAACCACCACATCGTATTCAGGCAGTAGGGCGCGGTATTGGTCTTTCACCGAATCGAGGATTTCGCGGTGCGGCGTTTCTTCAAAGTCGAGCCGGATAAGCTGCTGGTTGCGTGCCACCACGCGCAGTTTCACCGTGGTGGCGATTTCGGAATCACGCACCAAATGAGCGGCCACGCCGTCTTGCCGCATCAGCCCCTCGAGCACGCCAGCCGCCTCATCGTTGCCGGTTACCGACAGCAAAGCAGCCTGCCCGCCCAGCGAGGCAACGTTGCGGGCAACATTGGCCGCACCGCCGGCGCGCTGGTCGGTTTTGCCGATTTTGGCCACCGGCACGGGTGCTTCAGGCGAAATGCGCGACACATCGCCAAACCAATAGCGGTCGAGCATCACATCGCCCACCACCAATACGCGTGCCCGCGCAAAATGCGCTTTCAGGGTTTCGGGGGAAAGGGAAAACGCCATATTTCCATCCAATCTGTTATCGGTTTTCAGACGGCCTGCGCTGCGGCCGCCCGCTGTTGCCGCCGTTTTTTGGGGAGGGGCGGCATCTTCAAACGCTGCGGGGTACCCCCCGAACATTTTCAGACGGCTCCGATACCTGCGGATTCTGCCGCAGAAGCGGTGTGGCGGGGTGCCGCCCAAACGTTTTCAGACGGCCGCAATACCGGCCGAACCGCCTGCTTCAGGCAGAGCCTGCCTGTTGACGTGCGGCGGCGGGAAAGCGGGCGGGTGCGGCCGTCTGAACACTCAGCCTGCCGCTGCCGTGTTGATTTCGCGCAGCACGGCAACGGGGTCGGCGGCCTGGGTAACGGGTCGGCCCATCACCAGATAAGTGGAGCCGGCCGCCAGCGCCTGAGCCGGAGTCATGATTCGGCGCTGGTCATCGCTGTTGCCCGCCACATCGAGGCGGATACCGGGCGTAACCAGCACAAAATCTCCGCCCAAGCCGCGGCGCAGCGGGGCGGCTTCGCGGGCGGAACACACCACGCCGTCCAAGCCCGAGCTTTGCGCGAGTTTGGCCCAGCGCAACACCAACTCTTCCACCGGCGCGTTCAGGCCGGTTTCGGCCAAGTCGGCCTCTTCCATGCTGGTGAGCACAGTTACACCGATTAGCAGCGGCCTGTGCGCCTGATTGGCTACGGCTTCGGCAGCGGCCTCCATCATGCGGCGGCCGCCGCAGGCGTGCATATCGACCATCCACACCCCCATCTCCGCCGCCGCGCGGCAGGCTTTGGCCACGGTGTTGGGAATATCGTGGTATTTCAAATCGAGAAACAGCTCGAAGCCTTGGTTAATCAGGTTTTCGGCCAAACGGCGGCCGGTGGCGGTAAACAGCTCTTTGCCGATTTTCAAGCGGCACAGCTCGGGAGAAAGACGGCGCACAAACGCCAGCGTATCGTGTTCGTTGGCAAAATCCAGCGCCACAATCACGGGCTTTGCGGCAAAACCGGTGTGGAAATCGGCAGCTAACGGGTTCATAAAAACATCCTTACCTCAATATGGGTGAAACGCTGCTTTTCGCGGCAGCAGCATGATTTAACAGTGGATTTTATAGCAAACCCGTATTTCCGGCACAAGGCATAAAACGGCAAGCCGCCGGCAATGAAGAAACCGGTTTTGCTGCCGTTGCGGCGGGCAAAGCCGCTTTCTTTAAGCGGGGCTGAGCCGAAGCAGGAAATAAAGATATTCACCATACCCCCGCCCTGCAGCGGATTGCGGCCGGTGCTTCCGCCTGTTGTCAAGCCCGTGATAAATATTTTCCGGCACCGCCGCAAAGCCGCAAACCACGGCAGCGGTTCGTAAAAACTGCGCCCGAAACCACCGTGCCGGCAACGGCAGCCGCGCAGACTCTGCAACCTATAAAGTAAAGGCGCGGCGCGGGCGGTATACCGTGCCGCACATACTGCAAACAGCGGGCCGCACCGCCTGCCCGTGCGGCAGCCCTGCCCGATTTTAACAGCTTTTCCATCCCGCTTGGGCAGCCCGCACACCCGCGCGTGTTAAAATCACGGCTTCTTTTTTTCAGACGGCCTCTTTAAGATGATCTGCCTTGCCTGGAACCGCCCGCCCGCTGCCGCCTGTCTTACCCGCACCGTTGCGCAGCACGGCAGGCCGCTTTATTTGGTTGTGTGCCTGCCCGACCGGAGCTTCCCTGCCTTCAGGCCGTCTGAAAACCCCTCTGCGCTCGAAAAAGCGTTGCTTCAGGCTGTCGAAGCCAAACTCGGCTGCATTCAGTTCAACACCGCCAATGCGCTGGGCGACATTCTGCCGGGCGTGCATTTATGGCTGATGCCGCCCGAAGCTGCGTGCCGTCTCGGCGAGCATTTTCCGCAACCCGTGCAATGGCAGACCGAAGCCGTGCCGCAACTGCCGCTGCCGCAGCTCAAGCCGTGGTTTGCGCCGCCCAAACGGCACACCCCCACCCGCGCCATCGTTATCGGCGCAGGCATTGCCGGCGCGGCTACCGCCCGCGCGCTGGCACAACACGGCCTGCCCGTTACCGTGCTCGAAGCTGCTGCGCCGGCCGGTGCCGCATCGGGCAACCGGCAAGGGCTGCTGTATGCCAAGATTTCGCCGCACCACACCGGGCAGACCGAATTATTGCTGTGCGGCTACGGCCACACCCGCCGCCTGCTCGAAGATCTGCTGCCCGCGCGCGCAAACTGGGGCGGAAACGGCGTGCTCCATCTCGACCATAACGATGAGGAAACCCGCCGCAATCAGGCGCTGGCAGCACAAACCCACCACGCCCATCTCTACCGCGCCGTATCCGCCGAAACCGCTTCGCGGCTGGCCGGCATCCCTGTTGCCCAAAGCGCGCTTTATTGGCCGCAGGGCGTATGGCTGAACCCGCCCGCGCTGGTACACGCCCTGCTCGACCACCCTCTGATTGAGCTTTACAGTCACACCGCCGTGTGCTCGACAGAATACCGCAACGGCACATGGCAGGTAGAAACCTCCGGCGGGCGCGCTTTTCAGGGCAGCCATATTGTTTTTTGCATGGGCGCGCACAGCCCGCTCGCCGCCCTGCCCGATGTGTCGGCACTGCCCTACCGCCTGATTCGCGGCCAAACCGATTTGGCGGCCGCCACGCCCTATTCCGCCGCGCTGCGCTGCGCCCTTTCCGCCGCCGGCTACATCAGCCCTGCCTGGCAGGGCGTGCACTGTTTCGGTGCCACCTTTATCCAGCACGACACCGGTTGCGAATGGCGCGCCGGCGATGCCGAAGCCAACCGTCTCACCCTGCGCAAACTGGATAGCACACTGGCCGAAAATTTATTTTCAGACGGCCGAAACCCAAACAGGCCGTCTGAAACCCGCTGCGACCGCCCCGCCCCCTTACAGGGCCATGCCGCCCTGCGCTGCGACAGCCCCGACCATCTGCCGTTGGCAGGCGCGCTCGGCGACATCTGCGCCATGCAGCAGGCCTATGCCAAACTTGCGCTCGATAAAAACTACCGCATCTGCACACCCTGCCCCTATCTGCCGGGTGCCTACATCAACACCGCCCACGGCAGCCGCGGCCTGGCCACCGCCCCCGTGTGCGCCGCCGCCGTTGCGGCCGGCATTCTCGGCCTGCCCAACCCGCTGCCACAACGCCTGCGCAGCGCGCTCTCGCCCAACCGTACGGTTGTCCGCGCGCTTATCCGCGGCCGTCCGCTACTGGAAAAGGCTTGATGCGGCGCCGTGTTCCACCCCGTGTAATGGATAACGAACCCACTTTGTTTACATTGCATTGCTGCCGCGCCCCGACCAAAGCGAAAGGTTGGGCAGGACGCACTGAAACAGCGGCAAAAACGGCTTTACGCTGTCTGTATGATTTCCTGCGGCCTGCCTTGATTGGAGGGTATGCCGGCTGATGATGCCTGCCCCTGTTTTCAGACGGCCCAAAGCCTTTGCCAAACACCTGAATGCCGGTTGGAGTGCCGTCTGAAAAACCGAATACCGTGATGAGCTCCGCAAGCCCGCCGCGCCCCGTGCAGGCGGATATCCGGGCAGAAAGATTGAAGCATCGATCAAACACATACCGAGATGCCGGATATCGGGCTTCCACCTGCACGAAAATAAGGCAGATAAACTGCTTGCGGTGTTTTTTTCGATTCTGCCGATGCCTCAAAATGAAGAATACACAAAGGCCGCCTGAAAACTTTTTCAGACGGCCTTTGCTACGCGGGGCAGGCAGGTTTACAAACTGCCGCACGGAGCAAATAAAGGCATGCGGCCGGAGCGGCACCAACATACCGCGCGGCCGCGCCATAGCAGAACAAGCCGGACACAAAACAACCAAAGATAGTGTGTGAAAGTGTCAATGCCGTTGATGTATTCTTTCGGCAACAATCAAGCCGTGCCCTGCTTTTGCGGGGCATTTGCCTGTTTGGCATTGTTAATTTATGTTGTTAATCCGCAACGGGTTTTGTCGTATTCTGTTTGGTTTTTCAAAATGTAGAAAGCGATGGTTACCAGCTTTCGCATAATTGCAACAATAGATGAGTTTCGGCGGTTTTTTCCCGGCTTTCAGACGGCCGATAAAGGCGGGAAAGGCGTTCATGCGGTAGGCGGCCAATGCGGGCATGTATAGGGCTGCCCTTAAGTCGGACTTGCCTACCTTTGAAATCCGTTCTTTGCCGTTTACGCTTGTTCCCGGCTGATGCCGTTTTGGACCCAAACCGAAATAGGCGGCCAGTTGGGCAGCGGTATCAAAGCGTGATGTTATGGTCGAGAGCAAAACGGCGGCGGTGTTTTCGCCTATGCCTGTGATGGTTTTCAGGCGTTGGCGGTTTTTGTCGTAATCGGGATTGGCTTTGTAAAAGCTCTGCAAGTCTTTTTTAAGCGTCTGCAAATAGCGGCTCAAGTAGTCTATCGTTGCCTTTATGTGCCGTTTCAAGTAATCGGGGGCTGTTTGATACTTGGTCAGTTCTGCCGCCCGTTGTTTTTTGATGCGAGCTATATAGCGGGTCAGTTCCTGAAGCTGTTTTTGTTCGGACGGCTGCGGCTGCCATGTTTCGGGGTTCATGGCCTTGCAGTAGCGGGCGATGAGTTTTGCGTCTTGTTTGTCGGTTTTGCTTCTTTGCAATACGGCGTTTGCGAAGCCTTTTATTTTTCTTGGGTTGTCCACGCTCATTTTGTAATGGCTGTTGAGATATTCGGCCGGCGGTCTATAGCAGGTTCCCGTTGCTTCGCAGCAGCAGTGCAGGCTTGGGTTGGCGTTATGGCCGTTTAGCATGCTTTCAGCTCGGCTTAACCTGTGGGGCTGTTTCCGAATCGGTGTTCGTAAAAAAAGCCGTCTGAAATCAGACGGCAGTCTATGGTTACTTTGCTCACGTCTATTCCCAAGTACATGGTGTTTTACCTTATCAATGCGGGCTTTGCGCCTTAGATAGTGTTCAAGCTTGATGATTGGGGTAAGCCCCCGCTTCAATCTTTGGGACATGTTTTGAACATCGGCCGTACTTGCGAAGTCGGGGCTTTGCGGTGCGGGCAGCTAATCCGGGCCGCAGGGAAATTTTAATCGGGTTTGTTTCATCTGCCAAACGTTAGCGGAACTAACCCGTTGCGCTGGTTTTTTTTATCTTATCTTGCGCCGCATCGGCCGTGGGTTTGATGCGATTTGAAAAGGGTATAAAAAATCCTGCAAGGGGTATTCATACAGCTTCACTAGACATTTTTCCCCGCCCGAACCGAAACCACCTAGAGGCGCGGGGGCAGAGCAGAGAAACAAGCAGAGAGGAAGATATTAATAATGTTTGTGATCAAGCAAACGGCCACGCGATTTAAACAACTGAAACGGAAAGGAAACGTTATGATTTGATTTTGAATGATTGACAATTTGAACCAAGCAGGGCGGGGAATAGCAAAAATCCCCGTTGGCGCGGGGATTTTGGCATTGCCCGTCATCGTTTAACAACTTTGAAAGGCTTAAAATGCAGTTTAAAATACTCTTCGCTAAGGGAAAACTGCTTTTAACGGTCAATATTGACACGCGGTTTATTTTAGCGGTGTTGATGCTGATTAGTCAATAGCGAGACCCGCCAAACAAAGGCCGTCTGAATCGTTTTCAGACGGCCTTTTTGCGGTTTCACGGCCTGAACTGTTCTCCTGCTTCGACATAGCCGTCATACATCAGGTTTGGCAGGCTTTTTCCGCCCATTACCGGCACTTCTCCGCCTGATGCAGGGCTACCCCCTTGCGCGGTTTCAGACGGCGTGTATGGGGCGTTTGCGGTGTCTTTGTAGGGATTGAACGGCAGGCCGTTTTTAACGTAGTCTTTGCACATTTCGGTGCTTACTTCTTTCAGCGGCGTAGCCTGATCCGAATAACAGGTACAGCCGCTATCACCACCCGAAATACAGGCGGCCACGCGCTCAAAGGTTTTTACCTGCCGCACACTATCATAAAGGGGCTTGCTTTCGGGCTTTTCGGCCAGCGTAGGCACATATAAATCAGGTGTGAGGCTTCGGCCTTGCGCCGATGTGGAATATTCGGCAGACGGGGGCGGTGATGCGAGGGATTCAGCAGAAACGGCGGCAGCCTGAATATCTTCGCTTTGTCCTGAATAGCGTTTGCCCATCTTGATTACAGTATAGGCGGTGAAACCGATCAGCAGCGGCAGAAAGATTATAAGAAACACTAGGCTTTTGGGAATGCGCCGTTTAGGCTTGGTGTGTACTTCCGCCGATTTGTACCGGCCGAATGCTTTTTTTGGCAGCACAAAACTTCTTTCGATGGCGCGGGCAATATTGGTTGCATTATCGGGCTGATCAACGCATTCGTTCCATTCATAAAGTTTTCGGCCAACGGGTTTGATGCTGATATGCATATGTCGCTGAACCAGTTTACGCACGAACGAATCAAGAAAGCTGGGATGTTACGTTATCAGCACGATATCAAGGCCGTGATGACGGTGAAGCGCCAGCTTTTCGATGAACTCAGGAACTTTTGAAGCAGCCGAGCGGGTTCCCATTAATCTTTGCGCTTCGTCTATGATAACGAGCGGGCCGTAGGGCAGAAAGTCTTGTAATCCTTGCTCTTTGATTTGGCCGTCTGAAAGCTCCTGATGTTCTATGGCCAATTCGGGAATACCGTTGATAAAAAGCGGGCGTTTTTTTCTTTTGACCGTCTTTGTCGGTAAAGTGGGTATAGGATTCATCGGACAGCAACATATTCACGATTGATGCGGTTTTGCCCGAACCGGGAACGCCTGTTTGCAGAATAATCATTTACCATTCCCGCCACTAGGCATGAAGGAAAGTTTGTTTATGCCTGCCATTGTGATATTGAACACATAAGCCCAAAAAATGATACCGAGTGCATGACCGAAACCTGCCATGATGACAAGCCGGAATACGGCGGAGGGCATGTTTTCAAAATGGGTAACGATGTATTCTTTCAGCCAGTTCAATCCGACCATATAGCCGCCGTAGGTTACGAAAGTTAAGCCGAGCGCGGGAATAAGGAATGCAGGCATTGTTTAATCCTTTTTGAGACCTGAAAACATGATATAAGCCGCCGATATTGAAGCGAGACCTATTACAAGAAAACATATCATTTCGGCAAAACGGCACAGCCCGGCATCAGGGCAAAAATCACAGCGATGATGCCCAAAACGATACCGCCAACCTGCAAGGCATCTGAACGGGCAGTAGAGAGAGCCGTAGTAATGGCTTCGGGAACTTCGGCCATTGCCAAAGCGGGCAAAACACCCATTGGCACGGCAACGGCAGTTTTTGCGCCATATTTACGGGCAATATTCATTGCTTTCATGATATTTCCTTTAAGTGAGTTAAAAAAGTGTGCGCGGGCTTTTAAAGGCAGTCAGACCGCCCGCCGAGCCTGAATCTTTTACATTTCAGTCATAAAACCAAAGACGATAAAGTTGTCGCCTATCTCTTCTAATGCGGTTTCCACGGCTTCGTTTCTGTCGAAGAAAAAGCCCGCTTGGTTGATAAACGGCGTATGACCCACATCACCCGTATCAGACGGGTATAGGAAATCCCCTGTTTCCCGAGACTGCACTACATAAACGCGGGTTATCGTCATGGTTTAACCTTTGCTTTGTGTTCTTGGCCGAAAACCGATGATTTTCAGTTTTTGGCTTTTGCCGTTGGTTACCAGCTCAACGTTTAAATCGGCTTCAAAGGGAAATGATGCGCCTTTGAACTGTTCAAAGTTAATAGAGCCGCCGTAGTCGTATTCCGATGCCGAGCTGCCTAAAGCGTTGCCCTGACTCGCATCAAGCGGGGTGGAGACGATAACGCGGCAGTAATCAAAGGTTTTGCCGTCTATTTGGCCGTTGAAGCGCTTTACACCCATAATTTGACCTTGAATCTGCATCTGCATGATGGTTTTCCTTTCATAAATACACTGCACTTTCAGGCGGCAGCGTTCTGCCTTTTAAAACTTGCCGGAATATTGGTGATACGCCCAAGCCAAATAATCTTCTTCGTGCTTGTCTGAAATCAGCTTGGTCATTTTGCGTTTCTGTTCCAATGCCATTTCAACCAGCATTTGGGCGGATTCACCCGGTTTCAGACGGCCTTCATCTTCATGAACGGCGGGTGCGTGATTGAATTTGGCCGCGTAGTTTTCCATACTCAAACGCTTGGGCAATAAATCGTGTTCGGGTTCGAACATAGCCAGTATTTCGGCAGGCTGTTTGTTCGGAAACATGGATTTGGCGGCATTGATAGCGCGCCCGACTTGGTTTCGGGCGACTTCAATACAGCGTTCGAAAGTCAGATCGAGTACCTTTTTAACGGTTTCAATCCGTTGGGCTTTCTCTTGAAACTGTGAACAAATGGGATAGGCCCCGCCGAAGTATTCGCCCGGCACGGTCAGCACTTCAAAGGGAATAACAATATCTTTGGCTTTGAATTCGATTTCAAAACGCACCCACGGGCTTTGTTTGTCGCCCAACTGTTTGCCTTTTTCATACACGCGAACGTATTTGGACGATTCGCGCGAGCCGACATAGTAGGTTTTGCCCTTGCCGTTGTTGGATTCCCAATCGGTACCGACCGATTCGCCATCGGGCATCATGCGGTGATTGGTGAACTTGCCCGCCAGCCGGTCGGCTTTGGCCTGTTCGGGCGTGTATTCGCCGTTGAAAAAGTCTTTGGCAATATCGATGCGGGTAATCTTCGGGCGAACGGCTTGGGTGATGAACCGGTAAAGGCGGGATTCCCAGCCGTCTGAAGCGGCATTGCAGCCGGTGGCGGTAAGCTCTATCAGCATGGTGTTGTTTTGGCCGCCGAAGTGGACGCGCCCGTATTGGGCGTTATCGGTTCCCATCAGCCAGCAGGAATCATAGAAACGCCCACCCGTATGTTTGGCTTTTTCGGTAATGCCGAAGCCGAAAATATCGTTTAACGCCATTGATGCACGGACAATATATTCATCATCGGAAACGAGCGGATAACCGGCCAGCAGCGACAAAGTATCTTCGTGGATTGAAAAACTGATTTGGTCGATAAAGGCAGAATCTGCCTTACCGCGTCTTAACGGAATTTCCAGCAGACGGCCTTTGGAATCGGTCAGAAAGTGGGTGTATTTTTCAAACGCTTCCTGCTCCGCGCTTACGGCCGCTGCCGTTTCTGCTCCCCCCCCTGTTAGATAAGGGGGGCGCCATACCGGCGCATGAAGCCGCCTTTGGCGCGTCGCAAAGCCGCCGCCACCAAATACGGCTTCACGCGCTTTTTTTGCTTTGTCTTGGCTAATCATTCGGCAGACTCCCTATCCATGATTTGGCGCACGGCCAAACGCCCGTATTCGCAAGCCTGATTGACGGTTTTGACACGGTTCAGAGGATTGCAGATAGGAAAACAGACAGTACGGCTCGGATTGTCGTCTTTAAAAATGCGGACGATGTAGGATTTGGGGAAAAGTTCGGGTTCGGGTGTTACGGTGTAGTAGGCTGATGACATTTCAGACCCCTGAAAAATTCTGTTGTTCCGATTTGTCAAGGGGTATAATGTAAAAATACACCCCTTTTGTTGGGGTGCAATATATAAGGCCGTCTGAAAAGTTTCCTTATGGGAAAATATTTTCAGACGGCCCGAACGTTTTCACACACGCTATCTGCCCGAATCGGTTTCGGTGATGAAGCCGATTTTGCTGATGCCGGCTTCTCTGGCGGAGTGCAGCGCTTGGGCAACCGAATCATATTCCACGCGTTTGTCGGCAGCGATGGCCACGATTAAATCGGCGTTTTCGGCTTTGGCCTGTTTGAGCTGCTCGGTAATCTCTTCCAAACCCAGTTTGGTTGTGGACTCCGCACCGAGCACATAAGCCCCATCGGCATCAATGCTCAGCCGCAGCGGCTCTTTGGGCTGGGTTTCCTGCTTGATGTTTTCCGATGCGGTAGGCAGTTGCAGCGGAATCGAGTGGGTAAGCACGGGCATGGTGATCATAAACACAATCAGCAACACCAGCATCACATCTACCAACGGGGTAACGTTGATGTCGGCCATCGGCGTATCGTCACCGGAATTCATCGAACCGAATGCCATCGTTTAATCCTTGTGGTTTAACAGTTGGACATGAAAATCGTGGGCGAACGCGTCCATATCCTGCGCCAGCGTTTTGTTGCCACGCACCAGGAAGTTGTAGGCCAACACGGCGGGAATCGCCACAAACAGACCGGCGGCGGTGGCCACCAATGCCTCGCCGATGGGGCCGGCCACGGCGGCTATACTCATCTGGCCGCTTTTGCTGATGTTGATTAAGGCGTGGTAAATGCCCCAAACCGTGCCGAAAAGGCCGATAAACGGGGCGGTGGCGCCGATAGAGGCCAGCGCGGTCAGGCCACTGTCAAACGGGCGCAGGCGCTGGCTCATGCTGTTGCGGATTTGGCGCACGAGATATTCGTTCAGCGGCACGGCGGCGGCGATTTGGCGGTCTTTATGCAGGTTGTAGCTCTCGCGGGCACGCACGGCATCGAGAGTGAGCGCGCTCATCGGCGCCTCCACCGTTTTGGCCTGCGCAACGGCTTCGCTTAACGATTTGGCGTTCCAAATCATCGGTTTCACGGCGGCATTGCCTTTTTTAGCCCTGCTGAGCTTGACGGCGCGCACCACAATCACCGTCCACGTTGCGATGCTCATCAAAACCAGCAGCAAAAACACGCTGATCAACACATAATCGCCTGATTCAAAAACCAATCCTAAATTCATTGCTGTTTATTCCAAATATGAAAGATTAATCAAAAAACCTGCCTGCCCGGCTGTTTCGGCGTTCAGACGGCCCGACTCCGGACACTGCCCGAATATCTCTATTGAAGTTGGTATGCAAGCCGCCCGCTGAACTGGTACCACCTGCCTTTTGAATCGCAAGAGTATTTTCTCTTTATATACTTCACCGCCGCCCTGTCCAGCCCTGCAAAACCGCTTCCTTTGGTAACTTTGACACTCATCACTTGGTTGCTGGGGGAAACTTCTATCACAAAATTTACCGCGCCTTCTTCTCCGTTTTCCAACGATAATTGCGGGTAATCTTTGTCCGTAGGCTGCGGGAGTGCGCACGTTCCTTTTTCGGGATTGCTGCGGCTGCTGCCGGCACCGCTGCCGCCTCCTGCTCCGTGCCCGTCGCCGCTTTTGCTGCCGCTGCCCGAGCCGCTGCCCGTTCCACGGCCTTCGCCGCTGCCCGAGCCGCTCCCTTTACCTTGTATTTTGGCATAACCGCTTCCGTCTCCCCCTCCGTTTTTCTCTCTGGCGGAGCCTGCCGCTGCGGCTTTGTCCGATTCTGCCGCCGGTTTTTCAACCGGAGCGGCGGCAGGTTTTTCCGCCACCTTTTCTGCCAGTTTCTCAACCGGTTTTTCTACGGGCTTTTCCACCGGCTCCGGTTTGGTTTTTTCAACCGGCTTAGGCTTGGGCGTTTCTTTGTTTTGACGGATATCGGCTTGGTTTTTTGGGGTGATGACGGGCTTCAATTCAGCCTTGGGCGGCTCGGCCGGTGTGGGCTTGGGTTTGGGCTTTTCTTTGGGCTTGGCCGGCTCCGGCCTGGGTTCGGATTTCAGCGGAGGAGCCGTTTCCGGCGCAGGCGCACCTGCCCCCTCTGTTTGGCCGTCGCCGCCGCCAAACATACCCAGATCGATGAATTCGATAGTCGTCATCTCGATCTGCTTCGGCGGCCTGCCCTGCCACAGCCAAACCATCAGACCCATATGTAAAAAAACCACCAGCGCGAACGTGGCGGAGGTTAGGATACGTTCATTTTTCATGGCCTGGCATGTTAATAGCAATTATTCCTGTTTGCAACTTAATTTAAAGCTGCCGATCCTGTATTCACAGAAATTTTACATAAACAATAAATAATAAATAAGGCTCTAGACTAGCAGCTTTATATAAATTTACTTTAAAAGCCTCCAAAGTTGGTGACCCAGTTCATCAGAGTTTCGGTTCCATCGCCATCCGCATTCCTTCAGGTGCAAATCAAAGTTTTTGGTTACGCCGTTGAATTTGGCGGGCCTTCGTTTGGTAAAACTCCGGAAGCTTTCAATACCATTGATGTGCCCGGTACCATCCGCAAACTCATTTTGTCCGTGATTAACGCGCAAATGTTTAGAGTAGCCCGCATCGACCAGGCCGCTGTAACCGCGCCGGCTATCAGAATAAACAACACCCTCCAGAGAGACCTTTCCCAATATAACAGCTTGAAGTGTTTTCTTTTTACAATCAGGAACGATTTCGGTATAAACCCTGCCGTCTCTTTCGAAAATACCAAAGACGGGTTGTTTAAGCGTTCCTCTGCCACGCTTTGACTTGCCATGGAAACCGCGCTGCCGTTTGGCACCAAAATAGCTTTCATCAACCTCTATGCTGCCGTATAACAGGTCTTTTTGCCCGCTTTGGCAGCGGTATATTTCGTGCCTGAAAAGAGGCTGAAGTAGCTTAGCCCTAAATACCACACCAATCCCGCAAGATTTTCAACTGCTCACTTGGTGTGCCAAAGTTAAAACGAAACCCGCATTCTTTCAAGAATAGGGGAAAAGACTTCCGGTCGATTCCGTTGTATTTGCGTAGCACACGCTTGGCCTGATTCCAAAAATTCCCAATGCCGTTGATGTGGTTTTGTCTCTGGGCAAATGTCTTGCCGTGGTTAATCCTATGGTGGTGAAAACCGCCGACATCCAGGACATCATCGCTGCTTAAACTGTCGGTATACACCACACTGTCCGGCATGATTTTCTTCGCAATAACAGGCAACAAACTCTCTTTTTTGGCGTTATCCACGACCACGGTATAAACCTTGCCGCCATGTTTGAGGATACCGAAAACCACCACTTTGCCTGCGGCTCCTGTGCCGCGTTTTCCTTTGCGCTTACCGCCGGAGCAGCGCTCATCTGACTCTACGGAACCTTCAAAAACCTGATCGGCCTCCAAGGCCGAATGACGGCTGATGACGAGGCGGATTTTGCGGTAAAAGAGTATGGCGGTGTTGGGCCGGATACCCAAGACATCGGCAGCCGAACGGGCGGTAACTTTCAGCACAAAATATCTGAGTAGTGTCTTCTGTGCTTTTTTTGATTAATTTACAGTTTGTTATCTTCATTTTAGCAGCATGTCATGATTGCTAATCTACGTCAGCCCCTTATATTTTTCTTTATGGCTTTTAGAGAAAATCCAAGTAGCAATAAAAGCATATTAAGTAAAGATGGTTTTGAAAATATTGAAAAACAAAAAAATGCTTGATAAAGTCGCAATAGATCTTCATTCCCCTAATTGGGACTATGGGGAGAAAAAAGTTCTTCTGCTAATAACTGGATTTTTGTAAATGCCTATTTTGGAATCCCGGATTGCTATGGGAGTACATCTTATTTTTGTTCTGGATTAGTATTCATTCTGTAACATCTAAAGAGTCAACGTCCGTATTGAACTACTCAAGGAGTTAGAGATTTGATGAAGAAGACGACTGGCCTGATTTAAGCTGTTTTTTATCTATGTTTAAAGCTACTTTGCTTGACACACGGAGCTGAAAACAGTTATAGATTAGCCAGCGCATAGCGGCCACCTTCGCCCACCGTCCTCATTGATGCCCTTTGTTCTTACCCAACCAACCCATGCCCTCTGCAATTAACATTTTCCAGGGGGCGATCAAGCCATCCGCCCTCCCCAATAAAAGCCGGGCGGATTTCATTCGGTATATTGGTTTCGGTTCAAAAAACAGCAGGCATACTGCCGCTGCCGGCAGCCGGTTATCCAAATAACCAACCTTTGGTCATCTGAACTTTGCCTTACCCCGCCCGATTCCCATACCATGACTTGGTCATATCTTTTTGCAGGTTCCAAGCATGTCCGCCTTTCGCCGTTTTTCACGCTACCGCTCATTGATGCTGCCGTTTGCACTGCTGGCTGCTGCCGGCACATCCGCACTGGCTGACGAAAGGCAGGCCAGTCTGATTCAGCAAGAACAAGCCCGGCAGGAACAGCAGCGTCTGCACCAACTCGAGCAGCAGATGCAGCCTGCACCTGATGTGCGCCTAGAACGCAGCGCAGAGGCGGTTTCTTCATTGCAGCTGCCTCAAAACGAATCGCCCTGTTTCCCCGTTCGCGACATTTCTTTGGTTGGCGACTCCGCCGCCAAATTCCAATTTGCACTGGACAGAGCCCTTGGGCAGTCCGGCTTCAAGCCCGGGATGTGTTTGGGGGCCCAAGGCATCAACCATATCATGACTTTGGCGCAAAACGCAGTGATCGGGCGCGGCTATACCACCACGCGGATTTTGGCCGCACCGCAGGACTTGAACGGCGGCAAACTGGAATTGACCGTGCTGGCCGGCAAAATCGGCCGCATCCGTTTTGATGAAAGTCATGCCGCCGAAACCCATATCGGCCGGATTACCGCGTTTCAAAACGAGTTTCCGTCTGCTTCAGAGAGCCTGTTGAACCTGCGCGGTTTGGAGCAGGGTTTGGAAAACCTCAAACGGGTGCCGACTGCCGAGGCGGATATCCAAATCGTGCCGTCTGAACAACCGGACGTGAGCGATGTGGTGGTGAAATGGCGGCAGCGCACCGCCCCCTACCGTCTGACTTTGGGTTTTGACGACTCCGGCAGCAAGGCCACCGGCCGTTATCAGGGCAATGCAACCTTCTCTGCCGATAATCCGTTTGGTTTGAGCGATTTGTTTTATGCCTCGTATCACCATGATTTGGGCTCGCGTTCGGCGCAAACGGATTCAGAGGGCCATACGGTTAAAGGCGCAACCGATGGTTATGCCTTTCATTATTCGGTGCCGTTCCGCAACTGGCTGTGGTCGTGGAACCACAGCCATTACCGCTATCATCAGGCCGTTGCCGGCGATACCCGGGTGTATGACTACAACGGTAAAAGCCGCAACAGCGATATCGGCGTGAGCCGTCTGCTGTACCGCGATGCCCGCCGTAAAACCCATGCGGCGTTTAAATGGTGGCAGCGTGAAACGCAGAGTTTTATCGATGATGCCGAAATCGGGGTACAGCACCGCCGCACGGCCGGCTGGTCGGCCGCTTTGACGCACAGGGAATACATCGGCCAAGCTGTGTTGAATCTGGGCTTGGGTTACAAACGCGGCACGGGGCGCAACAACAGCCTGTCTGCGCCCGAAGAAGCCTTCGGCGAGGGTACCTCGCGCATGAAGATTATTACGGCCGATGCCGGATTGAACCTGCCTTTCCGAATCGGACGGCAAAACTTTGCTTTCGACAGCAACCTCCATGCCCAATGGAACAAAACGCCTTTAACCCCGCAAGAGAGGATTTCCATCGGCAACCGTTATACGGTGCGCGGTTTTGACGGCGAAACCACTTTATCGGCAGAGCGCGGCGGGTATTGGCGCAATGATTTATCCTGGCAGTATCTTCCGAACCACCGGCTTTATGCCGCGGTAGACGGCGGCCGGGTATCCGGCCCGTCTGCCGCATACCTGCCCGGCAAAAGCCTGGCCGGCGCGGCATTGGGGCTGCGCGGTCAGGCCAAAGCGGGCGGTGCGTTGGCTTATGATGTGTTTGCCGCCAAACCGCTGCACAAGCCCGAACGCTTTCAGACGGCCCAAACCGCCTTCGGCTTCAACCTGAACTACAGCTTCTGAACACCGCCCTACCCCATGCCGCCCGAAACCGGCAGCATCAGGGCTTTTTGACTTCGGGAATCCGCCATGAACACAACCTGCCACAAAGTCATCTTCAACAAAAAGCGCGGCATGATGGTGGCCGTTGCCGAAAACACCCCCCGCAGCGGCAAAAACGTGCAAGACGGCGGCGCGGCCGTTTCAGACGGCCTCTCGGGCGCGGCCAAATTCCAAATGCAGCTGGCGGCGTTCTCCGTGTGGCTGGCGGCGGGTGCGGTTGCACCGGTTTGGGCGGCCGGCATTGCCGCCGACAAATCGGCACCTTCAAACCAACAACCCACCATTTTGCAGACGGCCAACGGCCTGCCGCAGGTCAACATTCAAACTCCGAGCGCGGCGGGCGTGTCGGTGAACCAATACCGCCAATTCGATGTGCAAGCGAAAGGTGCGCTGCTGAACAACAGCCGCAGCAGTGTGCCAACCCGGCTGGGCGGCTGGATAGCAGGCAATCCGTGGCTCGCGCGCGGCGAAGCACGGGTCATTGTGAATCAGGTGAACAGCGTCAATCCATCGCTGCTGAACGGCTATATCGAAGTGGCGGGTCGTCGTGCCGATGTGATATTGGCCAATCCTGCCGGTATTCAGGTAAACGGTGCGGGCTTTATCAATGCAGCGGGAGTAACGCTCACCACGGGCAAACCGGTGTTCGACAACGGCCGCCTCACCGGTTTGCAGGTGCGCGGGGGCGGTATTGCCGTGGGCGGCGGCGGTTTGGACACTTCGGGAGCCGACTATACCCGCATCCTGGCCCGTGCCGCGCAAATCAACGCCGGCGTGTGGGCGCAAGATTTGAAAGTGGTGTCGGGCGCCAACGACATTGCGGCCGACGGCAGCCACAGCAAAGTTTCAGACGGCCGCCCTGCTCCTGCAGCGGCCATCGATACCGCGCAGCTGGGCGGCATGTATGCCGGCAAGATCACCCTGATTTCAACGGATAAAGGCGCAGCCGTTCATCATGCCGGCCAGGCCTTTGCCGCGGCGGGCGGCATTACCCTGAGTGCCAACGGCAGAATCGGCAACAGCGGCAGCATCATCGCCTCTGACCATACGCAAAGCCCGAACGGCGCGGCAGCCGTGAACATTCAAGCCGCTGCGTTCGACAACCGCGGTACCGTGTCATCACAAGGCCGAACCGTGCTGGCGGCAGCCGAAGCAAGCAACAGCGGCACCATGGTTTCGGCCGGCGAACTGAACATCCGCACGCGGAATCTCGACAACCGCAAAACCCTGCAGGCCGCCCGTTTCGACATCGCAACCGGCCGTCTGAACAACAGCGGCACGATGGCGCAAACCGGTTTGCAACACCTCGGCATTGAAGCCGGCAAATTGAACAACAGCGGTTTGATCGGTTATGCCGCCGCAGACCGGGCTTCCGGCAACAGCGGCCATGCTTCCCCTGCCGCCCCTGCCGCGCCCTCTACCGCCGCCGGTGCGGGTTCTGCTCAAAGCTACACCGCCGCCGCGCCGCTTACTTTGCCCCAAGGCCGTTTAACCGTTTCAGACGGCCTCGACAACAGCGGCAGCATCACCGCCAACGGCGGCGCGGATGTCAACACCGCAAACGGTTTGGTCAATACCGGCAGGCTGCATCTGAACAAGCTGGCCGCCGCCGGCCGCCTGCTGGACAACCGCCAAGGCGAAACCATCGCCCGTCAGGCCCGGGTTACCGCGCAAACCCTGGACAACCGACATGGCACGTTGGGCGCCGCCGAAACCCTCGCCATCCGCAACCACACCACCGACAACCGCGCAGGCACTCTGCAATCCGGCGGCCGCTTGGTTGCGGCCGTTCAAACCTTGGACAACCGCAGCGGCCGGCTCACCGCAAACCAAGAGGCCGATATCGAAGCCGTTGCCCTGTTCAATCAAAACGGCCGAATCGACACCGGCCGTCTGAACGCCGAAGCCGCCCGCCTGGACAACAGCTCAGGCAGCATCCACAGCAGTGAAATAACCGAACTCAAGGTTTCAGACGGCCTTAATAACCAAAACGGCCTGATCGGTTCGGCCCAAGACATCAAGATTCACGACAGCAATCAGCAAACCTTAACGCTGAACAACGCTTCAGGCAAAATCCAGGCCGGGCAAAACCTCGACATCCAAGCCAGAACGCTGGCGGCACAAGGAGGGCTGGCGGCCAACCGCATCCTGTCGCTCAAGCTCAAAGACAGCTTCAGCCCCGAACAAGACATCCGCGCCGGCGAAGGCCTGCATCTGACAACCGGAGGCAGCCTCACCAACCGCCGCACGCTGGAAGGCGGCCGTTTCCTGTTCTTGCAAGCCGCACACATCGACAACGCCGCCGCCGGCAAAATCCAATCCGGCAGCGGCACACAGCTCAAAGCCCGCAACATCGCCAACCGCGGCCTGATCAACAGCAACGGCCTGACGCTTTTGGATGCGGGCGGAACCGTGCTGAACACCGGCACCGGCCGTGTGTACGGCGATTGGGTGGGCATTGCGGCCGAAAAGCTGGTGAACCGGGAAGAAACAGCCGGCGGCCAAGCCAAAGCCGCCGCCATTGCCGCACGCAACCATTTGGCCGTGGGGGCAAAAGAGATCACCAATCAGGAAGGCGGCAGGCTTTCCAGCGAAGGCAGCCTGAGTATCGGCGGCAGTTTGGATGAGCAGCATCAGGCGCAGGGCACGGCCGGCCGTTTGGTGAATGCCGGCGCCACGGTTGAAGCGGGTAAAGACGCAAGAATCGCGGCAAAATCCCTGGAGAACCTGAACAAACATTTCCAGACCCGCGAATATTTAGACAGCAGCAGGCACATTATCTCTTACACCAAGGCCGGAGAGGCCGAACCTTTCTTTACGGTGGGTAAAGACGGGATCACCCGTAAAGCAGGCCGGCATGATTTCGGCTTTATCTATTATGACGGCCGTCCCGAACAATGGCTGCACAAATACGCTGTCGAACAATATTACCAAGCTGATTATGTTCAAAATATTTACCGGCAGGAAATCGTAAAAAGCCGTCCGGCACAAATTTTAACCGGCGGCGCTCTTCAGGCAGAAGGCAAATGGCTGAACCATAACAGTATGATTATGGCCGGCGGCATGATTACCGGCAAAGACAACATCGATAACCTGGCCGATAAAGATACCGTCCGCACCGTCAATACAGGCATGTTGAGACGCGGCAGTTATGACAGACACGGCTCCAGAGGCCGCCGTCATATCGAATTCGACAAAGAAAGCGGCCCTATTCCCAATCCGCCGGAGAGCCATCCTGATTTTGGTGTGAAATTGGCCCAAACGCAGGAATACAGCACTTCCCTACCCCGAACCGCCCCAACCGCAGAGCAGGCAAACCTTACCCCGGCCACCGTTACCCACGGCGGCAGCACCCCCGCGCCTATTAAAACCCTCAACACCGGCATCAGGCTGCCCACCTCCGGCCTGTATGCCGTCAACCCGGCCCACCCCGCCTATCTGGTCGAAACCGACCCGGCCTTTACCGACTACAGACAATGGCTCTCCAGCGACTACCTGCTCGATGCCCTCAACTCCGCCCCGGGCAGAATGCACAAACGCCTGGGCGACGGCTATTACGAGCAAAAGCTGGTAAACGAGCAAATCGCGCGCTTAACCGGCTACCGCCGCCTCGACGGTTACACCGACGACGAAGCCCAGTTCAAAGCCTTGATGGAAGCCGGCATCACCTTTGCCCGCGGGCAGCAGCTCGCCCCCGGCATCGCCCTGTCGCCCGAGCAGGCAGCCCGCCTCACCTCCGATATCGTTTGGTTGGAAGAACAAACCCTCACCCTGATTGACGGCAGCACCGTTACCGTGCTCGCCCCCAAAGTCTATCTCACCGTCAAACCCGGCGACATCAACGCCCACGGCGGTTTGATCAGCGCCGGCAAACTGGTGCTGGAAGGTGCCGGCAGCCTCGTCAACAGCGGCACCCTGGCCGGGCGCAAAATTGTCGACTTATCCGCCACCGACATCCAAAACAGCGGCCTCATTCAAGGCGGCAAAGTGCGTTTGCGCGGCAAAGACGTCAACATCGAAGGCGGCACCGTTGCCGCCGACACCCTCCTCTCCGTCGAAGCCGACCGCCTCCGCGTTGCCTCCACTACAGTCACCCACGGCGACGAGGGCAACGGTCAAACCCGAATCGACCGCGTCGCCGGGCTTTATGTCGGCAACGCTTCAGACGGCCTCTTAAGCCTCAAAGCCAACCAAAGCATCGATTTCGTGGCCGCCAACCTGCGCAACGAAGCGGCCAAAGGCCGAACCCGAATCGTTTCAGACGGCCGCATCGGTTTGGGCACTGCCAAGCTCGAATCCCGCAGCAGGCATGGAGAATCGGGCGCTAAAAACCACCGCCATGTTGCCCAAACTTGGGAAGCCGGCACCACCCTCGGTGCGAAAGGCGATATTCTGATTTCCGCCCAAGAAGATTTAACCGTCCGCCAAGGCAATATTGCCAGCAGTGACGGCCGCATCCTCCTCTCCGGCCGCAACGTCGACATCGGCGAAGGCCGCAAAACGCTGGATTTGAGCGAATCGGTTTACAGCAAATCGCGCGGCCTTGTTTCCAACAAAACCGGCCTCGACCAATACCGCCGCCGGCACGATGAAGCAGCAGGCAGCACCATCGAGGGCAAAGAAGTGGCGGTTGTTGCCGGAGCGGACATCAACGTGCGCGGCAGCAACATCGTTTCAGACGGCCGCACCCTGTTGAAGGCCGGGAATAATGTGAACCTCACCGCTGCTGAAAACACCTATACCGATCATGAATTACACGAGCGCAAACGCTCCGGTTTGAGCGGCGGCTTTAAAGACGGTGTGCTCAGTGTCGGCGCGGGTAAATCATCGCAGAAACTCAATCAAGATGATGCTTCCACCAGTCTCACCGTTTCCCAAGTCGGCAGCATTTTTGGCGACACTGCCATTATTGCGGGCAACAATCTGACCACCGAAGCTGCTATCTTGGCTACCGGCGGCGATATGACCCTGCAAGGCCGCAATGTGTCGCTCAATGCCGCGCACACCGCATCGCAAAGTGACAGCCGTATGGATGCCAAGCAATCAGGCGTGTCGGTCGGCATTACCGTCAATCCGTTTGAAGCCGCGAAAGCCGGTTACGGCCGCCATATGCAGGGCGGCGGTTACAGCGGTTCCGTTGTCGGCCAAGCCCTGCAGCGCGGCGATGCCGCCGGCAAGGCCGTTTATGCCGCCCTTACTCCCGCAGTCTTCACCGCCGGCCGCCAAAAAACCGGCGAAAGCCGCCATAGCGAAGGCACTCAGGCTGTCGTGACTTCGGTATCCGCACAGGGCGATTTGAACATCATTGCCACCGACGGCCATATCAAGAGCGAAGGCGCGAAACTGGCCGCCGAAGGCAATGCCCTGCTCTCTGCTACGGAAAGCATCGAATTGGGCTTTGCCCGCGATACGGCCGCCCAAAGCGGCGGGCGCAAACGCAGCGGCTTCAGCATCGATAACCGCGAAGCCGTTCCGGCAGGCACCTTCAACGACCGCAGCCGGGCACAAGGCAGCCTCGATGCCGCCACCGGCACGCAGCTGTCTGCCGGCGGGGGTGCCGTATTGCAGACGCAGAAAGCCGATATCGACATTATCGGCAGCAGCATCGCCGCCCAAAACGATGTCGCGCTGATTTCAGGCCGCCACATCAATATCCGCCCCGCCCAAAACAGCCAAAACCAATCCGAGAGCCAAACCGGCCGCGGCATCGGCACCGCAGTGGTTTCCGATACCGAACACTTCGCCGGTTGGATGAAAAACCGCCAAGACAGCAACAGCAGCCAAGTCGAGCAGGTCAAATCACAAGTCGGCAGCTTGGGCGGCCATGTCAACATTCAGGCCCAAGGCAACTACACCCAGCAGGCTGCCGCCGTATCGGCGGCCAAAGACCTCAATATCACCGCAAAAAGCGTTGACGTATTGGCCGGCCACAACCTCGGCAGCAGCCGTCAAGCCGGGCGCGATGTCAAAATCGGCACCTTTGCCAAAGTATCGTCGCCGCTGATCGATTTGGCCGATGCCGCCCAAGCCGCGGTGGAGGGCAAAGCCGGCAGGCGCACGCAGGCACTGCAAACCCTGGCCGCCGGCGCACAGGCTTATTCCGCCTACCACACCGCCGCCGGCGGCGGCGCATTGGTGAAGGCCGAAGCGGGCTTGGGCTTCAAAACCGCCAACAGCAGCCAAGAGCAGAGCCAAAGCCAAAGCCTGGGCAACATGCTGAATGCCGGCGGCAACCTCAATATCCGCTCCACCGAAGGCGGCATCCGACTGCAGCACACCCGTGCCGAAGCCGCCGGCACCCTGAGCCTGGATTCCGCCCAAGACCTGATTCTCGAATCCGGCCAATCCGCCCGAAGCGCCCGGGGCAAAAACAGCAATTTCGGCGCGTCGGTCGGCGTAGGCGTTTCCGCAGGCGCGCAAACCGGTGTCTACGCCTATGGCGAAGCAGGCGGCAGCAAAGGCAGCAACCGCTACCTTGCCCAAACCCACGACCACACCACCCTGAAAGCCGGCAACATCCGCTTGGCCAGCAAAGGCGACACCACCCTCAAAGGCGCCACCGCCACCGCACACCGCATCGATGCCGATGTGGGCGGCCGTCTGAACATCGAAAGCGTCCGAGACCATATCGAGCAGAACAACCAACAAAGCGGCGCCAGCATACGCGCCCAGGTTTCCTTCGGCACCGCCTGGGAAGCCTCGGGCAGCTTCAGCCAAAGCCAAGCCGCCGGCAGCCGCCGCGCCGTTTCCACCCAATCCGGCCTTTTTGCCGGCGACGGCGGCTATCATATCAACGCCGACAGCGTCCACCTCAAAGGCGGCGCCATTGCCGCTACTGCGCCTAAAGAGCAAAACGAGCTGACCGCCAAGCGCTTCACCTTTGAAAACATCCAAAACCAAAGCAGCTACCAGGCAACGAATATCGGCTTAAGCGGCGGCTACGGCAAAAACCCCGACAAGGAACCGGGCTACACCGGCGGCAGCAGCTTCAGCCCTTCTTTACCGCAATATGAAAAAGGCAGCGACGGCAGCACCACCTACGCCGCCTTAAGCGAAGGCCGTCTGAATATAGCCGGTAAAGACACCACCGTACAGGAACTGGGCATCCACAGCGACAGCAGCAGCGCGCACAGAGCTGTTGCCGCCCTACCCGATTTGGCCAAAATTACGGAGAAACAGCAGGTTGTGGCCAAAGCCACCACCGACATCGTCTCCGCAGCGCGCAGCTTCAGCAGCAACCGCCAAAAAGCCGCCGCCGAAGACAAAGCCCAAGCCCAAGCAGAGTTTGAAGGCCGTCTGAAAGCGCGCAAAGACGGCAGCTACGAAGCCTTTGCCAAACTGGGCGAGAGCGAACGCCAAGCCGTCTTAATCAGCGGGTCAGAAGCCTACCGCAAAGCCGACACCGAAGCGCGAAACTGGGGCATCGGCGGCAGCAAATCCCGCGCAGCGAACGCCGGCACCACGCTGGTTACCGGCATACTCGGCGGCCAAAGCAACCTGCAAACCGCCGCCAACACCCTGTCGCCCTATGCCGCAGCCGCCATCGGCAACACCTTCGGCCACGGCGCAAACCAAAACGAAACCGCCCAACTGGCCGGCCACTTCCTCTTGGGTGCAACACTGGCCTACATCAACGGCGGTGACCCGTTAAGCGGCGGCGGTGCCGCCGTTGCCGCCGAAAAAGCGGCGCAGTACCTGACCCAGCAGTACCATGACGGAAAAACCGCCATCGATCCGCAAACGGGCGAATTCAACCCCAACCTTTTACCCGAGCAGATTAAAGAAGACATCAAAGCCGCCACCGGCGTGATTGCGGCCATCGTCGGCGCCACCGGAGACGGCGGAGCGGCATTGAACGCGCAAATCGGTGCCGTGGCGGGGCAGAATGCGGTGGAGAATAATGATGTCGGTGCCTCATTCTCCCAATGGCGTAAAGAACAAAAACTGCTTGAAACCGACCCGGCAGCTTATAAAAAGCACAAAGCCGAACAGTGGCAGGCCATCGGCTTTCTGGTTGATTTCATTCCCGTTATCGGCGATATCAAAGGCTTTGCGGAAGCGCAGACCAAAGGCGACTATTTCTTTGCTACGCTAGGGATGGTTCCGCTCTACGGGGATGCGGCGAAAAAAGTCCATCAGGCCGAGAAAGCTTATCAGGCAGCCAAAGCCGCCAAAGATACGGAGAAGATGAAGGCCGCAATGGATCAGGCTCGCAAAGGGGCTGATTTGCCTTATGATTCTCGACAGATTCGAGCTAAGCTGGAAAGAAGGTATGGCGCTGAGAATGTGGTGTCGGCTACGGTTCCACCGAGCAATGCCCGCAATGTGAAGTTGGCGGGGCAATCCCACCCGAAAACAGGAGTTCCCTTTGACAGTAAAGGATTTCCTATTTTTGATAAATTCTTAGCTTATGACACTAAAATTAACTCGCGTCAATTTCAGGCTGCCGATTATACGGGTCAGATGAAATTAGCTACGCAAGATTTAGCAGAAGCCATCCGGCGCGGCCAGGTTAATACCTCCAAATTCACAACAGAGCAATTAGAAGCGATACAATCAGGTAAGGCGAAAATACCAGGTTATACTTGGCATCATCATCAAGATAGGGGGCGTATGCAACTCGTGCCAGAGAAAAGGCACTTGGAAACTGGTCATATTGGTGGTGAAGCAATGTCAAAAGGGAAATAAGTATGTGGAAAATTACTAAGGACAATAATGAAGATTTGGATTTTGTTTTAACTTGCCTGTTTTGCCAAGCAATTCAATTGAATGAGATGAAATTGTGGGCAGATTTGGTTATAAAAACATCACCTATTGATAACATACCTAATTATATTTTTGATTTGGTATGTATTGATATTTCTATTGGTGAGCTTGATGATATTATAGGATTTATTCCTAATGGGCAGTCATCTAAATATCGTTATGCCATATATGGAATTGCTTATTTAAGAGAAGTAGATGTCTACGACCCGCCTATTTCAAAAGAACAGGCACTGGCAACTTTAAAAAGCAATCCTCATGTTTTGGATGAATTCAAAAGGTTTTTTCCATTTATTGAAGTGGATACTGATTGCTTGTCATAAGGGATTAAAAACGGCAGTTACGAAGCCGCGCAACTGGCCGGCCACTTTGCTCTGGGCGCAACACTGGCCTATATCAACGGCGGCGACCCCTTAAGCGGCGGCAGTGCGGCAGTTGCAGCCGAAAAAGCGGCGCAATATCTGTCGCAGCAGTACCATGACGGAAAAACCGCCATCGATCCGCAAACGGGCGAATTCAACCCCAACCTCTTGCCCGAGCAGATTAAAGAAGAAATCAAATCGACCACCGGTGTGATTGCGTCTATCGTGGGCGCCACCGGAGACAACGGAGCGGCATTGAACGCGCAAATCGGTGCCGTGGCGGGGCAGAATGCAGTGGAGAATAATGATGTCGGTGCCTCATTCTCCCAATGGCGTAAAGAACAAAAACTGCTTGAAACCGACCCGGCAGCTTATAAAAAGCACAAAGCCGAACAGTGGCAGGCCATCGGCTTTCTGGTTGATTTCATTCCCGTTATCGGCGATATCAAAGGCTTTGCGGAAGCGCAGACCAAAGGCGACTATTTCTTTGCTACGCTAGGGATGGTTCCGCTCTACGGGGATGCGGCGAAAAAAGTCCATCAGGCCGAGAAAGCTTATCAGGCAGCCAAAGCCGCCAAAGATACGGAGAAGATGAAGGCCGCAATGGATCAGGCTCGCAAAGGGGCTGATTTGCCTTATGATTCTCGACAGATTCGAGCTAAGCTGGAAAGAAGGTATGGCGCTGAGAATGTGGTGTCGACTACGGTTTCAAAAAAACCTGTCCAAAGCATTAACAATCAAAATAAGCCAGATTACACATCTACTATATATGCAAATAAGAGTGGAAAAGCAGTTAATGTTAAGTATAAAGACCCTGTTTCAGGAAACAGTATAGCTGTTAATATTGCTTATGATAGCAGGGGTTTACCTGTATTTGATAATGTATCAAGGTTTACCAGTAAACTGGATAATTCACTGTCTTATACGGGACAAATGAAGGCGGCTACTAGAGATTTGTGGAAGGCTATTGAAAGTGGGAAAGTATCAAAAAGCCAATTTACTGCTGAACAATTAAAAGATATTAAAGCTGGGAAACAGACAATTGGCGGTTTTACATGGCATCATAATGCACAGAGTTCCCCACACAATATGCAGTTAATCCCTAAAAGTGTTCATGATGCAGTTTTACATACAGGACAAAATTCCTTAAAAAAAGGTAATTAATATGAGAAATCTCAAAATTTGGCGTGATTATGGTGCACTAAATAAAAGTTTAATTAACGAATTTGCTGAAAAAACAGGAGTAGTTTTCCCTAAAAGCTATATTATTCTTTTAAGCAAGCACGACTATTTATACCCTGAAGAAAACACATTCAGATTTACTAATAATGATGGTGAAATTGATGAGCGTGATATAGTTTTTTTTGGATATAAACAAAATTATTTAGAAGGACAGGATATCTATAGTTATTCCAAAATTGATGATGACTATAGCTATGGAAAGAAAATCATTGCTTTTGGTGGAAGTGCTAATGGAGATTATATTTGCTTTGACTACAGAAGAAATAATAAAGATCCATCTATAATTTTGATGTCCCATGATGATTTTTACGAAGATGAAGAGGGAAATACTAAAATGGTGACTAACCATATTGCGGATAGTTTTGATGACTTTTTGGAAATGCTATATGAACCTTTGGACTAAGCAAGCGTAAGCACCACGCTGGTTACCGGCATACTCGGCGGCAAAACCAACCTGCAGGCAGCGGTGAATACCGCCGGCCCCTACACTGCCGAAATCATCGGCCGAACCTTCGGCCAACACGGCAGCCACCCGAATAAAGGGCTGCAACTGATCGGCCATGCCCTCAACAGCGGCGTATCGGCTGCCGTAAACGGCGGCAGCTTTGCAGCCGGCGCCGTCAGCGGCGCAGGCAGCGAGCCGGCGGTCAAAGCCCTCACACAAACCCTGTACGGCAAAGAAGCCGCAGCCGACCCCGGCGCATTGGGCGAAAAGGAAAAGACACTGGTCAGCGGCCTGTCGGCGGCGTTTGGCGCGGTATCGGGCGGTTTGGCCGGCGGCTCGGCATTGAACGCGCAAATCGGTGCCGTGGCGGGGAAAAATGCGGTGGAGAATAATTATCTCCTTGCCAATCCGAAAGCAGAACTCCTTAAAACCTCAGGCTGCAAAACCAAAGCGGAATGCGAGCGGCTCCGCCGGCTCTATGAACGCGGTGAAATGACTGCCGCCAAAAATATCGGCGCCCCCGTTGTCGATACCTTCCTGGCCACACTGTTCCCTGCCTATGATTTTGGCAGCAGCTATGCCCAGGCGGATACGTCCGAAGAAAAAATGCTGGCTTTTATTGCCCTGGTTCCGGGTGAAAAATTGGGCAGAACAGCAGCCAATGCTTTGGAAAAAACGGTTGATTTGCTGAAAAACGGCAAGACTTCGGAAGCCTACCGCTATTTCCAAGTTATGGCCGATGGGCTCAAGCATGACCATGTTCCGCTGGCGATGGCTGCCGACAGCGGGAATGTGAGGATTCCGAAGGGTGGGATACCCAGTCAGGCTATGGCCAGTAAGGGGAATAAGGCAGGAACAATAGGAAATAACACCCGAGGGGAAAAATCCAAAGGGTCTTCAATTCCTGTTCCTGAGCCAAGAAAAATAGTTTTAACAGATGGAAGCACCTTAACATATCATTCAAATCCTAAGCATACTCCAGGAAATAGGGGGAGTCGCCAAGGGCTTACAGCTAGTATTGAACCTTCAAATTCTATTGTTTTATTTAAAAACTCGGTTCCATCAAAAGCAGGGGCTAGAGTTGCATATGACAAAGATACAAATACTGTCCATCAATTTTTTAGTGATGCTGATGGAAAAATTTATCATTGGTCTGGTACGCTCGATAGAAATAGAATTGATAAATTAAATATTGAAACTCGTAGAAAATTAGGCATTCCTGGAAAATAAATATATAGGATTATAAAATGATTTTTGGAGACCCATATTTATTTGGTATTTGGCTTGAAAAGGTTGATTCTTGGAATTCATTAGATTTCGAGAATAAATCAGAAGGCATCTGTGCCATTTTCATAAATGGCCACATGATACCTAACCAATTACCGGAGAAATCAACATTTCTAGATAATTCCATAAGGTCATTAACTAACTTTTTTGAAGTTATCGATAATCTGGAAAATGAAAAACTTTTTAATCTAAGCAAAGAAGATAGATTTAAATTTTTTGAAAAAACAGTGCATTATAAAAATCAAGATTTATCAGAAGAGGATTCTTTTGTATTCTGGCAGTATTGTTTAACAGATTATATAGATAATCCTATGGAGTGCGATAATATTTGGTACGTCTCATTTCAAAATAAAGAAAAATTAATTTATTTATATTACGATATTATTTATGAAATGGAATTTGAAAAAGGAACTATCAAACAAGTCATAGGGCAGGCTCTTAAAAGCAAGCCATAGCCTACATGAACCCTAAATTAACTAGGATGGGTACTTGCTGCCCGCCCTACACTTGCTTCAAAAGTAAAGCAATGAACGATTAGCAGTAGGACTACAAGCTATTCTTACGAACCTTCGGCCAACACGGCAGCCACCCGAATAAAGGGCTGCAACTGATCGGCCATGCCCTCAACAGCGGCGTATCGGCTGCCGTAAACGGCGGCAGCTTTGCAGCCGGCGCCGTCAGCGGCGCAGGCAGCGAGCCGGCGGTCAAAGCCCTCACACAAACCCTCTACGGCAAAGAAGCCGCAGCCGACCCCGGCGCATTGGGCGAAAAGGAAAAGACACTGGTCAGCGGCCTGTCGGCGGCGTTTGGCGCGGTATCGGGCGGTTTGGCCGGCGGCTCGGCATTGAACGCGCAAATCGGTGCCGTGGCGGGGCAGAATGCGGTGGAGAATAATTGGCTGCATTCCCAAACTGCCAAGAAGAAAGGCTGGTTATCCAAAACAGAAATTGAGCTGTTGGATAAATTGGCTAAACAATCCGGTGCACGCAGTATTGAGTATTTTATTCAAGAAGAGCAGAACATCCGCCAAAGTAAGATGAGCGGTGCCGATAAAGAAAAAGCTTTAGCCAACCTGAAGCGCGAATACGAAGCCGACAGCCGCAAAATGGAAGCTGCTGCCGCCAAACTGCCGAAAGGAAGTAAAGAACGCGGCCAATTATTTACCATTGCCAGTAAAATGCAGGGCATTGTATCCGTGCTTGCGCCGTATGAAAAATCCGAGTTTGTCCGCGCGGAACAGCGGGATTGGCTACCAAAATCCAACCCGATTATTCATGGCGGCGATAGTGGATTTACTGCTGTTCAGCGGCAATGGGCAATTAATGATGGAAAAACACCTGAGGAAGCCCGCTTCCAAACGGAAATGACGGCAGGCGGCAGAGGCGGAAACATTGCCAAAAGACCTGTGACAAAATCTCATGCAGCCGAGCGTCTGAGCACAGCAGATAAGCCCCGACAAACTGAAAACAGTAACCAAAAATTGGATGAAGCTTATTTCAAACAGCAATATGGTTCGGAAAATGTTCAAAGTGGCGGTGGTAACAGGCTGGGAACCCGTGAGCGGGTGGATAGGAATGTTCAGGAAACTAGAACTCATCGTAGCCAAACTGAGCTGGCAAGGGCTGGGCAGTTGGCAAATGAATTGAAGAACGGGAAGTTGCCAGGTACACCGATAGGTAAATTAGGAACACCGAGAACTATGCCTGCTTCAATCAATCCTAATGCTACCGCTGAAAGATTTGCTGAAACATTCTTAGGTAGAAGGCCTACTCAGGAAGAGTTGCGCAGAGGAATGAAAATGAATCGCGGTAACTGTGCGGGTTGCTGGAATGCACAAATGGCAGATGGTTCGACCATTATATATCGACCTGCGGGGAAGGCAAGCAGGGCAACTGATATTAATACTGCAACAGTAGAAATTCACAAGTCATCTAAGTTCACACCGTTAAATGGTAATAATGAATTATTAAAATTTAAATTTCCCTATTCAGGTACTAGATAATTATGAAAATGAATAAACATTTTGCCCAAAGAGTCCAATCTTTCTTGGAAGTTTTGGCATTGGAGCCTATTTCTATTGCATATATTTTGCACGATTGTAGTAGATTAGAACGACAATGCGCTGTTGATTTTGTATATAGAATTTTTATCTGTGATTTGGCAATAATCTATCCGGAAACCATTTTAACCAAAGTAGATGAATATTCTTATGATGGAATCAAAGATTTTTGTCACACGTTGGCCGTAAATCATCCATATGATGACGAATCTGTCATTTGGATTGATTCAGATTTTGGCCTAAATGCAAAAGGCATGGCATTTTTACGCCAATATCATCCAGAAGCATTTGAGCAAAGTCCAGGATCGCAGTCACCTGAACTTAATGTTTCCTTGATTGAAGCGTTAGAAAGGATTTTTGAGGACTATGGCGTAGAATGGGATGAGGAATATCCGCTGTTTCCAGTATTAACCTGAGACCGCCGACGGCAAAAACAGCAGCCTCGGCGCGTCGGTCGGCGTAGGCGTTTCCGCAGGCGCGCAAACCGGTGTCTACGCCTATGGCGAAGCAGGCGGCAGCAAAGGCAGCAACCGCTACCTTGCCCAAACCCACGACCACACCACCCTGAAAGCCGGCAACATCCGCTTGGCCAGCAAAGGCGACACCACCCTCAAAGGCGCGACCGCCACCGCCCGCCGCATTGATGCCGATGTGGGCGGCCGTCTGAACATCGAAAGCGTTCAAGACCATATCGAGCAGGACAACCAACAAAGCGGCGCGGGCGTACGCGTTCAAGTGTCCTTCGGCACCGCATGGGAAGCCTCGGGCAACTTCAGCCAAAGCAAAGCCTCGGGCAGCAGCGATACCGTATCCGTCCAATCCGGCCTCTTTGCCGGCGACGGCGGCTATCACATCAACGCCGACAGCGTCCACCTCAAAGGCGGCGCCATCGTATCGACCGCGCCTAAGGAGCAAAACGAGCTGACCGCCAACCGCCTCACCTTTGAAAACATCCAAAACCAAAGCAGCTACCAGGCAACGAATATCGGCTTAAGCGGCGGCTACGGCAAAAACCCCGACAAGGAACCGGGCTACACCGGCGGCAGCAGCTTCAGCCCTTCTTTACCGCAATATGAAAAAGGCAGCGACGGCAGCACCACCTACGCCGCCTTAAGCGAAGGCCGTCTGAATATAGCCGGTAAAGACACCACCGTACAGGAACTGGGCATCCACAGCGACAGCAGCAGCGCGCACAGAGCTGTTGCCGCCCTACCCGATTTGGCCAAAATTACGGAGAAACAGCAGGTTGTGGCCAAAGCCACCACCGACATCGTCTCCGCAGCGCGCAGCTTCAGCAGCAACCGCCAAAAAGCCGCCGCCGAAGACAAAGCCCAAGCCCAAGCAGAGTTTGAAGGCCGTCTGAAAGCGCGCAAAGACGGCAGCTACGAAGCCTTTGCCAAACTGGGCGAGAGCGAACGCCAAGCCGTCTTAATCAGCGGGTCAGAAGCCTACCGCAAAGCCGACACCGAAGCGCGAAACTGGGGCATCGGCGGCAGCAAATCCCGCGCAGCGAACGCCGGCACCACGCTGGTTACCGGCATACTCGGCGGCCAAAGCAACCTGCAAACCGCCGCCAACACCCTGTCGCCCTATGCCGCAGCCGCCATCGGCAACACCTTCGGCCACGGCGCAAACCAAAACGAAACCGCCCAACTGGCCGGCCACTTCCTCTTGGGTGCAACACTGGCCTATATCAACGGCGGCGACCCTTTAAGCGGCGGCAGTGCGGCGGTTGCAGCCGAAAAAGCGGCGCAATATCTGTCGCAGCAGTACCATGACGGAAAAACCGCCATCGACCCGCAAACGGGCAGGTTCAACCCCAACCTGCTGCCCGAGCAGATTAAAGAAGACATCAAAGCTGCTGCCGGCGTGATTGCGTCCATCGTCGGCGCCACCGGAGACAACGGAGCGGCGTTGAATGCCCAGATTGGCGGGGTGTTGGGGCAGAATGCGGTGGAGAATAATACTGCACTTGCTCGCTATCAAAATCGGGTAAATTTGCATGAAAATATTGCTGATGTTACCGACCCATTTGGTATTCTAACGCCGTTGTATAACATCAAAAATGCTTTAGGAGATTTAAATAAATTAAAGGATGAGAGCAGAAGAAAAGACCAGGATAAAATCAATCAAAATATTCAAGAATATCTTCAAAAACATGGTATTAAAATTCATTTGAATACCGCATATGAGGAAGTTAACGGGCAAGGAGTAACCCGTTTAGATACAGAAGGCAATCGTAAAGTATTGACTAAAGCACTGCAAGAATTTGCTCAAGCGAGTGCAACAACTCATGCTACATTTAGAGCAGAAAAAATGAGATTGGGGATTCCTACTACAATGCAGCCTACGGCAGTGCGCAGAGTTCCGTTGATGGAGAAGGATTATTTTACTGGGAAAGATAGACAAAAAACAGATTCTATACGCCAACCAATTTTTGCGACTGAATATTTATTCATTATAAATGGAAAAAACTATGTAATTCAAAACCATTCAGCAGGACATGATTTTGGTGAACTATCAGGAAGAGGAAACCAGGCAGCTCATTTCAATTCCAAACAGTTAGAATTGACAACCTATACTGTTTCGGGAAAAGTAAATGCAGATGTATGGAAACAAGAAAAAGATATGCCTCATAACAGGCAAACCTATACACCATCTAAGATTACAGGGGTTACGGAACATCGCTATACCAAACCATCGGTAAACGCCAAACCTAGCGAATCATTTTTCAAAAAACCTTTTTTGAAACGGAAGTGATGATGAAAAATAAATTCTTACTAGGCCAATGGGTATTTTTAAAAAATCTTTATGGAGAAAACGTTTTTGATAAATATGAGATTTATGTAGACAATGTATACTTTCAAAAATGGATAAATCCGTCTGGAATAAAAGGTTATATAATCAATATTGAAATTAAAATAGTAGCTCCTCCTGAGAATGTTATAAAAAATTGGGAAGGTACTCAAAGTACAAATTTAGTTCTTGGTTTTTATGGGGATTTTGGATTAGGCCATTTTCCAATGAGAAATAGAAACCTTTTAAAGTTAAAAGGGAAAAGGGTACGTTTTAATATTAACCTTCAACCTGAAGAAACATATCCGGAGATAAAAGTTATTTTACCCGACTCAGAAATATGTTTCAGAACCGCAGTATTAAATATTATGGGAATATCAGCCAACCGCAGTCCTCATGAACCCTAAAATCCACAGGTAGGGTGTGTATCCCTGCACGGACGCGTTCTATGGATTTAAATTCAATGCCGTCTGAAAATTGATAAGATTTTTCAGACGGCATTTATCATAAAGGTAAATATTCGAATACCCTTTACTGTTCAAACTACAAAGCCAGGCTGCCAGCAGCCGCCGCGCCATCTCCACCCAATCCGGCCTTTTTGCCGGCGGAGGAACAGCCTATCCAATTTATGGAAGATAAGGAAATAATATGATAACTATTTTTAAAGCTTATTATGATATTTATGAATTTAATGGAGAGTTATTAAAAAGATGTACATTCTTAGATGAAAAAAATAATGCAATAATGAAAGATAGAATATATGAATACTTAATTTATGTTTTAACAGGAGATCTTTATCTACAAAAAGATATCGATGAAAATTTAGAATTTATCCGTCAAGCAGAAAATAACCCCAATGAAGTTTATTCAGGAGGTGGGCAAGGTTTTTGTTGGGATATCTCTGCTGAAAAAGTTGTTTTTTATAACAACGAATTTGATGAAGAAGACGGCTGGCCTGATTTAAGCTGTTCTTTATCTATGTTTAAAGCCACGTTGCTTGCATGGAATGCTTTTTTACAGCTTTCTAAAAGCATACACACGGAACTGAAAACAGTTATAGATTAAAAGGCACACTGGCGGCCAACCGCATCCTGTCGCTCAAGCTCAAAGACAGCTTCAGCCCCGAACAAGACATCCGCGCCGGCGAAGGCCTGCATCTGACAACCGGAGGCAGCCTCACCAACCGCCGCACGCTGGAAGGCGGCCGTTTCCTGTTCTTGCAAGCCGCACACATCGACAACGCCGCCGCCGGCAAAATCCAATCCGGCAGCGGCACACAGCTCAAAGCCCGCAACATCGCCAACCGCGGCCTGATCAACAGCAACGGCCTGACGCTTTTGGATGCGGGCGGAACCGTGCTGAACACCGGCACCGGCCGTGTGTACGGCGATTGGGTGGGCATTGCGGCCGAAAAGCTGGTGAACCGGGAAGAAACAGCCGGCGGCCAAGCCAAAGCCGCCGCCATTGCCGCACGCAACCATTTGGCCGTGGGGGCAAAAGAGATCACCAATCAGGAAGGCGGCAGGCTTTCCAGCGAAGGCAGCCTGAGTATCGGCGGCAGTTTGGATGAGCAGCATCAGGCGCAGGGCACGGCCGGCCGTTTGGTGAATGCCGGCGCCACGGTTGAAGCGGGTAAAGACGCAAGAATCGCGGCAAAATCCCTGGAGAACCTGAACAAACATTTCCAGACCCGCGAATATTTAGACAGCAGCAGGCACATTATCTCTTACACCAAGGCCGGAGAGGCCGAACCTTTCTTTACGGTGGGTAAAGACGGGATCACCCGTAAAGCAGGCCGGCATGATTTCGGCTTTATCTATTATGACGGCCGTCCCGAACAATGGCTGCACAAATACGCTGTCGAACAATATTACCAAGCTGATTATGTTCAAAATATTTACCGGCAGGAAATCGTAAAAAGCCGTCCGGCACAAATTTTAACCGGCGGCGCTCTTCAGGCAGAAGGCAAATGGCTGAACCATAACAGTATGATTATGGCCGGCGGCATGATTACCGGCAAAGACAACATCGATAACCTGGCCGATAAAGATACCGTCCGCACCGTCAATACAGGCATGTTGAGACGCGGCAGTTATGACAGACACGGCTCCAGAGGCCGCCGTCATATCGAATTCGACAAAGAAAGCGGCCCTATTCCCAATCCGCCGGAGAGCCATCCTGATTTTGGTGTGAAATTGGCCCAAACGCAGGAATACAGCACTTCCCTACCCCGAACCGCCCCAACCGCAGAGCAGGCAAACCTTACCCCGGCCACCGTTACCCACGGCGGCAGCACCCCCGCGCCTATTAAAACCCTCAACACCGGCATCAGGCTGCCCACCTCCGGCCTGTATGCCGTCAACCCGGCCCACCCCGCCTATCTGGTCGAAACCGACCCGGCCTTTACCGACTACAGACAATGGCTCTCCAGCGACTACCTGCTCGATGCCCTCAACTCCGCCCCGGGCAGAATGCACAAACGCCTGGGCGACGGCTATTACGAGCAAAAGCTGGTAAACGAGCAAATCGCGCGCTTAACCGGCTACCGCCGCCTCGACGGTTACACCGACGACGAAGCCCAGTTCAAAGCCTTGATGGAAGCCGGCATCACCTTTGCCCGCGGGCAGCAGCTCGCCCCCGGCATCGCCCTGTCGCCCGAGCAGGCAGCCCGCCTCACCTCCGATATCGTTTGGTTGGAAGAACAAACCCTCACCCTGATTGACGGCAGCACCGTTACCGTGCTCGCCCCCAAAGTCTATCTCACCGTCAAACCCGGCGACATCAACGCCCACGGCGGTTTGATCAGCGCCGGCAAACTGGTGCTGGAAGGTGCCGGCAGCCTCGTCAACAGCGGCACCCTGGCCGGGCGCAAAATTGTCGACTTATCCGCCACCGACATCCAAAACAGCGGCCTCATTCAAGGCGGCAAAGTGCGTTTGCGCGGCAAAGACGTCAACATCGAAGGCGGCACCGTTGCCGCCGACACCCTCCTCTCCGTCGAAGCCGACCGCCTCCGCGTTGCCTCCACTACAGTCACCCACGGCGACGAGGGCAACGGTCAAACCCGAATCGACCGCGTCGCCGGGCTTTATGTCGGCAACGCTTCAGACGGCCTCTTAAGCCTCAAAGCCAACCAAAGCATCGATTTCGTGGCCGCCAACCTGCGCAACGAAGCGGCCAAAGGCCGAACCCGAATCGTTTCAGACGGCCGCATCGGTTTGGGCACTGCCAAGCTCGAATCCCGCAGCAGGCATGGAGAATCGGGCGCTAAAAACCACCGCCATGTTGCCCAAACTTGGGAAGCCGGCACCACCCTCGGTGCGAAAGGCGATATTCTGATTTCCGCCCAAGAAGATTTAACCGTCCGCCAAGGCAATATTGCCAGCAGTGACGGCCGCATCCTCCTCTCCGGCCGCAACGTCGACATCGGCGAAGGCCGCAAAACGCTGGATTTGAGCGAATCGGTTTACAGCAAATCGCGCGGCCTTGTTTCCAACAAAACCGGCCTCGACCAATACCGCCGCCGGCACGATGAAGCAGCAGGCAGCACCATCGAGGGCAAAGAAGTGGCGGTTGTTGCCGGAGCGGACATCAACGTGCGCGGCAGCAACATCGTTTCAGACGGCCGCACCCTGTTGAAGGCCGGCAATAATGTGAACCTCACCGCGGCACAAAGCACCTATCACGACACCGAACGCCGCCAAACCAAAAAATCCGGCCTGACGGGCTCGGGCGGCATCGGCTTCAGCATCGGCAGCAAAAAAGACACCGCCGACAACAGCAGCCGGACGCTGGTGAATCATGCCGCTACCGTCGGCAGCTTAAAAGGCGACACCGTCATTTGGGCCGGGCAAAACTACCGCCAAACCGGCTCGGCCGTCTCCTCGCCCGAAGGTGATGTATGGATCCGTGCGCGCAACATCGACATTGAAGCGGCGCAGGATACTTACGCCACCGACTACCGACGCACCTTCGAACAAAAAGGCCTGACCGTTGCCGTCAACATCCCTGTGGTCCAGGCCGCACAAAACGCGGTAGCAGCGGCCAAAACCGTCGGCAAAAGCAAAAACGGCCGCGTCAATGCCATGGCGGCGGCCAATGCCGCATGGCAGGCACGGCAGCTGCTGGCCGAAGAAAGCAGTCCGGCCAACCTCAAAGGCCTGGCCGACACCGCCTCCGCCCTATCCGCCGGCGATTGGAAATCCACAGCCGGCACATCCAACGTCAGCATATCGCTTACCTACGGCCGGCAAAAAAACACCGACCAACGCCATAGCGAAGGCACCGCCGCCCAAGGCAGCCGAATCATCGGCGGCGGCCAAGTCAGCCTGACAGCAGACCAAGGCCGTCTGAACATCACCGGCTCGGATGTGGCGGGTAAAGAAGGCACCTTATTGCGCGCCAAAGACATCGTGCTGCAATCGGCCGAACAACACCACAGCGAACGCAGCGACAACCGCAGCAGCGGCTGGAATGCCGGCGTTGCCGTCAGCTACGGCCAAAACGGCTTCGCCGCCGGCTTTACCGGCGGCGGCAACTACGGCAGAGGCTACGGCAACGGCGGCGAACTGACCCACCGCCACAGCCGCATCGGCAGCACCGGCAGCCGGGCCGTGATTCAAAGCAGCGGCGACACCACCCTCAAAGGCGCACAGGTGAAAGGCAACAGCGTTGCCCTTACCGCCCGAAACCTCACCATCGAAAGCCTGCAGGATACCGCCGTTTACCGCAGCAGGCAGCAAAACCTCAGCGGCCAGATTACCGTGGGCTACGGCTTCAGCGGCAGCGCCGGCTACAACCAAAGCAAAATCAACGCCGAACACCGAAGCGTGGGCAGACAATCCGGCATCTTTGCCGGAGACGGCGGCTTCCAAGTCAAGGTGGACAACCACACCGGCCTGAAAGGCGGTATCATCACCGCCGGCGAAGCAGCCGAACAAAACGGCCGCAACCGCTTTCAGACGGCCACCCTCAGCCGTTCCGACCTGAAAAACCACAGCCGCTATGAAGGCGACAGCTTCGGCATCGGCGTATCGACTACGCTCAGCGGCCAGACACTGGGGCAAAAAGCACCGACTGCCGACAGCCATGTGCAAAACGTTGCCGGTAAAAACAGCATCGGCAGCACCCTCGGCTACGGGCGCGACGGCGACAACCGGAGCAGCGTTACCCGAAGCGGCATCGGCACGCGCAATATCGTTATCGGCAACGATACCGATGGTACACAGGCAGCAGCGGTGTACACCGCCACCCGCACCGAAACCGCTGAAGCCAACACAGGCCGTCTGAACAATGCGTTTGACAAAGACACCGTGCAGCGCGAGATGGATTTGCAGCGGGAGGTGGGTCAGCAGTTTAGCCGCAATGTGCAGGAGGTAAAATCCGAACTCAACCGCCATATTGCCGATTTGAGCGCCCGTAAAGAAGCAGGATTAATCGGCAATGACGAATATGAAAAGCAACTTGCCAAATACGATACGCTGAAATTCCTGACCGACACTGTGAGCATGGGGCTGTCTACCCCGAGCGACAACTTGGGTGGTTCCCTGCTGGCGGCAGCCACTCCTGCCGTCAGCCGCGAAATCGGCGGCTATTTCAAAAAGCCCGACCCTGAAACCGGTAAAGACAAACAAGGTACGCCTGCACATTTGGCGGCACATATGGTTTGGAATGCCGCCGTTGCCCATGCGGCGGGCAACAATACTGCTACCGCCGCCCTATCCGCAGGCGGTTCCGAAGCAGCCGCCCCTATAATTTCCCATTGGCTGTTTAATCAGAAAGACCCGTCCAAACTCGATGAAGCACAAAAAGCGGCATTGGGTAATATTACGGGTTTGCTGGGCAGCGGAATCGGTGCGGTCTCCGGCGATTACCGCAATGTTGTTTCAGACGGCCTCATCGGTCAGGCGGCAACGGAACACAATAATGCGGCCAGAGCGGCACAGGGTGTGGCAATCCCTGCAATTGCTGCACTTTATTGTGCTTTGGACAAAAATTGCGAAAGCGTTACGGAAACCTTTACCGGCATAATGGCGGAGCAAAGGCGGCAGGCTCAGGAGGAGCGGGAGGCCATATTTGCAGCCATTCAGAACGGGCAGAAAGGCGATAAAAAAGCCCAGCCGAAGCCGCAGCAGCAGGGAAGTCAGGCTGCCACGGGTGCGCCTATGCCGCCTGATGATGAGGATGAGAAGAATTTATCTACAAGTGAAAAGAAAGAGATACGTTCCTTAAACAAACGGATAAAAGAACATCAAGATAAAATTGATGAATTTAAGAAAAATCCTACGGTTCGCCCTGGAATGGAAAAGTTATCTGAAGATATTATTAAAGCTGCTCAAGAAAGAAGAATTCTACATTTAGAAAGAGAGATTAAAGCTTTTAAAACCAGAATTAACTATTTGAAAGGAAAATAAAATGTTTTTAAAAAATAAAAATTTCATTTGTATGGATTCATTTGAAGAATTATATAAAAATATTACAAACACAATCCCAAGTACCTTACTAATAAGTGAAAATATATTACTAAACAATGCAGAAAAATTATCCAAAGCAATAGAAAATGTGAATATAAAATGGATTATTGTTATTGGGGAAAATCCATCGAGCCTGGAGGAATATTTAGATAACATAATTGAAGAAGGTTATAATAATTATCTTTTAGATATAATAACAACAAGTTTTCAATATAAGGAAGCAGAAGATATTGTCTTTGAATTTTTAGTTATATCTAAATTAGGTGCGCAAGAATACCAATTTATATCTATTTTAAATTTTAATATTCCCCAAGAGCTAACAATACTCGAGCTAATTAACACAGAAATAGGTAGCCAACCTAGCTAGCCGTAGTCTGTAAGCCCCCTAAAACTCCTGCGTAAGGTGGATGCCCATACACGCACTCGTTCTATAGTTTACAGTTCAATGCCGTCTGAAAAATCTTACAAATTTCAGACGGCATTTATGATAGAACCAAAATATTCGGCGCAACTACGGGCGATTACCGCAATGCCATTTCAGACGGCCTTATTGGGCAGACGGCAACGGAACACAATAATGCGTCCAGAGCTGCGAAAGGTGTGGCGATTCCTGCAATCGGTGCGCTTTATTGTGCGTTGGATAAAAATTGCGAAAGCGTTACGGAAACCTTTATCGGCATGATGGCGGAGCAAAGGCGGCAGGCTCAGGAAGAGCATGATGCTATTTTTGCTGCTATTCAGAATACGCAAAAAGGCGAGAAAAAGGCTCAGCCGAAGCCGCAGCAGGGAAGTCGGGCGGCCACGGGGGCGCCTATGCCGCCTGATGATGAGGATGAGAAGAAAGCAACTAAACATGGGGAACAAAGAAAAGCTGAAGCACAATACGACAGCCACAGAAGCGTAGGGGACTCGAATAGAGTAGTAAGAGAGGGGCAAAAATACTTAGATCAAAAAAACAGGAAATTATATTTATGTAAAAGGTGATAGAGTTGTTATCATGTCTCCATCAGGAAGACTTGTTACTCAATTTAAAAATACTCGAGCAAATACTGTTCAAAGAGTAAGGAGAGGTCAATGGACACCAATGTAATCCGGAAATTAGAAAAAAAAATATTCTATACCTTATATGAAGGTAAAATGATTATGGTTTATTTATTAAAAGATTTGAATAATGATAAGTTCTCTATTGTTATGGTAAATTTTTTGTTTGATAATGAAGGTTCAGACCTTGAAAACATAGAAGAGCTATATTTAGATTTAATTAAAGATAAATTGAAAAATCCATTTCTAACGTGGCACGAATCTATTGAATCAGCGTTACTACAACATTTTCAGGAATTTGGGTAGCAAACCGTAGCCTGTATGAAACCTAACTGTGGATTTAAATTCAATGCCGTCTGAAAGTTATAAGATTTTTCAGACGGCATTAGCTTGGGCGGCTCCCTGCTGAGCGGCGGCCGATGCCGATTTGCCGTTCAATTGTCCGGCATGGCCGACACCAGCTTGCACGCATCTTCATCACCGCTGCTGCACGACTGTCGGAACAACGCATGGGCTTTTTCAACATTTCTCACCACACCCCTGCCTTCCAAATACATATGCCCCAAATTATATTGTGCCACCGCGCTGCCCAAATCGGCAGCCTGTGTGTACCACAGCGCAGCTTTCTCCACATCGGCTTCCACGCCGCGGCCTTCGTCATAGAAAAAACCGATTTCAGTTTGCGCTTCCGCCAAGCCTTGCTTAGCGGCCTGCTCATACCAATAGGCGGCCTGCTTCATATCCTGCTCCACTCCCGTGCCGTGTGCATACATATAGGCAAGGTTTTTTTGGGCGGTTCCGTGGCCGTTTCCGGCCGCCTGCCTGAACCACCCGAAAGCCTGTTTGTAATCCTGCGCCACGCCGTAGCCGTAAAAATACATACGGCCGAGATTGTTTTGGGCATCGCCGTTGCCTTGCGCGGCAGCTTTACGGTACCACGATACCGCTGCTTTGGCGTTTTCTTTCACGCCCCGCCCTTCGTGATACATCATGCCCAAATGCGCCTGCGCTCCGGCATGGCCTTTTCGGGCTGCTTTGAGATACAGCTTAACCGCGCGCTGATCATCCTGCTCCACACCGCCGCCGGTTTCATAGGCTGATGCCATCTCGTATTGTGCCTGCCGGTCGGGTACGCGGGGGTCGGCGGCAACCGGCAGGGCGAAAACGGTCAAAACAGCGGCGGCCAAATGGGAATATGCAGCTTTTTTCATGGTTTCAACACGGGTAACGTTATTCTATTGAAATAATAACAACCGCATATTATGTGTGTTTGAAATAAAGATATACGGATATTTTTTAGCCCTTAAGGGTATATCCGGCGCGGTTTTGCGCTTACAATCGGTTTTTTCGCTGCCGTTCAGACGGCCTCTACCATCCGGCAGGAACCTTTATGGCAAAAGCACCGAAAACCGTTTACCAATGCAGCGGATGCGGCGGCACCGCGCCCAAATGGCAGGGCAGATGCCCGCATTGCGGCGAGTGGAACACGCTGCAAGAAAGCCTCGCCGCGCCCGAGCCGAAAAACGCGCGCTTCCAATCGTGGGCGGCGGATACCGCGCAGGTGCAGGATTTGTCAAAAGTTACCGCCATCGAAGTGCCGCGCGCGCCTACCGGCATGAGCGAACTCGACCGCGTGCTCGGCGGCGGCCTAGTTGGCGGGGCGGTGATTCTGCTCGGCGGCGACCCCGGCATCGGCAAATCGACACTGCTGCTGCAAACTGTGGCCGTGATGGCGAAAAACCGAAAGGTGCTGTATGTGTCGGGCGAAGAATCGGCGCAGCAGGTTGCGTTGCGCGCGCAGCGTTTGGGTTTGAAAAGCGAAGGCGTGAACCTGCTGGCCGAAATCCGCATGGAAGCGGTTCAGACGGCCTTAAAACAGCACGAACCTGCCGTTGTCGTTATCGATTCGATTCAAACCATGTATTCCGACCAAATCACTTCTGCACCGGGCTCGGTGTCGCAGGTGCGCGAATGCGCCGCCCAGCTTACCCGCATGGCCAAGCAGATGGGCATTGCTATGATTTTGGTGGGCCACGTTACCAAAGACGGCGCCATCGCCGGCCCGCGCGTGCTGGAGCATATGGTCGATACCGTGCTGTATTTCGAGGGCGACCAACATTCTAACTACCGCATGATACGCGCCATCAAAAACCGCTTCGGCGCGGCCAACGAATTGGGCGTGTTTGCCATGACCGAACACGGCCTGAAAGGCGTGTCCAACCCCTCGGCCATTTTTCTGGCCAGCTACCGTGATGATGTGCCGGGTTCTTGCGTGTTGGTAACGCAGGAGGGCAGCCGCCCGCTGCTGGTGGAAATTCAGGCGCTGGTGGACGATGCCCACGGCTTCACGCCCAAGCGGCTCACTGTCGGCCTCGAGCAAAACCGCCTCGCCATGCTGCTGGCCGTCTTAAACCGCCACGCCGGCATCGCCTGCTTCGACCAAGACGTGTTTCTCAACGCGGTGGGCGGCGTGAAAATCAACGAGCCGGCCGCCGACTTGGCAATTATCCTCGCCATGCTTTCCAGCTTCCGCAACCGCCCTCTGCCCGAAAAAATGGTGGCCTTCGGCGAAATCGGCTTAAGCGGCGAAGTGCGCCCCGTGGCGCGCGGGCAGGAGCGGCTCAAAGAAGCCGAAAAACTCGGCTTCAAGCGCGCGGTGGTGCCCAAAGCCAACCTGCCGCGCAACCCCAAAGAGTTTCCCAATCTGCAGATTTTCGGCGTGTCCGGTTTGCAGGATGCGGTGGAAGTGTGCCGAAATGCAGCAGAATAAACATAAACCGGGCACCGGGAAATGCAGAAAACACCTGCCAAACCATCTCTGCACACAACCGTTCAAACAACGATACAATAATAAATAAACCCGCTTCATTTCTGCTAACGAACGTCAGAAAATATCACAACTACCATACAGAACCCAAGGCAAAACCAACTGCACACAGGCCGTCTGAAACGCTTTCAGACGGCCTGTGTGCATCAGAATGCATTGCGCTATATTCAGCCTGCTTTGGCGACACGCCGCCAGTGGTGCAGCAGCGGCTCGGTGTAACCGTTGGGCTGCTCGGTGCCTTTAAAGATTAAATCGCAGGCAGCGAGAAAAGCGGGCGAAGTGGCGAAACGGCCGGCCATCGGCGTGTAGGCAGCATCGCCTTCGTTTTGCTTGTCCACTACGCCGGCCATGCGTTCCAGCGTTTCGCGCACCTGTGTTTCGCTCACTACGCCGTGCAGCAGCCAGTTGGCGATGTGCTGGCTGGAAATGCGCAGGGTGGCGCGGTCTTCCATCAGGCCTGTGTTGTGGATGTCGGGCACTTTCGAGCAGCCTACGCCCTGCTCCACCCAGCGCACCACGTAACCGAGTATGCCCTGGCAGTTGTTGTCGAGTTCCTGCCGGATATCTTCGGCAGACCAGTTGCGTTCTGCGGCAAACGGAATGGCGAGCAAATCATCGGTATGGTTGTGCGGCGGTTGTGCGAGCAGCGTTTTCTGCACATCAAACACATTTATCTGATGGTAATGCAGGGCGTGCAGGGTGGCGGCGGTGGGCGACGGCACCCAGGCGGTGGTGGCGCCGGATTTCGGGTGGCTGATTTTCTGTTTGAGCATTTCGGCCATCAAATCGGGCATCGCCCACATGCCTTTGCCGATTTGCGCTTTGCCCGGCAGGCCGCATTGCAGGCCGGTTTGCACGTTGTTTAATTCATAGGCGTTAATCCATCTGCTCGACTTCATATCGCCTTTGCGGATAAACGCGCCGCCGTGCATGGAGGTGTGCATTTCATCGCCGGTGCGGTCGAGAAAGCCCGTGTTGATAAACACCACGCGCTCTTTGGCCGCCTCAATGCAGGCGGCGAGATTGGCAGAGGTGCGGCGTTCTTCGTCCATAATGCCCATTTTCAGGGTATTGCGCGGCAGTTTGGCCAAATCTTCAAAGGCGGCAAACAATTCATCGGCAAACGCCACTTCTTCGGGGCCGTGCATTTTCGGCTTCACGATATACACCGAGCCTGCGCGGCTGTTTTTGTTTTCGCTGCGCTGGAAATCAAACGGGGCAATCAGCGCGGTCATCACGCCGTCAAGGATGCCTTCGGGAATTTCGCTGCCCGCTTCATCGAGCACGGCAGGGGTAGTCATCAGATGGCCGACATTGCGGATAAACAAAAGCGAGCGGCCGGGCAGTGTGAAGCTGCCGCTGCCGTCCGGCTTGGTGTAGGCGCGGTCGGGGTTGAGGCTGCGGGTGAAAGTTTTGCCGCCTTTTTCCACTTCTTCGGTGAGTGTGCCGCCCATCAGGCCGAACCAGTTGGCGTATACCAGCGTTTTGTCTTCGCCATCGACTGCGGCCACCGAGTCTTCGCAGTCCATAATGGTGCTCAAAGCTGCTTCGAGCACGATGTCTTTCACGCCGGCCGGGTCTTGGCTGCCGATGGGGCTGTTTTTGTCGATTAAGATATCGATATGCAGCCCGTTGTGTAAAAACAGCAGCGAAGCAGGCGCATCGGGGCTGCCGTTGTAGCCTGTGAAACATTCGGGCGAAGCCAGGCCGCTTTCGCTGCCGTTGTCCAGCCTGGCTTTCAGACGGCCCTGGGAAACGGTGTAGGCCGTAACGTCTTGATGGCTGCCTTGCGCCAGCGGAATGCTGTTGTCGAGAAATTTGCGGGCAAAGGCAATCACGGCATCGCCGCGCTTGGGATTGTAGCCTTTGCCGGGCGCAAGATCGCTGCTCTGCTCGATGGCATCGGTGCCGTAAAGCGCATCATAAAGGCTGCCCCAGCGGGCATTGGCGGCATTGAGCGCATAGCGGGCGTTGTTGATCGGCACCACCAGTTGCGGGCCGGCCTGCTCTGCCAGCTCACGATCAACATGAGCGGTGGTGATTTTGAATGCCGCGGGGGCATCGGCCAGATAGCCTAAGTCTTTTAAAAACGCCTGATAGGCCGCTTCGTCCTGCACAGGGCCGGGGTTTTGCTTGTGCCAGGCATCAAGTTCGGCCTGAATGCGGTCGCGCTTTTCCAAAAGGGCGCGGTTGCGCGGGGCAAACTGCCGCACCAAATCGGTGAAGCCCTGCCAGAATGCGGCGGATTCCACATTCGGGTGTTTGGCCAGCACTGCTTCGACAAACTGATAAAGATGGTTGTCCACCTGCAAGCCGGCGGCGCGGGTGTAGTTGTATGCCATATCGGATTCTCCTGAAATATTTTTTCTCATTGTGCCCTGCCGCTACTGCAGCAAAGCTAAGGCGAAAATATCATTAATCACGGGAATAATCCATAGTTTCCAACCGCCAATCTGCAACAGGCCGTCTGAAAACTCCTTATTCGGACGATCCGCTGAAACAAGCACGGGGCAGCAGTTATAATGGATCTGCTCCGTTTCAGTGCGGCGTTGCCGCGCTCCGGTGCGGAAAGATCGGTTTTGCAGGCCGCCTAAAACGGCAACCGAGCCGGCTCTGCATTGTTTGAGACCTTTACCAAATTCAAAAGCATCACAGAGAGTTGATTTGCCGTTGCCCGCGCGCGGGAGTTCAAACGTTCCGCATCTTAAATATGGGTTTCGCCAATGCTTCAACCATTCAATATATTCATTAATATTCATTGGCTTTCTGCCGGCACGGAAATAACGGTATTCAGGCCTTTCAGACGGCCTTAAGGTATTTTTGCAAAAGCCGGCCGGCAACGGCCTGCCAGCCCATGCCGGAATCAGGAGGGCCCGCTGCGGCAGAAGTATTTGACGCGGAGCTTGGCCGCAATCTGCTTTTGCGCACGGAACAAACGTTTGGACACCAGGCATCGATTGGGTATCATCGCCTTTATCTATGGTCGGCTCCGCATCTTCGCCGGCGGCAGATGCCCGGCCGTCTGAAGCAGCCGTATCCGCCGCAGCCTCCGCTTGACTGACCAACAAACTTTCAGACGGCCTCAAAAGCAACCGCATGCCCCGTCTGATTATTATAGAATACGGCAACAGCCCGGCTTGACCGTGTCCCGCTTGAAAGCCCTAAACGGTGTGCGGCCGGTTGGGAAAGGCCGTATCAACATATGCGTCTGCCGATATAAACACGGTCTGACCGGCAGCTTGGACGACAGCAGCTTCGTCCATTCCGCCCCGTTACCACCCTGCCCGGCGAAGCGGTCAAACGGCAACAGATTACGGTTGCTGCACGCAACACCGCCCGCGCCACGGATACAACCACCACAATCCGAACCTATCCACAAGCGGCCGGCGGCCGTCTGAAAAAGGAAAACCACCATGAAAACCAGCGCCCGAAACCAATTTGCCGGCACCGTGAAAACCATCAGGCAAGACGCTGTAAACAGCGAAGTAACCATCTCCCTGCCCGGCGGGCAGGAGCTGGCAGCCGCCATCACCCGCGAAAGCTGCGACAATCTGCGCCTGGCGGTGGGCAGCCCCGTGATTGTTTTAGTCAAATCCGCCCACATCGTTATCGCCACCGATTTGGAACACATCAAACTTTCCGCCCGCAACCGCTTAAACGGCGTCATCAGCAGCATCGAACGCGGTGCGGCAAACTCGGTGGTTACATTGGATGCGGGCGGCGGCACGCTGATTACGGCGGGCATCACCATGCAGAGCACCGAGCAGCTCGACCTGCATCCCGGCCAAAAGGCAAGTGCCATATTCCAAGCCGACAGCGTGATTTTGGGCGTGTTGGCCTGAATATTGTGCCCAACCGGCTTCGGCTTATGTTTTCGGGCGGCCGGCCAAGCCGGCCACCGCAGTTCGGCAACAACCAACCCGCCCAAACAGGCAAGACGGCAGCCGCTGCAACAAAGCAAGGCAAGGCTGCCATGATTCCAACATGAGTCCGACCCTACGGCAGTTTGTTATCAATACAGGCCGAAATTTTTGCAGAATCATCAAGGCCGTCTGAAACTACCCCCTGTCCCTGCTTCAACCAAGTGCCGGGTTGTTAAAGCCATAACAGATACTCCAAGCAGGCAAGGGCGGGGCGGATGGTTTCAGACGGCCGAAGCGGGTTTTAACAGGCTGAAACTTGTGTAACATTCAAAAAAACACCGCCAAAAGTGTGTTTGCCGCAATTTCCCTCAGGCATAAATTCCAATGTTCGGCATTTCAAGATTTGTTTAACCGGTATTCGGTATTTTCATTCCGATTCTGCCTGCGCGGGAGCTGCGCAGCAGACTTACGGAGCCGGTAGCGGCATTTCGGCTTTTCAGACGACCGCCGGCCGCTTGTGGATAGGTTCGGATTGTGATGGTTGCAGACGCGGGCGGTGTTGCGTGCACCAACCGCAATCTGTATGCCTGTCCACTACACCATGCCGATACCCGACACTTCCCGTGCCATTTTGGCAGCGGCGTTGTCGGTCATGCCGCCGACAAAATCGAGAATCTTCATATAGGCTTCATAAAGACTGTCGTTACGGGTAACCGGATCGCTGTTTTTCAGCAGCTCCAAAGCCAGCGACTGGCGCGCACTCACCTGCCTCTGAGTAACCAGCGCATAAGCGGCGGGAACCAGCAGGTCGAGAATCAAACCCAAACACGGAAAAGCCGCGATTTCAGTCATCAGCTTGCTTTGGTGGCGGAAAATGCGCGTGCGTGCCAGCTCTTTGGCTTTCTCGAGCGTGTTTTGCACTTCGGGGCTGCACAAAGCAAGCAGATCCCTGCCCTGAAATTGGTTGGAGAGCAAATCGTGCTGATGCGTCATAAAGGTTTGCGCCACATCTTCAATCGCCCGCCCGATGGCCATGCCGCGCAACATGGCGCAGCGTTGCAGGCTGCTTTGCGCCTGCCATGCGCCCGCCGTTTCGGTGAAGGTGAGCTCGGCCAAAATGCTTTCCACTTCGGCATCGCCGAGCAGGCCGATTTCAACCGCATCTTCCAAATCAAGCAGGGCGTAGCAGATGTCGTCTGCCGCCTCCATCAGATAAGACAAGGGGTGGCGTGCCCAGCGGTCGCCGCCCTGCCCGATTAGTCCCAATTCTTCGGCCACGCGGCGGATAAAAGGCAGCTCGGTTTGGTAGATATTGAATTTTTTGCGGCCGGCGGGCTCTAGCGTGGTCCACGGGTATTTCAGCAATGTGCCGATGGCGGCAGCCGTGAGCCGCATACCGCCCTTGCCGCGATACATTTCCAGGTTGGCCAAAATGCGCAGGCTGTGGGCATTGCCTTCGTAAGTCTGCACATCATTGCGCTGGGCTTCGCTCAACGGTTCGAGATAATGGTTGTGGGCGGGATTGCGGAACCAGTCGCGCAGCGCGTCTTCACCGGTATGGCCGAACGGCGGGTTGCCCAAATCATGCGCCAAACACGCCACCTGCACCACTGCGCCGATATCGCCCGGGGTGTTGCCCTGCGGCAGAAAGCCGCCGGCCTGCATCATCACGCCCACCCGGTTGCCCAAGCTGCGTCCCACACTGGCCACTTCCACGCTGTGGGTAAGGCGGTTGTGGGTGTGGTCGTGTTCGGCAAACGGATGCACCTGCGTTTTGCGCCCCAAACGGCGGAATGCGCCCGAAAACACCACGCGGTCGTAATCGATGTGGAAATCGGTGCGCAGCGCGTCGGCACCTTCCTGGGTGGAGGGCGTTACCGTAGGCACAATTTCGCCGTCTTTCAAACGGAAACGCCGGGTAGAAAGCAGTTGCTGCCAGTTCATTGTCTGCATAAGCCCTCAAGCCTTAGTTGACGGAAGGCCGTCTGAAATTTTCAGACGGCCTGTATGGTTATCTGCCGCGCATCAGTTCAAAAAATTCATTGTTGTCTTTAGAATCTCTGAGCTTGCCCACCAAAAACTCGGTGGCTTCGATTTCGTCCATCGGGTGCAGAAACTTGCGCAGCAGCCACATACGCTGAAGCTGGTCGTTGGGCACCAGCAACTCTTCGCGGCGCGTGCCGGATCTGTTGATGTTGATGGCGGGGAACACACGTTTTTCGGCAATGCGGCGGTCGAGATTGAGCTCCATATTGCCCGTGCCTTTAAACTCTTCGAAAATCACATCGTCCATGCGGCTGCCGGTATCCACCAGCGCAGTGGCGATAATGGTGAGCGAGCCGCCCTCTTCCACATTGCGCGCCGCGCCGAAAAAGCGTTTCGGGCGGTGCAGCGCATTGGCATCCACGCCGCCGGTGAGGATTTTGCCCGAAGCCGGCACCACGGTGTTGTAGGCGCGCGCCAGCCGGGTGATGGAATCCAGCAGAATCACCACATCTTTTTTGTGTTCCACCATGCGCTTGGCTTTTTCAATCACCATTTCGGCCACCTGCACATGACGCTGCGCCGGCTCGTCAAAAGTAGAAGCCACCACTTCGCCGCGCACGCTGCGCGACATTTCGGTTACTTCTTCCGGCCGCTCGTCAATCAGCAGAACAATCAGCTCCACCTCGGGGTAATTGGCCGTAACGGCATGCGCAATGTTTTGCAGCATTACGGTTTTACCGGTTTTCGGCGGTGCCACCAAAAGCGCGCGCTGGCCGAAGCCTATCGGCGAAACCAAATCAACGGCGCGGCCGGTGATATTCTCTTCGGCCTTGATGTCGCGCTCCAGTTTGAACTGCGTGGTAGGAAAAAGCGGCGTGAGGTTTTCAAACAGAATTTTGTGTTTGCACACCTCGGGATTATCGCCGTTGATGCTGTCCAAACGCACCAGCGCAAAATAACGCTCATTGTCTTTAGGCACACGCACACTGCCTTCGATGGTATCGCCGGTGTGCAGGTTGAAGCGGCGGATTTGGCTGGGCGACACATAAATATCGTCCGGGCCGGCCAGATAGGAAGTGTCGGCACTGCGCAAAAAACCGAAACCGTCTGGCAGAATTTCAAGCGTACCCGAGCAGGTAAACGATTCACCCTGCTTCATCATCTGGCGCACAATGGCAAAAACCAAATCTTGTTTGCGGAAACGGTTGGCATTTTCAATGCCATGCTGTTCAGCCATTTCCAGTAATCGGGAAATGTGTTGGGTTTGTAGTTCGGAAACGTGCATAAAATAGAAATAATGTATTGAAATAATGTATTAATGATGGGCAAGAACGGAAAACCAGACAGCAACGGAGCGTCCGAAATTTCAAAGATACTTAGGGATTCGATTGCCGATACGGCAGAAAGAACGACAAAATTTTTGTCGGAATCAGATTTTAGAGAATTCAGCAGGCAGTGTCAAACATATTGACACTCCACAGTCCCCGCCTCCGAGCGTTACACGACAATCAACAGCCACCGCAGATGCGGCAAGCTAAAACCGGACAACAGCCTATCAAAACCGCATCAAACAAATATTTCCACCCTAACTGAAATATCCTATTACTAAATATTCCATTAATATAGATGACCGCAAGCCGTCTGAAAACCATTCAGACGGCCTGTGTTTATCCATCGGTCTGTTTTTCCTGCCGGGTGTCTTTCAGGCTGACGGTGCGGTTGAACACGGGGGCATCGGGGCGGTGGTCGCGGCGGTCGGTAACGAAATAGCCCAGCCGTTCAAATTGGCGGCGGCTTTCGGGAGGCAGGCCAAGTGCGGCGGTTTCGGCGTAGGCGGTGGTTTCTTTTGCCGATTCGGGGTTGAGAAAATCGGTAAACGGCAGATAATTGCCGTCTTCGCCGCGCACGGCATCGGGGCGTTCAACGGTAAACAGGCGGTCGTAAAGGCGCACTTTGATTTCGGCGGCGTGTTCGGCGGAAACCCAGTGAATCACGCCTTTCACTTTGCGGCCTTCGGGCTTTTTGCCCAAGGTGTTGTGGTCGATGCTGCATTTGAGTTCGATGATGTTGCCGTTTTCGTCTTTCACGACTTCGTTGCACTTGATCACATAGCTGTAGCGCAGGCGCACTTCGCCGCCGGGAGTCAGACGCTGCCAGCCGGCGGGCGGGTTTTCGCTGAAGTCGCCGGCTTCGATATAGACGGTTTGCGAAATCGGAACTTCCCGCTCCCCCATTTCGGGGTGGTTGGGGTGGAACGGTGCGCTGCGGCTTTGGGTGAGGCCGTCTGAAAAATTGGTGAGTGTTACTTTAATCGGATCCAACACTGCCATCAGGCGCGGGGCGGAATTTTCCAATTCTTCGCGCACTGCGCCTTCGAGTATGCTCATATCGACTGTGTTTTCTGATTTGGAAATGCCTGCGCGCTTGGCAAACAGGCGCAGCCCTTCGGGGGGGTAGCCCCTGCGGCGCATACCGGATATGGTGGGCATACGCGGGTCGTCCCAGCCGGAAACGTGACCGTCTGAAACCAGCTGGCTGAGTTTGCGCTTGGAGGTGATGGAATATAAAAGCTCCAGGCGCGAAAATTCGTATTGGCGCGGGCGGATCGGGTGCGGCGCGGGAATATTGTCGAGCACCCAGTCGTAGAGCGGGCGGTGGGCTTCGAATTCGAGTGTGCACAGTGAATGGGTGATGCCTTCGATGGCATCGGAAACGGCATGGGTGTAGTCGTACATCGGGTAGATGCACCATTTGTCGCCGGTGTTGTGGTGGCGGGCGCGGCGGATGCGGTATATCACGGGGTCGCGCATATTCACGTTGCCCGAGGCCATGTCGATTTTCAGGCGCAGGGTTTTGCTGCCGTCGGGGAAGGCACCATCGCGCATTTTGTAAAACAAATCAAGGTTTTCTTCGATGCTGCGGTCGCGGTGGGGGCTGTTTCTGCCCGGCTCGGTGAGCGTGCCGCGGTATTGGCGCATTTCTTCTGCGGTCAAATCGTCCACATAGGCTTTTCCCTCTTTAATCAGGCCGACTGCATAATCGAAGAGTTGGTCGAAATAGTCGGAGGCATAATGCGGCCTGCCTGCCCATTCAAAGCCCAGCCATCTCACGTCTTCTTTAATCGAATCAACGTATTCCTGATTTTCTTTTTCGGGGTTGGTGTCGTCAAAACGCAGGTTGCACAGGCCGTCATAAACATAAGCCACACCGAAATTCAGGCAGATGGATTTGGCGTGGCCGATGTGCAGATAGCCGTTGGGTTCGGGCGGAAAGCGGGTGTGCACCGCGCTGTGCCGGCCGCTTTGCAGGTCGTCTTCGATGATGGTGCGGATAAAGTGGTTGTCGGCGAATTGGTCTTTGTTCATCATGGTTCAAGTTTTAAGTTGCAAGATAAAAAGGCATGCGGAATGATGGGGGATATTATACTGCCTGCGCGGCGGGATGATGCATTTTCTCCGCCCTATTTCAGCCTGCCATCAAACATCAAGGCAGAAAATAACCCTGCGGCGCGGCAGACTGCAACGGGTAAATGCTTCTGCGCAGAAACGGCAAGCCGAAATCCAACATGAAGCCGCAGGGATATCGCAACGTTTTCCCTGCAAATAAACTGACCAACCGTTGCTGCACCAACATCATCAAGCCGTCTGCAGGCCGTCTGAAACGGCCGCTGCTCTATAATTTTATACCTCGATACGCCATATCATGCCGTTTGAAACCCAATATTTCAGACGGCTTTTGGGTAGGCAACCGCAGCGTTGTTTACATTTTTCTTTTTACCCGTTTGCCTGAAAAACCCTGCCTAAATTTTCAGGCATTATCAGCAATCCGCAAAGGCACGGAGAAACCGCATGGTTTCTGCACATACGAAAAACTGCCAAACCATTGTTTGAGCAGAAAACCACGGCTGCCGGGCATAGTTTAAAGTGTAAAGAGAAAATGCAAACCGCCCGGCCTTTTCCCAATATTCAGGCCGTCTGAAACGGCCGGCCGCTCTGTATTTTATATTTCAACGCGCCGTATCGGGCCGTCTGAAAAGTTTGCATCCGGCAGGCTTTTTTCAGACGGCCTGAAGAGCCTTGCCTACATTCAAAAAACAACACAAAAATTTGTCTGCCGCTATCGGCGCGCAGGCGGAAAACCAAGCGTTTGTCGCCCAAGTGTTTGTTTTATCGATGCTTCAATATCTTCCCAAGCCTCCGCCCGCGCGGGGCAGCGCAGCGGAATCGTGAAGCCGACAGCGGCACTGCGGCTTTTCAGGCGGCAGGATATTTTTGCAAGGCCTCGGGCTGCCGGGCATACTCGGGCTGCCGGGCATAGTTTAAAGTATAAGAGAAAATGCAGGCAGCCCGGCCTTTCCCAATATTCAAGCCGTCTGAAACGGCCGGCCGCTCTGAATTTTATATTTCAATATACCGTATCAGGCCGTCTGAAAAGTTTGTATCAGGCAGGATTTTTCAGACGGCCTGATGCCTTTGCAACATTTCAAAAACACAAGAAATTTATCTGCTGTCATTTCCGCGCAAGCGGGAAGCCCGGTGTTCGGCATTCAAGCATTTTGCATCCAAAGCATTTGTAAAGGCATTGTCATTGCAACCGACTATTCGCCGGCAATATATTTACATTATTTTATTTTATTTTATTTTATTTTATTTTAAACTAGATATAAAAATTAAAGTTCTTCGATTTTTTGAAAAATTATTTTTGGAGATTTTTGTGAACAATTTGTTAATCCCCGCTTTCGCTGCCGTGCTGCTGCTTGGCGGCTGCACTTATGCCGACCAACGCTTTGTTTCCTCCCAATCCCAGCAACAGCAGCTTTATGAAAACAGGCTCGCTATCCAGAAAGCAGAGCGGGAGGAGCGGGCTGAGCGCAGAGCCGAACGCCGCGAAGAGATGATGGATGAGGCCGATGCCGTCAACCGCGCATATAAAGGGCTTAACGGAGTTTACCTTATCCGCTGATTTTTAGCTGATGTTTCGTTTTCAACCGAACCTTTCCATTTAAAGGAGTGGAAGCAATGAATAAATTAATATCCGCCTTATTTGCAGCTTGTGTTTTGGCTGCCTGCGCATCGCCGAACTCTGCCGGCAATATGGCGATCGGCGATGATTCTGCCGCCATTAAGGCGGGAAGAAACCGAATGTCTGCCGAGTTGAGCCGGTCTGAATTGGAGCAGCAGCGCCGCCAAAGAACCAACACGGCAGAGGAAATCGCTTTAGAGGAGCAAAAGCGCAGAAACAAACACGAAGGCATCAGGGATACCATGCGCACCACTTCGGGCGGCCTGGGTGTGATTAATGAGGCAATCGGCACCATACGCAACCTACGCTGGGGCTTTTAAGCGGTGGTTCTGAAATAGAACGGCAAACAGAAACAACAGGCCGTCTGAAAAACCATATTGCGTTTTCAGACGGCCTTTTCATTATTTTGCGTTATCGGCAATCAGGCATTTCACGCCTGCTTCTTCCAGCCGTTTGCACATCGCCTCATCGGGCCCCCGGTCGGTAAACACGGCATCAAATTCGCTGATGCTGCCTATGCGCACCAGCGCGTTGCGACCGAACTTGCTGTGATCCACGCCCAGATAGCAGATGCGGGCGTTGGCAATCATGGCCTGCATCACGCTGACTTCTTTATAGTCGAAATCGAGCAGCGAGCCGTCTGCATCAATGCCCGATGCGCTCAACACGGCATAATCGGTTTTAAACTGGTTGATAAAATCCACCGTTGCCACGCCGGTTACGCCGCCGTCTATCGGGCGTACCACGCCTGAAGTGATAATCACGGTGTAGTCGCTGCGCCCCGACACAATGGCCGCCACATGGATATTGTTGGTGATGATGCAGAGGTTTTTGCGCTTTTTCACCAAAGCCATCGCCACCGCTTCGATGGTGGAGCCTATGCTGAGAAACAGCGAGGCGTTATCGGGAATATGCTCGGCAATCAAATCGGCAATATGGGCTTTTTCGCTTTGCAGCTTGGCTTTTTGGGTGTTGAAATCTTCGTTTTCGAGGCTCTCGCCCAAAGTGGCGCCGCCGTGATAACGCCGCAGCAGGTTTTCTTCGCAAAGCTGGTTGATGTCGCGGCGTATGGTCTGCGGGGTAACATCAAGCTCGCGGGCGAGCTGTTCGATCGGCATAAAGCTGTGTTCGCGCACAAGGGCAATGATTTTTTCGTGTCGTCTGAGGCGTGGCGGCATGGCGTGTTCTTTATAATGTGAAATGCTGAATCTCTGTTGCTGCAAAAAACTGTCGGCGCATTGTGCCAAATTAAGCACACGGCGGCAAGCCGCCCCGCTAAAAGTGTACGCTCGAAAAAAACACCATTAAAAACGGAGCGGCAACATTGATGATAAAGCCGAAACTGATGGCCGGCGGCACCATCTCCAACCCGCCTGAGCTTTGAATCACCGGCAATGTGAAATCCAGGCTGGTGGCGCCGCCCGCACCCACCGCCGCGCCCGGGTGGCGGCGCATCAGCGCGGGAATAAATGCCAAAGCGAAAAACTCGCGCGCCAAATCGTTCAGCAGTGCAACGCTGCCCCACACGGGGCCGTAGGCCTCGGTTATCACAATGCCCGAGAGCGAATACCAGCCGAAACCGGACGCAAGCGCCAAACCCCGGCTCCACGACACTCCGGGCATCAGCGCGGCAAACAGCAGCCCGCCCAGCAGCGAAGACACGGTTGTTAAAACTGCGGTTTGCACGCCGCGCCGGTTAATCAGCACCCGGCGCAGCGTGATGCCGCTGCTGCGCAACTGTATGCCTACCAGCAACACCAGCAGCATCAGGCAATAAGTGCCCGCACGCTCAGGCGGCAGCCAATTATCCTGCAAGACTCTGCCGGCCAAGAAACCCGACACCACGCAGCTTATCTGTTTGACGCTGCCGGCAACGCCCACCCGCGCCTTTTTGCCTGCAGCTGCACTCTGCCACGGATAGCGGCGGTCGAACCACACCAACACCGCAAGGTTCAGGCCGATAACGCACACAAACAGCAAAGCCGCAGCCCCGATAATGGTGTCGATTTGAGCGCCCAGATTTTCCACCTGCGAGAGCGACACACCGATCAGCAGTAAAACCGCATACACCAACCAGGCCAGTGCCTTATCGATAATGTTCAGATAAACCTTCGGCAGATTGATAAAAAAACCGAGACAAAGCGGCAGCAGAATCAAAATCAGGGTAATCAGGCTGTTCATAAATATCCATCGGTTTCAGACGGCATCGGCAATAAGCCGGCATGATAGCTCATTCACTTCAAAATAACGACAAGGCAACGGAATGCAGGCTGCCCAAATGGCGCACCGCCGATTTTCTACTGGCCCTTTCGCGGCTGACAAAACCGTTTTCTTTAAACCAAGGTGGGGCGGTGCCGTTATTATTGTCATTATTTTAGATTCTAGATTAGATTGGCTCTACCGCTCATTGATACCGAAAACCGCCATGATAACCCCTCCCTTCCCCGCACCGCGCCGACTCTGCCAAACAGATTTCCCGGGCCGGTTTTGCTAAGATTGACCTGTGTCAAAGCCGGATAACCGTTTTAACCTATAATCGCACCTAAACTGAATAACAAACCAATCGGGGCACAAACGATGGAACTCTTAAGCGAACTGTTTAAATCGCCTGTCGGCATTTTATCTTTATTAACCATTATCTTAGTGATGGTTATCGCAACGGTTTTATTTTTTTGGGTGAAACGCCAGGCAGGCAAAAGCCCCGAAAAACAATAGTTTTATTTTTCATCTCTTTCCTCTTGATGTGTGTGTGTTTGGGTGTGGCTGTATGCCACCCCTTTTTTTGCCCGCGCATCGGAAAACTGCTAATCCATAACCGTTTATCGCCTATTTTAAAGTAACGGCAGCGGTGCCCGCCCGCTCTCACCCGCCTGCTGCCTTCCGCCCGCCGGCTGATTACTGATTTTAAACAAGCCGGCTGCCGTGAATCCACTTCCTTTCCGGTGCAAAAACAGCAAGCCGCTACAGATACGGCAAGACAAAGCGCAGCAAAACCCTAACAGAAATAACAGGATTTCACTATCGCGCCGCGTTTGCGCAGCGCACAGCCGGCAAAACACAAGGCCGTCTGAAAGCAATCCAAAACTTTCAGACGGCCGGTCATTTCATGCTGTTCTATTATTTTGCACTTTTTGCGCTTTCCGCTGAAACCAAGTGAGATAAATATATAGTGGTCTGTGAGATAAATGGGATTAGGCGGGACTGGTTGGGTTGATGTGGGATGGCGGATTTGTAATGCTGTTGCACACAGTGAAATAAAAATGAACGGGCTGATTTGGCCCGTTTTTTGATGCTCACAATCCTTTGCTGAGGGATTTTAGGGCGATGTCGAGCAGGGCAGACTCTGCTCCTTTTTGCAGTTGTCCTGCTCCGTTGATGGGCAGGTAGGGGCGCGGCTCGATTTTGACTTTCCTGCCGCGCCCGGCTTGGCCGCCTAGGTGGTGGATGGCGGCATATTTTTTATTACTGTCGATACGGGCAAAGCCGTTTCCGATCTGGGTGCTGATGCCGGCGGCGATCCGGCCGGATAATTGCAGGGTTTTGCCGCCGTTGTCGGCAACGCGCCGGCTTCTCTTCCATTTTTGCCCACCCCAGCCCTCACTTTCGAAGTTGTCTTCCGTGAGTGAGACCATTTCGGTAGCGATGGCACGCATCACGGGGCGGGTGTCGGTGGCGTTTTTCAACAGTTGGCTGAGACCGTGTTCGAGTTGACTGGCATCTAAGCTGATTTCAAGCATCTAAATCCACCAGTTTATAATTAAAAAATGCGGCGAGTTTCCGCATCATATCCAATGCTTGAAAATCGTCAATGATGACGTTGATTTCCCCGAAGTCCAACACTATGGTGTTGTCGTCTTTTAAATTTCTTTCCACATCCACACTGTCTTCAATAGTGTAGGCCGCCCGATAAATATCCCGGCTTAAGTCCAACTCTGCCATCTTTACCCTTTCAGTAAATCCAACACCCAAGCCAGCACGGCTTTGGTCAAGCTGAACTCACCCCAAAAAAGTTGGACAGCTTAACCAATCGACTCCCAAAGCCTGAATCCTGTATGGCACAGAACTCAATCCTTTTCATTCCAATTAACCCCATTATGATTGCAGTAACGGATAGATTCGCGCAAAGCCGCTTCCGGTTCGGCAGCGGAAGCGTATTTGCGCGTATGGAAACATTCCGACTTTAACATGCCGGAGAAGCTTTCCACGGCCGCATTGTCCAGACAGTTTTCCTTACGGGACATGCTCTGCACTAATCCTTTGTCTTTTAACTGCTTTTGATAAAAATCCATCTGATACTGCCAACCTTGGTCAGAATGCAGTATCGGTTTTTCAGACGGCCTTATATATTGCACCCCAACAAAAGGGGTGTATTTTTACATTCTACTCCTTTACAAATCGGAACAACCGACTTTTGAAAGGGGTCTCAAATGTCATCAGCCTGCCGTACCATCACGCCCGAACCCGAACGTTTTCCCAAATCCTGCACCGTCCGCGTATTCCGTGAGTCGAACCATGATTGCTTTGCCTGCAAACCGTCAATTTTCCTATACGAAACCCTGTCCCGCCTAATAAAACCCTGTCCGGAGCCGACACATTCGGGCGTATGGCCGTTAAGAAACTGATTGACTGTTATGATGGCAAAAGCGGGGTTTTAATTATAATAATTTTATTAATTTATTGATTATTTAAGGATTCGTGAGATGAGAAATATTTATGTGCGTATTGGTAACTCCGACCGTCCGACTTTGTGCGAAGTTGCTACCTATGACAAAGGCAGGCTGGCGGTTCGGAAAACCGGAAAAGATGGAATTTATAGCGAACTTCCGACCAGAACGGCCAAAAGCCTGAAAGATGCTGTTAAGCAGGAGCAGCGTATTTATACGATGATGTTTCAGCTTAAAACACATAGGCCGTATAGGGGTTTTGAGATGGCGTGCAGAACGTACGGAACCAAACCCGACCCCGCCCGTTTCGGCGGCGGTTGGAATCTGCAGCTAATCGAAGCCGGAAAAATCATGCTCACAAAAAACGAACCTGCAAACCCATGCCCGCATGGTTTTGGGTTTGCCGGCCAAATCCATCACGATTTGGCTTTGCCGGCCTGCAAATTAGGCGGCCAATCTTGGATTGAAGCGGGGGGTGTGTCCATGAGTACCCGCTGCTGCCCCGAATGCCGCCAGTACCGCCAAACGTCCGCTTTTTCGGGCGTTTTGGGCTGCGTCTGTGATGTATGCGCCGTAGCGGCGCAAAGCGCGAAGCGCGGCGCGCTTTCTTGTCTTAATAGTAACAACTGCATCGGGAATCATGCTGCAGGCATGAAAGGCAGTAAAAACAAGCAATTGCCAAAATTTCATGAAAGGTTTGAAAGCGAAGCGGCAAAAGAGAGCGCAAAACTGAATGTGTTTTCGACTTCGCACAAGAAATCTGCAACCGCGTTGGAATTAAACGTACACCAATTCATACAAACATTTGGCCTAAACCATGTCGGCTTTTTAACTCTAACCTTTGCCGATGACGTGCAGGACGTAAAAGAAGCCGGCCGCCGCTTTCACAGTCTGCGCACAAACTTTCTGAGTAAACATTTCAAACACTGCATCTGCGTGTATGGGCGCACCAAGAAAGGCCGTATTCACTTCCACCTAATCGTAAACACCCGTGAAGATATACGGCGAGGGCTGAACTTTGCCGCCGCCCGTGGCTACCAAAGTGCCAACCCCGCATTGCGCCGGCTTTGGAAGCGGATACGCGAAAACGTGGGCAGATACGGTTTCGGCCGCGCCGAACTGCTGCCGGTCAAAACCAACAGCAAGGGTTTGTCGCATTATGTCGCCAAGTACATTGCCAAGCATATTGACAGTCGTTTTCCCGAAGACAAGGGCTATAGGCTTATCCGCACCACCATTGACAAAAAAAGCCTTTGGAAGATTGCCACATCAAACTTTTCGTTCCGCTCTGCCGGTTCGGCCCGATGGCGGCGCAAGCTGCAAAACCGGGGTGTGGCCGTTGGGCCGTATCTCAAAAGATATGCCGTTGAAGTCAGGGGATTGGTGATACCCGATATAACCGAAGAGAATTACAACATCGTTTTAAGTGAAACCATCAGCCCCAAATGGGCATTTTTGAACCGCGGAATTATCGGAAAGCGGCCTTAAGAAAGGAAAAGCCATGAGCAACAAAACCCCAACCCCGCAGCCGCCCGTTCAAGGCATTTACATGACCGCCGCCTTTGACCACCGCATGATGGTGAGAGAGCGCAAAAACGATGACGGCAGTTACAGCAAAACCAACTCTTGACCGTGCGCGTATTCCCGTGTGCTTTTAAAGACCACGTTTACTACTCTGACGAAAGCTGAACAAAGATTCAGGGCCTGGGCGGTGTGCCTTGAATTGACCCTTTAAACACTGCCAACCTGTTTTTACTTACTAAACTTTGAAAGGAAAAAATCATGAAAAACCTGAAAGACAAAATGTACAAAGGCTTGGCCGTTGCCACAATGGCCGCCATGCCTGCCGTTGCATTGGCCGATGATGCCAATCTGCTGGAAACCATCAAAACCGAAATCAGCGGTTTGAAAGCAGGCGTTTTGGCGATTGGCGCGGTGGTAGTGGGCATCTCTATTGCCTTTGCGCTCGTGCGCATCGGCAAACGCGGTGCAGACTCTGTAGGCTAAGGTGCAGTCATGGGTTATCAGGTAGGCCGAATCTGCCATCAAACGCATGAAGAAGCAACAAACGCCGTGATGACCCAAGTTGTGCCGACAAAATACGGCAATCAGGTAAAAGTGCCGTCAAAAATTACTCAGACGGCCTGTGCCGCAATTATTGCGGGTGCAGTCGGCAGTGCAGCTTCAAAGGCCGTTGATATTTATTCTGAACAATTGGGAAGTTCGATTAAACAAGGTAATGACTTGGGTGCCGCGCATCATGCCGTTATGACGGCAGGAGCCACATTGGATAATTTGCCGGGGGTGGTGCGATTTCTTCTGTTGCCAAGGGTATCGGGCGCGGTCTCGGTACGTTGCCGTCTGAAAACGGCAGCGGTTTGAGTTTATCCGATTTGGGTGTGGAATTGAGAAAATCTGCCTCAGCCGCCGCCCAATCAGCGGCAGAAACTGCGGGAATTGCGGGGTTTGGGGCAGCGCCCCATAAAGGCATAAAGCCCCCGACTTCGCAAGTACGGCCGATGTTCAAAACATGTCCCAAAGATTGAAGCGGGGGCTTACCCCAATCATCAAGCTTGAACACTATCTAAGGCGCAAAGCCCGCATTGATAAGGTAAAACACCATGTACTTGGGAATAGACGTGAGCAAAGTAACCATAGACTGCCGTCTGATTTCAGACGGCTTTTTTTACGAACACCGATTCGGAAACAGCCCCACAGGTTAAGCCGAGCTGAAAGCATGCTAAACGGCCATAACGCCAACCCAAGCCTGCACTGCTGCTGCGAAGCAACGGGAACCTGCTATAGACCGCCGGCCGAATATCTCAACAGCCATTACAAAATGAGCGTGGACAACCCAAGAAAAATAAAAGGCTTCGCAAACGCCGTATTGCAAAGAAGCAAAACCGACAAACAAGACGCAAAACTCATCGCCCGCTACTGCAAGGCCATGAACCCCGAAACATGGCAGCCGCAGCCGTCCGAACAAAAACAGCTTCAGGAACTGACCCGCTATATAGCTCGCATCAAAAAACAACGGGCGGCAGAACTGACCAAGTATCAAACAGCCCCCAATTACTTGAAACGGCACATAAAGGCAACGATAGACTACTTGAGCCGCTATTTGCAGACGCTTAAAAAAGACTTGCAGAGCTTTTACAAAGCCAATCCCGATTACGACAAAAACCGCCAACGCCTGAAAACCATCACAGGCATAGGCGAAAACACCGCCGCCGTTTTGCTCTCGACCATAACATCACGCTTTGATACCGCTGCCCAACTGGCCGCCTATTTCGGTTTGGGTCCAAAACGGCATCAGCCGGGAACAAGCGTAAACGGCAAAGAACGGATTTCAAAGGTAGGCAAGTCCGACTTAAGGGCAGCCCTATACATGCCCGCATTGGCCGCCTACCGCATGAACGCCTTTCCCGCCTTTATCGGCCGTCTGAAAGCCGGGAAAAAACCGCCGAAACTCATCTATTGTTGCAATTATGCGAAAGCTGGTAACCATCGCTTTCTACATTTTGAAAAACCAAACGGAATACGACAAAACCCGTTACGGATTAACAGCATAAATTAACAATACCAAACAGAAAAATGCCCTACAAAAGCAGGGTACGGCTTGGTTGTTGCCGAAAGAATACATCAACGGCATTGACACTTGCACATACTATCTTGATTGCTTAAATGCTTCTTTCAATATCTTACCGACCGAATCGACAGCGCCGGGTTGTGGGATTCAGCAACCGATGATTTCTCCGTTAAACCAGTCCGTCAGCGGCAACAGTTGCGCTTTTCCCCACCGGCATCGAACCCGGCAACCGATGATTGCCTTGTTGAACCAATCCATCAGCGAAGAAAGATACAACCCCTCCCCCGCATTATTGAGCTCCGTGGCAGCCCTTACCCGTTTCCCATTTGGCTTTTCCGCCTTGAAACGGCGTTGCAGGATAGCGGCACAACGTTGCCGGCCTCTTTCGAACGGGCGATGGACGGCATTGGCACCGCCGTACCGGCCCGACACCGCCTTCAACGGCCTTGAGCGCGGGGAACGGAAACGTGAAGGAAATAATATGGCAACCCAGCCCGACACACGGTAACGAAAATCCAAAGAAAAGTGTGTGCCCCAAAGATGCACACCTTATACTTGCTTTTTAATACCTGCTTGCTTTTTGATATTTAACTTAACTGCATTCAACTTATCCAATCCTCTCGCAGTATTTTTGTATTTGAATTTTAAATTGCAATCAAACAAACTGATAATGTTAATATCATTTAGAAAAAATCTTTTGAAACCTAATGGCTGATTATGCAGCAAACAGAAAAATTGTTTCTCATCCATCATTCCTGTAAAAATTATATCCAAATAGTCAATTAACTTATCAATAACATCTTGTTTGGTTATTTCTCTCGGCCTTTTTTATTATCAGGTTTTTTAAGTATATGCAGCTCATCAATATCATCGTCATATAGGCTATCCTCCAATCTCTTTCTTTTCCATAATCTTACTGAAGATTCAGGTTTTCCGATAGGAAAAATACCAGTATCCATAACTCCGCAAATCATACCCAATAAACCTTTTACGCCAGAGTATTCTGTTTTAACAATCTTAAGGCTTCCATTCAATGTTTTTACATAAACCAAATTAAGCTTTTCCCATCGATCAGGTGTAATAACTTTAAATACCGCACCAATCAGCTCTAAATTGTTGCTTTCCAACCTTTTAACTTCTGTTGAGTATTTTTCATATTTCATACAAGGATGCGGTGTCCAGGGGATACCCAAAACATCACACCAAAAGCTCCCTCCGTTTGTTGCCCTTATAAAATATGTCTTTTTCCCGCAAATAGGGCACTTTGCTTCTCCTGCCGAAGATTTTTGTTCTATTAAAATAAAGAATTGTCTTTTACCCCTTTTGGGTGCACCACCACAAACTGCTCTACCAAAACCGGACACGACCCTTTCAGGTTTATCAATCAATTCCTTCCGAGGGTTTGATATCAAAACCCTTCTGCCATCTGATAATGTCCTTCAAACATTCATTTTCCAACTCTCTTATTAATTGAATATCAATAAACCCTACTTCAAACCCTACTCCGCTCCAAACAACAGCCCTTCTTTAATCCCCCGAATCTTATCCCTCAACACCGCCGCTTCTTCAAACTGCAAATCCCTCGCTGCCTGCTGCATCTGTTTTTCCAAACGGGTAATTTCTTTAACCGCGTCTTCTTCGGTGTGGATTTCACCCACTTTCACTTTGCCTTTCAGACGGCCTCTGCCGCTGCCTGCATCATCGTGGTACACACCATCGATGATGTCTTTCACTTTTTTATTGATCTGCTGCGGCACAATGCCGTGTTCTGCGTTGAATTTCATCTGTTTTTCTCGGCGGCGTTCGGTTTCTTCGATGGCGGCTTTCATCGAGTCGGTGATTTTGTCGGCATAGAGTATGGCAACGCCGTTTACGTTGCGGGCGGCGCGGCCTATGGTTTGGATCAGGCTGCGATGGCTGCGCAGGAAGCCTTCTTTGTCGGCATCGAGTATGGCCACCAGCGACACTTCGGGAATGTCCAAACCCTCGCGCAGCAGGTTGATGCCGACCAAAACGTCAAACAGCCCCAAGCGCAAATCGCGGATGATTTCAACGCGCTCAACGGTGTCGATGTCGCTGTGCAGGTAGCGCACTTTGATGCCCAGCTCGCTGTAATAATCGGTGAGCTGCTCGGCCATGCGTTTGGTGAGCGTGGTGACCAACACGCGCTCGCCTTTGCCGGTGCGCTCGTTGATTTCGCTGAGCAGATCGTCTACCTGGGTGGCAACGGGGCGGATGATGATTTGCGGATCAACCAGGCCGGTGGGGCGCACCACTTGTTCGACCACCCGGCCGGCGTGCTCTTCTTCGTATTTGGCGGGAGTGGCGGAAACAAAGATGGTTTGCGGCATGATTTTTTCAAATTCGTGAAATTTCAGCGGGCGGTTGTCGCGCGCAGAAGGCAGGCGAAAGCCGTAATCGACCAAATTCTGTTTGCGGCTGGCATCGCCTTTATACATTCCGCCGATTTGGCCGATGGTAACGTGGCTCTCATCAATAAACAGAATAGTGTTCGGGGGCAGGTAATCCATCAGCGTGGGCGGCGGCTCGCCCTCTTTTTTGCCGGAAAAGTGGCGCGAATAGTTTTCGATGCCTTTGCAAAAGCCCATTTCATAGAGCATTTCCAAATCGAAGCGGGTGCGCTGCTCGATGCGCTGGGTTTCCACGGGGCGGTTTTCCCGGGTGAAGAAAGCGGTGCGTTCGCGCAATTCTTCTTTAATGGATTCGCAGGCGCGCAACACGGTTTCGCGCGGGGTAACGTAGTGGCTGCCGGGAAACACCGTATAACGCCCTACCCGCTGCACCTGGCTGCCGGTGAGCGGGTCAAACAAATCCAAGCGGTCGATTTCATCGTCAAACAGGCTGATTTTGAGCGCATTGTCGGAGCTTTCGGCGGGGTAAACATCAATCACATCGCCGCGCACTCGGAACGAGCCGCGCTTGAAATCTGTTTCACCGCGCTCGTATTGCATGGAAACCAGGGTGGAAATGATGTCGTGCCGGCTGATGCTGCCGCCCTCTTTCACCGACAGCACCATTTGCTGGTATTCGGTGGGATCGCCGATACCGTATATCGCCGACACGGTGGCAACAATCACCACATCGTTGCGCGTCATCAGGTTTTTGGTGGCAGAAAGACGCATCTGCTCGATGTGTTCATTAATCGCAGAGTCTTTTTCAATAAACAAATCGCGCGATGGAACATAGGCCTCGGGTTGGTAATAATCGTAGTAAGACACGAAATATTCCACCGCATTTTCGGGAAAAAACTCACGCATCTCGGCATAAAGCTGCGCCGCCAGCGTTTTGTTGTGCGCCATGATGATGGCGGGGCGGCCACTTTTCGCAATCACGTTGGCCATGGTATAGGTTTTACCCGAGCCGGTTACGCCGAGCAGGGTTTGATAGGAAAGGCCGTCTGAAAGCCCTTCGAGCAGGCCGGCAATCGCGGCGGGCTGATCACCGGCAGGCGGGAAAGGCTGGTGCAGTTTGAAAGGGGAATCGGCATATTGAATGATTTGCGGTTCAGACATTTTCAGACGGCCTTTTAAGCTTCACAAAACAAAACAGATATTATAACAAAGGCCGTCTGAAAGCTGTTTTACGGAAAACCTATCAAATACCGTATATTGCCGACACGGTGGCAACAATCACCACATCGTTGTGCGTCATCAGGTTTTTGGTGACAGAAAGGCGCATCCTGGCAGGCCGTAGGCATTACATCAAAGCATAAGGCAAGCCCGGCCGATGCCGCGGATATTTCAAAGCGGACGACCATACCGGTTGCAGACGGCCTGCGCAATAATGCCGGGCCCCGGGCCGGCATTATTTGAAAGTTGTACAAACTCATACCCGCCCTTTCAGGCCAGAATGTCGAATCTATGCCGGCAGACACCCGAAACGAATGACCACCCTGCTACACAATTACAAAAATTGCCGGTCGCCGGAGTAAATAGAAAAAATAAATAGCAAAATGAAAACATAGCCTTCGACTTTTTCTCTATTCATAACAAAGCTCCAAAGGCCGTCTGAACGTTTTTCAGACGGCCTGTTTGATTAATCAAATGATGGGATTTTCTTGAATTGGGGTTTGGATTTCAGGCTGAAGAATATCCGGGTATACCGGGTTTTCGGGCAAAACCGGCTCTTCCGATAAGCTCAAACCGGGCTGCTCGGTTGGGGGCTGATAATGGCTGCCAAGAGCGGCCTGCCCTTGCGGCCCGGTTTCTGCATCATCCCAATCGAAACCGGCCTCTTCCAACAAACCGGGTATTTGGAGGGCGGCGGCTTCGGCAGCTGGTGTTTCGGCGGGGATTTCAAAAGGGGTTTCAACGGGTGTTTCTGCCGCTGCTTCTGCCCCGTTTTCACCTGCCGGATGTTCAGACACCTGCTGCGGAAAATCGGCGGCAATTTCCCTGCCGTTTGAAATATGGGTGTTTTCGGCATTAAGGATAAATTTGCCGTTTGAATCGATATCGCCGATCACCGCCAAATCTTCGCTGTTGATTTCGAGATTTTCAAAACGGTGGCTGCCGATCAGGGCAACGCTTTTGGCGGCAAGTTTGGTATCGCCGCTGCGGCTGTGGTTGCCGAATACAACCAAATCGGTGTTTTCTGCATGAGTGTTGCCGAAATCGAAGCGGTTGGCACCGGAGATTGCTTTATCGAACACTGCAGTATCTTTTAAACCGCCAGTCTGTAAAACTGGTTAAGGCCGTTTGAAAATCATGATGCCGTTGTTCCGCTTTATGCTGTTTGTGTATCAAGTTTCCCGTCTTGTGTTTATTTTCAGCCGGCGGGCAATATGGTGAGCGTGAATTGACTTTATTTTCCGCTACCCGACAGCAGGCTGGAAACAATACAGGCAATAGAGAACTATGGCTGCTCGGGCGGCTTGCAAAAGCTTTTTCTTCGGGCTGAAGCGTGGTAACGCCGTAACGGAAATAAAGCGGATTGACTGACGAGCCCTGTCTGGGATGGCGCAATCAATACTCAGGCTCTTAGCCGGTTTTGCAGAGATGCTTCATAGCTGAAAATATTTCAGACAGCCTTTTTTGAGCCGTCTGAAATATATTGTGCCAATCCAAACCCTACATACGCCCTAATTCGCGCTGTAATGCCTGGATATTCTGCTGGCGGTCGAGCACATGGCCCTGTAGTTGGGTAATCTGCTGCTGGTCAATGGTGCCGCCTTTGGCGGTGCGGGCGGAAGTGAGCGACTGTTGCGCTTCGGAGAGTGCTTTGCGCTCGTTGGCCAACTCTTGTTCGAGTATGCTGCGGCGGCTGTTGCTGCCTGAGAGTTTGGGGGCGGGCGCAACTGCGGCTGGCGTGTATTTCGCAGGCACCGATGCGGCTTGCCCTGAAACGGGCTCGCGTTTAACCGCAGCCTGCTGTTTTTTCACTTCGGGCTTCGCTGCGCCTGGTGTATAGACTTGGGGGGCATCATAGCGGCTGCTGCTGTAACGCCCGATGGGCGGCAGGTTGGCAGCCTCGCAATTGCCCGTGTGGCGCGAGGTGTAGGTTATTTCGCCGTTGATCACGCAGGTGTAGATTTTCGCTGAGGCCGTTTGAATGCCTATGGTATTCAACCCGATTAATGCAACTATCCCAATGATTTTTTTCATATTCTGTTTCACGTGCAAAGAAAGGCCGGCAAGCGTGCAAAAGCACGCCGGAGTTATCTTGGCGCATAGACCCTGCCTGGGCGGCGGCAGGCTTTGCTTTTCAATGCGTTGCGGCAACAGCCGCTCCGGCTGGATCCGCCGCAGGCAAACCGGCAGAAGAAGTAGGCATGTTTTCGGTGCGGATTTGCGCTTTGGTTTGCGCATCCAACAAAATTTCGCTGGCAGCCAGCAGTAAAATGGCCTGTTTGAATGATGAATAAGACATTGTGCATCCCCGTGTTTTAATAAAATTATGAAAAAGCAAACCAGGCAGACCAATAAAGATGGGTAACTACCCGGCGCTATCGGCAAACTGTGCTTCGATTTCACGCCCGATTTGCTCAAGCGTTTCTTGCCAACCCAACCAATCCTCTTCAAGTTTACCTAATTTTACCTTAACTTCAGCCAAATTAGTGAGTAATTGCTGAAGTTTTACTTTATTTTCATCTGAATAAGCGCTTTCCTGTGCCAAAAATGCTTCACAAGCCGTTTGAATATCGTTTAGGGCAGCCATTTCTTTTTCGGCGCGCTCGATTTTCTGCCATAGCGGCTTCATGCGGCGGGCTTTTTCCTGCCGCATCTGCGCTTGCTGCCGTTTGGTGTCTTTGCGGCTCTGCGCCTGCGCGGAAGCGGCGGGCACGGCGGCATTTTCCTGCGCCAGCCGCCACAGGCGGTAATCGTTTAAATCGCCGTCAAAAGCTTTCAGACGGCCTTTATCGATTAATAAGAAACTGTCGGCAGCGGCTTCCAGCAGGCTGCGGTCGTGCGACACGATAACCAGCGCACCCTGAAAACCCTGCAAAGCCAGCGTGAGGGCATGGCGCATATCCAAATCGAGATGGTTGGTCGGCTCGTCAAGCAGCAACAGGTTGGGCTGCTGCCACACAATCATCGCCAGCGCCAGCCGCGCTTTTTCGCCGCCTGAAAAGGGCGCGGTTTTTTGCAGGGCGGTATCGCCGGTAAAGTTGAAGCTGCCGAGAAAATTGCGGATTTCCTGCTCGCGCACTTCGGGCGAAAGCTGCTGGATATGCCAAAGCGGGCTTTGGTCTTCGCGCAGGGTGTCGAGCTGGTGTTGGGCAAAATAGCCGATATTGAGTTTGTCGGACTTCACCATCTGGCCACCCTGCAAAGCCAGTTCGCCCGTCAAGGCTTTGATGAAGGTGGATTTGCCACTGCCGTTGATGCCCAACAGGCCGTAGCGTGCGCCGCTTTCGATAGAAAGGCCGATGCCGTGCAAAACGGTGGTGCCACCGTAGCCCAAGTCGGCTTGTTCGAGTTTTAACAAGGGATTGGGCATATAGTTGGGATTTTTGAACTCGAAACTGAATTCGCTGTCGAGGTGCGCGGGGGCGATGCGCTCTAGCTTTGCCAGGGCTTTCATGCGGCTTTGCGCCTGCACGGCTTTGGTGGCTTTGGCTTTGAAGCGGTCGATAAACGATTGCAGGTGTTGGATGCGTGCCTGCTGTTTGGCGTAGGCAGCCTGCTGCTGCGCCAAACGTTGGGCACGCTCGTTTTGGTAGAAATCATAGTTGCCACCGTAGAGCGTGAGCTTTTGGCCGGACAATTCAACGGTGTGGTCGGTGGCGGCGTTGAGAAAATCGCGGTCGTGGGAAATGATGATCTGCGTGCAGGGCAGGCTTGCCAAGTGGTTTTCAAGCCACAGCACGGTTTCCAAATCGAGGTGGTTGGTCGGCTCATCGAGCAGCAGCAGGTCGGCACGGCACATCAAAGCCTGAGCAAGATTCAGACGCATCCGCCAGCCGCCGGAAAAGGCTTTGACGCTTTTGCCGTGCTCTTCCTGCGAAAACCCCAAGCCGCTTAACAGTTTGGCAGCGCGGGCGGGCGCAGTGTAGGCATCGATTTCTTCCAGCCTGGCGTGGTATTCGGCAATACCCATACCGTTATTTTGCGCTTCGGCTTGCCTCAAGGCCGTCTGAAAAGCCTGCAATTCGGCATCGCCCTGCAACACATAATCGAGCGCGGAAATATCCAGCGCGGGCGTTTCCTGAGCCACCGCTGCCGTTTTCCAGTGTTTGGGCACCAGTACATCGCCGCCATCCTGCGTGATTTCGCCTTTGATCAGGGCAAACAGACTGGATTTGCCGATTCCGTTTTTGCCGATCAAGCCGATGTGCCAGCCGGGATTGACGGTGAGATTGGCTTTATCGAGCAGCATTTTCGGGCCGCGTCGCAGGGTGAGGTTTTTCAGTTCAATCATGAGATGGGGCAGCGTGGGGAAAAAGCAGTATTGTAGCGGAAACAGCGAAAGACCTATCAATATAGCCAACCTGCTACGCTAAAATCCAGCTGCAAGGCAGAGAACCCCGGGCAGCCAGGCAAGCGGCTCATTGCGCCTACGGCACTGCTGCATCTAGCTCAAAAACAATGTTACAAGTCCCTCCAGCAGCAGAATCAGCCCCATATCCAAGCTGTCTGAGGCTTGCTGCCTTATATCCGAGATAAAGTGGATTCACTATCGCATAAGCAGCGCAGTAAAGCGGACAATGCTAGCATTATTGCAAAGTGTACCGACTGCAGATAAACGGACAACAAACCAAGCAGACTTATCCGATCAAACCCATATTGTTTAGCATTTTCCACCATGCTACGCCGAGGGTGAGATGCACAATCAGCGAACCGAAAGCGATAACTGCGCCTGCCGTCCACCATTGTTTGGTGGTAGCATAGCCGGTGCCGTAGATAATCGAGGCGGGACCGGAGCCGTAGTGGGTAAGCATGCCGCCGTAGGAGTTGGAAAACAGCAGGCCGAAAGTCAGCAGCAGCGGATCGACGTTGGTTACCGCACCCACGGTGGCAAACACGGGCACCATGGCGGCGATATAGGCTCCGCCTGAAGCAAACAGGTAGCGAATGGCCACGCTCACGGTGAGAATCACGGCCAGCATAATATAGCCGCCCTGCATCTGCCCGCCGCCGATGATTTCGGAAAAATATGCTGCCAGCCACTTGAAAAAGTCGGCTTTGGCCAGCGCGGAAGATAGGCCGATAATGCCGCCATACCAAATCAGGGTGTTCCAGCCGCCTTTGTTTTGCAGGATATTGTCCCAACTGATAACGCTCACAACGATGCAGCCCACCATGGCGGCCAGTGCTACAGCAGCGGCACTGATGCCAGTAAAATCGCCTGTTATCCAGCCCAAGAGAGCAAGCGCAAAAATCACCAGCAGCATTTTTTCGCTGCGTTTCATCGGCCCCATTTCTGCCAGGCCTTTCACGACAATTTCTTCACGGTCCACTTTGGTTACTTCGGGTCTGTAAAGAAAATACAGCACTAGCGGGGTTAAAAAAGTAACCAGCAGGCCGGGGAGTGCAGCAGCGGCAAACCACTGCATCCAGCTCACTTCCACGCCCAATATCGGGATAAGCAGGCTTAGAGCCAGCGCGTTAGGCGCCATGGCGGTGAGAAAAATCATGCCGGTGTTTTTCACGGTGAAATAGGTGTTCAACATCAAAAACAGACCGCCTTTTCTGGGGCTTGTTCCGGGGTCGGAGCCGATGGCTTTGGATACACTGTTCATAATCGGGGTCATGATGCCGCCACCGCGCGCGGTTACCGAGGGCATTCCCGGCGAAATCAGCAAGTCCAGCACAGTGTTGATATAACCCAGCCGCAGCGTGGTGCCGCCGAAGCTGCGTATCATTCAGATAAGCAATGCGTTTGCCCAAGCCGGTGGACACAAACGCCGTGCTCAGTGCAAAAGCGGTGAACACCAGCCAGGTGGTGGTGGAAGAATAGCCTGCAAGCACATGTTTCATTTCTAAATCCTGCTCGTTGGGGGTGAGCCCCATGGCAATACCTGCGCCGGTAACAGCTGCCAGCAGCAGCACCGGCATCGCCCAAGGCTTGACCACCAGCCCGAAAATGGCGGCGATATACCAGCCGAACAAGCGCCAGCCGACCTGCGACAGGCCTTCGGGGGGCGTGCTGAAAAAAATCAGTACCGGAATGGCGAAGAAAGCAATCTGCTTCCAATGCCTGCTCCAGAAAGAGGACGCGGCTTGAGAGCCGTCAGATTGAGTCATGATCAAACTCCTGTGTGTTGGAATATTGTGTTATCCAAATGGTGAGCGCTAGCAGATCGGCACTGCCTCCGGTACTTAAATTGCGCTGCGTACACCATTGGTCAAACTGTTTCAAAGCGAGATATAACGGTTGCGGCCGTCTTAAAAGCTGCCCGTTAGCCAATACGGCCTGAGCCTGCCGCTGCAGTAGGCCGAGCGCTTCGATGCCACCGCGTTTCACCACGTTGGTGTCACGGTTGTGCGCCAGCAGCTTGAGCAGCGCATAACGCAGGGCGTGGCTGCGGTTCCCAGTGGCGGCAAAGGCTTGCCGGTAGGCGGGCAGCGCGATATCGGTTACGGTGGCGAAGCCGGAGAGTGCTTCGCCGCGCGCACCGCCCAGGCCGTATTCGCGGTAGAAGCGTGCGCCGGCGGTGTCGCCCTGCCCTTGCTCTTGCCGTAAGCCGGCGCAAACGGCTTGGATATCGCCGGAAAGCACCGTCCAGCCGGGCCGTTCGCCGCGCGCTATCCGCCGCCCCAACACCGCCGCCAGAATGCCGAAGGCAAACAGCGCGCCTTTGTGGGTATTGGCTCCGCCGGTGGCGTTCAGCATGGCCTGTTCGGCCTGCAAACCGACGGGGCGCACGGCGGCCAGCACGGCTTCGTCGGGCGGTCGTTGCGCGAAACTGCTGCCGGTGAGGGCGCAGCGGGTGAGAAACGGTGCCAAGGCGTGCGCGCTGGCGCGGAACATGGGCAAGGTCATGTCGGGGTACGGCCCCTGATTGTCAGCATCAACCAGCCCGGGTTGGGGGTCAGCTCGGCTTCGGCACACAAGGCGGCGCTCATGCTGCCGCCCAGCACCACGATTTCGCGATAGCGGCGGTAATGGTCGCGCATGACCGTCTGAAGCTCGTCCAAACTGTGGCGGCGACTGCGGGCGCACGCTTTGGCGGGTTCGCCGCAGCACAGGCAGGCGCGCGGCGGCAGGCCGAAACGGCTGCGGGACAGCGGTTGACCGTCGCCGCCGATGATGTCGATATCCCACAAACGGCCCAGCGGGTGCTGGTGTTCCAGCTCCATCATCAGGGGTTTCAAGACATCGGCAGCGCAATCGACCGCCAACAGCAGACTATTGCCGCCTTTCAAATCCAGATGCTGTTCGGCGCTAATAGTGATATGCCTTTCGGCCAGTATCTGTTTCAGACAGGCATAGCCTGTCTGAAAGATTTCGTCTAGAAACAGGCTGCGTTTCACCCCGCCCGGCGCCAATACGCTGAAACTCACCAAAGAGGCCGCCCTGCCCGCCAGCAGCGCCTGCTGCGCGGCATAGCGCAAATCACGCGCGGCCAGCACACTTTCCAGCGGGACTTCGCTGCCGATGAGCGGTGGGAAACCAGGGGCGGAATACATGGTTTAACCTTCCGTGGTGGCGGCGATTTGATAAACGGTGTCGATCACGCTGCCGTCGCGGTAGCGGATCATCGCCACCGGCCGCTCGGTGAAGCGGATGGCGTCGGGTTCGCCCGTCAGCATCACCGCGCGTTGGTAGAGCGCTTCGATCGGCACGGTTTCGATGCCGGCCTCGTGCAGCCGCGCCGCCAGTTTGGGGCGTTTGGGGTTGACGGCGATGCCGTGGTCGGTAACCAGAATGTCGATGTGTTCGCCGGGCGTTACCGTGGTCAGCACATCTTTCACCACGGTAGGAATACGGCCACGCACCAACGGTGCCACAATCATGGCCAAACGCGCACCCGATGCAGTATCACAATGGCCGCCCGAGGCACCGCGGATGATGCCATCTGAACCGGTGATTACGTTTACATTAAACTCTGTGTCGATTTCGAGCGCACTCAACACCACCACGTCCAGCCTTTCCACCGATGCGCCTTTGGAGCCTAAATTGGCGTATTGGTTGGCACTGATTTCGATATGACCGGGATTGCGCGCCAGCGAAGCGGTAGCCGTGCTGTCGAAGCTCTGCACGTCAATCAGCTTCTCTATCAGCCCTTTTTCATGCAGATCCACCATGCTGGCCGTGATGCCGCCAAGCGCAAATGAGGCGCTGATGTTCCGGCGGCGCATTTTGTCTTCCAAAAAGCGGGTAACGGCCAGCGAGGCACCGCCCGAACCGGTTTGCAGCGAAAAACCGTTTTGAAAATAGCCTGATTTTTCAATCACGTCGGCGGCACGGCGGGCAATCAGCAACTCACGCGGGTTAGTAGTCATACGGGTGGATCCTGCGCCAATTTTGCTGGAGTCGCCCACCGCGTCCACCACCACGATGTAGTCCACCTGATCTTGGTAAACACCGGCTGGGCTGTGCGGATAGGGTTTCACCGCTTCGGTTACCAGCACCACTTTGCGGGCGAACTGTGCATCGGCTTTAGCATAACCGAGCGAACCGCAGATGTTGTTGCCGATATAGCCGCAGGCATTACCGAAACTATCGCAACTGGGCACCGCCAGAAGCGCCACGTCCGGCACCAACTCACCGCTCTGCATCAGTTGCACGCGGCCGCCATGCGAGTGAATCTGCACCGGTTCTTCCATATGCCCTTGCGAAATAAATTCGCCGAGCTTGCCGCGCAGGCCGGAAGTATAGATTTTGCGCACCACGCCGTTGCGGATATGGGCGATCATCGGATCGTGGCAGCCCGAAAGCGAGCTGGCAGCCACGGTGAGGTTGTGAAAGCCCATGCCCGCCAATACATCCATTACCATATTCAGCACGAAATCGCCGCCGCGGTAGGAGTGGTGGAACGAAACCGTCATGCCGTCTTCCAAGCCGCAGGCTCTGACGGCGGCTTGGATGCTGGGGCAGATTTTGCGCGACAGGTATTCGTTGGAAAGTTTCACTTTTTTCACCACCGGCTCGAAAGCGCGGTATTGGCTGTTGGCTGTGCCTTTGGTAACGCGTTGTTCTCTGCTTTTGCTCATGATTTATTCCTCGCGTATGCCTGAAGTTTGCGCGCGCTGCAAAATCAAGTGCGAACGTTCGATAATCGGGGTATCGACCATTTTGCCGTTGAGCGACACCACGCCGATGCCCGCCTGCGCGGCCTCTTCGGCGGCGCGGATAATGCGCTCGGCCTGCTCAACTTCTTTCTGGGTGGGGGCGAACAGGTTGTGAATCAGGGCGATTTGCGAAGGATTGATCAGTGATTTGCCGTCGAAGCCCATCTGCTTGATTAAAGCGGCTTCGCGCAAAAAGCCCTCTTCATTGCGCACGTCGGAGTACACCGTATCAAACGCCATCAGGCCGTTGGCGCGGGCCGCGTGCAGAATGGTGGAGCGGGCGAACATCAGTTCGATGCCTTCGGGCGAGCGCTCGGTTTTCATGGCGCGCACATAGTCTTCCGCCCCCAAAGCAATGCCGATCAGGCGTTTCGAGGCTTTGGCGATTTCGTTGGCGGCCAAAATCCCCTGCGGCGATTCGATGGCGGCCAGCATCAGCGTGCAACCCACTTCTCGGCCACAAGCGCGCTCGATTTTCTCGATTTCGGCCTCCATATCGGCGATATCCTGCGGTCCGTCAGTTTTGGGCAGGCGGATGCCACTGGCACCGCCGCGCACTGCCGCATTCAAGTCGACCAGACCGTATTCGGAAGAGAGCGGGTTCACGCGCACCAGCGTTTCCATTTCGCGGTAGAGCGGGTGTTGCAGCGCGTGCGCCACCAGCATACGGGCGGTGTCTTTTTCAGACAGGGCGACCGAATCTTCCAAGTCAAACATAATGGTGTCGGGCCGATAGATAAACGATGTGCTGACCATTGCGGCGTTAGCGCCCGGCACAAACAGCATGGAGCGGCGCAGTTTCATAGCAGTTCCTCCCAATCCGCCTGCGCGCCGGCGCGCAGCAGCGCGGCTTTCACCCGTGCCTGCAACACGCAGTCGAGCGCGCCTTTGTCTTCGATTTGCAGCGCGGCTTCTTCGATATTCAAACGGTTCAGCACCGCCTCCACACTCGCCCTGATCTGCAGGGCAAACTGCTGGCCGACCGAGCTGTTGATGGTAATCAGCCTGCCGCCGCCGGGGTTGGGGCTGGCATAAACCATCACGTCGCTCGATTCCAACGTGCCGGCCACGCTGTCTTTGGTAATCGCGTTCATACACTGGCCTTTTCATATTTGTTGATTAAAAAACGGTAGGTGCTGTCGGGCACATAATGCCGCAGCGTCTCAAAATCGCCCTCGCCCAACCATTTGCGCACTTTGGTGGCCGAAATCACGTCGTTTTGGTATTCCAAACGCTGAATCTGCACCACTTCTATCGGCGGCGCGTTGATTTCGGGGGATTTCAGCCAGATGCGCATCTGTTTGTTGTAGTAATTGGTAATCACGCAATTAGGCTCGTTGCCCACGAAACGGTGGGTGATGCCCAGCGGCGGCGCGATATAAATGCGGAAAATGCTTAAATCCAATTCCATATGGCATTGGTGGACGATGCTTTCCTGCTTCAGGAAATAACAGGGGAAGGTAGCGCGGGAAATGATATAGGGAGAGCCTTCGTGCACCGTTAAGCGCGAAAGGTGGGCCGTGCCCGCCTTAATCAGCGCCAAACGGTCGGCGTAGGAAAACTGCGATTTGTCTTCACCCACCACAAACAGGTGCAACCAGTCGCATTGCGCCAACGCGCTCTCGATCAGATTAAAGATGGCCGTTGGTAAACGGGTTGGCGTCATCACGATGGAGCTGATACGCTCGCCGGGCTGCTTGAGCGCCGCCAACCGGGCCTGATACTGCTTCAGGCGGACGGGGCTGTTTTCCAGCAGCACCACACGGCCCGGCACGGCGGCAATCGGATAGAAACTGCAGTCGGTAAAAAACGGCTCATTTTCGGGTTTGGTGTAGATAAAGAGATGATGGTAGCCGAGTTCGGCGGCCAGTTGGATCAGCGAAGAGGCCAACGTGAGCGCAATGCCCTGCCCGCGGCAGCTGTCGTCTATCGCCACACACTTAATCACCCCAAATGCAATACCTCCGCAGGCAATGATTTCGCCTTTGCCGTTACGCAGTACCAAAAACACTTCAATAAAATCATCTACATTGAGATTGTTTTGATGTAGAAACTCAGTAACTTCATGGATACCTTCCAAATCACCAGTATAAATTCGCTCAAATTCACACGATACCGAATCCATAACATCTCACACCGTGTTAATTAAATTACAAATTTTGAACAAATTTTAGACTTGGTATGCCGGTTTTATTCTAACTTTAATCAAAAAATGTAGTTTTTTTCATCTCGTCAAAAAATTTAAAAGTATTTAAATTTAAAAGTATTTTATAGTTAAATTACTAATTCATGCATAGAATTTTTGAAAACTCAAAACACACCATAATAATAGTTAATCTAATAAAATTAAGTATAAGGCTGTAAGACGCAACGGACTCAGCAGTCTTGCTTTGCAAGGACTAGGCGATATAGTCAGTCATCTCCTCATCAGCCAGCGTTTACGTAGCGCCTGTTGGCTTAACCTACTTTGATCTCAGTGGCCTACAATATCCATGTCTGTATCTCAAAGGAAACTCGCCGGCTTCATGATAAGCTCATCGGTCTCAAGCATTAAGGAAAGATCGGCTGGGGAAACCGTCAGGTAAAGTAGTGGTTTTTGGTATTCCCAAGCGGGATGGCAAAGCTTATACGACCATAGTGAATAACGCCGCAAAGAAAGCTTGTTTCCTGTTATTGTGAGGAAATTATGCCTGACAGTGTAGTTTATATGGATAGTTTGAACAGTTACGATGCATAGAGTTTTGGCAGCCCCCCCATCACCGGATAAATCACGGCAGTTTGCCGACCAACAAAAACATATTAATAACAGCATTGGAAATTTTTGGAATCAGACAAAACGTGTCTTACATAAATACAATGGAATCGATCGAAAATCCTCCCCTTTATTTTAGAAAAAATGCAAATTTCGGGTTTAACTTCGGTACACCATTCCAGCATCTTAAGGCCCTGCGGAATTGATATAGGACTTAGGGTTTAATCTAGTACAACTCCTTCTAAAAAATCCCAAAATAGGTTCTCAAGCAAAAATTAAAAATGTAACCAACTAAATTTTAGATACTACATGCCATCTGAAATATTCAGACGGCCTGTAGTTCCAAGTTTCAAGCAGAAAAGCTGTAAACATCTCGGTTTAATGCGTGTGTTTCATACCGTGGCTGTCGGCATTGCCGTTGGTTTTCGGTACGTTTTGTACTTCCATGGTAACGGTTTGCGGTTTGGCGCGTTTGAATTTCAAAGTAACCTCCACTTTATCGCCCAGTTTCAGCTGCTTTTTCAAACCCATAAACATGATGTGGTAGCTGCCGGGCTTCAGTTCGGTGGTTTGGCCGGCTTTCAAGGGGATGCCGCCCGCTACTTCGCGCATACGCATCACGCCATTGTCGTTCACATGCGTGTGTACCTCCACTTTGTCGGCTACTGCACTGCTGCCGCCGATAAGAAAATCGTTTTTGCCGGTGTTGTTGGTGATGTTCATGAAGGCGCCGCCCATCGTCATGCCTTCCACGGTAGCGCGCGCCCAGGGTTGCTCTACGGTGATGTCTGCTGCCCACGCTGTTTGGCTGAGTGCGGCGGCCAGCAATATTGCCGGTATTTTCTTCATTTCAAACTCCTTTGTCGGGGTGGAAAAATCAGGTTTGAGCAGCCTTTATAGCAGCAATGGCCGCCTGAAAATATGACCTGTCTCAAACCTGCCTGAGAAATTTAGAAAAGATTAAAGCCGTATTCCCGCCAGAGCGACATCAGCCACAGTAGTGCCAGCAGCGCCAATGCCAGCATCTGCGCGGCGGCGCCGGCGTCTTTGGCGCGCTCGGCCGGCTCGTGCCGTGCTGCGGAGGCGTGGTCTGCGGCGGCTTCAACGGCGGTGTTAAACAATTCGACTATCAGCGATAAAAACGATGCGGCAACCAGCACCATGCGGGTAACGGCGCTGAAATCGAAAACAAACGCCGATATAACCAATATAGTGTTCAGCCACAGCAATTGGCGGAACGCGCTTTCGTGGCGGTAGACCGAGCGCAGGCCGTCCAGCGAATAGCCTGCGGTACGGATGATACGTGCGATGCCGCGTTTGCCTTTCATTTTTTCTGCATAGTTTTGCCCGGTCATGGCGTTATCCTTTCAGACGGCCTCACGGTTTTGCCCAAGCCGCAACGGTGTCGGCAAACATGGCGGCCGCATCGAAACCTTTCTGTTTCATGATTTCTTGAAAACCGGTGGGGCTGGTTACGTTGACTTCGGTGAGGCAGTCGCCAATCACGTCCAAACCCGCCAGCAAAATGCCCCGGCGTTTCAATTCGGGCGCCAGGGTTTCGGCAATTTCGCGGTCGCGTGCGGAAAGCTCCTGCGCCACGCCGCGCCCGCCTGCGGCCAAATTGCCGCGCGTTTCGCCCTGTTGCGGGATACGTGCCAGCGCAAACGGTACCACTTCGCCGCCGATCACCAACACGCGTTTGTCGCCGTGCACGATTTCGGGCAGATAACGCTGCGCCATGATGGTGCGGGTGTCGAGCTGCATCAGGGTTTCAAGTATGCTGCCGGTGTTGGGGTCGGCTCCGGTGAGGCGGAAGATGCCCATGCCGCCCATGCCGTCCAGCGGTTTCACGATGATGTCGCCGTGTTCCTGTAAAAAGGCGCGCACATCGGTGGCGCAGGTGCTCACCAGCGTAGGCGCGGTGAAGCGGCTGAAATTCAGAATCGCCAGTTTTTCGTTGAAATCGCGCATGGCCTGCCCGCTGTTGAACACTTTCGCGCCCTGCCCTTCGGCCAGCGTAAGCAGTTGGGTGGCGTAGAGATACTGCATATCGAAAGGCGGGTCGGTGCGCATAATCACGGCATCGAAATCTTTCAAGGCTGTCTGAATTTGTTTTCCTGCCCTGAACCATTCGTGGCCGTTATCGTTTTCGGCACCAACAAATTCAAACGGTGCAGCCTGAGCGGCCACCATGCCGTTCTGCACCGAAAGCCCGCTGCTCAGGGTGTGGAACAGCGCCCAACCGCGCGCGGCCATTTCGCGCATCATGGCGTAGGTGGTGTCTTTATAGGTTTTGAACGTTGCCAACGGGTCGGCGATAAATAAGATTTTCATAAATGTCCTTTTTTGAATGGCGGCAATCATACACGCGATAGGTGCAGGCCGTCTGAAAAACCGTTCTGCGTTTCAGACGGCCTAGATGTGGTGCCTGTAGCAAACTTACAATTTACCGATATCAAGCAGCAAACCGCCAACAATACGGCCATGCGGGGCTGCACCTTCACTGCAACTTTAACAATGCCGCCAATCGAAGCATAGCGATGCCCAGCCCTCCCGACACTTTGATGCACATCACGCGGCGCGCACCAGAGTTGTCAGCCATATTTAATATGGTCTGCATTTTGAATCATTTTTTACCTTTAAAAAACCAACTTGATTTACCTTTTTCAGACGGCCTGGAATACCAACGGTTAAAACTGATACGGAACCGGTTCTGCCGCACTTGCAGCCTGCCTAGCCGCTTTCTTTTACCCAAGCCCGCCCGCAAATGCCAAGCCCGGCGGAGGCAAAAACAGATTCACTACACCTGCCAGTCTATCCCGTCCAAGCCGTGCCGCTGCAAGTAAGCGTTAGCCTGCGAAAAATGGCGGCAGCCGAAAAAACCCCGATAGGCCGATAGCGGCGAGGGGTGCGGCGCGCTTAACACCAGATGGCGGCTGCGGTCGATAAACGCGCCTTTTTTCTGCGCATGGCTGCCCCACAGCATAAACACCACGTTGCGGCGGTGTTCGTTTAATTGTTCAATCACACGGTCAGTAAACTGCTCCCAACCCAGCGCGGCGTGGGAATGCGCCTGATGCGCGCGCACGGTGAGCACGGTGTTGAGCAGCAGCACGCCCTGCTGCGCCCAATGTTGCAGACAACCGTGGTTGGGAATGAGAAAACCTTCGATGTCGCCGGCCAGCTCTTTATAAATATTCGCCAGCGACGGCGGAATATCTACTTCGGGGCGCACCGAAAACGCCAGCCCGTGCGCCTGCCCTGCGCCGTGGTAAGGGTCCTGCCCCAAAACCACCACTTTCACCCGGCCAAACTCAGTGGCTTTAAACGCGTTAAACACATCTGCCGCAGGCGGATACACCGTTTGCCCGCTTATGCGCTCGGCTTTAACGGTGTTCAGAATATGTTGGAAATAAGGCTGCTGCTTCTCTGCGCCGAGGGCTTCTTGCCAAGTTTGCATAAACCGCTCCGTAATCGGGATAAACGAACCATGCCATTATATAAGAAACAGCCGTCTGAAATAGCTTCAGACGGCCTGTCGGCCTGCAGCAATAGCCTGTATAATCGCAGCCTGATGATATTTTCTGCTTTGCCATGCTTAAATTCACCCTGCACAAAACCGATGGACACGCCCGCCGCGGCACGCTCGAACTCAACCACGGCAGCATCGAAACTCCCGTGTTTATGCCGGTCGGCACCTATGGCTCGGTAAAAGCCATGTCGCCCGGCAATCTGCACGATATCAAAGCGCAGATTATTCTCGGCAACACCTATCATTTATGGCTGCGCCCCGGGCTGGAAGTTATCGAACAATTCGGCGGTCTGCACCGCTTTATCGGCTGGAGCAAACCGATTCTCACCGATTCGGGCGGATTTCAGGTATTTTCGCTCGCCGATATGCGCAAACTCACCGAAGAAGGCTGCACCTTCAAAAGCCCGATTAACGGCGACAAACTGTTTTTGTCGCCCGAAATCTCGATGAAAATCCAAACCACGCTCAATTCCGACATCGTAATGCAGCTCGATGAATGTACCCCCGGCGAAGCCACCCGTGCCCAGGCAGAAAAATCGCTGCAAATGAGCCTGCGCTGGGCGGAACGCAGTAAAAAAGCCTTTGAAGATTTGAATAACCCCAATGCCCTGTTCGGCATCGTGCAGGGCGCGATGTATGAAGAGCTGCGCGAACAATCACTACGCGGGCTGGAGCAGTTTGACTTTCCCGGGCTGGCTATCGGCGGCTTATCAGTGGGCGAACCCAAACCCGAAATGTACCGCATATTGCGTGCCATCGGCCCGATGCTGCCCGCGCACAAACCGCATTATCTGATGGGCGTGGGCACACCCGAGGACCTGGTATACGGCGTGGCGCACGGCGTGGATATGTTCGACTGCGTGATGCCCACCCGCAACGCCCGCAACGGCTGGCTGTTTACCCGCTTCGGCGACATCAAAATCAAAAACGCCAAACACCGCCAAGACACCCGCCCGCTCGATAAAAGCTGCACCTGCTACACCTGCCGCAACTTCAGCCGCGCCTATCTCTATCATTTGCACAAAGCCGGCGAAATTCTCGGCGCACAGTTAAACACCATACACAATCTGCATTTTTATCAAGTGATCATGGCCGAAATGCGCGAAGCCATCGAACAAGGCAAGTTTGCCGACTGGCAGGCACAGTTCCACGAAAACCGCGCGCGCGGAGCAAACTAAACATTTACCCCAAGCAAAAAAGGTAAACCGATGAACGCCAAATTACTTTCATTTATTTTAGGTGCCGCAATATATCAGGCAGCTTCTGCCGATGTATTGATTGATGTGCGCACACCAGATGAACACGCCCAATCCCATATCCCAAACGCCGTCCTGATGCCTGTAGACACAGTAAAAAACAGTATTTCCACCGTTGTGCCCGATAAAACAGAAACGGTTTATCTCTATTGCCGCAGCGGCAACCGCGCCGAACATGCGCGCCAAACACTGCTTGAAATGGGCTATACGGATGTAAAAAACCTAGGCAGTTTGGAAAATGCCCGCGTGTTTCTCCAAAAACACCCTCAAACAACCACCGCAATCCGGACACCGAAATAACAAACGCCATAACCAATCAGCCCAATAAGTTAAGCACCAGGTAGCCTAGCGCAAACAATGCCGGTAATACAGAGAGCGCAACACCGCCATAGTTTTCCAGCAGACTGGCTATAATAAAATAAAAGGGGCTGTACTAGATAACTAGGGAAATTTAACTTCAGGTTAGAATAATCCCTATGAGAAAAAGTCGTTTAAGTCAGTACAAGCAAAACAAACTGATTGAACTATTTGTTGCAGGTGTTACCGCTCGCACAGCGGCGCAATTAGTTAGCGTCAATAAAAATACCGCTGCCTATTACTTCCACCGTTTGCGCTTACTTATCTATCACAACAGCCCGCATCTGGAAATGCTTGATGGTGAAGTAGAAGTTGATGAAAGCTATTTTGGCGGACAACGCAAAGGCAAACGTGGTCGCGGTGCGGCTGGCAAAGTGGCTGTATTCGGGCTTTTGAAGCGTAATGGTAAGGTTTACACCGTTGCCGTACCCAATACACAAACTGCGACTTTATTGCCAATTATCCGCGAGCAAGTGAAGCCTGATAGCATTGTTTATACCGATTGTTACAAAAGTTATGACGTTCTTGATGTGAGCGAATTTTCACATTTTCGGATCAATCACAGCACACATTTTGCTGAGCGACAAAATCACATTAACGGAATTGAGAACTTTTGGAACCAAGCAAAACGCCATTTACGCAAGTTTAACGGCATTCCCAAAGAGCATTTTGAACTGTATTTGAAAGAGTGTGAATGGCGTTTTAACAACAGTGAGATAAAATTTCAAATTTCTATTTTAAAACAATCAGTAAAGCAGGATTTGTTCTAGTTATCTAGGACAGCCCCAAATAAAAAGCGTAGTAAACAATCCGGTTTACCTTTATTGCGTTAACAGGCCGTCTGAAAATGTTTTCAGACGGCCTTTCTGATACCAAAGCCTGTTTAAAGCCTTTTCAGATTATTCTAGCGGCTGATTTTAAAGTGCCTGCATAGCCTGGTTTGGGTCGGGTATGGTTTGATAATGGATTAAGCATCAACAAAACAATGCCAAAGTCGAGTAGATAACAGGGTTTTGGATTAATTGCCGCCTTCAGTATTTGTAATCCCTGCAATGGCTGTCTACCCAATAGCGGGTACGGTATGGATAATAACAAAAAACAGCTGCTCTTTTCGGCCAATTTTCAGCGGGATCATGGTATCTGTTTTCGAGAAAACAGATACATTATTTCTAAATAAATATTGAGGCTACCGTAGATTAGCAGTTATGACAAGCTGCCAAAATGAAGATAACCCACTGTAAGCTAAATAAGAGTTTCCCAAGAAAACTGCTTGAATATTTGGGGCTGTCCTAGATAACTAGAACAAATCCTGCTTTACTGATTGTTTTAAAATAGAAATTTGAAATTTTATCTCACTGTTGTTAAAACGCCATTCACACTCTTTCAAATACAGTTCAAAATGCTCTTTGGGAATGCCGTTAAACTTGCGTAAATGGCGTTTTGCTTGGTTCCAAAAGTTCTCAATTCCGTTAATGTGATTTTGTCGCTCAGCAAAATGTGTGCTGTGATTGATCCGAAAATGTGAAAATTCGCTCACATCAAGAACGTCATAACTTTTGTAACAATCGGTATAAACAATGCTATCAGGCTTCACTTGCTCGCGGATAATTGGCAATAAAGTCGCAGTTTGTGTATTGGGTACGGCAACGGTGTAAACCTTACCATTACGCTTCAAAAGCCCGAATACAGCCACTTTGCCAGCCGCACCGCGACCACGTTTGCCTTTGCGTTGTCCGCCAAAATAGCTTTCATCAACTTCTACTTCACCATCAAGCATTTCCAGATGCGGGCTGTTGTGATAGATAAGTAAGCGCAAACGGTGGAAGTAATAGGCAGCGGTATTTTTATTGACGCTAACTAATTGCGCCGCTGTGCGGGCGGTAACACCTGCAACAAATAGTTCAATCAGTTTGTTTTGCTTGTACTGACTTAAACGACTTTTTCTCATAGGGATTATTCTAACCTGAAGTTAAATTTCCCTAGTTATCTAGTACAGCCCCTAACCTTTTATTAACGGGGTGCCGGAGCATAACCTTTTACCTGCATTTAAAAGAAGGAGCTGTATTAGATTAGCCCTAAATACCACACCAAATCCGCCGTGTTTTCAACTGCTCTTTTGGTGTACCACAGTTAAAACAAAATTCGCATTCTTTCAAGAATAATTCGCAGAACGCGCTTTGCCTGATTCCGGAAGTTTTCAATGCCGTTGATATGATTTTGGCGGTCTGCAAACAGCAGGGAATGATTGATGCGATGATGGATAAATCTGCTCACATCCAACACGTCATAGCTTTTACAGTAATCAGTATAAGCAACATTGTCAGGCATAATTTTTCTTTTAATAACAGTAATTAAAGTTTCTTGCTTAGTGTTTTCAACAACAATGGTAAAGACTTTGCCATTGCGTTTCAAAATACCGAATACAGCTACTTCGCAGGCTGCACCGCGACCGCGTTTGCCTTTGCGCTGTCCGCTAGAACAGCTTTCATCCGACTCAACAGAACCATCAAAAACCTTCATCTGCTTGAAGCGCTAAACGACAGGCAATGACTTGGCGGATTTTTCGATAAAACAGTGCGGCTGAATTGGGATTAATATCCAATAAATTAGCGGCTGCGCGAGCGGTAACTTCGGGCACAAAAAATTCAAGCAACTTCTTTTGTGCTTTTTTGTTTAGTTTACAGTTTGTTATTTTCATTTTTGCAGGGCAACACAACTCTAATCTAATACAGCCCCTAAAAGAAACCCGGGGTCTCGCTTCAGCCACCGACAAAATGATCTGTATAAAGCACTATTGGAAATGTTGCAGAAAGACCCTTTAAAATGAATTTTGCTTCATAAGCACCTTGCTTTTTTAAAGATAATGAGTTCATCAGTTTTTAGAGAAAATTTAGATGATGGAAATTACTCTTATTAATACAAATACATATGTATTTTGGGGCTGAAATCTAAAAAATGCTGTCATGTTTAACAGTTTGAATCGTTCTGCTATGGGACTAAATCTGATTAAGAAAAGGATGGTTGCTTGTGCCTTAGCGAAAATGTGTGGCATTAATGTGCTTACTGATTTTTCGGCAAAAGAGTATTCGGAAACTTTCAATATACTGTTGAATCAGGCTTATGAAACAAATGCAAGAAACTATTAAGACTATGTCTGGTAGTACCTGTGCTATATTGAAGAGGAAAAAACTAGTGAAGCATGGATTATATCTGTGGTTTTCAATTCTAAGTTACAAGGATTCCGAAGGCCAGATAAGCATCTAATTTCACCAAGAAATTTCACATTAACTATTTGATATAACAAAGAATTTTTTTCATTGGAGCGATTTATCATAACTTGGCCACTTAATCTTTTTAATAGGAAGCAAAATTAGCCCAAATGTCGATTTCTCAGTATTTTAAGCAAGACTTTATACAGATTATCATGCCTGTGATTGAAGCAAAATTCGGTTTCCTTTAAGTGTAAATAAAAAGTCTGTTTCGATACACTGTAGGAAATGGTCGGGTTGTTTACACAACAGGTTGGGAATGAAGCCTGTAAGACCTCAAAAGGGGTGTCACCTTTCAGGCTCTTGTGGGGCTTGACGTTATTATAAAAGTTAACAAAACGACATAACTCTTTTTGCCGGTGCGCCGAATCCTTAAACGGATGCTTGTCATGCCACATTTCCATTAAGGTACGGACAACCCGCCCGGCTTTACCATTGGTTTGCGGCCGGGCAACACGGGTGAATTTTTGGCTTATGTTGTTTGGCACACAGGCAATGCCAAACGGGTGCCCCGCATTGTCACGATATTCCGCACCGTTGTCGCAATAGGCGCATTCGATGGTATAGGACAACAATCTATCACATCGCGCAAAAGAAATTTGGCTGCGCCGGCTGCTGTACGGTCCGGCAATATCGCAGCATACCGCTCGCGGGAAAAATCATCAATGGCAACAAACAGATAATCCAGATGGTCGGTTGCTTTTTGGTTTTGTAGCAAAGGCAGCCGTTTGGTATCGAAACGAACCGTTTCGCTGGGATAGGATTTGTTATAACGCTTTGCCTGTTTTTTGAGTTTCTCTTCGATTTCCCGCTCGACTTTGACCAGGCGTTTCATGCCGTATTTGGTTTATTTAAAGCGGTTGTTGGTGCTTTTTTGCGGGGTGGGCAGCCGCAACCGGGCTGCTTTGAGTATACGGTAAATCGTTACTCTGCTGACACGGTAGTGTTGTGCCAACGAAGTTACACTGAATTTTGTCTTGTGTATAAGCGCGTCAAATGGCCTGGCGGTTATGCGGGGTTAGCCGGGTATTTTTATGGATATTCATGCAGTATTGTCTTTCAAATACTGTAAACAACGCTAGCTTTTACTACAACTCAATCCTTTTCATTCCAATTAATCCCATTATGGTTGCAGTAACGGATAGATTCGCGCAAAGCCGCTTCCGGTTCGGCAGCGGAAGCGTATTTGCGCGTATGGAAACATTCCGACTTTAATGTGCCGAAGAAGCTTTCCACGGCCGCATTGCCCAAACAGTTTCCTTGCGCGACATGTTTTGCACCGGTTTGCATTTGCCCGATTCAATTTGGTAATCCCGCGCCCATACCGATCCGAACACAGTATCGGCTTTTCAGACGGCAAAAGCCAGGCACGGGCAGCCCTATACATGCCCGCATCGGCCGCCTACCGCATGAACGCCTTTCCCGCCTTTATCGGCCGTCTGAAAGCCGGGAAAAAACCGCCGAAACTCATCTATTGTTGCAATTATGCGAAAGCTGGTAACCATCGCTTTCTACATTTTGAAAAACCAAACGGAATACGACAAAACCCGTTACGGATTAACAACATAAATTAACAATACCAAACAGAAAAATGCCCCGCAAAAGCAGGGCACGGCTTGGTTGTTGCCGAAAGAATACATCAACGGCATTGACACTTTCACACACTATCTTGATTGCTTAAATACTTCTTTCAATATTTTCCCGACCGAATCGACAACGCCGGGTTGTAGGATTCAGCAACCGATGATTTCTCCGTTAAACCAGTCCGTCAGCGGCAACAGTTGCGCTTTTCCCCACCGGCATCGAACCCGGCAACCGATGATTGCCTTGTTGAACCAATCCATCAGCGAAGAAAGATACAACTTTTCTCCCGCATTATTGAGCTCCGTGGCAGCCCTTACCCGTTTCCCATTTGGCTTTTCCGCCTTGAAACGGCGTTGCAGGATAGCGGCACAACGTTGCCGGCCTCTTTCGAACGGGCGATGGACGGCATTGGCACCGCCGTACCGCCGCCCCGGCCCGACACCGCCTTCAGACGGCTGATTGTCTTGTGGTTGGCCAACATCCCTGCATAGCGGATTGCCGCCGTTATCCTGCGGCAGCCGCAGCGTCCTTTGTGTTGCCGGCAAGCCGCACGGATATGCCGTTTCAAACCGGCATATTGGTCTTCCGCCGAATGCGCTGCCGGTTGGCAGCAGAAGGCAGTAGCATGTACCGCGCCCCGAATCTTCCCCGGCGCCGTCTGAGCAGCCGTGGCTGCGGAAGATACTATGCGGCTGCCCCATCATCTCCAAAGCCGTTTCAAAGGATAGTCCTGCCTTAATCCTGAGACGACTCGGCATCTTTCTGCCGCGCTTCGTTCTTCCCGGATTCAGACATCGGGCTGTTTTCAGACGGCCTTTGCCCGCGGTATCGGGCGGTTGTCGGGCCGGTATGGAATCCGCCGGCCGGGGCGCGTCCCTTTGGGGATACCCCTTCATTTCTGACCATGACATGGCGTTCATCTTGAGATTCAAAGGGTTGCAATCCAAAGGGCAGTCGGAGATGCCTGGCTTTTTTAACGGTTTCAGGTTGTTTGATCTTTTTTACAGATTTTCCGTCCTGCACATCTTGGCCAGTTTGGTTTCTCCACAGGCTGCCCGCCTTTCGGGCTGGGATTCAAACCGTCAAGGTACCACCGCAAACAGGAACAGGCCGTCTGAAACATATTTTCAGACGGCCGTCATGTAATCTTTTCTTTCCGATTACTGTATGCGGGTGCCTACTCGACTGATGTCGCTGAAGTTCATCCAGATAAAGAAAGCCTTGCCGACAATCAATTTGTCGCTCACAAAGCCCCAGTAACGGGAATCTTCGCTGTTGTCGCGGTTGTCGCCCATCATGAAATAATGGCCTTCGGGCACGGTGCAGCGGAACCATGAGCCGTCTTCCGCATATTCGCAGCTTTGCCGGTCAGGGAAATCGGAGCGTACGCCTTGCGGCAGAAAGCTGGGCTGCCCGGCGATTTTCAGCACTTCGAAATGGTGTGTGCCTATGGTTTCTTGAAAAACTTGGGTCTCGATGGTAATCATGCCGTATTGCGGTGTGTTTTCCTGATAGTTTTGAATACCGCTGGAACGGTCTTCAACGATTTGGCCGTTGATGCTCAACACCTTATTTTTATATTCGACAACGTCGCCGGGCAGGCCGACGGCGCGCTTGATATAGTTGATTTTGGTGTCTTCGGGATAGTTGAACACCACCACGTCGCCGCGCTCCACTTGGCCGGTGGGCACCAGCACGTTATTGACAATCGGTGTGCGGATGCCGTAGGCAAATTTGTTCACCAGGATAAAGTCGCCCACCACCAGCCCCGGGCGCATGGAGCTGGAGGGAATTTGAAACGGCTCGGCCACAAAGGTGCGCAACACAAACACCACCAGAATAATCGGAAAAAAACCGCCCATGTAATCGGTGAAATGGTTGCTGTCGCCTACCGGGCTTTTTTTCAGACGGCCTTTGTGGATAAACCATACGGTGCCGGTAAACAGTACGAAAATCAGCAGCACGGCTGTAAAGCTCATAAATACCGACAAAATGCCGAATATGCCTACCATCATCAGCAGGTATCCCCATTGCAGGCCGCCGCTCCACTCGCCGCCCTCTTCCCGCAGTTTGCTGCTTTTTGCATACAAAACCAGGCCTGCGGCCAAGGCGGCCAGTGCGCCCCAAATCAAAGTATTGTTCATTTATTTGTCCCCAATCTGCAAAACTGCCAGAAATGCGCTTTGCGGAATTTCCACATTGCCCACCTGCTTCATGCGGCGTTTGCCGGCTTTTTGTTTTTCCAAGAGTTTTTTCTTACGGGTGATGTCGCCTCCGTAACATTTCGCCAACACGTTTTTGCGCAGGGCTTTAACGGTTTCGCGGGCGATAATCTGGCTGCCGATGGCTGCCTGAACGGCAATGTCGAACATTTGGCGCGGAATCAGTTCGCGCATTTTTGCCGCCAGCTCGCGACCGCGGAACACAGCGTTGGCGCGGTGCACTATCAGGCTTAAGGCATCGACTTTTTCGCCGTTTACCATGATATCGAGCTTGATTAAATCGGCAGCCTGGAATTCTTTGAATTCGTAATCCAAAGAGGCGTAGCCGCGCGAAGTGGATTTGAGTTTGTCGAAAAAATCCATCACCACTTCGTTCATGGGCAAATCGTAGGTAAGCATCACTTGGCGGCCCATATACTGCATATTTTTCTGCACGCCGCGTTTTTGGTTGCACAAGGTCATCACTGCGCCCACATATTCCTGAGGGGTGAGGATGGTTGCGGTGATAATCGGCTCGAAAATTGTGTCGATGCTGCCCACATCGGGCAGTTTGGAAGGGTTCTCCACTTCGATTTTTTCGCCGTTTTTCAGCAATACTTCATAAACCACAGTCGGCGCGGTGGTGATTAAATCCATATCGAATTCGCGCTCCAAACGCTCCTGCACGATTTCGAGGTGCAGCAGCCCCAAAAAGCCGCAGCGGAAGCCGAACCCCAGCGCTTGCGACACTTCCGGCTCGAATTTCAGCGAGGCATCGTTTAACTGCAGTTTTTCCAGTGCATCGCGCAAAGCTTCGTAATCATGGCTTTCCACCGGATAAAGCCCGGCAAACACCTGCGATTGGACTTCTTGGAAACCCGGCAGCGCCTGCGGGGCGGGGTTGGCAGAGAGCGTGATGGTGTCGCCCACTTTTGCCGCGTTCAGCTCTTTGATGCCGGTAATCAGAAAGCCCACCTCGCCTGCTTTCAGCTCGGATTTGGCTACCGATTTCGGGGTGAACACGCCGAGCTGTTCGGCCTGGGTTTCGGCTCTGGTACTCATAAACAGCACTTTGTCTTTCAGTTTAAGACGGCCTTGCTTCACCCGAACCAGCATCACCACGCCCACATAGTTGTCGAACCACGAATCGATAATCATGGCTTGCAGCGGGGCATTTTCATCGCCTTCGGGTGCGGGGATTTTGGCCACGATTTCTTCCAGCACGTCTTCCACACCCAAGCCGCTTTTAGCGGAGCATTGCACTGCATCTGCCGCATCGATGCCGATGATGTCTTCGATTTCCTGCGACACGCGGTCGGGGTCGGCAGCAGGCAGGTCGATTTTATTGAGCACCGGCACCACTTCCACACCCAAATCGATGGCGGTGTAGCAGTTGGCCACGGTTTGCGCTTCCACGCCCTGCGAAGCGTCCACCACCAACAGCGCGCCTTCGCAGGCGGAAAGCGAGCGGGAAACTTCGTAAGAAAAATCCACGTGCCCCGGGGTGTCGATTAAGTTGAGCAGATAAGTCTGCCCGTTGCGCGCTTTATAGTTGAGGGCGGCGGTTTGCGCTTTGATGGTGATGCCGCGTTCTTTTTCGATGTCCATCGAATCGAGCACCTGTGTGCTCATTTCGCGCATTTCCAAACCGCCGCAATATTGGATAAAGCGGTCGGCCAGTGTGGATTTTCCGTGGTCGATGTGGGCGATAATGGAGAAATTCCGGATGTTTTTCATTGAGTTGGACATACTGCTCGTTATTCTTGAAAGGCCGTCTGAAAAGGGTTTGCCCAATCGGGCAAAACGAAAATCAAATAGCTGCGTATTTTAGCCGAAAAATAAGGTTTGGGCTAATTTCAAACGGCCCGGCCTGCGGGGTTTGCGGCAATCCCGCCGAAGCGTCAGACGCACCACGGCAAAGAAGCCGGCGGGGATTTGCCGCCTGTGTTCCGCAGGGGATTTTTCAGACGGCCCGGATATTGAAAATCCGATTGGAAGCATTATATCTGGGCTGTTATCCAGTTTTGGTTGGGGTTGGAACACATGAAAACGTTTTTCCGCACCGCTGTTGCGGTATTGCTGTTGCTGCTGGCCTTTGCCGCCGGCCGGTATGGGTCGGACAGGCTGCCGCAGCAAGAGCAGCAAGTGCTCACGCGCGAAGGAGTACTCACGCAAATCCAAAACCTCAACCGCCTGGAAAGCACGGCATTCCATATCGATACCATTGTGAAAACCCAGAAAAAAGGCAACTGGTATGCGCTGTGGCAAGATGCGCAAACCGGGCTGTTTATGGCGCAGGGCCGGGTGCTGGCAGGCTTGGATTTAAACAAACTCACTGCCGACAATGTGAATGTGGTTGACGGCAAAGTGATTATCAGCCTGCCGCCGGTAGAGGTGCTAGATGTTAACCTCGACAATATCGAAGTGTACGACATCCAAACCGGTTCGCTCGGCCTGCACCCTATCGATAAAAGCGTGTTTGCTTCGGTACAGGAGCAGGCGAAAAAACAAGTGTTGGCAAGCGCCTGTAAAGCAGATATTCTTGAACACGCGCAAGTTCAGGCCCGGCGCCGGCTCGAAACGCTGTTTGCGCTCACGCAAACCAATGTATCCATTTATCCCTCCGCTTTGCCGCCGTGCAAAGTTTGATTGTTTAGATATGAAAGGAAAGCTATGTCCCAAGTAACCCTGCAAGGCAACCCCGTTGAAATCGGCGGCGTATTTTTACAAAAAGGGCAGACTGCGCCCGATTTCCAATTAACCGCAAGCGGTTTGGCCGAAAAAACCTTGGCCGACTTTGCGGGAAAACGCAAAATCCTCAATATTTTCCCCAGCATCGATACCGGCGTGTGCGCGCAATCCGTGCGCACCTTCAACGAAAAAGCGGCCGGCCTGGATAACGCTGTGGTGCTGTGTATTTCTGCCGACCTGCCGTTTGCCCAGGCGCGCTTCTGCGGCGGCGAAGGCATCGACAATGTGGAAATGCTGTCCACTTTCCGCAGCAGCTTTGCCCGCGATTACGGCGTGGCCATCGACAGCAGCAAACTCAAAGGGCTGACCGCCCGCTCGGTGGTGGTGCTGGATGAAAACAACCAAGTCCTGCACAGCGAGCTGGTGGGCGAAATCGCCCGCGAGCCGGATTATGCCTCGGCTTTAACGGCATTGTAATGCGGCTTTGAATGCAACAACCGAGGCCGTCTGAACATTTCAGACGGCCTTGTTCCGAAACCATAACGGCATCATTGGTTTCGTTTTGGTTTCCACAAATTGCAAATACGCCCGAAACAGCCGGCAGCCATACGACAGCGCAGCACCGCAGCACCGCAGCACCGCCGCCCGCAACACGGTGTGGTGATGTTTCCGGCTGTGCCATCAGGCTGGTTACAAACCCTCTCAGGTTAGGCAAGGTGCGGTCAGTCAATCTGTTTTATTTCCAGCACAAGGCGGCCGGCCGCAGCGAAAAAAAGCTGTAACAGGATTAAGTGGACTCACTCTGCTGCCGGTCAAACGATTGCTGCAAGCGCGGCTTAACAGGAAGCAATATGTATCCCTTCAATGATAACGGCTACACTCAGGCGGCAGATGCCGCCGTTGCGCTGTTGCAGCGGCACGCGCCTGCAGAAGCCGAAACGGCCGCCCCCTATGTATATCAACTGTTTGAAGCGCTTTCAGATGGCCACGCTTTTATTTGGCTCAACGATGCCGATACCGCTGCTTTGCAGCAGATACCGGGCATAGCCGGCAGCAGCGATATGCCGCTGGTGATTGTGGGCAGGCGGCTGTTTCTCGGCCGGATATGGCAACTGGAGCACGACCTGGCGCGGGAGATCGTGCGCCTGGCCGCAGCGGAAACCCAACCCGTTGATTGGATGCAGGCCGGGCAGAATCTGGCGCAATGGTTTGACGGCGCAAACAGCGAAGGCCAACGCGATGCCGCCGCACTCTCTCTGCTGCAACCGTTTATGCTCATCAGCGGCGGGCCGGGCACGGGGAAAACCACCACCGTGGCCAAACTTCTGGCGCTGCTGTGCAGCAATGCCGGTACATTGCCGCGCATTGCCTTGGCCGCCCCCACCGGCAAGGCTGCCGCCCATATGGCGCGCGCGCTGCACCGCGCCGTCTGCGATTTCAAACCGCCCGAGCCTGTCTGCCGCCATCTGCTGCAACTCGAGGGGCAAACCGTACACCGCCTGCTGAAGCTGCACCCGCCGCAGATGCAGCCTGCTTTCCACAGCGGGCAGCCGCTGCCGCTGGATGTGTTGGTTATAGATGAAGCTTCAATGCTCGACCTTGCCCTCATGCTGCAACTGCTGCGTGCCATACCTTCGGGGTGCCGCGTGATTCTGTTGGGCGATGAAAACCAACTGCCTTCGGTAGGCGCAGGCGCGGTTTTGGCCGAACTGGCGCAAGAAACCCTTTTAAACACCACCACTGCGCAAGAATTATCGGTCATACTGCCGCAACACGGCTTCAAAGTCGGCAGCAACCCGCCACCCTTGTCGGCCAACACCTCCCGCCTGCAGTTCAGCCACCGCTTCGGCAGCGACAGCGGCATCGGCTGCCTGGCCCATGCCGTTATAGCGGGCGATGCAGAAAGCGCATGGGCGCAATTTGCCCGTTTTCCCGCAGCACTCGGCGTGTGCGCAAGCGGCATCAAACAACAGGTCGAAGCTTTTTATGAAAAACAGGCCGCCTATTGGCAGGCAGTAGCTTCGGGCGATGCCGGACAAGCGTTCCGCCGCCACACCGACACGGTGGTGCTGGCAGCCCGGCGGGAAGATGCCGCCGCATTCAACGAAGCCTACCGCCGCTGTCTGCAGCGGCATGGTTTGGCACGCGCCGATGCACCGTGGTTTGCAGGGCAGATAGTGATGGTGTTGCGCAACGATTACACGCTGGATTTATTTAACGGCGACATCGGCCTGATTCTCCCCGACCACAACCGTCCCGACACGCTGGCTGCGCACTTTCCTGCCGCAAACGGGTTCCGATCCGTTTCCCTGAGCCGCCTGCCCGCCCACGAAACCGCATTTGCCGTTACCGTGCACAAAAGTCAGGGTTCGGAATACGGCGAAGTCTGGCTGCTGCCTCCGGCCGCAAACGGCAGCCCGCACGGCCTGAGCCGCGCCCTACTCTACACCGCCGTAACCCGCGCCCGCGAACGGTTTGTATTTTGGGGCGGCCGCCTTGCTTTTCAGACGGCCTGCGCCACACAAGAAAACCGCCGCAGCGCATTGCGCGAAATGATAAACAGAGAAACAGCCAAAAGCAGAAAATAAAGCCCGCCCCTTATAACCATAAGGCCGGGCAGTTTGCAAAATCCCGAAAAAGCCGATTGCCGTTATTTTCATGCAGGGGAAGTGGCAGCATCCAAGTGTTTCAGACGGCCTTGAGGCGTTGCAAGACAAGGCTTTGGGCATCAGAAAAGGCTCAGGCACAGGAAAAGGCCAGCTTGTCCACATCCTTTGCTAAAATATATTTTATGTTTAAAAACAATATATTATTTATGTTTCTTAGGAAGAAAAATTAGCCCAAGGGTCGATTTCTCAGTATTTTAAGCAAGACTAATACAGATCATCATGCCTGTGATTGAAGCGAAATTAGGTTTCCTTTAAGTGTAAATAAAAAGTCTGTTTCGGTACACCGTTAAATTTAACCAAGCGGTTTTTGGCATAACCCCAAAACAATTCGATGCCGTTAATGTGTTGCGCACCCCGGGCGAACTCGTCTACACCATGATGTACCCTGAAGTGCTTTTCACAGCCCATATCGACCAAGCCGTGATAGCCGCGCCAGCCGTCGGTATTGATGACAATTTCAACAGCAACCCGCCCTCGAATAACCTGTTGCAGTGTAGCTTTCGAAGTATCCGGCACGATTTCGGTATAGACTTTGTCGTCCCGTTTTAAGATGCCGAAAACAATGGTTTTGCCTCCCTCTCCCAGCCCGAGTTTACCTCAGATGCGCTTTGCCTTGGAATAGGATTGGTCTGATTCTACGGTGTCTTAGAAAGAGATGTACTGCCCGCATTCGCCAGCTGGGCACCGGTGTAACTTCAGGTACGGGCTGTTAATGCTTCCGACACTGATTCCGGTTAGTTAGCGGTATCGGAAGCGTTCAAATAGAAGGCGGAAAGCCACAGGACCTGACGGCATTGGGCTCGGTAATTTTACTGCACTTTTAATACTTGTTTTTTAATTTCATTTCAGAAGCTTATCACTATATTGGGTGATTTTGCTTCCTAAGTCCCCTATACAAATATATTAATATCATAAGTTTATGAAATAGCAAATTAAAATTCATTCACTACATCTCTCTTAGTGCTGCAATATTATGCACATGGCACGTGCCGTATCTCCGTTATAGCTTCCTCTCTCATCTCGCAGTGCTACAATGGGGGTGTAGTCATCTAACCACACCTCGCAGTTGTAGCTTCCTCTCTCATCTCGCAGTGCTACAATTTTGTCGGTAACCACCACATTTGTATTTTGGTTGTAGCTTCCTCTTTCATCTCGCAGTGCTACAATTTGACCAATTGGCCAAGTGTGGTATACCTGGTTGTAGCTTCCTCTTTCATCTCGCAGTGCTACAATGCCATACGGAGCATTAGCGGTTCGTTTGAAGTTGTAGCTTCCTCTTTCATCTCGCAGTGCTACAATTAAACCAACTGCTGCCCAGTGCCTCGTCGAGTTGTAGCTTCCTCTTTCATCTCGCAGTGCTACAATACGTGCAGGACGTGAAAGAAGCAAGCCGCCGTTGTAGCTTCCTCTTTCATCTCGCAGTGCTACAATTATGCTGTTATCCCCACCGGTTCAGTCAAGGTTGTAGCTTCCTCTTTCATCTCGCAGTGCTACAATCATTTCTTGTAATAATGGGCGATTTGTATTGTTGTAGCTTCCTCTTTCATCTCGCAGTGCTACAATGATTTCTTTAATTGTAATTGTATATGTCCTGTTGTAGCTTCCTCTTTCATCTCGCAGTGCTACAATGACAATGCCGCCATCGGGCAACGTAATAACGTTGTAGCTTCCTCTTTCATCTCGCAGTGCTACAATTCATAAGCATATTTGGCCAATTCAGGTCTTGTTGTAGCTTCCTCTTTCATCTCGCAGTGCTACAATTTCCCAGCACGATGCCATTCCGACAATGACGTTGTAGCTTCCTCTTTCATCTCGCAGTGCTACAATATCTACATATTTGCCCTTTATCAGGCGTTTGTTGTAGCTTCCTCTTTCATCTCGCAGTGCTACAATTTTGTTTCTCTTCCTCAATTTTGGCATTCAGTTGTAGCTTCCTCTTTCATCTCGCAGTGCTACAATAGGTATGAAATCATTATTTCCCGTTTCCACGTTGTAGCTTCCTCTTTCATCTCGCAGTGCTACAATTAAACCAACTGCTGCCCAGTGCCTCGTCGAGTTGTAGCTTCCTCTTTCATCTCGCAGTGCTACAATAATACTTCGGTTACACCCGGCGTGTTCAGGGTTGTAGCTTCCTCTTTCATCTCGCAGTGCTACAATACGTGCAGGACGTGAAAGAAGCAAGCCGCCGTTGTAGCTTCCTCTTTCATCTCGCAGTGCTACAATCTTAAATTTTTTGTCATCGGCAAAAGAGAAGTTGTAGCTTCCTCTTTCATCTCGCAGTGCTACAATAGTGTGTTGGAGCGTAGTAATCTATCATGGGTTGTAGCTTCCTCTTTCATCTCGCAGTGCTACAATTTTCGCCTTTGCATACCGCTCCATACCGATGTTGTAGCTTCCTCTTTCATCTCGCAGTGCTACAATACCCAAGCAGGGAATCCTTGTTTTATAAGGATTCCCTGCTTTATTTTGCTCTGAAAAACTGTGTCAAAACAGTAAAAGTTGGTCGGCATTCACCTTTTTTTCACGCGGTTTCGGCTCGCCGATCAGCATAATCATGCCTGCAAATTGCTTTTCGGTTACCTCTAAATAGCGGACTTGCCCCTCCTCCGGCAAGTGTGCCTGCAGCCGTTTGTGGTGTTTCTGCAACGCATCTCTGCCGCGTACGATGCGGGAGTAAACAGATAATTGCAGCATTTGGTAGCCGTCTTTTTGCAAAAATTTCCGAAATTGGCTGGCGGCTTTGCGTTTTTCTACGGTGGTGACCGGAAGGTCGAAAAATACGATTAAGCGCATAAACTTGGCCTCACTCATAATCCTGCACCTTTAAAGGAAGCATCTCGGGCAACTTCAAATTTTTTGAACCGCCGGTTAAGGCCGTCTGAAAAGACTGTACGGTGCGGTCGATGGCAGCCAATAGGGAATAACTGCGCCTATCAAGTTTGATTTGGCAGTGCAGCAATGACACCAATTTTTGCTTGGCCTGCGGAGTCAGCGTATCCGGCAACCCGTTTGTAAAGCCGTTTTCCCATACCAGTAAATCCACCATCGGGCGGTAGGGCTCGATAAAGTCATCGGCCAGGTTAAAGGCGTTTAATCCGCTATGATGCTGCAGGCCCAGTGCAGGCAGAAAGCCATACTGCACCAAAGCGCGGGCAACAGCGGAACGCACGATGCTGTAACCGTAATTCAAGCAGGCATTCACGGCATTATCGTGGCTGCGGGTAAAGTGTTCGCCAAACAGTACGCGGAAATAGAGCGCGGCCGCTTGGCTTTCGGCAAAGTTTTTATCGCCCGATTTCACGCTGTCGGCCAATGCGTTCAGACGGCCTGCCGCAATATCGTGTCCGCTGTAGTCCAGCAGCCAGGCCTGATTGCGGATTTTCTGTTTCACAATCTGCTGCCAAAGCTGCTTTTTCTGCGGCAGGGTCATTTCCATTTGATATTTTAGGATTTTCAGGCTGCGGTGGTAGCGGGCAAAGGGCAGCCATTGCCCGCAGGGCAGAAACTGCTCATCACAGGTGAGCAGAGTGATGCCGTATTGTGCCAGTGCCGATAGCAGCGGAGCGGTAAGCACTACCTCGCGCGATTCGACCACAATCACGGCAATGTCTTCCAGCGGTACGGGAACTGTATCGTCTTGTTGGATCAGCAAGTGGTTTTGCTGTAACGACAGGCGGGCAGGTTTGCTAATAAGGATACTGCGCCAGCTCATAAAATTCCCTTTATAAAAAGGCCGTCTGAAATGAACTGCCCCCAAAAACCAGACACCATCCCCCGCTATCTGAGATGCAGTTTTTTACGGCAAAGTATTCAAACGGATTCAAATTAAAAGCCGTGAAATACCCTGTAGGCATGGTAAAAACACACCGCCAACGTTTTTTCTCTAAACCGCACTACCATTCGCAAACAGGCATCGCGTTATATTCTTCACGGGGAGGGCAGCATCAACCCGCAACAGGGCATCTCCGACTGCCCTTTGGATTGCAACCCTTTGAATCTCAAGATGAACGCCATGTCATGGTCAGAAATGAAGGGGTATCCCCAAAGGGACGCGCCCCGGCCGGCGGATTCCATACCGGCCCGACAACCGCCCGATACCGCGGGCAAAGGCCGTCTGAAAACAGCCCGATGTCTGAATCCGGGAAGAACGAAGCGCGGCAGAAAGATGCCGAGTCGTCTCAGGATTAAGGCAGGACTATCCTTTGAAACGGCTTTGGAGATGACGGGGCAGCCGCGTAGTATCTTCCGCAGCCACGGCTGCTCAGACGGCGCCGGGGAAGATTCGGGGCGCGGTACATGCTACTGCCTTCTGCTGCCAACCGGCAGCGCATTCGGCAGAAGACCAATATGCCGGTTTGAAACGGCATATCCGTGCGGCTTGCCGGCAACACAAAGGACGCTGCGGCTGCCGCAGGATAACGGCGGCAATCCGCTATGCAGGGATGTTGGCCAACCACAAGACAATCAGCCGTCTGAAGGCGGTGTCGGGCCGGGGCGGCGGTACGGCGGTGCCAATGCCGTCCATCGCCCGTTCGAAAGAGGCCGGCAACGTTGTGCCGCTATCCTGCAACGCCGTTTCAAGGCGGAAAAGCCAAATGGGAAACGGGTAAGGGCTGCCACGGAGCTCAATAATGCGGGAGAAAAGTTGTATCTTTCTTCGCTGATGGATTGGTTCAACAAGGCAATCATCGGTTGCCGGACTCGATGCCGGTGGGAAAAAGCGCAACTGTTGCCGCTGACGGACTGGTTTAACGGAGAAATCATCGGTTGCCGCACCCCCACCCGGCCTGCTTTCAATTTGGCCGGCAAGATGTTGAAAGAGGCATTGGAGAAGTCAAGGCCGTCTGAAAAGCCGATACTGCATTCGGATCGGTATGGGTGCGGTATCAGGTGCTTGATTACCAAATTGAATCGGGCAAATGCAAACCGGTGCAAAACATGTCGCGCAAGGAAACTGTTTGGGCAATGCGGCCGTGGAAAGCTTCTCCGGCATGTTAAAGTCGGAATGTTTCCATACGCGCAAATACGCTTCCGCTGCCGAACCGGAAGCGGCTTTGCGCGAATCTATCCGTTACTGCAACCATAATGGGATTAATTGGAATGAAAAGGATTGAGTTCTGTGCCATACAGGATTCAGGCTTTGGGAGTCGATTGGTTAAGCTGTCCAACTTTTTTGGGGGAGTTCACACAGACAGATCAATTTCAGACTGCAACTGTGGCTTGGATTTGATGGGGTTAACACCCAAAAGCCTGATCTACTTCCAAAACCAAATCATAGCTGATGACGAGAGACTTTGCGGTATAAGATAATGACGGTATCAGGTTGGATGCTGGGATATCGGCAGCCGAATGTGCGGCGGTTCCCAGTATAAGGTATAAAATATTCAAGCGGTTTTCTTTGGGGTGCTTATTTAATTTATAGTGTGTTATCTTGATTTTAGCAGCCTGTCGCAACTGATAACCGATACCGACCCCCAAAATATAAATAATGCTGAAATTTTCTATAGTGGCTCAACGAGGCGTGTAGTAATTGGATCAACTGTGTTATAGAAAATAGGTTTTCAGACGGCCTTGCAGTACAATCAGGCCGTCTGAAAACCTGCTTACCTTTCACTATGCAACTTTTCAAATATCTTCAATCGCAAGGCATAGGCAGCCGTAAAGAGTGTCTGCAGCTGATTGAAAACAACGGTATTGCTATCAACGGTATCCTGTATAACGATACGCGCTGTACTATCCGCCCCGAAGAAATACGCACTCTTGAAATCAATGGTGAATCGTTGGTGGTTGTGCCCATGCCTTATTTTTATATCTTACTCAATAAGCCTGCGGGTTATGAAACATCACATAAACCACAGCACTATCCCAGCGTATTCAGCCTGTTTCCCAACCATATGCGCCGCTTGTCGATGCAGGCTGTCGGCCGTTTGGATGCCGACACCACCGGAGTGTTGTTGATTACCAACGATGGCGGTTTCAACCACCGCCAAACTTCACCCAAATGTAAGATACCTAAATTATACCGCGTTACACTCAAACACGCTGCGGGTAAAACCTTGTGCGCCACTCTCAAAAACGGCGTTCTGCTTCGTGATGAAAATGAAATTGTAACTGCTGCCGATGCCACGCTCGAATCTTCCCACACGCTAATGCTCACCATCACCGAAGGCAAATATCATCAAGTTAAACGTATGATAGCTGCCGCCGGCAACCGTGTAGAACAACTCCATCGCTGCAAATTCGGCAACCAAACTACTGAAAATCTGCCCGAGGGTAGCTGGAAGTTTATATTTATGTAAACAACGACCAAAATGACAACAGTATTAAATATATTTTTAATTATAAAGCAATAGGTTGCATTATTTAGAAAGTGGTTTACAAAACTTAATGCCAAAACTGATGAACTATTATATAATTTATCTGTCTGAGTAACACTTGCTCCGAAAGGAGTAAGTAAGTGAGTAAGACGTTTTCCCCGTAATGTGTTTGGCCATCTATACTTTTCCCCTTAGTATAGATGGTTTTTTTTAACACAAATTTTTTTAATTCATAATATTTAAAGTTAACTATATCTATAAATATTAATGCTGCTCAGCCACTACACAAATATACTCTACATCATATCTACAAATTCGGTATAACGATCAATATTGCGTTCATCACATATAGTGGATTGAACTAATTTTCGATACAACGCAGCAAGCCGTAAACAGTATATTACAGCAAATATTACAGCAAGGCGCAGACAACGCCGTAGCGAAAGTTAAGCGGATCCATTATAAAAACTTTTATCTAGTTCCATGCCGTTCTAGTCGAGCAGCTGCCTACGCAACAAAACCGCTGCTGCAGCAGTTTTGTTGATTTGTAAACAAGAGCTTTACAACATTATTTCAATATTCGGCCAACGTATTCTCTACCATCATTAGCTTCGTGGGAATAGCGTAGCAGCCTTCTAAACTAATGCCAAGATTAAAGCTTTCAGACGGCCTTCCGTCAGGTTTGCGGCCGACCCGGTGCCGCTACGCGGGCCTGCAGACGGAGCAACCCCATCAAAGCCGTGATAGCGGTGTGCCGTTTTTCCGGGCATTCGGGCACTTTCCGCCCGATGGAGGCGACACCCCCTTGCGCATTTTCAGGCGGTCTGTTATCAGAAAAACGGGAAAAGGCGTTATTCACAGCTTGCCCAATAATGATACCGCCCAACCAAGCGCATACACACCGGAAACGGCATCACTGAAACCCAAACCGCTGCTGTTTTCAGACAGCAACATACCGAGACCGCGCCCGACACCCTTGGCAACAGAAGAAACCGCCCCCCCCCCACCCGGCAAATTATCCAATGCCGCTCCTGCCGTCATGAGCACCCGAATCATTACCTTGTTTAACTGCACCTGCCAACTGTTCAGAATAAGTATCAACGGCCTTTGAAGCTGCACTGCCAACCGCACCCCGCAATAATTGCGGCATTGGCCGTCTGAAAACATTTTCAGGCAGCCTTTGCGCTCCGTTTGGGCAACCGGCGGGGCGCAGGGCAGAAAGTCGTGCAGGGCCGGTTTGCGATTCGGCCGTCTGCAAACGCCTGCTGACCGATGGCCGGCCCGGGAAAGCGGTTGATAAAAGCGGGCGTTTTTTCTTTCGGCCGCCCCCGCCGGCAAAGCGGGGAGGCATCGGACGCCGGCATATTGACGGGCGGTGCCGCCTTGCCCCGAACCGGGCAGGGAATCCGGCAAAGGCGGGATTGACGGCCGTCTGAAACGGACGCGCCGGTATCGGGCATGGCCGCTTCAGACGGCCGGCCGAGTGATAAAACCGAGTTCCTTTCAAATATCTGCCACAGCATTATCGGTTTCCGCCGGCGGGCGGCGTGATAAAACTTTTCATCCACAGCGTATCGCTGCAACCGAGTTATCGGTTCCTGCCGACCGGAGTAGTGATAAAACGGCAGCAAACGCCCGCATAACGACTCCCAAGTTCCCGGTTGCCGGCCGGCGGCGTGATAAAAACCGCCCGCCCGTGCGCTCGGCTTTTTCGCCAACGCCCGAAAATCACGCAGCCGTTGCTTCGGCAGACAACACAAGCTTCCCGGCATCAAAAGTGTGAGCAGCCCGGCATTTTCCAACGCACGCCCACCGTCTGCAACCGGCGGATGACTGCGGGCAAAGAAAGTGTTCCATGAGCCGGAAAACCGGTTGGGCCGGTTAAGGCGGGAGCATATTTCAAACGCCTTCTGCTCGGTGCTTACGGCCGCTACCGTTTCTGCCCGTCTGTCGGGCAAGGAGGCGATACGCTTCGGCAGTTCCTTTCTCGGCACAACCCGGTTTTGCCCTCCTGTTTGGATAAGGGGAACGAAACGGGGCGGTGTAGAAAGTGTGCAGCAGCTTCAGTTTTTGCCCCCCCTGTTTGGATAAAGGGGACGATACGCTTTCAGACGGCCGGGCAGCTTTCAGACGGTGTTTTTACCCTGTTGGATGAACGATACGCCCGCGCGCCAGCACAGCATATATATGAGATGCACGTTTCTGCCCCCTGCCGGATAAGGGGAATGATACGCTTCGGCAGTTCCTTTCTCGGCGCAACCCGGTTTTGCCCTCCTGTTTGGATAAGGGGAACGAAACGGGGCGGTGTAGAAAGTGTGCAGCAGCTTCAGTTTTTGCCCCCCTGTTTGGATAAAGGGGACGATACGCTTTCAGACGGCCGGGCAGCTTTCAGACGGTGTTTTTACCCTGTTGGATGAACGATACGCCCGCGCGCCAGCACAGCATATATATGAGATGCACGTTTCTGCCCCCTGCCGGATAAGGGGCGCGATACGCACACACGGCGGTGTTTCCATGCTGCCGCTCCCCAAAACGCCGCCGCCCGCCTGCTTTGCCTGTGCCGGCACGGCGTTTGGCAGGTTCGGGTTCCCTATCCATCATTTCACGCTCGGCCAAACGGCCGGATGCTCCGCTTCGGATAAGGTTTTATCCTGCACAACAGGGGTTCGGGCAGGATAATTGACGGTTTGCAGGCAGAGGCAATCATGGCTTGATTCACGGAATACGCAGGCGGTGCAGGATTTGGGAAAGCGCTCGGGTTCAGGCGTGGCGATGCGGCAGGCTGATGACCGTTCAACTTACTTTCACAAACGGATACTTCAACGCCAAACTAAACGGGCTGTACCGGCTTAACAGCCTCTTTCAGGCTTTTTGCCGGGCGGTCTGCCCGAGCCGCTGCGTTCAGACGGCCAAAGGTTGCGGGAAAAGCAGGCCGGAGCTTACCGCACTGATGCGGCGGCGGGTGTTTGGCCGGAGGCGGGCAAGGGTGGGCGGCGGACACGGTGAGGCATGCAAGAGTGTGGCGGGTAACGGTTTGTAATGAATCGGGTTTGTTGAGGAGGAATGTCAAAATGCCCCCTTTCCTGAGGGCAATATCAGGCCGTCTGAACAACGGTTTGATTTGTTTTCAGTTTATGCTGCGTTCGATTTCCACGCCTACTTCGCGCACATCGGGCAGAATGCCGGGCTTCACAATCTTCACCCGCACCCACTGTGCTCCGAAATCGGAAAACATCAAATCGGCAATGTGTTCCGCCAATGCTTCAAGCAGTAAAAACCGCTGGTTTTTCAAGCTGGCGCGCACGGCTGCGCATGCATCGGCATAGTGGATGGTACCGTTGATGTCATCGCCGGCACCCGACTTTTCAGGCACGCCGACCACCAAATCCAGCAGCAGGGTTTGCGGCTGCCCGCGTTCCCAGTCATAAACGCCGATTAAGGTTTCGGCTTTCATGCCGTGTAAAAAAATTTTATCCATTTTCAGTTGTGCCGTTTTCACGTTAAAATCGGTTTCGATTCTAAAACAAAAGTTGCTGTAATGTTTAATTTCTTGGTTGTAACTGCCGGTTATGTGATCGGTTCGCTTTCTTTTGCGGTGATTGTGTCGAAATTCTACGGCATGGCCGACCCGCGCACCTACGGTTCGGGAAACCCCGGTGCCACCAATGTTTTGCGCAGCGGCAGGAAAAAAGCGGCCGCACTCACCCTGTTGGGCGATGCGCTCAAAGGTTTGGTGGCCGTATTGCTGGCAAAATGGCTGCAAGAACCGCTCGGCTTGGATCCGGCAACCATCGCCCTGGTTGCCGTGGCCGCGCTGGCCGGCCATATGTGGCCGGTATTTTTCGGCTTCAAAGGCGGTAAAGGCGTGGCTACTGCTTTGGGGGTGTTATTGGCATTGTCGTGGCCGACCGCTTTGGTGTGTGCGGCGGTTTGGCTGGTGATGGCTTTCGGTTTCAAGGTATCTTCGTTGGCGGCATTGGCGGCCACCCTTATCAGCCCGCTGGCTGCCTGTTTCTTTATGCCCTACCCTTCGTGGGTATGGGCTACGGCGGCCATCGCCCTTTTGGTGCTTTACCGGCATAAAAGCAATATCGGCAATCTCTTGCGCGGGAAAGAAAGTAAAATCGGCGAGAAAACCGCAAAGCAGCAATCTGATAGGAAAACCGAATAAAAACAAATAAAAAGCAGCCCGGGCTGCTTTTTTGCATTTGATGGAATTTAACGGATACAAAATAAAATGAAAACCAAGCAACTGCGTTTTTCAGACGGCCTGAAGAAAGGTTTGGCCGCATCGGCTGCTCTTTTGATGTCGTCATGCGCACTGGTCCAATACCAGCCGCTGGCAACCATACAAACCGTCAATACCGAAACAGGCTACCGTCTCGAAAAAAACTTCGCCCGCGCCAAAGCCGATGATACTTTCGTGGTGCTGGTATTTTCCGGCGGCGGCACGCGGGCGGCAGCCCTGGGCTATGGTGTGGTCGAAGAGTTAAACCGCCAGAAAATCAACTTCGGCAGCAAAGAGCAGAGCCTGCTCGAGAGCGTTGATTTGGTTTACGGTGTTTCCGGCGGCTCGGTGTTGGCGGCTTATTTTGCGCTGCACGGCAAAGAAACCGTTCCTTCATTCGAGCGGCGGTTTTTAAAGCAGAATTTCCAACGCCAGTTTGCCAAACAGGTGTTTTCGTTTGCCAACCTGCCCCGCCTCACTTCGCCGGAATACGGCCGGGGCGATCTGCTGCAGGAACAGTTTGAAAACACCTTGTTTCGGGGTGCCACGTTTGACGATCTCGACAAACGCCGCAAAGGCCCGTTTGCCGTGATTTCCGCCACCGATATGGCGGCCGGCAGCCGTTTGGATTTTACGCAGGAACACTTCGATGCCATGTGTCTGAACCTCTCCGGCCTGCGCATCGCCCGCGCCGTGGCTGCTTCCAGCGCGGTGCCGCTGATTTTCAGCCCGATTACGCTCAACAACAACGGCGGCAACTGCGGCTACGCCCTGCCCGAGCGTTTGAAATACGCGCCGGAAAACGGCAATACGGGAAAATTGCAGCAGCAAACCAAACGGGAGCTGGCGAATAGTTACCACAGCCTCTATAACGACCACACCAAACGCCCGTATATCCATCTGCTCGATGGCGGCCTCACCGACAATCTCGGTCTGCGCGGCATACTGGACATCGTGGATATGCGCTCCGGCGAAGCCGTGCAGAAGCAGGCAGCCGCAGAAAATATCGGCCGCATCGTTATCATCAACGTAAATGCGCAAAACCAGATTGCCCGCAATATCGACCAATCTCCGGCCATACCCGGCCTTACCGATGTGTTGTCGGCCATTGTCGATATCCCCATCGACAAATATTCGCAGGAATCGCTGCGGCAGTTCCGCATTTTTGCCGACCAATGGAACGAGAATGCCGCCAAACAGCCCGGCGGCTCAAAGCGCGGTATGTATTTCGTGAGCCTTAATCTGCGCGACCTGCCCGAATCGCAGCTGCGTAAAAACGTGTTGAACATCCCCACCACATTTTACCTGCCCCACTACCACATCAACGATTTGAAATCTGCCGCCCGCGCGCTGTTGCAGCAGTCAAACGAATACAAACGCCTGCTGAAAGATTTTTCGGCACAGCCCGCCCAAGCTGCCCCGCAGGCACACCGACCCGTGTGGTTTGCGGGCGAAGGGCCGCAACTGCCCGACAACGCCCAAGCCGATTACGATGCGGCGTGGGCGCAATAACAAACCGCACCGGTAAAGCCCGAATTGCCGGCAGCCATGCCCGAGCCCGGCAGCAAAGGCCGTCTGAAAACTTTCAACGCCGATAAACCGCGTTATCTGTTTTCAGACGGCCTGAGATTACGGTTCCGCCCAAACAAACACCGGGCTGGGTGCCGCAAGCGATATCCGGCCGGTGCTGCCGTGATTTTAAAGCAGCGGCTGCTCCCTTAAAAACCTGATGCCCGCTGCTTCATCTGCTCCGGGCAGGCAGCGATAGGCAATCCGGTTTATTTCCCGTTACCGCCTTACTCAGCCTCAGCCCCAAGAAAACGGTTTGGCAAGCCGCCCAAGCGGTATAACCGGTTCCGTATTGCCTGCGGCTTGCGTGTTCCGAAAAAACAATGCGGGTTCGCCACAGCGGCATTGAAATATTCAGACGGCTGCGGCAAATCTTACAGGCACTGGCCCACCGTTCCCACCCAACCCTCACTTGCTGTGGAAAAACCGCACCGCTTCTTCCCAAGCGCCCGACAAAACCAACGGCAACCCTTGCAGGGATTTGGCAACGGCCTCTTCGATTGCCTGCCTGCTTTGCGCATCGGGTTTGTTGAGCACATAACCCAGCACCAGATTGCGGTCTCCAGGATGGCCGATGCCCAAACGCAGGCGGTAAAAATCCGGCGTGCCCAGCGCGGCCTGTATGTCTTTCAAACCGTTGTGGCCGCCGTTGCCGCCGCCGAGCTTGAAACGGGTGCGCCCGCTGGGAATATCGAGTTCATCGTGAACCACTAAAATTTCTTCGGGCTTGATTTTGTAAAACGAGGCCAGTGCGGCCACCGCCCGGCCGGATCGGTTCATAAAGGTTTTGGGCTTGAGCAGCCACACATCGCCTCCGGGGGCTGCCGCTTTGGCGGTTTCGCCGAAAAATTTTTTTTCTTCTTTCAGCGTGGTTTTCCAAGCACGGGCCAATTCATCGATAAACCAAAAGCCCGCGTTGTGGCGGGTTTGGGCGTATTCGGCGCCGGGGTTGCCCAGCCCTGCGATTAGTTTGATTTGCGGCATATCGTATGGTTAAGGCCGTCTGAAAAGAAACATTTTAAAAAATATTTTCAGACGGCCTTTGTTTCCTATATAAAAATCAGTTGTCTTTTCCCGCCGCAGCCCGTTTTCGGCGGGCTTCTTTGGGGTCGGCAAGCAGGGGGCGGTAAACTTCTACGCGGTCGTTATCGCGCAGCACGGTGTGGTCTTTGACCGCTTTTCCGAAAATGCCCAGCGGCGCATCCTGCACATCGGCACCGGGAAATTCTTGTGCAATACGGCTTTGCAGCACGGCTTCGCGGGCGGTTGTGCCGGCCGGCACGCGCAGGGTTTGCAGCAATTGCTTTTGCGCCGTGCCGTAGGCGATTTCGATTTCAACCATAGCGGCGGTTTGCCTCTTTCACAAATGCGTCCACCAGCGTGCCCGACAGATGGCCGAACACAGGCGAAATCAAAGTGGAGAGCAGCGCACTTGAAAAATCGTATTGCAGTTTGAACTCGATTTTGCAGCAATCATCGCCCAGCGGAATAAATTTCCATGTGCCGTGCAGCGCTTTGAACGGCCCTTCGAGCAGATCGATGCGGATTTCGCGGCCGGGAACATTGTGGTTGTGGGTGGCAAACGACTGCTTTACGCCCATATAGTCCATAAACAGCCGCGCTTTCAGCTCGTTGCCGCTGCGCTCGATGATTTCGGTTTTGCTGTACCACGGCAGAAACTGCGGATAATCTTCCGCCCTGTCGACCAAATCGAACATCTGCCCGGCACTGTGCAGCACCAGCATATTTTTTTCTACGGTTTTCATGGTTGCATACGCGCGGGAAAAGCCCGCATTATAAATCGAATCTTAAAACGGCACACCTTTTCAAAGCCGCCGTTGCCGCCGCATAATTCAAGCAAAAACGGCCGGAAAAAACACCGCCAGCTGCCAAACCGCCCAAGCGGCCACCACCAAACCCGCCGCCAAGCGCAGCGGTTTTTGCTGCAATACGCTTTTTAACTGCGCAGCAAACCAGCCCGCCGCCAACAGGTTGGGCAGCGTGCCCGATGCAAAGGCCAGCATATACAGACCGCCCTGCACCGCACTGCCGCTGCCCAAGGCATAGAGCGATGCGCTGTACACCAGGCCGCACGGCAGCCAGCCCCACAGCATTCCCACGCCGAAACAGGCCGGCACGCTGCGTATCGGCAGCAATTTATTCAACAGCGGATTGAGCCGCTTCCACACCGGCCTTCCCAATGATTCGACCCTCACCGCCCACGCAGACAAACCGGCCAGATAAAGCCCCAGCAGCAGCAGCAGGATATTGGCCGCCGCAAACAGGCCGTTTTGCAGCCAGCGGGTTTGGTCGAGCGAAATACCGATTTGGCCGAGCAGCCCCAGCAGCACACCGATGAACACATAACTGGAAACGCGCCCGGCATTCAACAGCGTAATCAGCCAAAAGCGGTTGATGTGCGGCGGCAGTTGCAGCGCAAACGCACTGCTTAATCCGCCGCACATGCCCACACAGTGGCCGCCGCCGAAAAAGCCGAGCAGAAATAAAGTGAATAAGGTAACGTTGCCGTTCATGACCGTTGTTTGGGAAAAAAACACGCGCTATTGTAGCAATATTGCCCGAAGGCCGTCTGAATGTGCAGATGCGGATAATATTAATATCAGCAGCAGTTGGCGGGCTTTATAGTTTAATCCATACTCCAATGCTTTTATCCGGCTTTCGCCTGCTCGATTTTCCTGCACGGAGATAACGGCATGGAAACCTTTCAGACGGCATGAAGATTTTTTTTGTCAAGGCTGCGGCCTTTCATCAAAATAAGCGCCTATCCGGCCGCCACCCGAATCTGCTGTAAAAACCGCTTGGTGCGCTCGTGCTGCGGGTGGCGGAACAGGGATTCGGGCGAGCCTTGCTCCACTATCACGCCGTTATCCATGACTACCACGGTATCGGCTGCTTCCATTGCGAATTTGATTTCGTGGGTTACCACCATCATGGTCCAGCCTTCTTTCGACAATGCCCTCATGGTATCCAACACGTCCTGCACCAGCTCGGGATCGAGAGCAGATGTCGGCTCGTCAAACAACACCAGCTCGGGCTGGATGGCAAGTGCGCGGGCAATGCCGACACGCTGCTGCTGCCCGCCGGAAAGCTGGTGGGGATAGAGATCGGCTTTGCCGCCCAGCCCCACTTTTTCCAACAGCACCATAGCGGCCTGTTTGGCTTGTGCGGCAGATTTCCCCTGCACGGCCACAGGGCCTTCCATCACATTTTCCAAAGCGGTTTTGTGCGGAAACAGGTTGTATTGCTGAAACACCATGCCCGATTTGCGGCGCAGGGCGAGCATGTCTTTTTTCGACACCCCGGCGGCAAAATCGATTTTCAATGCTCCGCCCCCGTTAAAGGCTATGGTGCCTGCCTGAGGTATTTCCAGGGCGTTCAGGCAGCGCAGGAAAGTGGTTTTGCCTGAACCGGATGGGCCCAGTATCACCACCACGCTGCCTTTGGCCACATCTAAGTCGATGCCGCGCAAAACGGCGTTATTCCCGAATGATTTGTGGATATTGCGGATTTCAATCATGGCTTGCCTCACTTGGCAATATAACGGTCGAGCTGTTTTTCGAGTTTGGCCTGAACGATAAAGAGCAAAAAGCAAAACACCCAGTAAATCAGGCCGGCCTCGATATAAACGGGAAGAAAATCATAGCTGGCGTTGGCAATCTGCTGCGCTGCGCGAAAGAGCTCGGTGATGGTTACCACCGAAGCCAGCGAAGTATCTTTAAACAGGCCGATAAAGGTGTTGCTCAAGGGCGGCACAGACACGCGCAAGGCCTGCGGCATAATGATGCGGCGGAAAGTCTGCATATAGGTCATGCCGATGGAAAAACCGGCTTCCCACTGGCCTTTGGGCACCGACAATATTGCTGCGCGTATGGTTTCGGAAGCATAGGCACCGATATTGAGCGAAAAGCCGATGATGGCGGTGGGCAGCGGGTCGAGCGTGATACCGATGGCGGGCAGGCCGTAAAACACCACCATCAGCTGCACCAGCATGGGGGTGCCGCGTATGGCCGAAACGTAAAACCGTACCATGCCCGAAAGCAAACGGTGGAACAGGCCGGCAGCAGGCACCACTCTCACCAGCGCCACGCCCAGGGCAATCAGTATGCCGCACACAAAAGAAACCGCAGCCAGCGGAACCGAATACAGAAACCCTGCCTTCACCATCGGCCAAAATGCGTTTATGACCAAAGCCGCGCGGGCTTCGGTCATAAAAGGCAGCGCGCTTAAGAAATCACTTAACACTTACATCTTCACCAAAGAATTGCTCGCCCAGCTTTTTCAGCGTGCCGTCCTTGCGCAGCGCTTCCACCGCGCCGCTGATTTTTGCCAAGGCTTCATCATTGTTTTTATTCACGATAAAACCCGCCCCCAGTTTTTCTCCGGCAGGCGCCGTCCAAGCCGTTTTCAGGCCGGAATCAGGGTTTTTCTTCAGATAATCTAGCAGGGCCAGCGAATCGTTGAAGGTGAAATCGGCACGTTTCTGCCGCACCAGCGCCAGCGCCTGCGCCATACCGTCCACGGGAACAATCTCTGCACCGGCTTTCTGCGCCATTTCACCATAATTGCTGCTCAGGGTTTGCGCGGCCGACAGGCCTTTAACATCGGCCAACTGCTTGATGCGGGTGTCGTTTTGGCGGCTTACCGCCATCGGGCCGGAATAACTGTAATCGGCCGATTTGTCGAAAGTGGCGCGGCGCTCCGGCGTGGTCAGGCTCACCTGGTTGACCACCATATCGAAACGCCCCGCTTTCAAACCGGCCAGCATCGCATCCCACTGGGTTTCTTCAAACTTGATTTGAATGCCCAGCTTTTCGGCCACGGCACGGGTAACTTCCACATCATAACCGGTTAATTTGCCGCTTTCGTCATGATAGGTAAACGGCGCATAAGTGCCTTCGGTGCCCACGGTTACCGTGCCTTTGTTGTTGATGCGCTCCAGCAGCGAACCGGCCGCAGTTTGCGGAGCCGGTGCGCCGGAAGCCTGAGTGCCTGCGTCTTCGCCGCCGCAGGCTGCCAAAACCAATGCAGCCACGCTGCCCAACACGATTTTTTTGAACATGGTGTTTCCTGAAAAACGGATAAAACGCGCATTGTACGGTAATCACCCTGCCGATACAAAGAACGCTTGCTTCTATTGTTATGAGTTTTTACAGCGTTAAAGTTATACAGCAGGCCGTCTGAAAAATGCCGTGCCGGCCGTCTGAAAAAACACCGCGCCGCCCGCCGCCGTTATCTGTTGTACAATCGCCGTTGTTTTCAGACGGCCACGGCAACCATGACGCAACTCACCCACCCGCCTTTTGCCCCCAAAGTTTTGCAGACGCTGCAATCGCTCGGCATCCGCACGCAGGCAGATATACGCTCGCGCGGGGCGACCGGCACGTTTCTGCTGCTGAAAGCGGCCGGGCTGACCGTTACCCGCAGCACCCTGTGGCAGCTTGCCGCCGCCATGCGCAATGCCGGGGCGCACGACCTGGAGCCGTCTGAAAAAAACGCCCTGCTCGAAGCAGTGCGCCTGCACCCGCCGGTAGCAGTGTTTCCGCCTGCCTCAGAAATGGAATTTTTTATGCGGCAGGCTCTGGCGCAGGCTAAGCAGTCTGCCGCAGCGGGCGAAATACCGGTGGGTGCGGTGGCGGTGAAAAACGGGGAAATTATTGCGGCGGCACACAACACCTGCATCAGCAGCTGCAACATCGGCCGCCATGCCGAAATCAGCGTATTGGAAGCCGCCGGCCGCACACTGCAAAACTACCGGCTCGATGGCTGCGACATCTATATCACGCTGGAGCCTTGCAGTATGTGTGCGGGCGCACTCATCCAAGCGCGGGTTGCCCGCGTGGTTTACGGCGCCCGAGAGCCGAAAACGGGCGCTGCCGGCAGCGTGGTGGATTTGTTCGGCAATATCCGCCTGAACCGCCGCACAGCAATTGCCGGCGGGGTGCTGGCCGATGAGTGCGGAGCGCTGCTGCAACAGTTTTTCCATGCCCGGCGGCAAACCCGCCCCACCCAATAAAATATCTGAAACCTGCCCAGAAATTAACCGCCCTCCAAAAAAAGTCAGGCACTATCCACTCCTGAAAAACGGCCAAGTGTGCAGTTATTCGACCTGCGTCCCAAGCCAGACACCATCACCCAATGTATGAGTTACAGTTTTTTACGGCAAAGTATTCAAACGGATTGAGTGGAAGTTATGAAATACCATCTGCAGGGGAGTGCTAAAAAAACATACGGCCAACGTTTTTTCTCTAAACCGCGCTGCCGTGCGCAAACGGGCATTGCGTTATATTCTCCACGAGGAGGGCAGCATCGGCCGGCGGTCAGACATCACCATTTATCCTTTGGATTTTCAGTCTGACGTCATTAGAATGATCATAAATTTAAGAGTCTGCCCCCAAAAGAGACATGGCCAGTTGAATCTGCCGACAGACTCTATACACACCCGACAACCGCCCGATATCGCAGGCAAGGCCGTCTGAAAACAGTTGCCTGAAGGCAAAAGATCTTCAGACGGCCTGCATCTGCTTGCAGTGCCGCCTTGACGGTTTGGGGCAAATTGAAAGGCGGGAAATCTGTGAAGAAGCCAAGCCGGCTAAGATACAACCATAATGGGATTAAATTGAAATTAAAAGGACTGGGTCTGTGCAATACAAGGTTTAGGCCTTGGGGGTTGATTGGTTAAACTGTTCGTTTTTTTGGGGTAGTCCAGTCCGTTCTCTCAACCCTTTCATCGATGCCGAAACCGAACATACCGTTAAACGCCATAGATGCGCATACATACTTAAATGATCCGTGCGGACCGGCGTGGCGGGTTTTGTCCTTACCGTTATCGGATTCCCAATCCGTACCGGCCTGTTCGCCATCGGGCATCGTGCGGTTTCCGGTGGATTTGCCGGCCGCTTTCGGCCTGCCCGGGCGCGTTCGGCAATGTCGATTCGGGAGGCTTTTTGACGGGTGGGATTGGCTGCCGCCTGAAACCGGACAGCAACCAAACCACACACGGCAGGCCGTGTTAAAATAAGCCGCAGCCGCCCGGCATACCGTTTCAGAAAGGATAACCATGAGAATACTCCACACCATGCTGCGTGTCGGCAACCTCGAAAAATCATTAGCATTTTATCAAGACGTTTTGGGCATGAAACTCCTGCGCAAACATGATTACCCCGAAGGCCGTTTCACACTGGCATTCGTAGGTTACGGCAACGAAGCCGAACACGCCGTTTTGGAACTCACCCACAACTGGGACATTGAACAATACGATTTGGGCACCGCCTACGGCCATACCGCCATCGAAGTGGACGATGCCTATGCTGCCTGCGATGCCGTGCGCGTCAAAGGCGGCAAGGTTACCCGCGAAGCCGGACCGATGAAACACGGCACCACCGTGATTGCTTTTGTGGAAGACCCTGATGGCTATAAAATCGAATTTATCCAAAAAAACAGCGGTAACGATTCAGTGAAATACAGCTGAGCATTACCGGTTTTTTATAGTGAATCAAAAACAAACGAAATGTAAAATACCCTCCTTTTTTCATGGGGTACGATATACAAGGCCGTCTGAAAATGTTTCAGACGGCCTGTTAACACGATAACGGTAAACCGCTTTATTTTTTACGCTGCGGCGGTAAATCGGTGCATACGCCCAGCGCCACTTCTGCGGCAAGGCCGATGGTTTCGCCCAAAGTCGGGTGCGGGTGGATGGTTTTGCCGATATCGGCTGCATCGCAGCCCATTTCGATGGCCAGGCAGATCTCGCCTATCATGTCGCCGCCGTTGGGGCCGACAATGCCGCCGCCGATGATGCGGCCGCTTTCGGCATCGAAAATCAGCTTGGTAAAGCCGTGATCGCAACCGTTGGCGATGGCGCGACCTGATGCTGCCCACGGGAAGTTGGCTTTGGTGATTTTGATGCCCTGCTCTTTGGCAGAGGTTTCGGTTACGCCCACCCAGGCTACTTCGGGAGCGGTGTAGGCCACGCCGGGTATCACCCTTGCATCGAAATAGGCTTTGTGGCCGGCGCAATTTTCGGCGGCAACGTGGCCTTCGTGCACGGCTTTATGCGCCAGCATGGGCTGGCCGACAATGTCGCCGATAGCGTAAATATGGGGCACGTTGGTGCGCATTTGTTTATCTACATTGATAAAACCGCGCTCGGTAACGGCCACACCGGCATTCTCGGCACCGATGAGTTTGCCGTTGGGTGCACGGCCTGCAGCCACCAACACTACATCATAGCGTTGCGGCTCTTTAGGCGCGGCGGCACCCTCAAAGGTAACATAAACGCCGTCTTCTTTCGGCTCTACCGCCACGGTTTTGGTATTGACCATGATGTTGTCGAAGCGGTATTCGTTCTGCTTCTGCCATGCTTTCACTAAATCGCGGTCGGCACCCTGCATCAGACCGTCCATCATTTCGACCACGTCAAGACGGGTGCCCAGCGTACTGTACACTGTACCCATTTCCAAGCCGATGATGCCGCCGCCGATAATCAGCATTTTACCGGGCACCGATTGGAGCGCGAGTGCGCCGGTCGAATCGATGATGCGCGGGTCTTCGGGGATAAACGGCAGGTTTACCACGCGGCTGCCGGCGGCGATGATGGCGTTTTTGAAAACAATGGTTTTCTTCTCGCCGGTTTCGTCCTTGCCTTCGCCTGACGTTAATGCTACTTCCATGTGGTGCGGGTCGATAAACTGGCCGTTACCGCGGATAATATCCACTTTGCGCGCCTTAGCCATACCGGCCAAACCGGTGGTCAGCTTGCCAATCACCTTTTCTTTGTAACCGCGCAACATGTCGATATCCAACTCCGGCTCGGGATATTTGATTCCGTTGGCGGCCAAGTGGCGCACTTCATCGATTACGTTGGCGTTGTGCAGCAGGGCTTTGGAGGGGATACAGCCCACGTTCAGGCACACACCGCCCAAAGTGGCATAACGCTCGACAATGGCAACCTTCAAGCCCTCGTCTGCTGCGGCAAACGCGGCAGAATACCCGCCGGGGCCGCCTCCCAGCACCACCACATCGTATTCGGCATCGGCCTTGCCGCTGAATGGTGCGGCCTGCGGTGCGGCCGCCGCTGCGGGAACGGCTTGCGCTGCCTCGGCCTTAGGCTCTGCTTTGGGCGCTTCTGCCGCTGCGGCGGTTTCAATCACGGCAATCACACCACCTTCGGAAATTTTGTCACCTACTTTGACTTTGACTTCTTTCACCACCCCTGCAACTTCAGTAGGTACATCCATAGTAGCTTTGTCTGTTTCCAAAGTAACCAACGTATCTTCCACTGCAACCGTATCGCCTGCTTTGATTTCGACGGCAATAATATCCACATTTTCATGGCCGCCGATGTCGGGTACTTTCAATTCGATTAAACTCATTTTTAACCTTTCATTTTAAAGATCAACAGAAGCTCCTTCTACTTTTGCAGGCTGTCTGAAAACCATTTGCATTTGATGGTTTTTCAGACGGCCTGCCTATATTTATTTCAATAAGATTGTCGGCTGGTAACCTTTGGCTTCCGGAGAACCATCGAAAGGCACAACCACTTTATCTTCATAAGTAACGTAAGCTTTATATTTCACTGCCGTATCGGATTTTGCCGGATTACGGGCAATAAACGGGAAGGCCGTATATTCTCCCGCTTCCATTCTGCCTTTGTAAACTACGGTTGAAATATTGCCTTCGCTGTTTTTTTCTACCTTGTATTTCCAACCCAGTACCGGATGAATGAACAACAGCTTTACTTCTTCGGGTATCACAAATTTGACTTGTGTAACCGCCTTATTGCGATTAGTGGGTACGTTCAAACGGAAGTGATCCGACTTTCCCGACATGCTGTCCACGCCATTGGCAAAATTACGCACGGTTACATGGGCTTGTGCCATTGTACTTACTGCCATTCCCAAAAAAGCAATACTCAAAATATTGTTCAGTTTCACACCCTGCTCCTTGAATAATTGAATTGATTCTGACCTGAAATACTAAATACTCAGATTTTACCTTATTGAAGGCAGATTATTAAAAAAACGATTTACTGCTTCGGAAAACGGCTTTCAGGCGGCCTGCACTATCAAGAGGCCGCCTGAAAAACGGTTACAGCATTACTCGGCGGAAATCTTTCAGCAGGTTTGCGAGATACACGGTAAAGCGCATACCGGCCGCGCCGTCGATGACGCGGTGGTCGAACGACAGGCTCAGCGGGCACATTAAGCGCGGCTGAAATTCTTTGCCGTTCCAAACGGGTTTCATCTGCGATTTGCAAACACCCAAAATGGCCACTTCGGGGGCGTTTACAATCGGGGTGAAGCCCGTGCCGCCGATGCCGCCCAAGCTCGAAATGGTAAAGCCCGCGCCCTGCATTTCATTGGGCTTGAGCTTGCCTTCGCGGGCCTTTTTGCTCAACTCGGCCAGCTCGCGTGAAATTTCTTTCAAGCCTTTTTTGTCGGCATCTTTAATCACCGGCACCACCAAGCCGTTGGGCGTGTCGGCGGCAAAACCGATGTTGTAGTATTTTTTCAGAATCAGGTTGTCGCCGTCCAATGAAGAATTAAACTCGGGGAATGCCTGCAACGCGGCTACCGACGCCTTGATAACAAACGCCAGCGGCGAGAGCTTCAAACCTTCGCGCTCCCACTCTTTGTTAAGCTGCTGGCGGAAAGTTTCCAAATCGGTCATATCGGCTTCATCGTTCACGGTAACGTGGGGAATCATAACCCAGTTGCGCGACAGGTTTTGGCCGGAAATTTTCTTGATGCGCGACAGCGGCCGGGTTTCAATCTCACCGAATTTGCTGAAATCGACTTTCGGCCACGGCAGCAGGTCAAGGCCGCCGCCGAGCGATGGTGCACCGGCTGCGGCAGAGCCTGCGCCGCCCTGCATGGCGGCTTTCACAAAGGCCTTGATGTCGTCGCCGACAATGCGCCCTTTGGCTCCGCTGCCTTTCACCAAACCCAAATCCACGCCCAATTCGCGTGCCAGTTTGCGGGCGGAGGGGCCGGCATGGGCTTTGGCAAACGCGGCCTCATTAACCGGTGTGTTGCCGAATGCGGCAACGGGGGCTGCGGCGGGTCTTGCGGGGGCGGCTGCCGGTTGTGATACAGCTGCAGGAGTTTGCGGCGCGGCGGCTTGCGGCACCTCTGCTGAAGGGGCGGAAGCTGCACCGCCTGCGGTTTCCACTTCGATAATCTGCGTGCCTTGCGAAACTTTGTCGCCCACTTTCACATACACGGCCTTCACCACACCGGCGGCGGTGCTGGGCACATCCATTGTGGCTTTATCGGTTTCCAGTGTAATCAGCGTATCGTCAACGGCCACGCTGTCGCCTGCTTTCACTTCAACGGCAATCACATCCACTCCGTTGTGGCCGCCGATATCGGGTACTTCTACTTTAACGGTTGCACCGCCTGCCTGTGCGGCGGGGGCGGCTGCTTGGGCTGGGGCGGGAGCGGCCTCGAGGGGTTGTTCTGCAGGGGCAGATGCGGCGGCACCGGCTTCCACCAGCACAATCACGCTGCCTTCGGATACTTTGCTGCCCACCTGCACCTTCACTTCTTTCACCACACCTGCGGCATCGGCCGGCACGTCCATGGTGGCTTTGTCGGTTTCCAGCGTGATCAGCGTGTCATCAACGGCAATGGTGTCGCCCGCCTTCACTTCAACCGCGATCACGTCCACATCGCTGTGGCCGCCGATATCGGGTACTTTGATTTCTACGATCTGACTCATCGTGATATTCCTTTATCAACCACAGTTTGCATACTGCGGCTTGAATGTTTCAAATGTCTGCCAACTTTTTCAGACGGCCCGGACAACAGGCCGTCTGAAAAGCCGTCTGAAAAAAAGCATCAGCGTTTCCAGCTTGGTGCGGTATCGGTTTTGATGCCGTATTTTTCGATGGCCTGCTGCACCACGGCTTTTTCAACCTTGCCTTGGTCGGCCAGCGCGCTCAGGGCGGCTACGGCAACATGGCGGCTGTCTACCTCGAAGAAATCACGCAGGTTGGCACGGCTGTCGCTGCGTCCGAAACCATCGGTGCCCAAAACATGGTAATCATTGGGAACATAGGCTCTGATGCGGTCGGCAAAGCTGCGGATATAGTCGGTGGAAGCAATCACCGGGCCTTCACGACCCTGCAGCTGCCGGGTAACGAAAGGCAGTTTGTTTTCTTCCAGCGGGTGCAGGCGGTTGTAGCGCTCCACTTCGATGGCATCGCGGTGCAGCAGGTTGAACGACGGGCAGGACCAAATATCGGCTTCTACGCCGAAATCGGCTTTGAGCATATCGGCGGCTTTAACCACTTCGTTCAGAATCACGCCCGACCCCATCAGCTGCACTTTCTTGCCGCTTTCGCCGCCTTCGCGCAACAGATACATGCCTTTGATGATTTCTTCTTCAATGCCTTTGCGCTGCGGCATCCCCGGGTGGGCATAGTTTTCGTTCATCACGGTGAGATAGTAGAACACGTCTTCCTGATCCACATACATACGGCGCAGGCCGTCTGCAATAATCACCGCCAGCTCGTATTGGTAAGTCGGATCGTAAGAGAGGCAGTTGGGGATTAAATCGGCCTGAATCTGGCTGTGGCCGTCTTCGTGCTGCAAACCTTCGCCGTTAAGCGTGGTGCGTCCGGCTGTGCCGCCCACCAAAAAGCCGCGTGCGTGCATATCGCCCGCCGCCCAAGCCAAATCGCCTACCCGCTGGAAACCGAACATCGAGTAGTAAATATAGAACGGAATCATGGCGTAGCGGCTGTTGGCATAGCTGGTGGCGGCGGCAATCCAGTCGGCCATCGCGCCCGGCTCATTGATGCCTTCCTGAAGAATCTGACCGTCCACCGATTCTTTGTAGAACATCAGCTGGTCTTTATCCTGCGGCGTGTATTGCTGGCCTTTCGGATTCCAAATGCCGTATTGGCGGAACATACCTTCCATGCCGAAGGTGCGGCTTTCATCGGGCACAATGGGAACGATGCGCTTGCCGATCTGCTTGTCTTTCAACAAAGTGGAAAGAATGCGCACAAATGCCATGGTAGTGGAAAATTCGCGATCGCCGCTTGATTGAAGCTGTGCGTCAAATGCTTCCAAAGCCGGCACGGGAATGGCCTCGGTATTGGGATTGCGCTGCGGCAGATAGCCGCCTAAAGCATTGCGGCGCTCGCGCAGATAGCGCATTTCTTCGCTGTCTTCGGAAAAGCGGTGGTAAGGCAGGTTGCCACTGTCGATCTGCTCATCGGTTACGGGAATGCCGAAACGGGTGCGGAATTTTTTCAGCGATTCCACATCCATTTTTTTGGCCTGGTGTGCTACGTTTTGGCCTTCGCCCGAAGCGCCCATGCCGTAGCCTTTGATGGTTTTGGCCAAAATCACGGTGGGCCGCCCGCCTGCATGGTTTACCGCTTCGTAATAAGCGGCATACACTTTGTGCGGATCATGGCCGCCGCGGTTCAAAGCCCAAATTTCTTCGTCAGACATACCGGCAACCATCGCCTTTAATTCGGGCGTATTGAAGAAATGCTCGCGCACATAGGCACCGTCTTTCGATTTATAGGTTTGGTAGTCGCCGTCCAAACATTCGTTCATGCGCTGCTTAAGCGCGTTGCTGGTGTCGGCAGCCAGAAGATTGTCCCAACGGCGCCCCCAGATCACTTTCAACACGTTCCAGCCCGCGCCGCGGAAATTGCCTTCCAGCTCTTGAATGATTTTGCCGTTGCCGCGCACGGGGCCGTCCAAACGTTGCAGGTTGCAGTTAATCACAAAAATCAGATTGTCCAAACCTTCGCGGGCGGCCAAAGAAATCGCGCCCTGGCTTTCTGGCTCGTCCATCTCGCCGTCGCCGCAGAAACACCATACTTTGCGGCCTTTGGTTTTGGTCAGGCCGCGCGATTCGAGATACTTCAGAAAACGCGCCTGGTAAATCGCCATCAGCGGCCCCAAGCCCATAGACACAGTGGGAAACTGCCAAAAATCGGGCATCAAGTGGGGGTGGGGATAGGAGGACAAGCCCTTGCCGTCCACCTCTTGACGGAAATTGTCAAGCTGTTCTTCTGTCAGACGGCCTTCCACAAAGGCGCGGGCATAAATGCCCGGCGCAACGTGCCCCTGAACAAACACCATATCGCCTTCTTCACCATCGCCTTTGGCTTTCCAGAAATGGTTGAAACCGACATCATACAGAGTGGCGGCAGACTGGAAAGAAGCAATGTGCCCGCCCAGCTCCAAATCTTTTTTGCCGGCACGCAGCACCATGGCAGCGGCGTTCCAGCGGATGGCGGCGCGGATGCGGTGTTCCAGTTCGTGATTACCCGGCGACTTCTGCTCTTTACCCACGGGAATGGTGTTCAAATAAGCGGTGGTGGCGTCAAACGGCATATGCACGCCGCGCCGGCGGGTATATTTCACCAGCTGCTCCAGCAAGAAGTGCGCACGCTCTTCCCCCTCGCTTTCCAGTACCGAGCTTAACGCATCGAGCCATTCCTGGGTTTCAATCGGGTCTGCATCTTGAATTTGGTTCGACATATTCATCCCTTCTGTTAAGTGTCAGAATCAGCCTTTTCAGACGGCCTTTCTGCTTTCGTTTATGAAAACCTTGTATGTTTGCCCTGCAGCGCAAACACACGGGCAGTCTGCAACGCCTGCGCGCCGCCGGCCTAAAGCATCAATATGAAACTTTAGCGGCCGACCGCCCGCCTTTTGGCGGCAATTCGGGCTGCGCTGCAATATCCATTGCTTAATACAAAATCCTATCAGCAAACTGTGCCGCTGGCAAATTGACGCAAACGCGTCTGCAACACTTCCGCGCATTATTCAGGCCGGTTTTGTTCTTTATAGAAACATACAGCTTGATAATTGCCGGTTTGTTTTCTTTCTCAGCCCGCAAACGAATCAAAACGAATATTTTACTGTGTAAAATCTCACTGTATAAAAAACGTTGTTGCGGTTTGACCGCCAAGAGCTTTCCTGCAAAAAAGCCGGGGTAAAACCCGGCCTGCGGCTATAGTTTTTTTTGTGGAAGCAACCGTAACCGTTTTCACAAACAAGTCGGTATGCTTTTATCAAACTTCAGGTATCAAACTTCAGGCCGTCTGAAACCTTTGTTGCAAACAGTTTCTGTACGGCCTGAAGCCTTTCAGACGGCCTGAAACATATAGCAATACCATACTGCGCTGCTCCGCACGGGGTTTAAAGCAAACATTCCGACGGGCTGCCGACGCGGCAACCAAGCCGGTTGCACACTACCTGTGTGGTCTGCGGCCGCCCCCTTATTTCATTCGCTTCGCCGCCATACGCCGATGGGTTGCCGACACCCGCCGCCCGTCAATGTTCTTTCGGCAGCGGGTTGAAAAACACCAGCAGGCGGCTGCCGCCCTGTTTCAGCGCTTCAATGAAAATCGCCACTTCACGCTCCTGTGTTTCGGGGTAGCTCACAGTAAACAGCCAGCCTTCCTGCGCCAATGTGTAGTTGATGCCCAAACCGTCCGGCGATGTGGGGGCGAAGGCGAAATTGATGATTACGGCATCATCGCCCAAAGTTGAGGTGGAAAGAAAGTCGGTGCTGAAAGTTTGATAACCCGTGCTTTTAAAAAAGGCGGGCACATGGCTGTTTTTGCGTTTGGCCGCCAATTGCAGGCCGAGCAGGTGGCGGTTGGCACCCTGCCCCGTTTTGGCGGCCTTTATCCGGGCCTTGTGTTCGGCCAGCGCAGCATCGAGCAGGGATTGAGCGGGCTTTTCCTGCAACAGTGAAGCCACGAATGCGAGTGACTCTTCCGATACGGGACGCACGCATTCGGTGCGGCCGTAGGCGAAATGGCTCACATCCACCGCTTCGTAGGTGTTGCGTATATCGCCGTAAGTGGTTAATTGGGCATATTGCAGCAGAAACTGCATCAGCGCGTCATGGCTCGTACCTTTGGGTATGCTGCCGCCGTCAAATGGGATAACAACGCTTTTTACGCGCATTTTGCGGGCTTGGGCGGCGTAATTCTGCTGCCATTGCGGCCAGCTTTTCTTTTGGGCGGGTGTCAAATGCCAGGCATGACGGCTGATGGCGGGAGCGGCCTTCCTGCCCTTGCCGCCATTTTTTTCCGCCGCCAGCGCAACAATGCCTTTCAATGTGCCGCCGTCTTCCCAGGTGTGTTCGCAATGCAGAAACAAACGCTCGGTGGCGGTGTTGTAGCAGAAGGTAGTCGGTTTGTAGCACCAGATATTTTGCTGCTTTGCAAATGTGGCATAGGCCAAATCTTCATCGGCATTCAGGCTTTCTTCACGGTAAATGCTGATGTGGAACAGGTCGGTTTCGAGATAATCGGCCAACTCGGCATTTTCTTCTTTGCTGCGCAGGGCTTTATAAACGCGGGCGGTTTGGTTGCCGCCGGGGTAACACGGCACGACCACGGGAAACGGGTTTTCGGCAGAGTCGGCCAAAATTTGGGCAACAGCCTGCCGGAAGGTATCGGGGTGGTAAGCTTCATCATTCTCATCAAGCGCGGCAATGCGGTAATAAAAACCGTTGTGCAGCACACCGATATGCCGGCTCGGCGTTTCGGCAATGCGGAAAGTATCACAGCCGGTTTGCGGCACCCGCGCCGCGCCGCGTAAAATCTGCCATTGCGCCATGCACACGGGCGCACCCTGCGGCGTTTGGGGCGCGCTGATGCGGCCGTGGTGATAATCGGCGCATACGCCGGCCAATGCGGCAGCCCATCCGCCCAAATCCCTGCCGAGCGTGCGGATATGGAAGCCGACATTGCTTGCCAGCGGCAACGGTGTGCGTATTTTCAAATAGCTTTCCAACCATGCGTCAATCAGCCAGCTTCGGTCGGTTTCGGCAGCAAACGCCTGCAGGCCGGCCTGCAAACCGGGCGCACTGCGGGTTTGAAACTGCCGCACGGCGGCCGCAGTTGCGGCATAGTCTTCATCGTTAAGCAGCGGTTTCACCTGCTTGAGATAGCGGGCACAGGTTTCGGCAAGATCGGGTACGGGCAGCACAGGCTGTTGCGGCATAATTTCCTCCTTTAGCATAAACGCATGATATTGAATGGATTGTAACGGAAAACAGCCGCATTGGTAAGCCCGTCCCCTATGGAAAACAGCTATCTAAAAATGGCTGCAAACCCGCCCCGGTCGAGCCTTTGCAAAGCTGTCGGGATGAAAACAACGATGCCTGAAAAACTCCAATAAACCGTGTTGGGTTGTTCCGTCATTTTTTGCTTTACTGTAACCCATTGCCAACCATGGCTGCGCCGCCCTTTGCTGCACGGATTATATTCTCTGCGGCTCGCCGCCTCACCATTCGTTTTTGCGTATCAGCAATAGCGAAGCCATTTTATTTTCGATACCGGGCAAGCCGCATGCATTACAGACAACACCGAACGGAACGGAACGGAACAGAACCGATTCCGTTACCGCATCGGCGGCCGAGAGCACCGTTATCTTTGAGCCAAAACGCAACCCTTGCAACAGAATGAAGCGTCAATTGCAAACAAGCAGAGGCAATTGCAAAGGCCGTCTGAAAGCCCTCATCGGCGGATAAATTTTCAGACGGACTACAAACCGGTTTCCGCCTCAGCCCGCCCCGCATCGACAACAACTGCCGGATACTTTGTAAAAAGGCCGCCCGAACACCCGCAACATAGCCCCAGGCCGGTTTTCAGACGGCCCGGGCATTTATGTAACGCTGTAAACCGTGCTCCCCTGAAAATCAACTTATAAAGCTAAGGCGCTCTGAAAATCAAACTTAAGGCCGTCTGAAAACCGAGATATGGTTTCAGACGGCCTGAATTTTGCCGGGCTTGGGTTTGACGCAGCGCACAAGCCCTTTGCCGCAGCCGGCCCGGCAGGCAAGAAAGGCTGCTGCCTTTTTTCAGACGGCCTTGCCGTCCAGTCCGCCTGTATCTTTAAATAAATACCGCCGCGTTGGTAATAAAGGCCGTTTAAAAAAGGCCGTCTGAATTTTTCAGACGGCTCGGGCATTTAGGCAACGCTGTAAACCGTGCCCTCTGAAAATCAACTTATAAAGCTAAGGCGCTCTGAGAATCAAACTTAAGGCCGTCTGAAAAAAGCCGCCTGAATGTTTCAGACGGCCGCTACGGCTTTAAACCGTTGATCGTTTCATTTGTTATTTACTGCGTGCAAAAACCATTTTCGCTGCCTGCCATGATACGCAGCATGCGCCGCCGATAAAGATTAGGTCGGCAACGGTGCGCACCCAGCGCAAGGTATCGAGCAGCTCCTGCTGCATGAAGCCTTCGCTGCGGGCATACCACAAACCTTGTGTGATGCTGGCATAGGCCTGAATCACGCCGACCGGCAGGAGGCTGATAACAATCATCAGCACCAACCCGCTGTTGAGCAGCCAGAAGCCCCAAGTCATCAGGCTTTCATTAAATTCTGCATCCGGTTTGATATAGGAAGCCACCAGCAACACAAAGCCCAACGCCAAAAAGCCGTATACGCCGAACAGGGCGGCGTGCGCGTGCACGGCGGTGGTGTTCAAGCCTTGCAGGTAATAGAGTGAAATCGGCGGGTTGATTAAAAAGCCGAACACACCTGCGCCCACCATGTTCCAAAACGCTACGGCAACGAAACACATAAGCGGCCAGCGCAGCCGTTTCGCCCACGGGGCTGCGTGCTGGTAGGACCAATGTTCGTAAGCTTCACGACCAAGCAGAATCAAGGGTACAACCTCTAAGGCGGAAAATGATGCGCCCACGGCCATCACCGGCGTGGTGGTGCCGGAAAAATACAGATGGTGGAACGTGCCCGGCACGCCGCCCACCAGAAACAGGCTGGCGGCAATCAATGAGGTGATGGTTGCGGTGCGTTGCGATACCAAGCCCATGTTGTAGAAAATGAAAGCCAGCGCGGCGGTGGCAAATACTTCGAAAAACCCTTCCACCCAAAGGTGGACAACCCACCAACGCCAGTATTCCATAATGGTGAGGCTGGTGTGTTCGCCGTAAAACAGCCCGGGCGCGTAAAACAACCCCACCCCTGCCATAGAGGCAACAAAAACTGCCAGCATGTTTTTATCGGTTTTCTGCCGGAAGGCGTTGACGGTGCAGCGCAGCATCAGCCACAACCACAACAGCAGGCCGACCATCAGCAGAATCTGCCAAAAACGCCCCAAATCCAAATATTCATAACCCTGATGGCCGAACCAGAAATTCAAATGCAGCGGAATGGCATGGCTCAACGCTAAAAAGTTGCCGCCGTATGATCCCAGCACCACAATAAACAGCGCGATATACAGAAAATTCACGCCCGCGCGTTGGAATTTGGGATCTTTGCCGCCGTTGATAATCGGTGCCAAAAACAGACCGGCGGTGAGAAAGCCGGTGGCAATCCAGAAAATCGCCGACTGAATATGCCAGGTGCGCACCAGTGCATAGGGAAACCATTGCGAGATGTCGATGCCGTAAAACTGCTGGCCTTCCACAGTGTAGTGCGCGGTCAGGCCGCCCAGCAACACCTGGGCCACAAACAAGGCCACGGTTAAAAACACATATTTGCCCAGGGCTTTTTGCGATGGGGTCAGCACCACTTTAGAGAGCGGGTCTTCAGACGGCGCGGCAGGTTCGTCATCGTGTTTCTTTAAAAACGAGAAACCCCAAACCAGCAGGCCGATGCCCAGCAGCAAAAACACGATACTGGCAAACGACCACATATAGTTTTCGGTGGTCGGCACGTTATTGACCAAAGGCTCGTGCGGCCAGTTGTTGGTATAGGTGGCATCATGCCCGGGGCGGTTGGTGGAAGATGCCCAAGCCGTCCAAAAGAAGAAGTCGGTTAATTTTTGGCGCGCCTCTTCACTCGGCAGCGTGCCGTTTTTCATGGCAAACGCTTCACGGGTTTTAATCATGGAGGGGTCATCACCGTAGAGCATGATGTAGTAAGGCGCAACACGTTTAACCGCTTCGATGCGGGTGGCAGAAAGCACCACCTGTCCGTTTTCATTGACGCGCCCGCCGTTGCGGTATTCTTCGGCCAAACGCGCCTGAATATTGGCTTGGACCGCTTTATCTAAATCGGCATATTTTTTACCGGTTTCTTTTTCTGCAGTGATGTCGAGCCAGGCTTCCGCTTCGCGGTGCAGCCAATCGGCCGTCCAATCGGGTGCCTGGTAGGCGCCGTGGCCGAGTATCGAACCCAACTCCATGCCGCCCGTGCTCTGCCAAGCCGACTGGCCTGCCAACACATCTTCTTTAGTGAGAACGGTTTGCCCGGATTCGCTCACATAAGCCTGAGGAATCGGGGGCACCTGCCTGTAAACCTCGACACCCAAGTAACCGAGGATAGAGAAAGTAACCGCCAGTACCGCAATCAGCGAATACCAGAGCTTTTTATACTGTCCCATTTTGTGCTCCTTCTTCTAGTTGGAAGTGGTTTCTAAATATTCATAAAATATGAATGTTGAAATTGTAGCACAAATTGATAAAAATAACGTTCTATCGCCGATAAAAAACAGAAATTTTTACTAAATAAAAGATAAATATAGATATATATCAAAATCTGTACTCGCCATCCGACACAACAACAGCTATTGGCACGATGAAAACTATTTTAAAAACACCAGTCACACCAGTCACACACTATAACCATGCTTTTAATATTCTTAAATAATGAATCAATTGATGTAAATCAATACCCATCCCGCAAGCTTCACATATGATTTTTTATCCATAAAACCGCTTCATAAAGCGGACATTTTCCAAAAAGGAACTTAACCATGAAACGCCACACCTTAGCTGCTCTGATAGCGCCTTTATTCGCTCTCGCCTCCTGCGGACAGCCGCCGGCTGAAAAGCCTGCCGAAACTTCAGCTGCTTCTTCGCCCAAAGCTGAAACCCAAGCTTCTCAGGGCGAGCTGCCGGTAATTGAGGCAGTATTGACTTCCGCACCCAACGTGCCGCCGCCGGTTGATCGGGATTATCCTGCCAAGGTAGTCGTCAAAATGGAAGTGATTGAAAAAGTGATGCAGATGGCCGATGGTGTCGATTATAAATATTGGACATTCGGCGGTGATGTGCCCGGACAATTCATCCGTGTTCGCGAGGGGGACACGGTTGAAGTACAGTTTTCCAACCACCCCACATCCACAGTACCCCACAATGTTGATTTCCACGCGGCAACCGGCCCCGGCGGCGGTGCAGAAGCCACCTTTACCGCTCCCGGGCATACTTCTACCTTTAGTTTCAAAGCCCTGCAACCCGGCCTGTATATCTATCACTGCGCCACGGCGCCGGTAGGTATGCATATTGCCAACGGTATGTACGGTTTGATTTTGGTCGAACCCAAAGAAGGCCTGCCCAAAGTGGATAAAGAGTTTTATGTGGTACAGGGCGATTTCTACACCAAAGGCAAATACGGCGAAGCCGGCCTGCAGCCTTTCGATATGGAAAAAGCCATTAAAGAGCAACCGGATTATGTAGTATTCAACGGCCACGTCGGCGCGATTGCCGGCGACAACGCCTTAAAAGCAAAAGTAGGCGAAAGTGTGCGCATTTATGTGGGCAACGGCGGCCCCAACTTGGTATCCTCATTCCACGTTATCGGTGAAATTTTCGATAAAGTATATGTGGAAGGCGGCAAGCTGATTAACGAAAATATCCAAACCACAATCGTACCTGCGGGCGGGGCAGCAATTGTCGATTTCAAACTCGATGTACCCGGCAGCTACACACTGGTGGACCACTCCATCTTCCGTGCCTTCAACAAAGGCGCGCTCGGCCAATTGAAAGCAGAAGGACCTGAAAACAAAGAAATTTATTCAGGAAAACTCAGTGACGCCATCTATCAGTCAGAGGGCGGTGCTATTCAAACCGTGCCGCTCACTGCCGAAGAAGAAGCCAAAGTGAAGGCAGGCCCCAGCAAGGCATCAAACAAAGAAGATCAGATCAAGCTCGGCAAAGCCGTGTATAACGCCAACTGCATGGCCTGCCACGGCGCAGAAGGCAAAGGCGTGGAGGGCGCGTTCCCCCCGCTTGCCAACTCCGACTATCTGAAAGCCGATCCCAAACGCGGCATTCACGCCATACTCAAAGGCCTGAGTGGAAAAATCACCGTTAACGGCAAAGAATACAACAGCGTAATGCCCGCTGTTGCGCTAAACGATGAAGACACCGCCAATGTACTGACCTACATACTCAACAGCTTCAACAACGGCGGCGGCCAGATTCACGCAGCCGATGTAGCCAAAGAGCGCGGCAAATAAATCAAAGGCCGTCTGAAAAACTTCAGACGGCCTTTGCCGCAAGAAACCATAACGTTTCATCCCATACTTTCAGACGGCCTTGTTATCCCCAGGCCGTCTGAAAAAACATCACGGAGCAAACCGCCATGAATACCGCACCACTGTTTGCCGCTGTTCTGCTGCTGAGCGCAGGCACTGCCGCCGCCGAAATGGCCAAAGTGAGCGGCGGCCGATACCGACCGCTCTATCTGAAAAAAGAAACGCCCATGATCAGCGTAAAAGCATTTCAAATCGACACCCTGCCCGTTACCAATGCCCAATTCGCCGCATTCATACAAAAACACCCGCAATGGCAGCGCGACAAAACCAGCAGCAAACAGGCCGAGTCCGGTTATCTGCGCCACTGGGTAAAAAACAATAACGGCCACGCTCCGCCCGAAAACGATTTAAACAAACCCGTTACCAATGTTTCATGGTTTGCTGCCCACGCCTACTGCGCCGCACAAGGCAAACGCCTGCCCACCATCGATGAATGGGAGTTTGCCGGCCAAGCCTCCCAAACCCGCATCAACGGCACCGCCGAACCGGGCTACAACCGCACTATTCTCGACTGGTATGCCGAAGGCAACCGCAAAGGCCTGCGCAATGTCGGGCAAAACAAACCCAATTACTGGGGCATTCACGATATGCACGGCCTGATTTGGGAGTGGACTGAAGACTTCAACAGCAGCCTGCTCACCTCAGCTTCTGCTGCCGGCAGCAATATGTTTTGCAGCGGCGCATCAGCAGGCTCCGCCGACCCCAGCGACTACGCCGCCTTTATGCGCTACGGCATACGCACCAGCCTGCAGGCTAAATTTGTACTCAACAACCTAGGATTCCGCTGCGCGAAGTAAAACAGAGCAGCAGCTTTGGCAAAATTCAAAATCATTACAAAACTGCTTTGCAAAGCATCTGAAGGATATCTGATTTTCATTTCAATTTTAATACTCAGATAGTATAGATTAGAGCCGGTTTAAGAATAAAACATTTGGTGTTTCACAGCCAATTGTTTTTCTTTTCCTGTGAACCAGCACATCCGAACCCCCGCGTATCTCCCAGTAGTTGATATTGTGCGAAACCGTTTGTCTGGGGAAATATTGACAGATAAATCCGCCGGCATCTTCATTGATCCTTTTCTCCCCCAAATAGCCGAGGCGGTAAAATAGGCTTCCGCCACCAATGCTTCGGCGGTTTGGGTGCACAGTAAAATTCTTTGCTGTTATACATAGCTACGGCACACTGGTTTTATCTGTCTCCGATGATGAGGCGCGGGCGACTCTTTAGCTTTGAAGCTCTTCAGTTTGCCGCTAACGGTATTGCTAGCAACCCGTTCGGCCGAGGTCGGTAATGCTCCTTTCCTATCTGTTGAAAAAAGCCGGGTTGTTCACACTTTTTATATGAAACAGCTTTTGTTTTTTGCTAAAACGATAGTTTCGTGATTTCTGTGCATTCTTAGAGAGCGATATAGCTTGTGCTTTTGGGTATTTTGACAACTCTCAACAATCCCAAAACGGGCCTTTAGGCAAAAAAACAAAAAGTGTAAACAACATTAGGATTTTCTACATCGCTCATTGCCGACAATGGTGTCGGATCACCAACCACCGTTGCGGAGTTTTGTGCAACAATCGCGAGAAGCTCGAGTGTTCCTCTGGCTCATGTGCTTCCATACTGCTCAATAAGGCTTCCGGCTGCTGCCGAGACGTTACCATGGTGTGCTGCTGTTGGTACTAGTAGTGCCAGACAGTGCTGTGGCGAGGCTTGATTTGATGATGTTTGTGCAACTGCTTGGGCGCCATGTTGATGGCGGATAAAGATGTTGATGTATTGAATCGGCCGAGAATGGAGCTTATCTTATAGGCTTTTCATTTGCTTCGTTTGCTTTGCAGGCTTGGCTGTTAGGATACGGTATCATTCGCTTTGAACCGGTTATATAGATCATAACAATCTTTACTCAGAAAAGGTCATCTGAAATTACACTCACTTTCAGCACCTCTATAAAAACCGCTATAATTCTGAAACTCTTACTCATCCCACATCGTGCCATGATCAGCCAATTTAAACAAATAGGCATTGTTGCCCGTCCTCAAACGCCGCGAATTCAAGAAACCCTGCATACACTGGTGGAGTTTCTACACGAAAAAAAACTTGACATTTATCTCGATGAGGCCGCTCTGCACGATGGTTCTGTCTGTGCCGTAGATGCAAAACGCTGCCATATTCTTGACAAAGGCAACTTCGGCAAAAAATGTGATTTGGTCATTGTACTGGGCGGCGATGGCACATTTCTGTCGGTAGGTCGCATTATTGCCCCTTTCCGGGTACCGGTTATCGGCGTCAATCAAGGGCATTTGGGGTTTCTCACACAAGTACCGCGCGAAAATATGACCCTGATACTCAACGGTATGCTCTCGGGAAAATATCTACCCGAAGAGCGCATTCTGCTCGAAACCACCCTGATACGCGAAGGTGGCACCGTTACCGCTTCACTGGCTCTAAACGACGTAGTTTTATCGCGCGGCGGTGCCGGACAAATGATTGAATTCGAAGTGTTTATCAATAAAGAATTTGTTTACACACAACGTTCAGACGGCCTGATTGTTTCCACCCCCACAGGTTCCACTGCCTATGCTCTTGCCGCCGGCGGTCCGATTATGCAGGCCAGTCTGCGTGCATTTACTTTAGTGCCCATTTGCCCCCAATCCATGACCAACCGCCCGATTGCCGTTGCCGACACTTGCGAAATTGAAATTCTAGTAACCAAAGGCGGTGATGCGCGCACCCATTTCGATGGGCAGTCGTTTATAGACATCCATACTTTTGACCGCATCAAAATCCACCGCTACCGCCACCCCTTGCGCGTATTACACCCCACAGATTACCAATATTACAAAACCCTTCGCCAAAAGCTGCATTGGGGAGAGCAATTGGTCGAAACATACCGTCAAATAAAAAAGATAGGAACTATACTAACTAAGCCCTAAATTTCACGTCACCTGTGCTACACTTTAAGCTGCTTGGATGGCACACCAAAGTTAAACCGAAACCCGTATTCTTTGTAAGAATAACGAAAAAGGTTGACGGTTGATTCCATTGTATTTTCTCAGAACACGCTTTTGCCGGACTCTAGAAATTCTCGATACTATTGATATGGTTTTATTTGTCTGAAAACAACCTGCCGTGATGGATACGGTGATGGGTAAAACCACTTATATCCAACATATCACTGCTACCCAAACAGTCAGTACGGACAATACTGTCAGGCATGATTTTTCTTGTAATAACAAGCAGTAGTGTTTCTCTTTTAGCATCCTCGACAACTACTGTATAAACCTTTGTACCGCGTTGAGAATCCGGATACTGTCACGTTTGTTGTTGCCTCCGCCTGAGCACGTCTGCCTTTGTGTTTACTACCGAAGCAGCCCTCATCCAACTCTACGAAGCATCAAAAATCTGGACCTGCCTTAAGAGTCAAACGATGACTGATAATGAGGCGGATTTTGCAGTAAAACAGCGTTGCGAAATGAGGATAGATTCCTAATAAATCTGCAGCAGAATGGTCTGTAACTTCACATACAAAAAACCGAAGGGGTTATCTTTAACTGCTCTTTTTAGTTACAATGGGTTATCTGCATTTCTACAGTTTGGGATAACTACTAATCCAGCAAAGTCTCAAAAGATAAGAAATCCAGCCTTACTTAAAAAATGGTTTTGTGAGTGACCGTAGTAGTAATAGTATCGGCTTCGTACCACCGTACTGCTAGTGTTTGGCCACTTGTTTTGTGTTTTTCACTATATACGTTGCTCGTACAAAGATACAAAACGCCTCAAAACCAACCCTTCAATAAGGCAAACACAAACACCAGTACAGCAAAGGCATAAAAACCCAGGCGTGTGCGGTTACCTACATGAACGTGCATATCGTGCAGAATGTAGTAGAAACGGTGCACACCGTGCCAAAGAATGGTAAATACTACGGCACACAACACCAAATATACCAATTTATTGCCGACAAAGCCGTGTACGCTGTCGTAAAAATCAGCCGGGCTGCCCAATATGCCGGACGGCAGCAGCAGGCACATCACTACTAGAACAGGGGCTAGAATCAGAGCTGCAACGGTACCGCCTGCTGAAAAGATGCCCCAATACAAAGGCTTCATGTGTTTGTTACTCATTATTTTATCCCTCTTGTCAGGCCAATACGGCAACCAGTAACACCAACACCACAAAAACTGCGGCGAATGCGCTCCAACTGGCTTTAATCAATACGGCAGCCGGAACAAATTTTTCGCCTTTCTGTATCGGCATTGCTTTTGGCACGGCTTCAAACCAAGTTTTGCTGTTGAAGCAGGCCGCAGCCACGGCAAACAGGTTCAACAGCACCATCAGCGGGTTTTTCTGCATCTCCACCCAGCCTGCCCAAGCATCAAAGCTGCCTGCTAGGGAAGCCAAGCCGCAGAACAGGTTTAATGCAGCCAAAGCCACCGGCACGCTGGTCAGCTCACGCAACATATAGAGTTTGAAAAAGCGGTTGTGCATATACCAGTTAGCCGGCTGTTTGGCGGTATAAGGTTTGCGGCTCATGTTATGCCTCCTCTTTCTTCAGGTTGGATAACGCCCAAAACGGCACGGCGGCGGCTTTGGCCTGCTGGATGGCACCGGCCGGATCAACGTGTTTTGGACACACTTCCGAGCAGTAGCCAACAAAGGTACACGGCCAAATGCCGTTTTCACCGTTCATTACTTTAAAACGGGCGGTTTTGCCGGTATCTCGGTTGTCGAGATTGTAGCGGTGTGCCAACGCGGTAGCGGCCGGGCCGAGAAAATCGGCGTTCAACCCCACCTGCGGGCAGGCCTGATAACACAGCATACAGTTGATACACATAGTGTATTGTTTGAACTTGGCCAGCTCGGCAGGTGTTTGGCGGTATTCCTTATCGGCCAGCGCGCGCGGGTTTTTATTGATGATATAGGGTTTGACCGATTCGAGCTTTTCGATAAACGGATCAGCATCCACAATCAGGTCTTTTTCGATGGGAAACTGATCAAGCGCGCCAACAGTGATTTTGCCCGCCGAAGCATATTCGCGCACAAAAGTCGAGCAGGCAAGTTTGGGTTCGCCATTGACCACCATGCCACACGAGCCGCACACCTCCATGCGGCACGACCAGCGGTAGGCCAGTTCCGGCTCGAAATCGTCTTTAATCAGGGCGAGCGCGTCCAAAATCGACATATCCTGCGTCCATTCGATTTCAAACACTTGCGGCCACGGTTTCTCGTCAATACCGGGGCGGTAGCGCATCACTTCCAGTTTAATGATTTGGCTCATGATTTTTTCTCCCCTTCTGCACCGTAAACCCGTTTGGCGGGCTGCGATTTGGTAATCAACACGCTGCTGTATTCAATCTGCGGCGGTTCTTGCTCCCCCCGATAGAAACTCAGGGTGTGTTTGAGGAAATTTTCATCATCACGCTCGGGAAAGTCCAACCGCTGATGCGCGCCGCGCGACTCGGTGCGCGCATCGGCAGAATAAATCATCGCTTCGGCCACATCCAACAGATAACCCAATTCAATGGTAGTGAGCCAATCAGTGTTGTAGGTATCCGAATGGTCGGTTACACGCACATTCCGATAGCGCGCTTTCAGACGGCCTATTGCTTCTTTGGCACGCGCACCATTTTCCGCACTGCGGTAGATGCCCACTTCCGCCTCCATCATCGCACCCAATTCGCGGCGGATGTCGGCTGGTTTCTCGGTACCGTCCGTACGATTTTTCAATTCGGCAAACGGCCGGTAAGCCTGCTCGGCCAACGCGGCAAACGCTTCACAGTCCAAGCCGCTGCCGGCGGCTTGAGCATGTTTCAGCGCCTCTTCACCCGCCACTTTGCCAAATACGCATAACTCGGCCAACGAGTTGGAACCCAAACGGTTGGCACCGTGCAGGCCGACCGAAGAGCATTCACCCACCGCAAACAACCCTTTGATACGGGTTTCGCAACGCTGGTCGGTTTCGATGCCGCCCATAGTGTAGTGCGCGGTCGGACGCACCGGAATCGGCTCGTACACAGGATCGACACCAACGAATTTCTGCGCCAGCGAGCGGATAAACGGCAGCCGTTCATTGATAAAGTCTTCACCCAAATGGCGCAAATCCAAATGCACCGCATCACCGCGCGGCGTGCTGATGGTGCGGCCGGCCTTCCATTCATGGTAAAACGCCTGCGACAAACGGTCGCGCGGCCCCAGCTCCATATATTTGTTTTTCGGCTCGCCGATGGGCGTTTCCGGCCCCAAACCATAATCCTGCAAATAGCGGTAGCCGTCTTTATTAACCAAAATACCGCCTTCGCCACGGCAGCCTTCGGTCATCAGAATGCCTGAGCCGGGCAGGCCTGTAGGGTGGTATTGCACAAATTCCATATCGCGCAGCGGCACACCGTGGCGGTAGGCCATCGCCATGCCGTCACCGGTTACAATACCGCCGTTGGTGTTGAAGGCAAACACGCGCCCGGCACCGCCGGTGGCAATAATCACGCTTTTGGCCTGCACCGCGCGTACCACGCCTTCTTGCAGGCCGTAACACAACACACCGGCTAACCCGCCGTTATCAATGAGCAAATCAAGCGCAAAATGTTCGTCCAAACGTTTGATATTGGGATACTGCATCGAGGTTTGAAACAAGGTGTGCAGCATATGGAAACCGGTTTTGTCGGCGGCAAACCAAGTTCGCGGAATCTTCATGCCGCCAAAACGGCGGACATTGGCACGTCCGTCAGGCAGGCGCGACCACGGGCAACCCCAGTGTTCCATCTGAACCATCTCTTCAGTGGCGTGTTCCACAAAATACTGCACCACATCCTGCTCGCACAACCAGTCGCCGCCCGAAACGGTGTCGTTGAAATGGTTTTCGAGCGAATCATCGTCACGCACCACGCCGGCCGAACCGCCTTCTGCTGCTACGGTGTGGCTGCGCATAGGATAAACCTTGGAAATCAAGTGTACGGTTTTATCGGGCGCGGCGCGTGCGATTTCAATTGCCGCTCTCAAGCCCGCACCACCTGCACCCACAATTGCCACATCGGTTTGAATGATGTCCATATTGCCTGCCTTTTTTGTTGGTAGTCGGTTATGTTATTAAACAACATTGTAAATAAATTTAATAAGCGTCTTTTGATAAAAGGCAAATTTAGCCGAATCTTACTGTTTGGCAAACGTAAAAAAACCGTCTGAAAACTTTTAGGATTTCAGACGGCCTGTAGCCTTTGCAAAACTTACACTACTCTCTCAAATAAAATCCCGATTACCGAAGTAATTTATTAAGTAGACTAAAATAAAAAAATCTGAACCACCCCCTAAAAAACCGAACAGCTTAATCAATCGACTCCCAAAGCCTGAATCCTGTATGGCACAGAACTCAATCCTTTTCATTCCAATTAACCCCATTATGATTGCAGTAACGGATAGATTCGCGCAAAGCCGCTTCCGGTTCGGCAGCGGAAGCGTATTTGCGCGTATGGAAACATTCCGACTTTAACATGCCGGAGAAGCTTTCCACGGCCGCATTGTCCAGACAGTTTTCCTTACGGGACATGCTCTGCACTAATCCTTTGTCTTTTAACTGCTTTTGATAAAAATCCATCTGATACTGCCAACCTTGGTCAGAATGCAGTATCGGTTTTTCAGACGGCCTTATATATTGCACCCCAACAAAAGGGGTGTATTTTTACATTCTACTCCTTTACAAATCGGAACAACCGACTTTTGAAAGGGGTCTCAAATGTCATCAGCCTGCCGTACCATCACGCCCGAACCCGAACGTTTTCCCAAATCCTGCACCGTCCGCGTATTCCGTGAGTCGAACCATGATTGCTTTGCCTGCAAACCGTCAATTTTCCTATACGAAACCCTGTCCCGCCTAATAAAACCCTGTCCGGAGCCGACACATTCGGGCGTATGGCCGTTAAGAAACTGATTGACTGTTATGATGGCAAAAGCGGGGTTTTAATTATAATAATTTTATTAATTTATTGATTATTTAAGGATTCGTGAGATGAGAAATATTTATGTGCGTATTGGTAACTCCGACCGTCCGACTTTGTGCGAAGTTGCTACCTATGACAAAGGCAGGCTGGCGGTTCGGAAAACCGGAAAAGATGGAATTTATAGCGAACTTCCGACCAGAACGGCCAAAAGCCTGAAAGATGCTGTTAAGCAGGAGCAGCGTATTTATACGATGATGTTTCAGCTTAAAACACATAGGCCGTATAGGGGTTTTGAGATGGCGTGCAGAACGTACGGAACCAAACCCGACCCCGCCCGTTTCGGCGGCGGTTGGAATCTGCAGCTAATCGAAGCCGGAAAAATCATGCTCACAAAAAACGAACCTGCAAACCCATGCCCGCATGGTTTTGGGTTTGCCGGCCAAATCCATCACGATTTGGCTTTGCCGGCCTGCAAATTAGGCGGCCAATCTTGGATTGAAGCGGGGGGTGTGTCCATGAGTACCCGCTGCTGCCCCGAATGCCGCCAGTACCGCCAAACGTCCGCTTTTTCGGGCGTTTTGGGCTGCGTCTGTGATGTATGCGCCGTAGCGGCGCAAAGCGCGAAGCGCGGCGCGCTTTCTTGTCTTAATAGTAACAACTGCATCGGGAATCATGCTGCAGGCATGAAAGGCAGTAAAAACAAGCAATTGCCAAAATTTCATGAAAGGTTTGAAAGCGAAGCGGCAAAAGAGAGCGCAAAACTGAATGTGTTTTCGACTTCGCACAAGAAATCTGCAACCGCGTTGGAATTAAACGTACACCAATTCATACAAACATTTGGCCTAAACCATGTCGGCTTTTTAACTCTAACCTTTGCCGATGACGTGCAGGACGTAAAAGAAGCCGGCCGCCGCTTTCACAGTCTGCGCACAAACTTTCTGAGTAAACATTTCAAACACTGCATCTGCGTGTATGGGCGCACCAAGAAAGGCCGTATTCACTTCCACCTAATCGTAAACACCCGTGAAGATATACGGCGAGGGCTGAACTTTGCCGCCGCCCGTGGCTACCAAAGTGCCAACCCCGCATTGCGCCGGCTTTGGAAGCGGATACGCGAAAACGTGGGCAGATACGGTTTCGGCCGCGCCGAACTGCTGCCGGTCAAAACCAACAGCAAGGGTTTGTCGCATTATGTCGCCAAGTACATTGCCAAGCATATTGACAGTCGTTTTCCCGAAGACAAGGGCTATAGGCTTATCCGCACCACCATTGACAAAAAAAGCCTTTGGAAGATTGCCACATCAAACTTTTCGTTCCGCTCTGCCGGTTCGGCCCGATGGCGGCGCAAGCTGCAAAACCGGGGTGTGGCCGTTGGGCCGTATCTCAAAAGATATGCCGTTGAAGTCAGGGGATTGGTGATACCCGATATAACCGAAGAGAATTACAACATCGTTTTAAGTGAAACCATCAGCCCCAAATGGGCATTTTTGAACCGCGGAATTATCGGAAAGCGGCCTTAAGAAAGGAAAAGCCATGAGCAACAAAACCCCAACCCCGCAGCCGCCCGTTCAAGGCATTTACATGACCGCCGCCTTTGACCACCGCATGATGGTGAGAGAGCGCAAAAACGATGACGGCAGTTACAGCAAAACCAACTCTTGACCGTGCGCGTATTCCCGTGTGCTTTTAAAGACCACGTTTACTACTCTGACGAAAGCTGAACAAAGATTCAGGGCCTGGGCGGTGTGCCTTGAATTGACCCTTTAAACACTGCCAACCTGTTTTTACTTACTAAACTTTGAAAGGAAAAAATCATGAAAAACCTGAAAGACAAAATGTACAAAGGCTTGGCCGTTGCCACAATGGCCGCCATGCCTGCCGTTGCATTGGCCGATGATGCCAATCTGCTGGAAACCATCAAAACCGAAATCAGCGGTTTGAAAGCAGGCGTTTTGGCGATTGGCGCGGTGGTAGTGGGCATCTCTATTGCCTTTGCGCTCGTGCGCATCGGCAAACGCGGTGCAGACTCTGTAGGCTAAGGTGCAGTCATGGGTTATCAGGTAGGCCGAATCTGCCATCAAACGCATGAAGAAGCAACAAACGCCGTGATGACCCAAGTTGTGCCGACAAAATACGGCAATCAGGTAAAAGTGCCGTCAAAAATTACTCAGACGGCCTGTGCCGCAATTATTGCGGGTGCAGTCGGCAGTGCAGCTTCAAAGGCCGTTGATATTTATTCTGAACAATTGGGAAGTTCGATTAAACAAGGTAATGACTTGGGTGCCGCGCATCATGCCGTTATGACGGCAGGAGCCACATTGGATAATTTGCCGGGGGTGGTGCGATTTCTTCTGTTGCCAAGGGTATCGGGCGCGGTCTCGGTACGTTGCCGTCTGAAAACGGCAGCGGTTTGAGTTTATCCGATTTGGGTGTGGAATTGAGAAAATCTGCCTCAGCCGCCGCCCAATCAGCGGCAGAAACTGCGGGAATTGCGGGGTTTGGGGCAGCGCCCCATAAAGGCATAAAGCCCCCGACTTCGCAAGTACGGCCGATGTTCAAAACATGTCCCAAAGATTGAAGCGGGGGCTTACCCCAATCATCAAGCTTGAACACTATCTAAGGCGCAAAGCCCGCATTGATAAGGTAAAACACCATGTACTTGGGAATAGACGTGAGCAAAGTAACCATAGACTGCCGTCTGATTTCAGACGGCTTTTTTTACGAACACCGATTCGGAAACAGCCCCACAGGTTAAGCCGAGCTGAAAGCATGCTAAACGGCCATAACGCCAACCCAAGCCTGCACTGCTGCTGCGAAGCAACGGGAACCTGCTATAGACCGCCGGCCGAATATCTCAACAGCCATTACAAAATGAGCGTGGACAACCCAAGAAAAATAAAAGGCTTCGCAAACGCCGTATTGCAAAGAAGCAAAACCGACAAACAAGACGCAAAACTCATCGCCCGCTACTGCAAGGCCATGAACCCCGAAACATGGCAGCCGCAGCCGTCCGAACAAAAACAGCTTCAGGAACTGACCCGCTATATAGCTCGCATCAAAAAACAACGGGCGGCAGAACTGACCAAGTATCAAACAGCCCCCGATTACTTGAAACGGCACATAAAGGCAACGATAGACTACTTGAGCCGCTATTTGCAGACGCTTAAAAAAGACTTGCAGAGCTTTTACAAAGCCAATCCCGATTACGACAAAAACCGCCAACGCCTGAAAACCATCACAGGCATAGGCGAAAACACCGCCGCCGTTTTGCTCTCGACCATAACATCACGCTTTGATACCGCTGCCCAACTGGCCGCCTATTTCGGTTTGGGTCCAAAACGGCATCAGCCGGGAACAAGCGTAAACGGCAAAGAACGGATTTCAAAGGTAGGCAAGTCCGACTTAAGGGCAGCCCTATACATGCCCGCATTGGCCGCCTACCGCATGAACGCCTTTCCCGCCTTTATCGGCCGTCTGAAAGCCGGGAAAAAACCGCCGAAACTCATCATTGTTGCAATTATGAGAAAGCTCTTGACTATCGCTTTCCACATTTTGAAAAACCAAACGGAATACGACAAAACCCGTTACGGATTAACAGCATAAATTAACAATACCAAACAGAAAAATGCCCCGCAAAAGCAGGGCACGGCTTGGTTGTTGCCGAAAGAATACATCAACGGCATTGACACTTTCACACACTATCTTGATTGCTTAAATGCTTCTTTCAATATTTTCCCGACCGAATCGACAACGCCGGGTTGTAGGATTCAGCAACCGATGATTTCTCCGTTAAACCAGTCCGTCAGCGGCAACAGTTGCGCTTTTCCCCACCGGCATCGAATCCGGCAACCGATGATTGCCTTGTTGAACCAATCCATCAGCGGAGAAAGATACAACTTTTCTCCCGCATTATTGAGCTCCGTGGCAGCCCTTACCCGTTTCCCATTTGGCTTTTCCGCCTTGAAACGGCGTTGCAGGATAGCGGCGCAACGTTGCCGGCCTCTTTCGAACGGACGATGGACGGCATTGGCACCGCCGTACCGCCGCCCCGGCCCGACACCGCCTTCAGACGGCCTGTGTCTGCCCGGCAGCATGGCCTAAACAAAAGACTTTGGCCGTATGTTTTTCGCCGTGTCCCTGCAAATAGTATTTCACTACTTTTAAGGCTCTAGACTAGCAGAATAGCTCTGTTAGCCTGGAAAAATGAAATATAACACCAAGTTAAGTGACCATCAGCTCAAAAAATTATCAAGCATTTTTGTGTCGGTATAGAAGCCTCAAAAACCGCTTTGCCGACAGGCTTCAACCGCAATACCATCAACCACCGGTATCGCATGTTCAGGCACGAAATATACCGCTGCCAAAGCAGGCAAAAAGACCTGTTACGGCAGCATGGAGGTTGATGAAAGCTATTTGTAGCGCGGTTTCCATGGCAAGTCAAAGCGTGGCAGAGGAACGCTTAAACAACCCGTCTTTGGTATTTTCGAAAGAGACGGCAGGGTTTATACCGAAATCGTTTCTGATTGTAAAAAGCAAACACTTCAAGCTGTTATATTGGGAAAGGTCTCTCTGGAGGGTGTTGTTTATTCTGATAGCCGGCGCGGTTACAGCGGCCTGGTCGATGCGGGCTACTCTAAACATTTGCGCGTTAATCACGGACAAAATGAGTTTGCGGATGGTACCGGGCGCATCAATGGTATTGAAAGCTTCCGGAGTTTTACCAAACGAAGGCCCGCCAAATTCAACGGCGTAACCAAAAACTTTGATTTGCACCTGAAGGAATGCGGATGGCGATGGAACCGAAACTCTGATGAACTGAGTCACGAACTTTGGGGGCTTTTAAAGTAAATTTATATAAAGCTGCCAGTCTAGAGCCCTTTTAATTTAAATTCGTTTGAATATTTTGCCATAGAAAACTACACCTAATAAGTTAGGATAGTGTCTAACTTTGGTGTGCAGTTCAAAGAGCAATCTTTATTATACTTCTTACTTTAAGCAGAACTACAGAGCAACAAGTTGCGAAAATAGTTACCAATTAATACACAAGGGCTTAGAAGGTTAAATAAAATACTAATAATCGCTTCATAAACAAGGTTTCCCCATAAAGTTGGATTTTTCATGCGTTGTCCAAATGAATTCGGTTACAATAACTAGAAATTTTCCTCTCTTCCACAACCTTGTCCCGAGGATTCTGCATCATGTTTTCCAAAAGCATAACCGTTGAAAAATACGATCCCGAGCTGGCTGCGGCCATCGCGCAAGAAGTGCGGCGCCAGCAAGACCACATCGAACTGATCGCCTCTGAAAACTATGTGAGCTGCGCTGTAATGGAAGCGCAAGGCAGCCAGCTCACCAACAAATACGCCGAAGGCTATCCAGCCAAGCGCTATTACGGCGGCTGCGAATATGTCGATATCGCCGAACAGCTGGCTATCGACCGTGTAAAAAAACTGTTTGGTGCCGAATACGCCAATGTACAGCCGCATTCCGGATCGCAGGCAAACCAAGCGGTTTACGCAGCGGTTTTAAAACCCGGCGACACCATTTTGGGCATGAGCCTGGCGCACGGCGGGCACCTCACCCACGGCGCAAGCGTCAATATTTCCGGCAAACTGTATCACGCGGTTACTTACGGTTTGGACGAAAACGAAGTGCTCGATTATGCCGAAGTGGAACGCTTGGCGATGGAACACAAACCGAAAATGATTGTGGCCGGCGCATCGGCCTACGCGCTGAAAATCGATTGGGCGAAGTTCCGCGAAATCGCCGATAAAGCAGGGGCATATCTGTTTGTCGATATGGCGCACTACGCCGGCTTGGTGGCGGGCGGCGAATACCCCAACCCTGTGCCTTTTGCCGACTTCGTAACCACCACCACCCACAAAACCCTGCGCGGCCCGCGCGGCGGCGTGATTCTTTGTCGCGACAACACCCACGAAAAAGCCCTCAACTCGGCAATTTTCCCCAGTCTGCAAGGCGGTCCGCTGATGCACGTGATTGCTGCCAAAGCCGTGGCATTCAAAGAAGCGCTGGAGCCCGGGTTCAAAAACTACGCCAAACAGGTGAAAACCAATGCGGCGGCAATGGCCGAAGAGCTGGTAAAACGCGGCCTGCGCATTATTTCCGGCCGCACCGAAAGCCACGTTTTCCTGGTGGATCTGCGGCCGAAAAACATCACCGGCAAAGCCGCCGAAGAAGCCTTGGGCAAAGCACATATCACCATCAACAAAAACGCCATTCCCAACGACCCTGAAAAACCGTTTGTTACCTCGGGCATCCGAGTCGGCACCGCCGCCATCACCACCCGCGGCTTTACCGAAGCCGATGCCCGCGAGCTGGCCAATCTGGTGGCCGATGTGCTGGAAAACCCGGAAGACGAAGCCACATTAAACCGCGTGGCCAAAGCGGCGACTGCTTTGTGCGAAAAAAATCCTGTTTACGGATCTTGATTGAAGATACGCGTGCAGCCAAAGGCCGTCTGAAAAAATTTCAGACGGCCTTTTAAATATCTTTTAAATAGGGGTTGAAGTAGCTTAGCCCTAAATACCACACCAATCCCGCAAGATTTTCAACTGCTCACTTGGTGTGCCAAAGTTAAAACGAAACCCGCATTCTTTCAAGAATAGGGGAAAAGACTTTCGGTCGATTCCGTTGTATTTGCGCAGCACACGCTTGGCCTGATTCCAAAAATTCCCGATGCCGTTGATGTGGTTTTGCCTCTGAGCAAATGTCTTGCCGTGGTTAATCCTATGGTGGTGAAAACCGCCGACATCCGGGACATCATCGCTGCTTAAACTGTCGGTATACACCACACTGTCCGGCATGATTTTCTTCGCAATAACAGGCAACAAACTCTCTTTTTTGGCGTTATCCACGACCACGGTATAAACCTTGCCGCCATGTTTGAGGATACCGAAAACCACCACTTTGCCTGCGGCTCCTGTGCCGCGTTTTCCTTTGCGCTTACCGCCGGAGCAGCGCTCATCTGACTTTACGGAACCTTCAAAAACCTGATCGGCCTCCAAGGCCGAATGACGGCTGATGACGAGGCGGATTTTGCGGTAAAAGAGTATGGCGGTGTTGGGCCGGATACCCAAGACATCGGCAGCCGAACGGCGGTAACTTCCGGCACAAAATATCTGAGTAGTCTTCTGTGCTTTTTTGCTTAATTTACAGTTTGTTATCTTCATTTTAGCAGCCTGTCATGACCGCTAATCTACGTCAGCCCCTTTAAATATACAGCCAACCCACTTTATTTTTCGTTATAGCAGCTCTGCCACATCTTGCCGCACTCTGCACTGTCTGCCTTATATCAAAATAAGTGGGTTCACTAGCACCACAACGGCTGCTTATCACACGGCAGAACAAACCATACATCAGGCCGTCTGAAACCGTTTCAGACGGCCTGATGTATGGTTTGCCCCGTCTGCCCACCTTCCCTGCCGTTGAAAAATTCCGCCGCGCCGCCCTCGAAAAAGCCCTGCAAAATCGCCTGTGCCGCCACTTGGTCAAGCAGGGCTTTCTGCTTTCTGCCGAACACCCGGGCTTCGGCCAGCAGGCTTTCGGCATACAGCGACGACATCCGCTCGTCCACCCAATATACAGGCAGTTTGAAACGCCCGTGCAGACGGCGGCCAAACTTGCGGCTCAAGCAGGTCAAACGGTGTCCGCTGCCATCGGCGTGAACCGGCAGCCCCACCACAAACTGCTTCGGCTGCCATTCGCGCACCAGTTTATCGATAGCGGCAAACTTGGCTTCGTTGCCGATGCCCGTTACCGTTGCAATCGGATGCGTCGTGCCCACCTCTGCATCACCCTCGGCCACGCCTATGCGCACCTCGCCGAAATCGAACGCCAATGTGGTGCCGTGCGGTGCTTCAAGCATGGCCGGCTCCGCTCATCATCATGCCGGGGTTTACGCCGATTTTGGCAAATGCCGCCCCATAACGCTCTTCATAGGGCAGATCAAACAAAATATGCGTATCGGCCGGCACGGTAAGCCACGCGTTTTCTGAAAGTTCCCGCTCAAGCTGGCCTGCCTCCCAGCTCGAATAACCGATGCTGACCACGGCTTTTTCAACTGCACCCGGCCGTGACAGGTTTTCGATGATGTCGCGCGAAGTGGTCAGTGCCACCTTGCCGTTAACCGTCAAGCTGCTCTGCCAGTTGCCCACCGGCGTGTGTACCACATAACCGCGGTCGATTTGGACGGGGCCGCCCATCATCACCCACTCGTTTTGAAAACGCTCGGGAATGGCGCTGTCGGCAGCGGCAAAAATCAAATCCATGGTAACGGGGGAAGGTTTGTTGATCACAATGCCCAACGCGCCCTCTTCTCCGTGTTGGCACAAATAAACCACGCTGCCCTCGAAAAACGGGTCGTCCAACGAAGGCATGGCCACCAAAAAATGGTCTGCTAAATTCATGATTCCAAACTCTTCTGAATAATGATTCGGATGCAGCCCAACATGGGGGGCTGGCATGGTTTTTACAAGGCGTAAAAACAAGTTGCCCCTATGCTTTTTTCAGACGGCCTCCGGCCTATTTTTACCTTAACAAAAATAAACATTAACCATGCCGTCTGAAACTTATACAATATCCGTCTGTCTCAATATACTGGCAGACTGTGGCTTTATTTCCATACCGGCCGCACACCATAAACTCATTATAATTTTTACTTTAACAAAGATTAAAATAACGATACATTACATTTATTGCCGTTAAACCTGTTTCTTGCTGAAAGGATACCCTATGCAAACCCAAGCCGTAATCGACCATATTGTCGGCTGGCTCAAAGATTACGCCGCCACCGCCCGAGCCAAAGGCTTTGTTGTCGGCGTGTCGGGCGGAGTGGATTCCGCCGTGGTATCCGTTTTAACCGCCCGCACCGGCCTGCCCACCCTGCTGCTCGAAATGCCCATCCGCCAGAAAGCCGACCAGTCCGGACGCGCCCAAGCCCATATCGAAGATTTGAAAAAACGCTTTCCCGACAACGTGCAGGGCATGAGCATCAACCTCACCCCCGCTTTCGACACTTTCGCCGCCACCGTTGATGTCGATGAAGCCGACTACCCCGCCAAGCAGCTCGCCTTGGCCAATGCCCGATCGCGCCTGCGCATGGTAACGCTTTATTACTATGGCCAAATCAACGGCCTGCTGGTTACCGGCACCGGCAACAAAATAGAAGATTTCGGCGTAGGCTTTTTCACCAAATACGGTGACGGCGGCGTGGACATCAGTCCGATAGCCGGCCTGCTCAAAAGCCAGGTTTACCAACTGGCCGCCGCACTCGATGTGTCGCAATCCATCCAATCCGCCCCGCCCACCGATGGTTTGTGGGACACCGACCGTACTGACGAACAGCAGATCGGCGCCACCTATCCCGAGCTGGAATGGGCAATGGGCGTATATGGCTGGAACACCCCCGAAGACTTTACCGGCCGCCAACGCGAAGTGCTGGAAACCTACACCCGCCTGCATCAGGCCATGCAGCACAAAATCAATCCGATTCCCGTATGCGGTATACCCCCTGCGCTATTGGCACCGTAACCCCCATCACCCAAACAGGCCGTCCGAAAACCGTTTTCAGACGGCCTGCCCTCCATTCAAACAATCACAGCCATAAAATATCGCAACACCGCAAAACTTGCCAAACCGCCGCGCCGCCACTAAAGTTAAGGCCGTCTGAACCACCACCAAAGCCCACCGATATGCTTTTCGTTCTCTCACCCGCCAAAAACCTCAACGAAAAAGACCCCGCCCCGGTTACCGAATACACACAGCCCGCACTGCTTGCCGAAGCCGGGAAACTGATGGCCGAAGTGTGCCTGCTTGCGCCGCAGCAAATCACCGAACTGATGCATGTTTCCGACAAAATCGCCCTGCTCAACGCCGAGCGCAACGCCGCTTGGCACACACCCTTTACCCCCCAAAACGCCAAGCAGGCCGTGTATATGTTTAACGGCGATGTGTATGAAGGCCTGGACGCATCCTCGCTTGACAACCAATCCGTTGCCTATCTTCAAAGCCGTGTACGCCTGCTCTCCGGTCTCTACGGCCTGCTGCGCCCGCTTGATCTGATGCAGCCCTACCGTTTGGAAATGGGTACGCCGTTTGCCAACTCACGCGGCAAAAACCTTTACGAATTCTGGGGCGGGCGCATCACCGGACTGCTCAACCAAACGCTGGAGGAAAGCGGCGGCAACACACTGGTTAATCTGGCCTCGCAGGAATACTTCAAAGCAGTCGATACTGCCAAACTCAATGCCCGCCTGATTACCCCCGTGTTTAAAGACGAAAAAAACGGGCAATACAAAATCATCAGCTTTTATGCCAAGCGCGCCCGCGGCCTGATGGTGCGCTATGCCGCCAAACACCGCATCACCGAACCGGAAGCATTGAAAAATTTCGACTATGAAGGCTATGCGTTTAACGCTGCCGCGTCCGGCGAAAACGAATGGATATTTTTAAGGAAGGAACAATACAAATAAAAACAAAAAACTAATGCCCTGGCGGCGCAAAATGCTTGGCAGGCGCACTATTTTGCGATAACATTTCCGCCTTCAAGAAACGGAAGCGTGGCAGAGCGGTTTAATGCAGCGGTCTTGAAAACCGTCGAGGGTTTGCGCCCTCCGTGAGTTCGAATCTCACCGCTTCCGCCAATCTTGAAATCCAGCACAAAACCGGAGGTGTGGCAGAGCGGTTTAATGCAGCGGTCTTGAAAACCGTCGAGGGTTTGCGCCCTCCGTGAGTTCGAATCTCACCGCCTCCGCCAAATAAAAACAACCCGCCCGATTTCAGCCTGCCCCAACTTAAACAGTTTAACCATCAATCAAGCGGCTTTAACTTCAAAGAGCTGAATCCTATATCAAACAGGATTCAGCCCTTTTCATTCTAACTTAATCCTATTCAGACAGCCCTCCAACAAACCCGCGCCCCTCCCCCTTTGCAAGCAGGGAGGCTTACCACAGCGCACCGCCGGCCTGCTCCACACCATTATTTCAGCAGCAATAATAAAAGCCCTTAGGCATAAAAAGTGTAAACAACCCTGCTTTTTCCGACAATCCGAATCCGATCAAACTGCCGGCTTTTTATCACAGCCGCTCCTGCTTTAAGCCAAGCCCGCCTTTCAGCAGCCCCGGCTGATTTTCAGACGGCCGGCTTGCACCGGCTCAAACTGTTGCTTCATCGGATTTTTTGGATTTAGGTTTCAGACCTTTCTCTGCATATTGCCGACACGGCACCCGTCGGCACACTCGGCCGGAGCGGGCGTTTGCAGGCGGTATTACCCCATTTTCCCCCGCCGATGGGTGCCGCCATGATGGATGCCGCCATAAAAAAACTGCACCCCATCAATCGGGCAGTGAGTCCGAGTTGTGGGGTGCAGTTTGCTTCGTTAGGTTGTTTTTTAAGTTTTTAAGGTGTTGTTTTTTAAGTAAATGAATCAGCGGCTTCGGTTTATTGATACATGATCCCGTTATGCTTCAACCAGCCATCGGCATGGCGGCCTTTCGGGTCGTGGTGCGTCCAATGAATCACGCCGCCTTGTTGCGACCATTCGTATTCGCCGTAAAAATCCACCGTATCGCCTTTTTTCAGCCCTTTGATTTTCTGAGCCAAATCGATGTTGTGTGCCACCAGCAGCGTTTGCCCGCCGGCCAGCTTGAGAATAAAACGCTGGTGGCGCGATCCTTTGTTGTCGTCCGGCAGGGTTTTCACCACCACGCCGCTACCCTCCACTTGGATATTGCTCTGCTTTTGTTCATAGGCCGTCTGAAGGATTTGCCCGACCCTCTGCCGTCCCTCTGTCTGCACCCCCTGCGGTGTCGGTTGCTGCGGCTGATTCTGCCAATGCTGATAACCGAACCATACGGCAGCAGCCACCGCCGCCCAAATCAGGTTTTTCTTCATTTTTCTGTTCATGCAACGCTGTTTATTTGAATTTTTCAGACGGCCCAATATGTGCAGAAACCTTTCAGAATCTGCTCAATCCTTTACAGGCCGTCTGAAAACCTGCCGGCACAAAACTTGCCGGATTTTTCAAACGGCTCAATATCCAATATACGCTGCAAACCTTTTCAAAAGCCCTCGAACCGTTAAGGCCGTCTGAAATCCCAAAGCCTCTGCAAAACCGCTTACGCAAAACATATTTTTCGCCCGAGCCGCTTACCGAAACCCGGTTTCAGACGGCCTGCCTTCATGATACGGCAGGTATCAGCGTTTATATTTCAGGCTGTATTTGATTTCCGACATAGCGGCTTTAAGATTGTAATCGAGAATTTCTTCCACCAAGGCGGGCGCCTGCTCGCTCAAAATCTGCTGAAGCTGATACGTGAGAGCTGCAGTTTGCTTCTGCACCGCCACCCGCACCATGCCCGCCACTGCATCGGTGAGGTGCGGACGCAGCCGGCGGGTTAAGCGTTCCAACAACTCCTGCTCCGACAAACACATCACCGGCTTGCGCGGATCAACATGTGGATTAATAACTTTCACCGTAACCGGCAGCCATTCCCCGGCCTCTAAGGTTTCTTCGGTTTCTGCAAACACGTTGCCGTCTTCTGCCTGCCCTGTTTCGCGCTCATGCCCGGCGGCAGGCTCGGCAAATGAAATACTCTGCCGCTTAGGGTTCAGCCAAACCGTGCGTTTGCCTTCTAATTGACTGTCGTCTATCCGCGCTGACTGCAACGCGGTTTGCGCGGCCAGCCAGTCTTCCTGCAACAGCACGGTGGTATCGGTTTCGGCGGTAATCGTATCAGCAAGCGGATCGTTGTGTTCCTGCTGCCATTGCTGTAAATACTCGCGCAGCATCCGTTCGGCTGCTTTGGCATTCAATTGCACCTCTTCCTGCACAGGTTTAACCTGCCGTGCGGCAGCTTGGGGAATCGGAGCCGGGCGTTGCACCTGCGGCCTGACCGCCGCACTGCGGCCCGAATGCCGCTGCTCACGCAACTTTTCCAAACCTTTTTCCCAATCGAATTCTTCTTGGCCGTTATTGTTGCCGGACGACTCCGGCGTGTTGGGGTTAGTCATCTTGTTTATCCTTATTGCCTGCGCCTTTCTGCCGTTTTACTGCAAACCCGCCCGTTTTGCCGTTATGACAGTGCTGCCGTGCGTTTCAGACGGCTGCAACCCTCTCCGACATTCGAAAATATAGGTTTCCCAATCATTTATCCTGCTTTACAATGCCGAAAAATGCCTGCTTCCTGCCCGGTGCTGCTATACAAAGTTAAATCCGAGTTTGCGCTATAATGTTGCATTCTAACAGATTCCCGAAAGAAAAATCATGAACAGCATAGAGCAGCGCTTGGAATATCTCGAAGAAACCTGCGATGTTTTGCGTATGCAGAACCATGTGCTGGCCACAGCTTTCAAAGGCATGGTACGCGCCCTGCCCGCCAATATTGCACAAGACGCGATCGAATCGGTGCAGCTTGCCTTTGAAGATGCCTTGGACGAGCTTAATTATGAAGACAGCCCGCACACGGATTTATTTCACGATGTTACCTACGCCTTCTTCCGAGAAAAAGAACGCTAGAAATATTCAAGCATATGATTTCACCAACAAAAACCAACATTTAAAATATGTTGGAAATGCGTATTTTTGCGAACTTGTGTTAGAATAGCCACTTTAAAAACTTTATCAGGAATACCCACATGAACATGAAAAAATGGATTGCCTCCGCCATCGCCTGCTCTGCTTTGGCTTTAAGCGCCTGCGGCGGCCAAAGCAGCGGTTCCGCCCAAACCGGCGCGGATGCCGCAAAAGTGTACCACGTTGCCACCAATGCCGAATTTGCTCCGTTTGAATTTATGAACGCCAGCAATCAAATCTCGGGGTTCGACATCGATCTGCTCAACGCCATGTCCCAAGCGGGCAATTTCAAAGTGGAATACAGACACCAACCGTGGGACAGCATTTTCCCCGCCTTAACCAACGGCGATGTCGATATCCTGGTCTCCGCCATCACCATTACCGATGAACGCAAACAAACGATGGACTTCACCAACCCCTACTTTGAAATCAAGCAAGTGATTTTGGTGCAGAAGGGCAAAAACATCCAATCGGTAGAAGATCTGAAAAAAGCACAGAAAGTGGGGGTGGTAACCGGCCAAACCGGCGACTTTGCCGCTTCTAAAATCCTAGGTAACAACAGCCCGAAAATCGCCCGTTTCGAAAGCCTGCCGCTGGTGATTAAAGAACTGGAAAACGGCGGGCTCGATGCGGTGATTTCCGACAGCGCAGTTGTGGGCAACTACATAAAAAATAACGGCGACAAAGGCTTCAGCATGGTTGCCGTACCCGATTTCGAAACCGAAAACTACGGTATGGCCGTACGCAAAGGCGACACCGCTACGCTGAATATGCTGAACGATGCATTGGCCAAGGTTCGAGAAAACGGCGAATACGATAAAATCCAAAGCAAATATTTCGCCCAATAACAGTATCCGCAGCCCGCTTCAACAAAAACGCCCATGCCTAAACTGCACCTCCCAAACCGAACACACAAACCAACCCGGGAAGTGCAGTTTTTTTATGGCAGAATACACGGCTTTTATCGGCAGAAATTGCGAGATAGCAGATTAACACAGAGCATATCCCGCAAGGTGGAGTGTGGATAATACGGTGCCGGAGAATTCTCTGGTGCATTGAAATTGTGGCGTGAGGGAAAATGGGTGCTAAAAATCCTTGAAACCCTTATCCTGAAAGGCTTTCAAGGATCCAAAAGTTTTGAACACAAAAATGCCCTTTTGCTTCCCCAAAAAGCATCAAACGTAACGGTACCGGAAACAGCAAGCAGCGTTATCAATACACAATTTGTCTAAAGCGCTTTAGATAGCGGCAGACGCCTTGATTCCGGCCAATTATAGCAGCCCTGCACCAACGGCAAACAGACAGCGCAACAACTTGCCGATCACTGCAAAGCCATCAGTCGCCATCTGCAAAAAAAGCGGCCGCAAAAAACCAGTTTGCCGTCCCGAATGCCGGTCAGTCTCATCGATACCGCCTATTTGGGTAGAAGCTTCGGCATCATGGTTCCGTATGACGGCACCAGCAATCAGGCCTTATCGGTCGATGAAGTCGAATATGAAACCAATGCACTATATCTTACAGCAGTTCAAAAAATAAGAAGAAAAGGCATAACAATACAAAGCATTACCTGTGATGACAGACAGGTTTGATACGGATGTTTCCCAACATACCGATACAGCCCTGCCGGTTTCATTATAAAGCAGCGACAGCTTTTGCACGGTAAATTGTTAGCTTTTGCACGAATTGGCAACAAAAGGAAACAGTAGCTTTTGCATAAATATCATGTGTTAAAGCCGCTTTAAAATTTGAAAATCATAGGCTCTAGACTAGCAGAATAGCTCTGTTAGCCTAGAAAAATGAAATATAACACCAAGTTAAGTGACCATCAGCTCAAAAAATTATCAAGCATTTTTGTGTCGGTATAGAAGCCTCAAAACCGCTTTGCCGACAGGCTTCAACCGCAATACCATCAACCACCGGTATCGCATTTTCAGACACGAAATATACCGCTGCCAAAGCGAGCAAAAAGACCTGTTATACGGCAGCATGGAGGTTGATGAAAGCTATTTGTAGCGCGGTTTCCATGGCAAGTCAAAGCGTGGCAGAGGAACGCTTAAACAACCGTCTTTGGTATTTTCGAAAGAGACGGCAGGGTTTATACCGAAATCGTTCCTGATTGTAAAAAGCAAACACTTCAAGCTGTTATATTGGGAAAGGTCTCTCTGGGGAGTGTTGTTTATTCTGATAGCCGGCGCGGTTACAGCGGCCTGGTCGATGCGGGCTACTCTAAACATTTGCGCGTTAATCACGGACAAAATGAGTTTGCAGATGGTACCGGGCACATCAATGGTATTGAAAGCTTCCGGAGTTTTACCAAACGAAGGCCCGCCAAATTCAATGGCGTAACCAAAAACTTTGATTTGCACCTGAGGGAATGCGAATGGCGATGGAACCGAAACTCTGATGAACTGAGTCACCAACTTTGGGGGCTTTTTAAAGTAAATTTATATAAAGCTGCTAGTCTAGAGCCTTGTTTTTTAATTTAATTTCAGAAATGTATCACTATATTGAGTGTTTTTTCTTTTTAAGCTTCTAAATTATTTTGTGATTAAGAGATAAAAAAGAAGAAAGCAAACCTAAAGGTTCATTAAGCCTGTTTTTGGGGCTATACCGAGCATTGCTTGTCGTGATTTAACGTGTACCGACATAAGTTTTACCTGTATTTGAAAGAAGCTGGATTTTGTTTCAAGCATAAGGCATTATGATTTGTATAAGTGCTGTTGAAGATGCTGAGAGGAATCCTTTAAAATGAATTTTGATTCTTAGACTCTCGATTCAATTTACTGGTATTTAAGGCGAAAAAATAACGTAAAAAATATTGACATTTTCCAAATCCTCGATATAATTAAGCCTATTTTCCCCGATAGCTCAGTCGGTAGAGCGACGGACTGTTAATCCGCAGGTCCCTGGTTCGAGCCCAGGTCGGGGAGCCAATTTTTTAAAAGCCTAAGCAATCATTTAGGTTTTTTTCTCCGCCCAACCTATTGGGTGGAGTGCTAAATTTTTGCTGAAAAAGACCGGCACCATCCAATAATGCAGCATGTTCGTACAAGTGTTTCGGCACGCACGAGATGGGCATACTGATGCTTTCCTAACAGACATTTCCGGCAAAGCAGTCAGGAAACACCGGATTGAACCGGCCAACTTGCCCATGTGTGATGCAAGTTATTCTATCTAAAATCATTAATCCCTACTTCAGCCAACACAACTTGATTGCCGTTCGGATAGGTAAAACAAATGATGGGTGCTTACCCATCTGTTTTTCCAATACACCGACCATCGTCTGATTCAGCGTAATACCTATGATCCGCCCCGCTTTGGTTTTGTCAGGATAAATCCAAGCTGTCTTTTGTTGCAGGTTTATTTGCTCCCACTTCAAATCCAGCACATTTCGTTTCCTGAATCCTGCAGCCAAACTTGAAAATCGCCATATCGGCTAGGTATCCGAGTAAAGCTGCGATGAGTTTCTGTGCTTCGTTCTGCATCAGCCTGTGGACGTGCCGTCTGGCTTTCCTGTATAACGTGATTTTCGGTACGTTTCCCAACCATTGCCACTCATGCGCAGCTATGTTCAAGATGGAACGAATCAATGCAAGATAGCGGTTTTTAGTTCTGTCGGAATAATTGACGCATCCAACGAAGTCGTGGTTCATATCATGCAGCAAAACTCCTCGGAATTGAGGTGGGCAGAGCAAACAGCCGATACGTTTTTGATGTTTTTTTGTCTCCTTACTCTTTAATTCACCGACCGACTACCTCCTCCCGCAGCCGGTCGGGTTCACACTCCAAGTATTGCTTGCCATAGCTGATGGGCTGGTGTGAGATTCAGAATAAATTGAAACATTCCAACCCAAGAACCCTAATTCTTTCTCCTTAACTCAGAAATAGATGAAACAAAAATACCAGCAATAAGTGAAAAACGGTAAATTGAATCACAAATTATTCAAACAGTCCTGTATTTCAACTATGGTTGAGATAGGAAACTGAAAGGATTACGAAATATTTCAACAAATGCGGAAAATCAGCCCACCCATCGTAGCGTATTGGGCCACTATTCTTTTCGAGGAAATGAATCGATTCCTTATGAATCCTCATTAAAATGTGATTTTATCATGCAGAAAGTACAAATATACTCCTGATTTTTTAGTCTTATTTCGAAATAGTAACTATGAAGGAATGTTAGTTGAGGCGAAGCCGGAAGCGTGATGTCGACAGCATTAGCGCAAATGGCTGACAAAATAGAAAGCTGCCTATCGTTGGGCGCAAAATCATAATTTCCTTTTTCATATTTACGATGAAAACCGTATTTGTGGACAAGTTTTTCATAATATTCAATTGTTTGTTTATTTAAGGCACACAGCTTTTGACTCACATCATGTTGAAACTGTTCAGCAATTTCTTGCCAAAAAATAAACAAAATTTCAGATTGCTTGGCCTTATTTTCTCATGCTGAAGAAAACGAACGATACAGGCTGATTTATAAAATGTTGGCAAGCGGTATTTTGATTACAGACATCAATCAGCTGATTACGTCTGATTCCTTTATATGGGCTGCTGAAAATGAAAAATAATCAATCTGATCCAAAAATTATAAGCCTTGAAAGATCAAGATCGTTAGATTTAGCGGTCAACAAATATGTTCTTCATATGCCCAGCGGGAAGAAATACCGTATCACCAAACAAATCGACTTTACCCAAATTTTAGGTGAAGATGAAGAAGGTAGGCATGAGCAAATTTTACTCATTACCGATTTGACTGTACTCGCTCCTGAGACTACGCCTTACTGTTCAGATTTAGCCAGATGAGCTTTAGGCTAAAGCTATGCGCCGCCGTGAATTATTAGAACCCCTGATAAATGGGAAAGTGCAGGGAAGAGCTTCAATTGAAGCCTATGCAAAAGAGAAAGGTATCGGGTATGTCTCGTTATATAGATAGTGTAAAGCATTTTCCGCCTGTAACACTTTAAGTGTTTTGATTCCCAAACAGCGAGGCTGGAGGAAAGGCTCTTTGATGCTTAATCTTCAAGTGGATAATATCATTCGAGAAGCCATCAACAAATACCATCTTTCAAAGCAACGCTTATTTCAAAAATAAATAATAAAGCAAGTCTGTATCATTTGCTTACAAAACGGAATTGAAGCTCCGACCAATAACTCTATTCGCAAAAGGATAAACGACCTTTCAGAGAAGGAAGTTTTGCATAAACGCGGCAACAGGGAAGATGTAACCCGCTAACCTATCGGCAGACCGTGGCTGACATTAGCCATTGATATTTACAGCTGCATGATTTGTGGCTACTACCTCTCGCTCGATGCACCTCCCGAAATTTCGGTAGTTTTGTATGTTTCCCATGCGATATTACAGAAAGAAGCTTGGCTGGAGGCAAACAGCGGCAAATAGAAGCATGAGGGCTGCCTAACAAAATCCATGTGGATAACGGTTCCGGCTTCCATTCGGATACATTCAAAAAGGCCTGTGCTGAATATGGTATCAACTTGGAATTTCGTCCCGTCAGAACTACGCATTACGGCAGACACATTAAGCGGCTTATCGGTACATTCATGCAGGAAGCTCATCCATTGCCGGTACCACCTTCTCCAATGTCAAATACAAAGACAATTACGACTCCGAAAAAATGCCAGCCTGACTTTCGGTGAATTTGAAACTTAGCTGTTGCAGCAAATCATTAATGTCTATCACAAAAAAATTCACTCCGCCTTACAAATGTCACCGGAAACAAAGTGGAAAGAAGGTATTTTCGGTATGGCGGCAAATATCGGACGAGGCCTACCCGCTATTCCGGCAGACTCACAAACTTTAATGCTGGATTTCATGCCTTACGCGGAGCGAACCATACAAAACACAAGGGTGAGATGGGACGGCCTGTATTACTTCGATTTTACGCTTTCCCCTTATATCGGTTTGACCGAGCACGGCAAGTCATGGAAGCTTATCTTTAGGCGTGATCCTCGGGATGTATCGGTAATTTATTTAGGGGCTTACGAAGCAAAATCAGCAAAAATGATGTTAAGCTTCTGATATACCTATTAAAAACAAATACCAAAAGTTCAGTAAAATTACCGAATCAAAATTCCGTCAAATCCTGCGCCTTTTCACACTTGATTTGACCGCTTCCGATACCGCCAGACTCACCGGCATCAGTACCCAAAGTGCCAATATCTGTTTCTCAAACTGCGTTGCCGTATGGCTGCTGAATGTGAACGGCAAACTCCCTCTGCCGGTGTGGTCGAACTGGACGAATCCTACTTCGGCTCCAAACGCATCCGAGGGCGGGCGGGGGAGAGGGAGGCAAAACCATTATTTTCGGCATCTTAAAACGGGACGACAAAGTCTATACCGAAGCGGCTATCACGGCTTGGTTGATATGGGCTGTGAAAAGCACTTCAGGGTACATCATGGTGTAGACGAGTTCGCCCGGGGTGCGCAACACATTAACGGCATCGAATTGTTTTGGGGTTATGCCAAAAACCGCTTGGTTAAATTTAACGGTGTACCGAAACAGACTTTTTATTTACACTTAAAGGAAACCTAATTTCGCTTCAATCACAGGCATGATGATCTGTATTAGTCTTGCTTAAAATACTGAGAAATCGACCCTTGGGCTAATTTTGCTTCCTAAGCCCCTTATTTTTACAATCCTGATTCAAAACGGTATGTCTCCATCCCAACCGCCGATCAAATCTATCCGCATACGACTGTTTTTGGAAGCTGCGGAATGCCGAGCATGTCAATAGGCATCTAAAAGTACCCCCGATGATTGATAAACTCTCCACTTTTATGGAGTTTCCCGGCAATGATTAACATGGAAACCATTACCAAAGCACGCCGTCTGTTTCATCAGGGCGTATCCGTCCGACAAATCGCCAAACAGTCCGACATCAACCGCTGAACCGTTAATCAATACATCTGCACCGAAACCCTGCCCCGGCCAAATACCAACGTAGTAAACAACACTATCCCGCAGATGTTGGCTTTCTTTGCTATGGAAGGGTTTAACCGCTATCTGCCCGAAAGGTGCAACAGTGACTCGGCCAAACGCAAACATCCCCATTTCAAACAGCAGACGGTTGCAGAAGTTTTCCCGCAAGAATAAGGCCGTCTGAAAGATTGCCGCCGGCCTTGTGCCCGGCTTTCAGACGGCCCGAACGGTTCCGCTGTGTTTGAAGGCCCGCCCTTTCCCGGCTGCCGATATTTCCGCCTTGATGCCCGCACCGCAAGTTGTGCAACCGCCGCTCCGCATTGGGGATGCCCCGGTGCACAGCTTCATTTTCCCGCGCGTTTCAAGCCTTGCCGTGAACAGTCAGTGCCCGGTGAACTTTGAAGGCAGCCGTTAGCGCACCCCTTGTCATTTAGTCAGACGGCAGGCCGCCTTCATGTTTACTTGGACAGGATACAGATAGCGGGCGGACAGGAAGTGCCTGCACTTCAGCTTACACGGTAAAGGACAGACTGCTTATCAGCCCCAGCATGACTTGCCGCGGCTCAAACGCAAACCCGGCGCATTGAGAAACGGGGAACCGTTCGAACAACGGATATTGCCTCCTGCCGTCAAAGAGCTGCAAAAACGCCTGATGAAACAGAAATCCGCAGACGGGGCCATGGCGGAACTATCGGCACTGATTGCCGAATACGGGAAGCCGGCGTGACGGCAGCCGAATCGGCATTGGCGTACGGTATGCCCACGGCGGCGGTACAGAACATCATCAATCGTTTAAACGAACCGGCGATACTGTCCACGGCCGTCAAAACCGACCACTTTAAAACCGGAACCGGCAGTTTGATTGTAACCATCCCACGGGGGGGGTAAATCTCCTTTATCACAGGCGCAATGCCTATCTTCTTTTTGTCCTTCAAACGGTAAATCTCTCCACTTATCCGAACAACATGACAATGACGGAGTAATCTGTCCGACATGGCGGCAGTCAAAGCCGTATCGTTGGCAAAAGCCCCGGCCCGCCGGCCGAACGGCAAATCGGCCCTCAGAATCATGCTGCCCCGCCCATACCGTTTGGCCGCAACATTGAAGAACAGGTTGGCTTCTCTTTCAAACGGCAAACAGCCGGTTTCATCAATCACCGGCAGCCTCGGACCCATAACCGAACCTTGCAGATAAGATTTCCGCTTTCCTCGATTATGCGCCGCCGGTTGCAGCATCAAATCGGCTGCCGTTACGAAACGGATTTTGATACCCGCCATTACTGCCGGATAAGCCAAAGAAACAGCCAAATCGGTTTCACCTGCCCGGCCGGGGCCCGTCAGCACCGCATTTTCGTGCTTTTCGATAAAACTTAAGTCAGACAACTCCGTCAATCGGGCTTAGGGCGCACCCGTTGCAAAGTTAAAGCCATATTCCGTCATCGTTTTGACGGAGGGTTGTCCTGCCGGTTTCAGCAAAGCTGCCTGCGTTCTGCTGTTTTTGGCTTTGAACCCTGCATCCGGCAGCTGTTCGATAAAGTCGGCATACGGGCTTTTTTTCAGCCGAATGCTGCGGGCAGCCAAAGGCCGTATCTCACAGTGTTTGAAGCCCGGGCACAGACAGGGCGGCCGGGATAACCGCCGTACCGAACCTGAAAGATTCGGCATCGTGCTTTCAGACGGCAGCCGGCATTCGATACCGTCCCCGTGTCGGTATACTTTTACGTCATGCCGGTTTCGGGCTGCTTAAGCAAGCATACTTTCAGGCCTGTTGTGGTGGGCTGGGACAGTAAAAATTCCTGCTCTCGGATTAAACGGATGTTGGAATTTTCCCTGTTGTCCCGTGTACTCGTGCATCGGCTGTTTGAGAAAGCCGTTTGCCGATACAGCCATCGGCCGTCTGAACATCCGAAAGCAAACCTGAAGAACGCAATGTCGCCTGCAAAGGCATGATGAAACCGGATTTCAGGTAACGCTTGAAAAGCTCTACTCTGCTTTTTAGTCCCAGCCCTATATGGCGGCAGATTTTGGAAAGGAAACCGTAGCCGTCGGCTGCTGCCGGCAACACCGGATTCAGACGGCGCCCGTCTTCTGCACAGGCATCACGTTGAATCATGACGGTTTTGGCATTATCAAACAGCACTTTGTGCGCCATGCCGCAGAAGAGTTCAAAACTGTTGCACAAACCGTCTGTCCGTGCTTCGGTACGCCCGTTGTCATAGAAGCGGACACAGCTTGCTCGGGAGTAACCCAATGTGGCGGCAAAGGCCTTCGGAGGGTTGCCGCCTCTGCGGATAATGGTGAAATCCGCCTGCATCTGCCGGCCGGGTTTGATTTCAAAGCGTAGCGCAGGTTCGTTATCGGGTTTGGGTTTGAGGATGGCGGCATAATCACTGACGATTCCGACTTTGCCCTGAAAGCCCGTTTCGAGGATTTCCCGATACGGCACGGCAGCGGGAATCCGGCCGGGAGCAGCGGCTTCGATGCGGGAGCGGATATAGTCTTTAAAGGGGTCGGGCTTGCCGGGTTTTGATCCGACTCTTTGATATTGCGGTGCGCAGTCTTTGTGAGGCAGATACTTTTTAACGGTGTTTCTAGACAATCCCAATTCTTTGGTCATGCCTTGAATGGATTTGCCTTGCTGCTTGAGCGCTTTGATGGCTGCAACCGTCTCCTGATTCAACATGAAAGCAGCCTTTGTTTTAAAGCTGCGAGTTTAAGTCAGGGTGGTCAATTTCTGACTGCCGTCAGGTGGTCATTTTTGCACTGCCGGTAACAATACCGAAGATATTCCGCTGAGCATACCGGTTCAAACCGACCTGAACCGCTACAACAGCGTATTGAAACGCCATGGGCAACAGGAACACGGTACGGTTTAAGGAGGAGGCACACGATGCAAAGAGCTGAATACATAGCCGCACTGGAGCAGTTAAAACTCAGTGCGATGGCAGAGCATTGGGATGAAATCGTTACTGACGGTATCCGTCGAAAACGCAGTACGGCGGATATTTTAGAACGGTTGATACGGACGGAGCCGACTCAAAGGCGTATCCGCAGTATCGAATACAGGATAAAGGCAGCGAAATTTGCACAACATCAAACCTTGGCAGACTTTCTGTTTGAGCAATCCGTGGCAGACGAGAGCCATATCCGCCTACTGATGGAGAACGATTATATACGCCACAAACGCAACATTATTTTATCGGGGGGCCGGGAACCGGTAAAAGCCATTTGGCTACGGCCATGGGTATTCACGCAGCTTCGGAAGGATTTAGGGTGAGGTACTTCAATGTATTGGATTTGGTTAACCATTTAGAGAAAGACCGGGATAGTTCGGAAGACAAAATGGTAGGACAACTGAGCCGGTATGATCTTCTGATATTGGACGAACCGGGCTATTTGCCATTTAGCCAAAAAGGTGGGGCATTGCTGTTTAACCTACTGAGTCATTTACATGAGAAAGTCAGTTTGGTGCTGACAACCAATTTGGTGTTTGCGAAATGGGGTAGTGTGTTTGGGGATGAAACCATGACGCAGGCTTTGATAGACAGATTGTTACACCGTTGCGAACTGATTGAAACGGGTAACGAGTCTTTCAGATTTAAAAACCGTTGCTGATATCGGTTTGAAAGTGGTGCACTTTTTGATTGCTCAATTTCTGGACTGCAAGCTGTGTTGCCTCATCATATTTCAAATGCGATAAAAAGACAGCGTCTTTCTTGGAAATCTTGCGGGATGGAGCTAATACTTCCCAACCTGCCGTTACCACTCGTTGGGAATGGGAGGCAACAGCAAATTGAGCATTCTTTCCTGATCGGGGGCGGAATGGTTGTAGGGGCAAGTCGCTAGTATGCGTTTAAGTTCGATCTAATACCCGTAAGCGGTATGAAAAAATACAGTAAGTGGATAGTAGGGGAGGGGGTAAATGTTCTTTGATAAAGTTGTAGAGTTCCAACCCCTTGGATGTTGTTTGCAGGATTTCCCGAAACACGACTTGAAGATGATTTTTTCTTGGATCGGTACTTTTTACAGCACAATACCACCAAAGCAGGAAAGATTTACCGGATACCAATTTCCTGAAAGCGAATGATTGGTTGTTTTTATCTTTGACAGTATCAGAATAGGCAAAACTCTGCATTTTGTTTCACCTATTTCTACTTTGTTTCATTTTATTCTGAATTTCACAGCAAACGGGCAACATTGGCTTTGGCGGTTTGACTGGCCGGACAGACGGTTCGACACCCTAGTCGAACTGATAAGCATCACGCGGAGCAAAAGCCTGATTCATAAAGACCGGAACCAGTTTGGGTTGGTGCTGTCGGAGAAATGTGCGGATAAAGTAGGCAATGGTGCTGTGATAAGAAGATGTCTTTGCCAATCAATGCCTAAGCAGCGTATGCATATATTTCAAAGTCAAGTATGGATTTACATATGTGTTGTCTCTTTTTATGAGTGAGTTTAGAAATGGTACAGATTTTTGAATAGTGTCGAATACTTTTATACGTATGGATATGTTTGTGAGTTGGGGCGGCTCTGTATGAATATATCCGTGATAGCCAATCCACTAAAATAACTATAAGGCCATAAGACGACAGGCATTAGGTAATGCAGCAGATACTGTGGAGCTGGCTAATGCTGCGATTGTTCGAAGTAGATTGGCTGTTTTTGGCCATAATAGGATTCAGCCGAAATAAAAAGGACCGAACCCTATACAGCACAGGATTCAGTCCTTTGGATCAAATTATTGATTAAAATGATAAAAATAGAGAGTGGTTCATTCAGCAGAGCTCTATTTGCCAGCTGTTAAGTCAGCCTATAAATTCAACATGTTTTTCTAGAATGCTGTTTAAGGTTTCCCCCGAAGACATTCCTGAAAAGGTTATGCTGTTTTGGTAAGAAACACCGTCTTTCCCTACGCCGGTAAAGCTCAAGGTGTGGGTTTGGTCATTCCATACTGCACCTTTCAATTGAGCAGGGCCTACCAAATCGGCAAATACTACTTTATCGCTGCCTGCTTGGAAGTCGAGAATTTTGTCCTTACCGCTGTTACTGTTGGCTAAGAACACAAATTTATCAGCACCTTCTCCGCCGGTTAAGCTATCGTTACCGGCTCCTCCAAACAGAATGTCGTTACCGGCACCACCGTTCAAAGTATCATTGCCGCCATCTGAACGACTGTCCAGCAATTCTGCCCAATGTTTTTGAACATAATCTACTTTTTGCTGGTCGGTTGCTGCTACACCGCCGTTTTCACTCCACTTAATAAATTCATTAAGTGCTTCTGAGCTCATACCGTTATGGCTGCCTGCTTTATAAACCGCGCCGGTTAAGTTGTTTTTCCAAGCCAAATGATCAGTATTGATTGAGTCGCCAAACAAAATATCATTACCGTCACCACCTATCAAAGTATCATCAGACACTTTGTGCTCAATGGTTTGTGATGTGCCTTTTTTCAAAGCAGCATCAAGTTCATCTGGGGAATTGATAATTGTTGCTTCTCCGGCAGTACCCTTATATACAACTTTTCTGTTGCCCAAATACCCTTGATTTGTCCAAATAACATCTTGCCCCTGCTTCAAGCTTCCGGAGGTTACGGTGTTATCAAAATATTTCAGTGTTGTTTGCTGTACTCCTTTGGCAAAACCTACTGCATGAACAGAAGAAACACTACTTAACGCTTGGAAGCTTTTCAAGCCCGCATTAACCGATCCTTGTGTTACATATGCATAGTTATGAAGACTGTCGCCTCTTCCATCTGCACCAAAAGTAGTCGGCTGCCCATCGGTCAAGAAATAGGTAACATTATTGTAACCTGCTTCAGATACTTTATTAAACCAAGCTGCAGTATCTCTAAATGCGTCGTCATAGTTTGTTGAGCCTCTTAGATCCTCTTTATTACTCAACCGTTGAATAGCTTCTATTAAGGAATTGACTTTAGAGTTATTCAAATCCTTTATATTTATGACTTGATGAGCCGTCTTATTAAAAACAATCAGGCTGGCATTAACTTTACCATCATGAGCCGCTAGCTCCCCGGCTAATTTCTGCAGAGATTTTTTGGCCATGTCCAAGTAAGTGATACCCTCACTTGTACGATAGCTCTTCATACTGTTCGATATATCGAGCAAGATAGCAACATTGTAGTTTTCGCCTTTAGTAATAATAGTTTGAGTACCTCCGGCATCACCGATCAATACATCATTACCTCCGCCACCTTTAATATTGGTATTGGGGTCGTTTGTGCCAATTTCGATTCTATCGCTGTCCACACCATTAACAGTAATCTTCAATGTTGCCGTTGATTTATCGCCATCGGCATCTTTTACTGTGTAATTGAAACTATCAACCAGTTTTTGGCCGTTGTTTAATGCCTTAACTGCTGCATTATTACTATCAAGATGGTAGGTATATTTACCATCGGCACCCAACACCAACTTACCGTAACTTCCATTCAGCTTATCGGCGGTTACCGTTACTGGAGTATCAGCTCCCGTTTGGTCGTTCACCAACACATTGCCGCTTACCGATGTACCTTTTTCACTAATGCTGTTTACATCATTAACGGCAACAGGGGCAGTATCAGCAATCTTAATATCCAAGCTGTCCATTGCCGTATTACCGGCTTTATCTTTCACTGCAACAATAAAGTTATCGGTCACAGAATTATCGCCTCTGCTGTGGTCTTTGGCTTTACCGTTTTCGGTATAGGTGTAAGTTATTTCACTTTTTGCCGTATTGTAACCGTTAATAATCAACTGGCCTTTAGCCGTGTTAATCACAACAGGTGCAGCTGCAGTTGCTGTAGTAACATCTTTACCACCCACAGTAATGGAAGCTACACCGCCTGCATCGCCAACTTTAATTATGCCGCTTACTTTGGCATTGCTGGCTTCTACAACCTGCTGATCTTGTGCTTTTACTTCCGGCGGAACTGTGTCGACCGAGCCGTTGTCTTTGGCTCTGCCTTCGTTGCCGGCGGGGTCTTTCACCGAAGCTTCGGCGGTGTAGCCGCCATCGGGCAGGGCTTTGGGCACGTCTACGCTGTAGCTGCCGTCTGCCTTGACGGTGGTGGTAACGGTTTGCTGTTGGCCGTCCGAACCGGTTACCACTACGGTTACCACCGAACCGGCGGGCGCATCAGTTTTGCCGCTGATGGTCGGGGTGTTGTCGCTGCTGTTGTCCGGCGCGTCTACGCTGATAGACGGGGCAGTAGTGTCGATAACGTTGCCTTCTTGGTCTTGGGCGGTTGCGGTGTTACCGGCTTTGTCGCTGACGGTGGCGGTTACGCTGTAGTTGCCGTCGGGCAGGGCTTTGGGCACGTCTACGCTGTAGCTGCCGTCTGCCTTGACGGTGGTGGTAACGGTTTGGCTTTGGCCGTCCGAACCGGTTACCACAACGGTTACCACCTGGCCTGCTTCGACATCGGTAGTGGTGCCGGTGATGGTCGGGGTGTTGTCGCTGCTCAGCGCGGGGGCTTCTACGGTGATGCCTGCTTTGGTGTCGATACTGCCCGGGTCGCTGGCTCTGCCTTCGTTGCCGGCGGGGTCTTTCACCGAAGCTTCGGCGGTGTAGCCGCCGTCGGGCAGGGCTTTGGGCACGTCTACGCTGTAGCTGCCGTCTGCCTTGACGGTAGTGGTAACGGTTTGGCTTTGGCCGTCCGAACCGGTTACCACAACGGTTACCACCGAACCGGCGGGCGCATCGGTTTTGCCGCTGATGGTCGGGGTGTTGTCGCTGCTGTTGTCCGGCGCGTCCACGCTGATCATCGGGGCGGTGGTGTCGACCGAGCCGTTGTCTTTGGCTCTGCCTTCGTTGCCGGCCGGGTCTTTCACCGAAGCTTCGGCGGTGTAGCCGCCGTCGGGCAGGGCTTTGGGCACGTCCACGCTGTAGCTGCCGTCTGCCTTGACGGTGGTGGTAACGGTTTGGCTTTGGCCGTCCGAACCGGTTACCACTACGGTTACCACCGAACCGGCGGGCGCATCGGTTTTGCCGGTGATGGTCGGAGTGTTGTCGCTGCTGTTGTCCGGCGCGTCTACGCTGATCATCGGGGCGGTGGTGTCGATAACGTTGCCTTCTTGGTCTTGGGCGGTTGCGGTGTTACCGGCTTTGTCGCTGACGGTGGCGGTTACGCTGTAGCCGCCGTCGGGCAGGGCTTTGGGTACATCCACGCTGTAGCTGCCGTCTGCCTTGACGGTGGTGGTAACGGTTTGGCTTTGGCCGTCCGAACCGGTTACCACAACGGTTACCACCTGGCCTGCTTCGACATCGGTAGTGGTGCCGGTGATGGTCGGGGTGTTGTCGCTGCTCAGCGCGGGGGCTTCTACGGTGATGCCTGCTTTGGTGTCGATGCTGCCCGGATCGCTGGCTCTGCCTTCGTTGCCGGCGGGGTCTTTCACCGAGGCTTCGGCGGTGTAGCCGCCGTCGGGCAGGGCTTTGGGCACGTCCACGCTGTAGCTGCCGTCTGCCTTGACGGTGGTGGTAACGGTTTGGCTTTGGCCGTCCGAACCGGTTACCACTACGGTTACCACCGAACCGGCGGGCGCATCGGTTTTGCCGCTGATGGTCGGGGTGTTGTCACTGCTGTTGTCCGGCGCGTCTACGCTGATTATCGGGGAGGTGGTGTCGACCGAGCCGTTGTCTTTGGCTCTGCCTTCGTTGCCGGCGGGGTCTTTCACCGAAGCTTCGGCGGTGTAGCCGCCGTCGGGCAGGGCTTTGGGCACGTCTACGCTGTAGCTGCCGTCTGCCTTGACGGTAGTGGTAACGGTTTGGCTTTGGCCGTCCGAACCGGTTACCACTACGGTTACCACCGAACCGGCGGGCGCATCGGTTTTGCCGCTGATGGTCGGGGTGTTGTCGCTGCTGTTGTCCGGCGCGTCTACGCTGATAGACGGGGCAGTAGTGTCGATAACGTTGCCTTCTTGGTCTTGGGCGGTTGCGGTGTTACCGGCTTTGTCGCTGACGGTGGCGGTTACGCTGTAGTTGCCGTCGGGCAGGGCTTTGGGCACGTCCACGCTGTAGCTGCCGTCTGCCTTGACGGTGGTGGTAACGGTTTGGCTTTGGCCGTCCGAACCGGTTACCACAACGGTTACCACCTGGCCTGCTTCGACATCGGTGGTGGTACCGGTGATGGTCGGGGTGTTGTCGCTGCTCAGCGCGGGGGCTTCTACGGTGATGCCTGCTTTGGTGTCGATGCTGCCCGGATCGCTGGCTCTGCCTTCGTTGCCGGCGGGGTCTTTCACCGAGGCTTCGGCGGTGTAGCCGCCGTCGGGCAGGGCTTTGGGCACGTCTACGCTGTAGCTGCCGTCTGCCTTGACGGTGGTGGTAACGGTTTGGCTTTGGCCGTCCGAACCGGTTACCACTACGGTTACCACCGAACCGGCGGGCGCATCGGTTTTGCCGCTGATGGTCGGGGTGTTGTCACTGCTGTTGTCCGGCGCGTCTACGCTGATTATCGGGGAGGTGGTGTCGACCGAGCCGTTGTCTTTGGCTCTGCCTTCATTGCCGGCGGGGTCTTTCACCGAAGCTTCGGCGGTGTAGCCGCCGTCGGGCAGGGCTTTGGGCACGTCTACGCTGTAGCTGCCGTCTGCCTTGACGGTAGTGGTAACGGTTTGGCTTTGGCCGTCCGAACCGGTTACCACTACGGTTACCACCGAACCGGCGGGCGCATCGGTTTTGCCGCTGATGGTCGGGGTGTTGTCGCTGCTGTTGTCCGGCGCGTCTACGCTGATAGACGGGGCAGTAGTGTCGATAACGTTGCCTTCTTGGTCTTGGGCGGTTGCGGTGTTACCGGCTTTGTCGCTGACGGTGGCGGTTACGCTGTAGTTGCCGTCGGGCAGGGCTTTGGGCACGTCTACGCTGTAGCTGCCGTCTGCCTTGACGGTAGTGGTAACGGTTTGGCTTTGGCCGTCCGAACCGGTTACCACAACGGTTACCACCTGGCCTGCTTCGACATCGGTGGTGGTACCGGTGATGGTCGGGGTGTTGTCGCTGCTCAGCGCGGGGGCTTCTACGGTGATGCCTGCTTTGGTGTCGATGCTGCCCGGATCGCTGGCTCTGCCTTCGTTGCCGGCGGGGTCTTTCACCGAGGCTTCGGCGGTGTAGCCGCCGTCGGGCAGGGCTTTGGGCACGTCTACGCTGTAGCTGCCGTCTGCCTTGACGGTGGTGGTAACGGTTTGGCTTTGGCCGTCCGAACCGGTTACCACTACGGTTACCACCGAACCGGCGGGCGCATCGGTTTTGCCGCTGATGGTCGGGGTGTTGTCACTGCTGTTGTCCGGCGCGTCTACGCTGATTATCGGGGAGGTGGTGTCGACCGAGCCGTTGTCTTTGGCTCTGCCTTCATTGCCGGCGGGGTCTTTCACCGAAGCTTCGGCGGTGTAGCCGCCATCGGGCAGGGCTTTGGGCACGTCTACGCTGTAGCTGCCGTCTGCCTTGACGGTAGTGGTAACGGTTTGGCTTTGGCCGTCCGAACCGGTTACCACTACGGTTACCACCGAACCGGCGGGCGCATCGGTTTTGCCGCTGATGGTCGGGGTGTTGTCGCTGCTGTTGTCCGGCGCGTCTACGCTGATCATCGGGGCGGCGGTGTCGATAACGTTGCCTTCTTGGTCTTGGGCGGTTGCGGTGTTACCGGCTTTGTCGCTGACGGTGGCGGTTACGCTGTAGTTGCCGTCGGGCAGGGCTTTGGGCACGTCTACGCTGTAGCTGCCGTCTGCCTTGACGGTAGTGGTAACGGTTTGGCTTTGGCCGTCCGAACCGGTTACCACTACGGTTACCACTTGGCCTGCTTCGACATCGGTGGTGGTACCGGTGATGGTCGGGGTGTTGTCGCTGCTCAGCGCGGGGGCTTCTACGGTGATGCCTGCTTTGGTGTCGATGCTGCCCGGGTCGCTGGCTGTTGCAGATTTACCGGATACCGCTTCAACAGTTGCTGTAGCGGTATAAGTGCCGTCTGCCAGCGGGTTTGTCGGTTCCACTGAATACTCGCCTGTTTCACTGATTGTAGTCGATACGGTTTGGCTGGCTCCCTGGCTGTCCACCAAAACAACTTTTATCACGCTGCCCGGACCTGCATTATGGACAGTGCCCGTAATTTTAGGTGTGTTGTCGGTGGTATTGTCCGGCGCATCAACCGTAATAGTTGGGTCCGGGCTTTCGGAACCGCCATTATTGCGGCTTGCCAATGCAGCCAAACCGGCCAGCGGAAGCAAAGCCAAAAGCCACAAGGGATTGGGAGCCCATACAGCCGTAATGATTTCGCCACCTAGGGCTTGGCCGGCTGTTACTTCTTCTGCAAGCATGGTAACGGCATCGGAGGTTTCCGTGCTTTCCGGCACATACGGATAGGTATTGCCGTTTTCATGCGTACCAACCAACAGGCTGCCTTTGGAGGCGCCGGTTTCTTTTGAATAGTAACCCTCTAAAATCAAGTCTGGGTTGGTAATATCCGATCCCTCAAAGGCAACAGTTAAGTCATTGCCTACGCGTTTGGTCATAATATTTTCAGGCGCGAAGGATGTTGCATCTTCAATAAATTGATAATTCACCTCAGCCTGGGCCGGAATACGCAATGCTTCTCCCGAGGCCGTTTGAAATTTTACGATTTCTAGGGTTTTTTGGGCGTTGTTGATATTTAAAGTAATGTTTTTAGACATTTTGTTCACCTTATAATGTTAAATTCAGTTTATTTTTTTTCACCGTGAAGAATCACTTCCACACGACGGTTGGGTTGGTCGCATTCTTTTCGGGCTTGGGCATTGTTAGGATGCTTTTTACGGCAGTTGCCGATTACCAATTCGCGCTCACCCCTGCCTTCTGCACTAATCAATCTTCTGTCCAAACCGCTTTCGGCCAAGACTTGTTTTACGGTTGCCGCACGATTGGCAGAGAGCTTCTGGTTGTAGGCAGACGTGCCGGACGGATCGGTGTGGCCCACAACGACGATGCCGCGTATCAAGTCGGGATTTTGTTTGATTTCTTCAGAAATGGCAGAGAGTTCCTGCTTACCCTTGGGCAGCATATTGTTATAGTCGTGGCGATCGAATTTGAACAAAGCCGAAGTTTGCAGGCTGTATTTTTTCAACACGACTGCGCATTGCTCTTGGCTGACCACGCGCGAAAGGGTGTGGTTTTGACGCGGGATGCCTTTCATTTCGGCTTCCGCCTGTTCGGGAGAAACGGCCTGCAGCACGGGATGGCCGTTGCTGTCGCCTACTACTTTAAAGAAAGATACTGCCAGGTCGGGCAGGTTGTAATAGTCTCCGGAGTTATGCTTATTGCGGTAACCGGTATCGCTGTTGGTAAATTCGGCGTAAAAGCGCTGGTTTTGCGCACAGACGGTTTCTTGGCGGTAGGCATTCGGCTGCAACGAGCCTGAATATTGGCCGTTTACATAAATATTGACAGTAGGGCCGTTAACGGCATCGGCCTGGCGGTAAAACACAACGGAAGAGCGGTTATCCGGCACCGAAGTGCTGTAGGCGGCCTGCTCGGTGTCAATCCATTTTTCTTTTTGGTATGATGTACATCCGACTGCGGTAAGCGGCAGCAAAACCCACAATAATTTACGATACTGAAACATAATTCGAACTCCTGGTTAATTGAAGCCGTCTGTTGCGTTTTACGGCCTACCTGTTAAATCTGTTAAACAACTCCGGCTGCTGCGCTATATTTGTCTGTATCATTGTTGAAAAACATAACACATAGCAATATGTAAATGATATACGCATCTAAGTTATATTTTCACCTGCACATACCAACGGTATTTTTTTATGGATAATAGGTATGCGGTTAAATTTCATCCGATTAAAAGCCGCGATTTTATTAAAAATATAACGTTATGAAAAATATCGTTTTTTTATAATCAAATAAAGTTAAAAACTGATGTGGCCGGCTGTTTTTTATACCATTCTCCTTTATGCAACACTCCTTTTCTTAAAGACAAAAAAGCACTGTTCGCCGATTTTCCCTCCCCCACCGTTCCAGGCAGATTTCCGTTAAAATAGCGCGTTTTCCGCCCCGTCTCCCTTTTGTCATGCGCCTCACCCACATCAAACTTGCCGGCTTCAAATCGTTTACCGACCCCACCACTATTCATGTGCCCGGCCAACTGGTAGCCGTTATCGGGCCGAACGGCTGCGGCAAATCCAATGTGATTGACGCCGTGCGCTGGGTATTGGGCGAAGCATCGGCCAAGCAATTGCGCGGTGAGAGTATGCAGGACGTCATTTTTAACGGCGCCGCCACCCGCCGCCCTGCCCCGCGCGCTTCGGTGGAACTGGTGTTCGACAACAGCAGCCACAGCCTTCAGGGCGCATGGGGGCAATATGCCGAGGTGAGCATCAAGCGCCAGCTCACGCGGCAGGGCGAATCCACTTATTTCATCAACAACCAAGTGGTGCGCCGCCGCGACATTACCGATTTATTCTTGGGCACCGGCGTGGGCGCGCGCGGTTATGCGGTGATTGAGCAGGGCATGATTTCGCGCATTATCGAAGCGCGACCGGAAGAATTGCGCGCCTATATAGAAGAGGCGGCGGGTGTGTCGAAATACAAAGAACGCCGAAAAGAAACAGAAGGCCGTCTGAAAGATACGCGGGAGCATCTGCAACGCTTGTCCGACCTGCAAAGCGAGTTGGCGCGCCAAGTGGAAAAACTGGAAAAACAGGCCGAAACCGCCGAACGCTATCAAACGCTCACCCGCCAACTTGACCAGCAGCAGGATTTGCTCGACTATGTGCAATGGCAGCAATCGCTTGCCACCGCCGACAAAGCCACCGCCCAGCATCAAACCTTCCAGCAGCAGCAAAACGAAACCGCCGAGAAGATTCAGGCCTTGGGCGAAGCCGTGCACGCTTTGCAGGCTGCCGAACAGGCGCAGCAGCAAAGTATGCACGACCTCAACAACCGGCGCGGCATATTACGCGAACAGGTTGCCCGTTTGGAAGAGCAAATCCGCCACCGGCAAACCCTGCACCAGCGCATTGAGCGCGACAAAGCCGCCGCACAGGTGCAACTTTCACGCATCCGCCAAGAGCAGCAGCAAATCCGCGCTCAGCTTGAAGAGGCCGACATCCACATCGAAGAAAAACAAACCGAGCTGGCCGAAACCGCCATGCAGGTGGCCGAACACGAAGAACGCCTGCCCGAGCTGGAAGAAGCGCAGGCCGCGCTCAACACCGCCTACCAAAGCCAGCAGGACGAACACAACCGCATCAAACGCGAGCTGGCCTTGAAACAGCAGCAACTGGCCCATTCGCAACACACCCTGCAACAGCACGAAGCCCGCAAAGGCCGTCTGAAACAGGAAAGCCTCGCCCTTAACCTGCCCGAGAGCCGCGACACCGAGGCCGCACAAGAGCAGGCCGCCCTGCTGCAAAGCCAACAAGAGCATTACGAAGAGCAACTGCTGGCCGCCGAAAACCGCTTAGCCGAGTGCCAAACCCGTTTTCAGACGGCCTCGGCACACCGGCAAACGCTGCAACAGCAACACATCACACTCGAGGCACAGCAGCAGGCGCTGGCGCAACTTTTGGCGCAAGACGAAAACAGCAGCGGCGATTTCTGGCAGCACACCGATGCCGGCCAAGCCCCGCAACTCTGGCAGCACATCACCGCCCCGGCCGAGTGGCAGCACGCGCTCGGCGTGATACTGGCCGAGCGCCTGCATGCCCGCGCCGTGCCCGCCTCGTTCGCCCCGCCCGCACCGCTTCCCGAAGGCAGCGCCGCCTGGTTGGCCGACAGCTTGGCCGGCGGCCTTAAAAAAACCCTGCCCGCCGCCGCCCTGCTCAATCAAATCCAAGCCAAAGCCCCGTTTCAGACGGCCCTGCACCATTGGCTGGACGGCGTATTGTGCGCCCCCGGCTTGGATTACGCCCTCAGCCGCCAAAGCGACCTGCAACCCGGCCAGCTTTGGCTCACGCCTGAAGGCCACCGCATCGACCGCGTCAGCACCGTGCTGTATGCCCGCAGCCGGCAGGACAACCTGATCGCACGCAAAGAACGTTTGGACGAGCTGGCAGCCGAACTGGCCGCCCTCTCGCCCCGTCTGGCCGATGCCGAACAACAGCTCACCCGCAACCAAGCTGAGCTGAACACTGCCGAAGCGAACCATAAAAACCTGCTGCAACAGCAAAAACAGCACAACCGGCAATACCAGCAGGCGCAGCAGCGCGCCGCCGAAATGCTCGCCCGCACCAACCAAGGGCAAATCCGCCGCGAACACATCGAGCGCGAACTGGCGCAAATCGAAGCAGAACAAACCGTGCTCGGGCAAACTTCAGACGGCCTGCAAGACGACATCGCCACCCTCGCCGAAGCTTCCGCCGAACTCGAACACCAGCAGCACCACACCGGCGGCAGCCGCCAAGAGCAGCAAGGCCGTCTGAAACAGGCCCAACTCGCCCTGTTGGAAGCCAACCGCCGATACGGCCTCGCCGAAGTGGCCGTACACAAACTGCAACAGCAAAAACAACATTTCCAGCAACAACTTATCCAGCTCGAGCAACAAACCTTAGACTGGCAGGAACGACAAACCGAACTCGCATTGGCCTACGAGGCCGAAACCCAAAACGAAGAACAGCACGCCAAACTAAACGAGCTGGGTGAAGCCGTGCAAATGCTAGACGAACAATATCTCGCCATGCAAAACCAACTCGCCGCCACCCAAGCCGAAGGCCGCGAGCAATACGCCCAACAGCAGGCGCTGCAAAGCAAACTGCCGCAATTGCAGGCCGCTACCCAAACCGCCCTGCTGCAACAGCAGGAAGCCCTGATTAACGCCAAACGCTTTCATCAAAACCTAACCGAACGACAGGCCGATCTCGCATCACTCGAAAAATCGGCCGCCGCATCGGGCAGCCCGAAAACACTCAGCAACACTATCGGCAGTCTTTCCCAACAAATCGAAGCCCTCGGCGCCGTCAATCTGGCCGCCCTGCAAGAATTGCAGGAGGCCCGCGAGCGCGACAGCTACTACCGCGGCCAAAGTGAAGACGTGCAGGCCGCCATCAACCTGCTCGAAGAAGCCATCGCCAAAATCGACAACAAAACCAAAGAGCGTTTCAAAGCCACTTTCGATGCCGTTAATGAAAAAGTCCAAACTTTCTTTCCCACCCTGTTTGGCGGCGGTGAAGCCACGCTGCACATGATAGGCGACGATCTGCTCACTGCCGGCGTATCCATTATGGCGCGCCCGCCCGGCAAGAAAAACAGCACCATCCATCTGTTGAGCGGCGGCGAAAAAGCACTCACTGCCATGAGCTTGGTGTTTGCCCTCTTCAGCCTCAACCCCGCCCCGTTCTGCCTGCTCGATGAGGTGGACGCTCCGCTTGATGATGCCAACACCGGTCGTTTCTGCAATTTAGTGAAAGAAATGTCGGCGCAAACCCAGTTTCTCTATATTTCACACAACCGCCTCACCATGGAAATGGCTGAACAGCTCATCGGCGTAACCATGCAGGAAAAAGGCGTATCGCGGATTGTGGCGGTGGATATCCGGCAGGCGCTGAAAATGGCCGAACCGGCGTAACCTCCCCCGGCCGCTTTTTCCTTCCGCCCCGCAGAAACAGAAACCAATTGAAATCCAATAAAATACAGGGCTCTAGTCTAACAGAGCTATTCTGCTAGTCTAGAGCTTATTTATAAATAACTGCAAAGCCTCATACCAACATGGGAGCAGTTTCTGGTTTCCAACTCGCCAAATCTGCCTGACAGCATATCTGTACTATTAATGCCTTACGGTCTTTTTCGGTTACGGTTTGTACACAGTCGATACGGCCCTCAATAACGTATGACCTCCCACGCACGCCACTACTTTATCGTTTAACTGTATCACATCCGGCTTGGTATCGACCAAGCAACGAAGAGTTACTGAAAAATTATCAGTGGGAATGGACAGGTCAAAAACAATATCGTAATCCTCCACTGACCGTGGGTATTTCCATTAACCAGCATGGTAGCAGTGTTATCAGACGTAATCATTCAGCCCTGTACCTTTCTCAATGAAATTCGGCTGGGCGGATTTTCGAATTCAAGCACAGCAACTCGATGAATCGACTGAAATCGCCGTACCATTCAAATACGAACAGGTGCAGACTGGTATCGCTCGTTACGCTTTTTTACACCAGCAACAGGCGCAACAAACATCTGCTTTTGCAATTTATACGCCGTATTGCTCAGGTTATTGGCCAAGACAGCAGCAGTTTCTAGATAAGACGTTTTCAGCAGCACTGCCGCTTCAATACATTGATACACATCATCGGTGCTGCCCATAGGTGCTTAATACAGGCACAGCAGGCAATAAGCCAGTTTATCAGTCTTAGATTCATTGACCAACATCATAACCAAAATACGCTGGGCGACCAGTGCGCGCAGCAAAGCGGCATGGGTATCAGCCAGCAGGTGCACAATTCTACAGGTATCGAAGTTGGAGGCGTTTAACTGTACCACCAAAATATCGGTAGCCTACTCGGTCAACGCAAACGCCCCACGGTAGCGCTGAGTACAGTTAAAGGTCTTGGCACGTTAGATTAAATCCACCGCTGCCGCATTACCTTCCATTCTTCGACTGAACTGCCACGGCGTAGCGACGGCTATTTAGATACGTCAACCCCCATATCGCGCCAGCCGTCCAGCCCGCTTTTCTGATATTGTGGATATTGGCTAACATGCCAAACACCGATTGCAGTTCCGCAACCAAGTACATGTTGGCTGTTACCCGCCAACAACCCCACCTGCATCAGCCATGTCAAATACGGTATGCACCATATTTAGCTTCAGATAAAACGAGTTTGCTCTTTCTCTTTTTTAAACCCCGAACCTTATGCCACAAGTTGGTTGATAGTTACCCTCTACCGCGCCCACTACGGTAGGCTAGCCTTCTTTAAAAGGCGAACAACCTTACTTTGCTAACCAATACCCGCAACACCATCAAGGCTTAGCGGTCGGACACCAACTAACCGATAGCAGCACTGCCCACTAGTACTTTTTGGTTTTCCAGCAACGTCTGCTTAGCCTCATCTCCTCGACTGCATTGATTTGCTCCATTGGTACAACGGATTTGGCATTTTTACTGGTAATCTCGCCCACAATATCCACCAGCGCATCCAGCGAGTTCACACCTCCCGCCATTTGTTAATTTTGGCGGTAAAATTAGAGCTTTTCTCCATTGATTTCAACGCTTCCTACTTTGTTAACAGCGTCTTGACTGTTGGCTTTGCCAACAGACTCACTAAGTTATTACCCGTCTCATCAGTGCTGCCCGAGGTCATAAACGACAATTGGTTGTTGGTTGGTAGTTAGACAGCCCGAAGATCAAAACTTTCCCAGCCGCTCCTCTGTCATTTTTGCCTTTTCGTTGGCAGTAAAAACAAATTTCATCGACTTCAACTTCTCCGTCAAGTACTTTACATACGTATTGTTTGGATAAGCCAGCAATCACAGACAGTAAAAGTGTAAGCATAGCTGTGTTCTATAAACACCTGCCAACTCAGCAGCTATTCTAGTAAGTGTTTGGAAACAAACAGCTCAATCCGCTTGTATTACTTATACTGACTTAAACCGCTTTTCTTCATCAGGATTATTTTTTGATTAAACCTAGTTATCCAGGAATACCTCCTGCAATTCATCACCTTGTACATATTTTAAATTGGATTAACCATGCCACTACTTCACCTAGTCTTGTTCTTATCTTGTTTCACGACAAATACAAGTCAACGATGATAAACAGGCATCAACTTGCAACAGCTATGTTCATATCCACCTTTTCCAATCTGCCTTCAGTCGTAAACAGCCATGCTTTCAAATGAGGAACTCTATTAGCGATGGCGACAACAGAGGTTTTATCCATTACTGAAAACGCAGTTGACAAGGCATCTGCGGTTGCCGCAGTAGCCATAGTTACACTGACGCTGCGGTAGCGTGGACGGCTAGTGCCGGTAAGCGGATTGAAAAGGTGCGTAAACCGGCCTGCTTCGTCCAAAGTCGTGCCGTATCCACCCGAAGTGGACAGAGCCTGGTTTTGCAGCGGCACATTGAGCAATACTGCGTCCCCTCCGTCCGGATGGCGGATGCCAGCCTGCCAAATGCGGCTGCGTGTGCCATCCAAACCGCGGATTTCCCCCAAATCCACCAGTGCCTGCACCAAACCGGCGTTACGTAATATTTCGGTAATGCGGTCAGTAATATAGCCTTGGGCAATGCCGTTAAACGATAAGGCCATACCAGATTTAGCGAAGCGGACGGTGCGGCTGTCGAACTCGACTGCGCCGAAACCCACCGAAGCCAGCGCTTGTTCCAAAACGGCGGCGGTTGGTGCGGATTCACTCAACGGGTGCCGCGAAAAATGCGCGGCATAGGCATTCCAGAGAGGCTGAATGCTGGGGTCGAAGGCACCTTGCGTAAGGGTATGGATGTCGCGGCTGAGGCTGAGCACGGCCAGTAAATCGGCGGGCGGATTATCTAAACGGCCCGTTTGGTTCAGGTGCACCAGCACGCTGTCGCCGCGGTAGAGGCTGAAGATTTTCTCCAGCCGTGATATTTCGGCCACTGCTTTGCCGATTAAGTTTTCGGCAAAGCGGCGGTCGGAGTGGTAAAGGCGCATTTCGGCACCGGCACCCAACGCAATACCCTGCCAAACGGCGGCTTCGGGCAGCGCTCCGACGTTTGTACGGCGGCAGAGCAGCGGCACGGCGGCGGTTCCAGCGACGGCTGCCGTGATGCCGATAAAGCGGCGGCGGGTCATTCTGGTGTTCATGGTTTGCTCCATTTCGCGACGGACGGGCCGCATATTTTCAGACGGCCCCGTTATACGGTCTTTGTTTATTTGAAAATATACTCGTCGGGTATTTCGCCGAACGCCACGACCCTGCCGCCTTTTTCGGCGGCAAATTTCTGCGCCTGCGCCTTGTCGGCAAACGGCAGCGCGTCTTCCGCGCCCATGCCGCCGATAAAGCCGCTTTCAATCACGTAATAGGCTTTACGGGCGTCTACCCAATCGTTGTCGGCGTTGGGTGTGCGCCAATCGCTGACTTTGCCCATATCGGTTACGTAAATCGCAGCAATGCCCTTCGGCTCCTCCGGCAGTTTGGTATAACCGAACATCTGCTTGATGGTGGAAAACCATACCGGTTTGTCGGGCTTGCCATTCAAGAAAATCTGCGCCTTGGGGCCGACGTGCTCCGACAGGTTCATGGTGCAGTAGTGGCCGACGGACCGCTCGGTAATCGGCTGCGGCGCGGGCGGGGAGGACTCCGGCTTTGCGCCGCAGGCGGCAAGCGCCAGCGCGGCGGATACGAGGTAAAAAAGCTTCATACAACTCTCCTACGGGCAAAGCGGCAGGCCGTCTGAAAAGCCGCCGTATGTTTCAGGCGGCCTGCCGCCGGATTCAAATCTGCCGTTTCTGAAACGCCCCCGCCGCAAAAGCGAAAGGCACGGCAATCCACAGCAACTGCGCCGCCAGCAATACGGGGCGGCCGAGTGAAAGCTGGCCGCTCAAACCCGCCATCCCCGCATACATGGCGGTATTTTCGTAGCCGGTCAGGTTCAGCAGGCGGTAGATGTCGGCGGGGTTGAACAGCAGCACGGTTTCCAGTATCGGCGCGGTAATCATCTGCCCGGTATCGGCTGCCAGTATGCCCAGCAGCGTCATATCGAAAATCACCACGAAAAACAGCCACACGCCGATGGCGGTGCCGGCCGCCGTGCCCCGTTCTTTCACTTTTGCGCTAATCAGATAACCCATCGCCAAAAACGCTGCGCCGAGCAAAACGCTGGCGGCAATCAGCAGCAGAAACGGCTGCCACGCACCGGAATCGAAGCCGCCGCCCGCCAGTTGCAGGGCGATGCCCGCCAAGCCGTAGCCCGCCGAAGTCGCCAAGGTAAGGATAATCAGGTGGCCGGCAAACTTACCGGCCAAAACCTGCGCGCGCGATATGGGATAGCTCAACAGCAGCGCCATCGTGCCGCGCTCGATTTCGCCGATTAAAGCGTCGTAGGAGAGTAGCATAGCAATCAGCGGTATCAGGAAAATCGACAGGCTCGACAGGCTGACTACGGTAACGGTCAGCGGGTCGGCCTTTACCGCCCCTGTGGGCGCGCTGCCGAGAAAGCCGAGTGACAAAGCCAGCGCCGCCAGCAACAAAGTGGCGGCCAGTACCCAGCGGTTGCGCAGGCTGTCGCGGATTTCTTTGCCGGTAATAATCCAAACGGGGTTCATGTTTTCCGGTTCCTTCGGTGCTTCTGCACCGGCACAAATACGTTTTTTATCGAAAATATTTTTCAGACGGCCTCTGTCTTAAAAAACACGGCGGCCTCAAAATTGCGCCGCTTTCGGGCTACCGCCGCGCCTACACATCTTCCCGCTTCAAAAATTCGGCGTACATGTCGTCGAGTGTGGGGGTGTGGATGTCAATTTGCCTGATATTGTCCAAACTGCCGAGCTCCCGCAACAGCTCGGCTTTCCGCTCCACCGGACACTGCGCGGTGTAGGTCAGGCCGTCTGAAACCCAGTTTGCCGGCAGGCCGGCGGGCCGTTTGAGCTGTACGCGCACGGTGGCGGGCAGGCCGCTTTGGATTTGCAACTCGTCCATGCTGCCGTCGGCAACTTTGCTGCCATTTTTCATCACGACGATGCGGTCGGCATGGCCGTCCAGTTCGCCCAAAGCGTGGGTGCTGAGCAATACGGCGGCGCCCTGTCCGGCTAGTTCGCGCACGATTTCGTAAAACATCTGCCTCGATGCTGGGTCGAGGCCGGTAGTGGGTTCGTCGAACAGCAGTACTTTGGGCTCTCCGAGCAGGGCTTGGGCAAGAGCGAGACGCTGGCGCATCCCTTTGGAATACGTTCCGACGCGCCTGCCCGCCGCCTGTTCGATGCCGACGCGCTCGAGCAGAGCGGCGTTTTTTCCGACCGGCTGTTTTTTCAGCTTGGCGTAAAAATCCAGCGTTTCCCTGCCGGTAAGCGAGGGGTGGAGGGCAGCGGTTTCGGGCAGGTAGCCGATTCGGCTGCGGACGGATGCGGCGCGGCTGCCCGCAGCATCTTCGCCGAGCAGCCGCACGCTACCTGCGCTGGGGGTAATCAGGCCGAGCATCAGTTTTATCAGTGTGGATTTGCCCGCGCCGTTATGCCCCGCCAAGCCGGCGCATTCTCCGGCCTTCAGGGTTAAGTCGATGTTTTTCACGGCAAAACGGCTACCGTACTGCTTGCTCACTGCGTTTAACGCGATGTGCGATGTGCCCATCGTTCCTCCTTGGTGCGTTTGCGGGTTTCAGACGGCCTTTGCGCCCTACCCCTTCATGGCTTTGTATTTCTCAAACGTTCTATTTTCCGGCGGCGCCATCAGCGGTTTGCTGTCCACCACGCCGCCGGGCAGGATGGCGGGAAACTGCGACTGCGCCCATTTGACCATGCTCACGGCCGGGCTGTTCATCAGCAGGCGGGCGGCGGGGGCGCGCCAGACGATTTGGTCGGTAATGCCGTTGGGGCGGTAGGCGTTGTCGCCGAAACCGTCGCCGTCCAGATCGAAGGCGCTGTTATCGCTCCAGTAGTTACCGCGCCCTCCTTCCGCCCAGTCTGCATAGCGGGTGCTGACGTATTTGATTTGGTTTTGGTTGCCGACAAAGGCGTTGTCGTAGATTTTGTTGCCTTCGGCCGCTGCGGTAAAGTGGATGCCGGTGGCGCAGCCTTCAAAACGGTTGCCGGTCAGGTTGTTGTAGTTGGCGTTGTACACGAATACGCATTTGCCGGCTTTGTCGATGACGTTGCCGCGGATGTCGGAATGGTTGGCGTAGTTGAGCATCAGCCCTTGGTTGGTGCTGTTGACGGCAATGTTATCGTTGATTTTGAGCCGCTCTGAAAACATGATGGCGTAGCCGATTTCGTTGCCGTCTGAAAAGTTGCCGCTCACTTCGCTGTCGTTGGTGTACATATAGTGGACGGCGTAACGCAGCTTTGAGAAACGGTTGTTGCTGAACACGTTTTTGGTGCTGGCATTGGAAAAAATGCCGTCACGGCCTTGCGAAATGTCGTTGCCGGTTACTTTGGAGCCCGGGGCGTTCCACACGGTTACACCGTTGCCGCGCTCGTTGCGGCGCAATTTAGCGTCGCCGACGATTTTGTTCGCCCTCACTAAGGCATCGGGCGCGCCGTGCAGATACACGCCGACGGAGTTCTCCAGAATGTCATTGTGTTCTACCAAGGCGCGGGCGGCGGTTTGTTCGAGGTAAATGCCGGCATCCATGGCCGGCAAGCTCAGGCCGGAGCGGGTTACGGTAAGGTTGCGCAATACGACGTCGGGTGCGTGCACGGATACGGTGCGCCCCGTACGGTCGCCTTCGATTTCAGCGCTGCGGTCGGCCGGGCCTTCGATTGTGAGCGGCTTGCCGATGATGATTCGGCCGCGGTACTTTCCCGACGCCAAACGCAACGTGTCGCCCGCCTGCGCACGATTGACGATGCTTTGCAGGTCACTGCCCGCAGCTACTTCGGTGGTTCCGGCAAAGGCCGTCTGAAAAACAGCCAGCAGCAGTAAAACGAGATTGAAGGAGATATGCATGTATTTGAAATCCGGCCTACTTTATTTTTTCAAACGACTTAGCAACAATAAAGGCCGACTGAAAACGGACACATTGCGCCCTTTCAGACGGCCTGCCCACATTATTTCGGTTTCACAATCATCTGCCCCGACATTTCCATATGCAGGGCATGGCAGAACCATTGGCAGTAATACCAGTAAACGCCTACGCGGTCGGCGGTAAAAGTTACCGAAGCAGTGGCCTGCGGGCCGACTTCCATGGCAATACCGTGGCCTTCGAGGGTAAAGCCGTGAGTGAGATCTTCGATGGTTTCCATATTGGTTACATATACGGTTACTTCGTCACCCTGTTTCACTTCAAAATGCGGCACGCTGAACACGGGTGCGACGGCGGTCATATACACACGTACTTTGTTGCCTTCGCGGATGACATTGGCTGCGCTCTCCAGCTTCACACCGTCTTTTTCGGCCTGCCTCACTGCGTCTTCCCACATCCACTGGTCTTTGCGGTCCCACGTTTTCAGCGGCTTCACTTTAGATGAGGCCACCAGCAGCATATCGTGCGGCTCGGCAAAGCTGGGGCCGTCGTGCACCAACTTCATTTCGTCGCCGGAAATGTCGATAAGCTGATCGTTTTCCGGCTTGAGGGGGCCAACGTTCAAGAAGCGGTCTTTCGAAAATTTATTCAAAGAAACCAACCATTTGCCATCAGCCTCTTTGGTTTCGCCCATCGTGGTGTGGTTGTGGCCAGGCTGGTAATGCACATCGAGTTTCTGAATGATGTAGTCGCCTTTTTTATCTTTGTTTTGATAAGCGGCGATGGCTTTTTCGATGTTCCATTTTACCATCTGGCTGTCGATAAACAGCGTGGTGTAGGCGTTGCCGCGGCCGTCGAACGCGGTGTGCAGCGGCCCCAAACCCAGCTCCGGCTCGGCCACCACCACGTCGCGTTCTTTGATTTTGCCGGCAAACAAATCGTCAAGCTTGCGCACGTCGAGCACGGTTACGGTGGGAGAGAGTTTGCCGTTGAGCATGATGTAGTTGCCGTCGGGCGAAGCGTTGCAACCGTGCGGCGAGTTGGGTACGGGAATGTAGCGGGTGTATTTGGATTTGGCCTCGGCGCGGCCGTCCAATACTTTCACGCCGCCAATTTCTTTAAAATCTCCGTTTTTGACACCCTCTTCGATGGCGGCGATATTGAACACCACGCACCAGTCCTGCTCGTTGGCCGACGCTTCGGTAACAGTGGTGCCTTTTTCGGAGTTGTAACAGGTGGCGAAAGAATATTTGCCCTGATAGTCGGCATCGCCATTATCCAGATTGCCGTCAACCATAACCTGCCAGGCCACCTGCATGGTTTCGCCGTCTACCGCCGTATAAACCGCCCACCAGTTTTTCTTGGGGTCGTCTAAAAGCGTGCCGTTGTTGGGAACCGGCACGATGTGTTCGCCGTTGGCAAACACATAGCCTGTTTTCGGATAACGCTGCGGGCGCAGGCCGTGTACGCCGGAAACATTGGGGATTTCCAGAATTTTGTCGGTTTTCATCACGTCGCAACGGATACGCGCCACACGGTTGTTGGCTTTATCGTTTACGTAAACATAGCGGCCGTCGTAAGTTTGGTCGGTAAACGACATGTGCGGGTGGTGCAAATCGCCGTTGGGGATAACCGGCTGGCCGGTTTTCTTCAGGTATTCGCGGGTTTCCGGCGTAATACCGGCATTCAGAATCTTACGGCTTTCGTTGGTACGCCCCCAGCCGGTGGCGCTGCACATATTGAATACGGGAATACGCAGCAGCTCGCGCATAGAAGGTACGCCCAAAATACGCAGCTCGCCGGTTTGGCCGCTGGAGTTGAACGCATAATATTGGTCGAGTTCGCCCGGTCCGACATGGTAAGACAGGCCGCCTTCGCCGCCCGGTTTAGCCGCCGCCCCCGATGCGCCGCTGGCCGCACCGCCTTCGCCGCCGTTGGAGCAGCCCGCCAAGCCGAGCAGGCCGGCACCTGCCAAACCCGCGCCCGATACCGCAGCCGTGCCTAAAAACGAGCGGCGGCTCAGGCCTGCCTGCCCTAATTTTTCTTGATTGTCTGACATTTCAACTCTCCTTGTTAGAAATACCGGCAGCCTTTCAGACGGCCTGCCGCAACGGGTTAAATACTCTAAAAATGGTGCCGGTTAAGGCAAACCGGCTTATTCGGCAGGGCGCCCTTCGTTTTCAGACGGCCTCTGCGGTACAAACCGCACCACCTGCTCCTGCGGCTTTTGTGTTTCCGCTTCACCCTTAGCCGCCGCCTGCCGGGCTTTTTTCTTCAACACCGACACCACCTGCGGGCAGCGGGTGGTATGGTGGTACAGCACTTGGCAGTGCAGGCACTGGATGCATTCGTTGGGGTTAATCCGGCCTTCCGGCTCGATGGCCTGCACGGGACATTCGTTGGCGCACAACTGGCACGGGTTGCCGCACATATGGTAGCGGCGCAGCCAGTCGAAAATCCTCAGTCGGGCGGGAACGGCCATCGCCGCGCCCAGCGGGCAGAGATAACGACAGAAAAAACGCTCGACAAACAGGCCGGCGGCAAGCAGCGCAGCGGCAAACAGCACCCACCACCACTCGCGCATGAATTTCAGGATAACCGCCGTTTTAAACGGCTCCACCTCCGAAAGCCGCTCGGCTAAGCCCAAGTCATAAAGCGATACGCCGAACAACACCATAAAGACCACATATTTCAAAGCCGCCAAACGGGTATGCACGCCAAAAGACACGTTAAGCTGTTTCACGCCCAGCTTTTTGGCGATACGGTTCGACAATTCCTGCAAAGCGCCAAACGGGCATAGCCAGCCGCAGAATGCCCCGCGGTTCCAAAACAGCAGCGAAACCGCCGATGCACTCCATAAAATAAACACTATCGGATCCATCAGGAAATAATCCCAACTGAACCCCGTACGCAGCGACGTGGTAAAAGTAAGCACGTTTACCACCGAAAGCTGCGCTTGCAGATACCAGCCGATAAAAAACAAGCTGAACGCCAGATAGGCCAAGCGGAAACGGTCGTAGAAAACCGGGTGTTTCGCCAAAGTATCCTGAAAGAAAAACACCGCCGCCAACACCAGCAAAGAAAGCAACACCACAGCAATCTGCCAGACCTTGCCCGCCCAAACCTGCTTCCACAAATGCACCTGCCCGCCGCCTGTGTCGGCTTCAGAAAGCGTATCAGAGGCCGTCTGAGCGGGTAAGGCTTCGGGCGGAATCTCCACCGGCGGCGCATTCGGGTCGTCCGCATAAAAACCCTGCGGCAGCCCGTAATCCAAATCAGCGGTAACAAACGCCTTGTCGCTTACGCCGGTGGTGCGCTGTATGACCAGCTGCGCCCGCCACGGCTCGGCACCATCGAAAGCCGCATCTTCCGGCACCGTAAACAGCGACACTTCCTTAAATTGCGGCGCACCTTCTGCCTCCAGCGCCGTCAGGCGCTCGTGTTGCGCGTCGGTAAAACGGAAGCTGGTGTCGCCCTGAATAATCTCGATGCGATCGAAAATGCCGCCGCGCACATAGCCCGACCCCTTCCACGAATAACGCCCCTCTCCCGCGATTACCAGAGCCTGCTGGTTCGGTTTCAGACGGCCTTTCAAAGCATTCCAGCCCACTTCCCCGAGCAGGCTTTTACCGATAGCCGACTGTGAAGCCAGCGCCACATACAAATCGATAAAAGTAGCATCGTCGGGGCCGAGCTCGGGGTGCTCGACCGCCGCCGTTTTGCCGCTCCGCTCAAACAGTTTGTTGGCTTCGCCCACCGTCAGATGCAGTTTCGCCACCGCTTTTTGCGCCAATAGCTCTTTCCAAGAAAGCACATCCTGTTTGTCTTGGTTGATGATGCGGCGGGGCCGTGTACGTACGGTGTTCCGGGCACCTTGAAAAGCCGGAACGCTGGCTTCCGGAGTCCCCCGAACCGCCTCCGCCGCCTGCGGCGTGCCGAGTTTGTATACCGGTGCAATAGCCTTGATGGAACGCTGTATACCGTCATTAATCACCATCAGCGTTACCGTGGCGCCGCTGATAATGTCGGAAGGCATGCTGCCGGGCTTGAGCGGCGATTTCACCAAATTCAAACCCACATAATCTTGAATAAACTTATCAACTTTCGACTGCGGAATACCGATTAGCACGATAGGCTCGTTATGTGCCACCAATTTGGCGCCGACGATAGTTCCGTCATTGGAAAGCGCCATCATCGTATCAATCGGTTTGCTGGAATAACCGCGCGTATTCACAACATCTGTGGTTATATACACCAAACCAAGCTTCTCTTGCCCTTTGTACACAGGCGCAACCAACGGTTTGCCCTCCGGTTCCCCATAGCGATCAGCACCCGGAAAAATTTCAGCAGGTGGAATTTTTGACAGAAACTCCGGCAAACGCTCAGCCCAAACAGGATGCATAAGGAAAGCTCCCAATACAAAGAGCAGACAAACAGCAACCTGTCGGGGAATGCGGCTCCGTAGTGCATTCATTATAAAGTTGAACATGACAGCTCCCAACTTAATTCATACACTATTAAATATATATTATATGAATAATAAATCAGGTATAATTTGACTGAAATCAAAGATTGAAATGTTAAAATGAAAATAGCCAACTGAATCAACATAAGAAAAATGCAATCACTGAACTATTTATTTTGTTCTACTGCTGAAGCAGTCAGACCGACAGCAACAAATAAAACCACTACTTTATATTATTGATAATTACTTACCCATCAACATACCCATATTAAAAATATGTAACATATCAACATATTTTCGGCATAATCCCAATATAGCCTACTCAAAAAAACTCCAAAACTCTCACTCAAAGAACTCTTCAAAGCTGCACGATTACTACAGTGCAGCAAAGGAATCTAGCACAACCATCTCCATGCCTTGAAATGCTCTCTCTTCACCTAAAGCTCTTCCCTGACAACTATAAATATGCAAAATTAGCGCATCTATCCAACCTTATATCTTTCACCCCACGTAAGGGGATCATATCTTACAAACCTAAAGCCCCGCTAACTCAAACGCCAAGTGAAGGGGTTTTATCATGTGCATTGTTTACTGCACCGTAAATCTTGATTCTTACAGTTTCCCCAAATCCTACATCGTTCGCTTTTCAAGGAAGATAAAAACGCCGATGTACGCTGTATTAAAACCGTTAATTTCCCTATCCGAAATCCTGACTTGCCGAATAAAACCTTGTCAGAATTCGAAGAATTTGGGCGTTTGGCTGTGTGCGAAATCATGGACAAGGTTGTTTTGCAATGATGGCGGGGAGTAATAAGGCTGTGGCGGGGAATGGCGTGGCAGACGGCGCGCCCTGCACGGCGGCAGACACGGCGGAACCCGCCGAAGGCCGCCTCCCCGCCTAGACTAACAGGGGGAGCAACAAAAAAACCAACCCCATGAGTGGGGAGCAAAACCAAACCGGACACTACACCCATTTTTTATCAGACTCGGTTCCGAATCGGCCGATTATGGGGAAGTGCATTACGGTGGAAAGCTGGATACCGTCTTAATCGAATGGAAAGGTTTAGGCTGTAATTTGGTTTCCTATCGCCGGGAAAACCGCCTTTTCGACTTTCTGCAAAATGCCATAATGCCGCGCATCACCCGCTGTGGTTTGGCTCTCGATTTTTTAGATGGCGGATAAGCCCCGAACAAGCTTTGTCAGACCGCGATAACGGCTGTTTCGACCATCACAATATACGGCCTAAGTCGGAAATGACCGGGAAGATGGAACGGGCAAAGCGTTTTATGCCGGCAGGAAGAAAAACGCAAAGTTTGTCTGCATGTGCGAAAAAGGCAGGCAGTTGGATGATAAGGAATCGAACCGGTGCCGCTTTGAAATTCAGTTCAATCACAGCGATATAGAAATCCCGCCGGATATATTGAAACATTCGGACGGCTATTTTTCGGGGGCTTTTCCGATTTGCCAAACTTTTAAAAACATGATCCACGAACGGCGCATATCGGTGAGGGAAAAACGCTTAATTTGACTTTCGGCTATAAGGTCAGACACGGAAAAATTCCGTTGGTGCCTTAATGCGCTTCATGCGTGATGTCGGTCTTGACGACAGGCAGATTGTTGGAATGCCGATTGGTGGTGACGACAGATATCCGAAAGGCTTGGAGCCTGCTTGCTGTTGTTACCGGCAGTGTAAAAATGACCACCTGACGGCAGTCAAAAATTGCCCCCCTGACTTAAACTCGCAGCTCTAAAACAAAGGCTGCTTTCATGTTGAATCAGGAGACGGTTGCGGCCATCAAAGCGCTTAAACAACAAGGCAAATCCATTCAAGGCATGACCAATCAAAACCCGGCAAGCCCGACCCCTTTAAAGACTATATCCGCTCCCGCATCGAAGCCGCTGCTCCCGGCCGGATTCCCGCTGCCGTGCCGTATCGGGAAATCCTCGAAACGGGCTTTCAGGGCAAAGGGTGCGACAGAACTTGCAGCAATCGGCAGCGTGGCGGTATCGGGTACTACACCAGCCGCCAAGAGCGGCAGGGTTGGGCAGAAACGATAAGCGGATGCAGCAAAGGATACTAGACAACGTAACGACAACGGCAGATGACAACTGGACGGAGAGCCTTTGAGCGGACACGGTAGGAGGTGTATAATTGCCCTGTTGGTAAGCCGAAGAACCAGCGTATAGCGTTATTGTAAAGGCAAAACCAGCAGCACAGGGCGGTTGTCGGGAACGGTACACCAGCCCTTGCTTTTTGAAATACCAGCCGCGCGGTTTTCGGCTGGTATTTTGATTCAGGCGGCACAGGGTCGGACGAGCAGGGCGAGCCGTGAGCGGCAAGAGCGGAAAGTTGAAATTTTGAAATTTTGAAATTTTTTTTTGAGCCCCCCCCAGATAGAGCGCAAAGAGGCAGCAGAAAAAAGTGTATACGTCATGTGTAGAGTGCAGAGTGCGGAAAAAGTAGAGTGTAGAAGAACTACGTTTTTGTAGATTGCAGGGAGAGTAGATACAACAAGGAGGGGAAGCCCAGAGCAAATACAGGGATGAGATTTTTACTTTGTTACAGAAAAGTTACAGAATTCTTATATAAGAAAAGCGCAAGCCATTATAAATCAATGGCTTGCGCTATTTGTTTGGTTGCGGGGGCAGGATTCGAACCTACGACCTTCGGGTTATGAGCCCGACGAGCTACCATACTGCTCCACCCCGCGTCATTATTTGTAATCATAACTTATCCAGCTAATAGATGTCAATCATTTTTCATCAAGTTCACAAGACTACCATACCCTTTCTTTCCAATGCTTCTAAATCGCACAACTGCAATATTTTTAAGCACATCATACTAATCCAAATTTCAATTTCTTCAGTAAATAAAGCCAGCCCCCTCTGCATCGCGCGTTGCACTTACAATTTCAATACCCAACCAACCAACGTTTCAAATTCCAAAACCAAAAGCGACTTTGTGCAAAATGATGACAAAAGTACGAATATCGTAAGCCACTACATTCTCTATACAGAGAAAATTGCAAGCAGTATAGACAGAGTAGGATCTATTCTATTGTATCTATTGTCACATCAGCAGTTTATAACATTATTTTTCTGAAATGCTATAGTGTGGATTTTTCATTTTCATGCAAGGCGGCCACACACGGGGGTATGGCCATCCTTATCGGGTTTGGTTTGTGGACTTTGCTGAAACTCAACCAAAGCGTTTTGCGGCAGCAGGACTTCCCTGTCGGCGTTTTTCGCGCACTGGGCTTGACTGCCGTACTGGCTTTCGGCATCCCCTCTCTTTGGTTATGGTCTGTTTCGTTAAGCGTGCCGGCAGAGGGCGGCGGCATTGCCTGGGATTCGCCCCGGTATCTGGCCGTTTCGCTCTGCCAGGCTGCCGCTGCCTGTTTATGCCTGCACCGTTTGGCGGTCCTGTACCTGCTGCGCCGGCGCACTGCCCGCGGCAGACTCTGCGGATAAACAAAACCCATACGGCAGCTGCTGCCGTATGGGGAGAAAGAGAAGCGGGGAGATCCTGTTTTGGGAGACAGCTGTTCACAGGCAGAACAAAGGCCGGTGTGCCGCCCGTCTCCTACTTGGCCGGTTTCTTCACTGCCGGCTGCGCTTTCCCCGCTGCTTTGCCCTCTACCGTTGCTTCCTCCCTCAACTTGGACAGAATCCCTTCGCCTATCCCTTTCACATTCTTCAAATCGTCCACGCTTTTAAAGCTGCCGTTCTGACTGCGGTACTCCACTATCGCGGCAGCCTTCGAGGGCCCTATCCCCGGCAGCGCCTTCAGCTCCTCCGCCGTTGCCGTGTTGATGTTTACCGCCGCCAGCAACAGCGTCGGGGTTATCGCGCTCAAGATACCCAATAAATAAAGTTTCAGTTTCATGGTTTTGCTCCGTAATGAATATTGTGGCGGTACCGCCCTTCTTCCCTCATCTGTCCGGTACTGCATTCATCATAAACGATGGGTCCCGTTTTTCAAATACTTTTCCGCCGGCAAACGGTAACCATGGTAACTGTTGTTGCCGTCCGGCAACACTTTACTTTTGGGATTTGGATTGGTTCCCTTATTCCGTTATCTCTGCGCTTCTATAGCGTTTCCCGTTTGTTGTTTTCTGACCGAAAGCAAGCCCCCGATACTTCCGTACCGGGGGCTTTGAAGGGGTGTCTGGCAGTGACCTACTTTCACATGGGTATCCACACTATCATCGGCGCTGGGTCGTTTCACGGTCCTGTTCGGGATGGGAAGGCGTGGGACCAACCCGCTATGGCCGCCAGACTTAAACTGTACAAATCAAAAAGCCGTTACGGAGGTTTTGCTCCGCTTATTTATTCTTTAACCAACATTGCGAGTATCGGTGATGAAGTATCTTCATCGGTAAGCTTTATCTCTGAGGCTTTGTTTATGTTTCAAAGTCCTTCAAATGATAGAGTCAAGCCTCACGAGCAATTAGTATGGGTTAGCTCCACGCGTTACCGCGCTTCCACACCCCACCTATCAACGTCCTGGTCTCGAACGGCTCTTTAGTGCGGTCAAGCCGCAAGGGAAGTCTCATCTTCAGGCGAGTTTCGCGCTTAGATGCTTTCAGCGCTTATCTCTTCCGAACTTAGCTACCCGGCGATGCGACTGGCGTCACAACCGGTACACCAGAGGTTCGTCCACTCCGGTCCTCTCGTACTAGGAGCAGCCCCCGTCAAACTTCCAACGCCCACTGCAGATAGGGACCAAACTGTCTCACGACGTTTTAAACCCAGCTCACGTACCACTTTAAATGGCGAACAGCCATACCCTTGGGACCGACTACAGCCCCAGGATGTGATGAGCCGACATCGAGGTGCCAAACTCCGCCGTCGATATGAACTCTTGGGCGGAATCAGCCTGTTATCCCCGGAGTACCTTTTATCCGTTGAGCGATGGCCCTTCCATACAGAACCACCGGATCACTATGTCCTGCTTTCGCACCTGCTCGACTTGTCGGTCTCGCAGTTAAGCTACCTTTTGCCATTGCACTATCAGTCCGATTTCCGACCGGACCTAGGTAACCTTCGAACTCCTCCGTTACGCTTTGGGAGGAGACCGCCCCAGTCAAACTGCCTACCATGCACGGTCCCCGATCCGGATCACGGACCTGGGTTAGAACCTCAAAGACACCAGGGTGGTATTTCAAGGACGGCTCCGCAAAAACTGGCGTTTTTGCTTCTCAGCCTCCCACCTATCCTACACAAGTGCCTTCAAAGTCCAATGCAAAGCTACAGTAAAGGTTCACGGGGTCTTTCCGTCTAGCAGCGGGGAGATTGCATCTTCACAACCATTTCAACTTCGCTGAGTCTCGGGAGGAGACAGTGTGGCCATCGTTACGCCATTCGTGCGGGTCGGAACTTACCCGACAAGGAATTTCGCTACCTTAGGACCGTTATAGTTACGGCCGCCGTTTACCGGGGCTTCGATCCGATGCGCTAACATCTTCAATTAACCTTCCGGCACCGGGCAGGCGTCACACCCTATACGTCCACTTTCGTGTTGGCAGAGTGCTGTGTTTTTAATAAACAGTCGCAGCCACCGATTCTCTGCGACCCTCCAATGCTTACACCGCAAGGGCTTAACATCAGAGGGCATACCTTCTCCCGAAGTTACGGTATCAATTTGCCGAGTTCCTTCTCCCGAGTTCTCTCAAGCGCCTTAGAATTCTCATCCTGCCCACCTGTGTCGGTTTGCGGTACGGTTCTGATCCAACTGAAGCTTAGCGGCTTTTCCTGGAAGCGTGGTATCGGTTGCTTCGTATCCGTAGATACTCGTCGTCACTTCTCGGTGTTTTGAGCGCCCGGATTTGCCTGAACACTCCACCTACCGGCTTAAACAAACTATTCCAACAGTTTGCCAACCTAACCTTCTCCGTCCCCACATCGCATTGAATCAAAGTACGGGAATATTAACCCGTTTCCCATCGACTACGCATTTCTGCCTCGCCTTAGGGGCCGACTCACCCTACGCCGATGAACGTTGCGTAGGAAACCTTGGGCTTTCGGCGAGCGGGCTTTTCACCCGCTTTATCGCTACTCATGTCAACATTCGCACTTCTGATACCTCCAGCATGCTTTACAGCACACCTTCTACGGCCTACAGAACGCTCCCCTACCATGCGCCAGGCGCATCCGCAGCTTCGGTTACAGATTTGAGCCCCGTTACATCTTCCGCGCAGGACGACTCGACCAGTGAGCTATTACGCTTTCTTTAAATGATGGCTGCTTCTAAGCCAACATCCTGGCTGTCTGGGCCTTCCCACTTCGTTTACCACTTAATCTGTCATTGGGGACCTTAGCTGGCGGTCTGGGTTGTTTCCCTCTCGACAACGGACGTTAGCACCCGCTGTCTGTCTCCCATGATTGCACTTTCCGGTATTCTTAGTTTGCCATGGGTTGGTAAGTCGCAATGACCCCCTAGCCATAACAGTGCTTTACCCCCGGAAGTGATACATGAGGCACTACCTAAATAGTTTTCGGGGAGAACCAGCTATCTCCGAGTTTGTTTAGCCTTTCACCCCTATCCACAGCTCATCCCCGCATTTTGCAACATGCGTGGGTTCGGACCTCCAGTACCTGTTACGGCACCTTCATCCTGGCCATGGATAGATCACTCGGTTTCGGGTCTACACCCAGCAACTCTGCGCCCTGTTAAGACTCGGTTTCCCTGCGCCTCCCCTATCCGGTTAAGCTCGCTACTGAATGTAAGTCGTTGACCCATTATACAAAAGGTACGCAGTCACCCCAAAAGGGCTCCCACTGTTTGTATGCATCAGGTTTCAGGTTCTGTTTCACTCCCCTCCCGGGGTTCTTTTCGCCTTTCCCTCACGGTACTGGTTCACTATCGGTCGATGATGAGTATTTAGCCTTGGAGGATGGTCCCCCCGTCTTCAGACAGGATTTCTCGTGTCCCGCCCTACTTGTCGTATACCCAGTACCACCATTCGGATTTCGAATACGGGGCTATCACCCGCTATGGCTGACTTTTCCAAGTCATTCTTCTATCCCAACGGCTATCGTATACAGGCTCCTCCGCGTTCGCTCGCCACTACTTGCGGAATCTCGGTTGATTTCTTTTCCTCCGGGTACTTAGATGGTTCAGTTCTCCGGGTTCGCCTCTCCGGAGCTATGTATTCACTCCGGGATACTTAGTAAACTAAGTGGGTTTCCCCATTCGGACATCGCGGGATCTCAGCCTTATTGCCGGCTCCCCCGCGCTTTTCGCAGGCTTACACGTCCTTCTTCGCCTATCATCGCCAAGGCATCCACCTGATGCACTTATTCACTTGACTCTATCATTTGAAGAACCTTCCGACTTCGCAGTAACCGGCGTTGACTACCAATCCTGCTTAGATTCCCTAATCTGATAAAGCTTACTGCTTTGTTGTGTACCATATCCTGCCTTTTGTCTTTCAGGATACGGTCGATACAATCATCACCCAAATACTGCGGCCGGATTCTTTTCAGACGGCCTCAACCGCCCAAACCCCGGCATCTTGCAGATGCCCGAGTCAAATCCGACCAACTTTGTCTTTGTTTGTTGATTTCGGCTTTCCAATTTGTTAAAGAACAATGCGGTATCGGGAATGTTTGTTCCCAACAACGCAAATCAAAGCAAACTTTACAATCCGCTTTCATTTGCACTGTTTTGGTGGAGGCAAACGGGATCGAACCGATGACCCCCTGCTTGCAAAGCAGGTGCTCTACCAACTGAGCTATGCCCCCAATCATGGTGGGTCTGGGAGGACTTGAACCTCCGACCCCACGCTTATCAAGCGTGTGCTCTAACCAGCTGAGCTACAAACCCAGGCCCCGTTACGGACAACAAACATTGCGCCTGCCCTCCGAAACCTTTAACCGCATCTTCAATGCCACAGTTCACCGATAAGTGTGGATGCCCCAAACCCTCTTCTTTTCTCTAGAAAGGAGGTGATCCAGCCGCAGGTTCCCCTACGGCTACCTTGTTACGACTTCACCCCAGTCATGAAGCATACCGTGGTAAGCGGCCTCCTCGCGGTTAGCCTGCCTACTTCTGGTATCCCCCACTCCCATGGTGTGACGGGCGGTGTGTACAAGACCCGGGAACGTATTCACCGCAGTATGCTGACCTGCGATTACTAGCGATTCCGACTTCATGCACTCGAGTTGCAGAGTGCAATCCGGACTACGATCGGTTTTATAGGATTGGCTCCGCCTCGCGGCTTGGCTACCCTCTGTACCGACCATTGTATGACGTGTGAAGCCCTGGTCATAAGGGCCATGAGGACTTGACGTCATCCCCACCTTCCTCCGGCTTGTCACCGGCAGTCTCATTAGAGTGCCCAACCAAATGATGGCAACTAATGACAAGGGTTGCGCTCGTTGCGGGACTTAACCCAACATCTCACGACACGAGCTGACGACAGCCATGCAGCACCTGTGTTACGGCTCCCGAAGGCACCCTTCCGTCTCCGAAAGGTTCCGTACATGTCAAAACCAGGTAAGGTTCTTCGCGTTGCATCGAATTAATCCACATCATCCACCGCTTGTGCGGGTCCCCGTCAATTCCTTTGAGTTTTAATCTTGCGACCGTACTCCCCAGGCGGTCGATTTCACGCGTTAGCTACGCTACTAAGGCATCAAGTGCCCCAACAGCTAATCGACATCGTTTAGGGCGTGGACTACCAGGGTATCTAATCCTGTTTGCTACCCACGCTTTCGGGCATGAACGTCAGTATTGTCCCAGGGGGCTGCCTTCGCCATCGGTATTCCTCCACATCTCTACGCATTTCACTGCTACACGTGGAATTCTACCCCCCTCTGACATACTCCAGCTACCCAGTTCAGAACGCAGTTCCCAGGTTAAGCCCGGGGATTTCACATCCTGCTTAAGTAACCGTCTGCGCCCGCTTTACGCCCAGTAATTCCGATTAACGCTCGCACCCTACGTATTACCGCGGCTGCTGGCACGTAGTTAGCCGGTGCTTATTCTTCAGGTACCGTCATCAGCAGTTGATATTAGCAACCACCTTTTCTTCCCCGACAAAAGTCCTTTACAACCCGAAGGCCTTCTTCAGACACGCGGCATGGCTGGATCAGGGTTGCCCCCATTGTCCAAAATTCCCCACTGCTGCCTCCCGTAGGAGTCTGGGCCGTGTCTCAGTCCCAGTGTGGCGGATCATCCTCTCAGACCCGCTACTGATCGTCGCCTTGGTAGGCCTTTACCCCACCAACCAGCTAATCAGACATCGGCCGCTCAGATAGCGCGAGGCCGTAAAGTCCCCCGCTTTCCTTCTCAAAGTGTATGCGGTATTAGCCGCCCTTTCGGACAGTTATCCCCCACTACCCGGTACGTTCCGATGCATTACTCACCCGTTCGCCACTCGCCGGCAGAAGTGCAAGCACTCCCCCGCTGCCGTCCGACTTGCATGTGTAAAGCATGCCGCCAGCGTTCAATCTGAGCCAGGATCAAACTCTTATGTTCAATCTCTAACTTAAAACTTCTGGTCTGCTTCAAAGAAACCGACAAGTCTGTTCCTTGTCTGTCTCTACGCAGTGCAGGGCCTAAGGCACCCACACTTATCGGTAATCTGTGTTGTTAAAGAACAGCTCCGACACCGGAGCAGAAAGCGAACTATACACAACCCCAACTCCAACCGTCAACACAATATACAAAAAATCAATACAAAAAAATTACAACAAAATGTTTTACTTGAATATTTTATTCAACACACCCCCACTTTATCCAACACCCCCCTCAAAAAACAACACTCTCAACCCGAAAAAACCGCTTTCAGACGGCCTATAAAATATTTTAGGGCTGTCCTAGATAACTAGAACAAATCCTACTTTACTAATTGTTTTAAAATAGAAATTTGAAATTTTATCTCACTGTTGTTAAAACGCCATTCACACTCTTTCAAATACAGTTCAAAATGCTCTTTGGGAATGCCGTTAAACTTGCGTAAATGGCGTTTTGCTTGGTTCCAAAAGTTCTCAATTCCGTTAATGTGATTTTGTCGCTCAGCAAAATGTGTGCTGTGATTGATCCGAAAATGTGAAAATTCGCTCACATCAAGAACGTCATAACTTTTGTAACAATCGGTATAAACAATGCTATCAGGCTTCACTTGCTCGCGGATAATTGGCAATAAAGTCGCAGTTTGTGTATTGGGTACGGCAACGGTGTAAACCTTACCATTACGCTTCAAAAGCCCGAATACAGCCACTTTGCCAGCCGCACCGCGACCACGTTTGCCTTTGCGTTGTCCGCCAAAATAGCTTTCATCAACTTCTACTTCACCATCAAGCATTTCCAGATGCGGGCTGTTGTGATAGATAAGTAAGCGCAAACGGTGGAAGTAATAGGCAGCGGTATTTTTATTGACGCTAACTAATTGCGCCGCTGTGCGGGCGGTAACACCTGCAACAAATAGTTCAATCAGTTTGTTTTGCTTGTACTGACTTAAACGACTTTTTCTCATAGGGATTATTCTAACCTGAAGTTAAATTTCCCTAGTTATCTAGTACAGCCCCAATATTTTTGAAACACTGAGATAAAACACTGAAACAATGCCGACCCAGCTAATCAAACAAACCTGCTACAATATCTTTGGTTTTCCCTATTATTATCCATCTCCATGACCGAGCCTATTTACATCCCCCTGCGCCTGCATACCGAGTTTTCCATTACTGATGGAACAGTACGTATTAAAGATGTTGTCAAAAAAGCTGCAGCCAACGGCATTCCTGCATTGGGAATCAGTGATTTGATGAACACTTTCGGCTTGGTGAAGTTTTATAAAGCCTGCCGCAGTGCAGGCATTAAGCCTGTGATGGCAGCCGATGTTTGGGTTGAGAACCCCGATGCAGACGGCAAACCTTTCAGGGCGGTTTTGATTGCACAAAATGATGAAGGCTACCGGCGTTTGAGCGAGCTGCTCACGGCTGCCTATGTAGGCGAAGACCGTAACCCTGATTATGCTCAGCTGCGTCAGGAATGGTTGGCTGCGGGCAGCAATGCCGGCTTGATCTGCTTATCGGGTGCGCATTACGGCGAGGTGGGTGTGCATTTTATGGACGGCCGCCCCGAAGCGGCGAGGGAGGCCGCACAGAAATATGCAGCCTGGTTTCCGAATGCATTTTATTTGGAATTGCAACGACTGCCCGAACAACCTAAATGGGAGATTGCGGTGGCGGGCAGTGTGAAAATTGCCGGCGAACTTGATCTGCCTATTGTGGCAACCCACCCGGTACAGTTTTTAAACGGCGAAGATTTTCAGGCGCACGAAGCACGGATATGCATTGCCGGCGGCTGGGTATTGGCAGACCCAAAACGCCCGCACGAATTTTCGCCCAGTCAGTTTTTTGTACCGCCCGAAGTGATGGCAGAACGGTTTGCCGATCTGCCGGAAGCCCTGCAAAACACGGTGGAAATCGCCAAACGCTGTAATCTCACACTCACGCTGGGCAAAAATTTCCTGCCGCTGTTTCCCACACCCAACGGCATATCGCTGGAAGATTATTTGGTGCAGCTTTCCAACGAGGGCTTGCGGGAACGTATGCTTCAGCTTTACCCCGATGAGGCGGAGCGTGCCGAAAAAATGCCCGAATACCGGGCGCGTTTGGATTTTGAGCTGAAAATCATCATTCAAATGGGGTTTTCGGGCTATTTTCTTATCGTGCAGGACTTTATCAACTGGGCAAAAAACAACGGCTGCCCAGTGGGGCCGGGGCGCGGTTCGGGTGCAGGTTCACTGGTGGCCTACGCATTGAAAATCACCGATCTCGATCCGCTGAAATACGCGCTGCTGTTTGAGCGTTTCCTCAACCCCGAACGCGTGTCTATGCCCGACTTCGATATTGATTTCTGCCAAAGCAACCGCGGCAGGGTGATTGAATATGTACGCGAAAAATACGGCGCAGAGGCGGTGAGTCAGATTGTTACCTTCGGCACCATGTCTTCAAAAGCAGTGATTCGCGATGTGGGGCGCGTGCTGGAACTGCCCTTCGGCCTGTGCGACCGCCTCTCGAAGCTGATTCCGCTCGAAACCAACCGCCCCGTAAGCCTGGACAGGGCTATGGAAATGGAGCCGGAAATCAAGCAGCTGATTGAAAACGAAGACGCAGGCGAGCTCATTGATTTAGCCAAAAAACTGGAAGACCTCACCCGCGGTCTCGGCATGCACGCCGGCGGCGTATTGATTGCACCGGGCAAAATTTCCGATTTCAGCCCGGTTTACCAAGCCGAAGAATCTGCTTCGCCGGTGTCGATGTATGACAAAGGCGACGTGGAAGATATTGGACTGGTAAAATTCGACTTTCTCGGCTTGCGCAACCTCACCATTATCGAAATGGCGCAGGAAAACATCAGAAACACCACCGGTGAAAGCGTGAATGTCCACAATATCGCGCTCGATGACCAGGCTGCCTATCAGATTTTCCGCGATGCCAACACCACCGCCGTATTTCAGTTTGAATCAACGGGCATGAAAAAAATGCTGAAAACGGCACACACTACCAAATTTGAAGAACTGATTGCATTTGTGTCGCTCTACCGCCCCGGCCCGATGGACAACATTCCCGATTTTGTAGCGCGCATGAAAGGGCAGGCCTTCGAATATATCCACCCACTGCTCGAGCCTGTGCTGGAGCCCACCTACGGCATTATGGTATATCAGGAGCAGGTGATGCAGGCCGCCCAAATAATCGGCGGCTACTCACTGGGCGGTGCCGACCTGCTGCGCCGTGCCATGGGCAAGAAAAAGCCCGAAGAAATGGCCGAACACCGCGAGATTTTCGCCAAAGGCGCAGAAGAAAAAAACATCCCGCGCCAAAAAGCCAATGAAATTTTCGACTATATGGAAAAATTCGCAGGCTACGGCTTCAACAAATCCCACGCTGCTGCCTACGCGCTGATTTCCTACCAAACCGCCTGGCTCAAAGCGCACTATCCTGCCGAATTTATGGCCGCCACCATGTCAAGCGAGCTAGACAACACCGACCAGCTCAAACATTTTTATGACGATGCCCGCGCCAACGGCATCAGCTTTCTGCCGCCCGACATCAACCAATCCGACTATCTGTTTACGCCGAACAGCCAAAAACAAATCCGCTATGCCCTCGGCGCCATCAAAGGCACAGGCGAAAGCGCGGTAGCCTCGATTATCGAAGCCCGCAGGCAAGGCGGCGGCTTCAGCAGCCTGCTCGATTTTTGCGAACGCGTTAGCAAAGAACACATCAACCGCCGCACTCTCGAAGCCCTGATACGCGGCGGCGCATTCGACAGCATCGAACCAAACCGAGCCATGCTGCTGGCCAATATCGACCTGGCCATGAACCACGCCGAGCAAAAAGCCGCCAACGCCAACCAAGGGGGGCTGTTCGACATGATGGAAGACGCCATCGCCGCCATCGAGCTGGCCGACACCCCCGCATGGAGCGAATCAGAAAAACTCGCCGAAGAAAAAACCGTTATCGGCTTTTACCTTTCCGGCCACCCCTTCGGCCCTTATGCCCAAGAAGTGCGCCAAATCGCACCCACCCGCCTGGGCCGTCTGAAACCGCAAGACAACACACGCGTGGCCGGCTTTGCCACCGCCGTGCGCACCATGATGGGCAAGCGCGGCAAAATCGCTTTCGTAACGCTCGAAGACCAAAGCGCGCAAATCGAAGTGATGGTAACCGGGCAAGTGCTGGAAGAAAACGCAGGCCGTCTGAAAGCCGACCAAGTGTTGATTATGGAATGCAAAATCAGCCGCGACGACTACAACGGCGGCGACACCCTGCGCATCATTGCCAACCAAGTGATGACGCTGCAAACCGCCCGCGAACGCTATGCCCGCAGCCTGAGCCTGCACCTGGCCCCACACCACAACATCGCACAGTTAGCAGAGCTCTTAGCCGCCCGCCACCTGCCCGACACCGCCCACATCCCGCTACGTCTCGCCTACAGCAACGATACCGCATACGGCGAATTACGCCCTGCTCCGAAATGGGCGGTAACGCCGGGGGCAGAGCTCTTCGATGCACTGGAAAACCTGCTGGGCACCCGCGCAGTCAGGGTAAACTGGTAGAAACTCCGAAACAGAAACAGAAACCGAGCAACACAAACACCAGTAAAAATATTCCCAGAGTGCAGCAAGACCGTCTGAAAATGCGGTTTAGACACAAGCTGCATGGAAGCAACCTCTGCCATACAAACAGCTCCCGCAAAACTCAGTGCTGTCATCACATAAAACACCGCACGCCAGCCTACTTGCTCAAATAGCTGGGCAAGAACCAGCTCGGAAAACCGCCCAACACCGTGTCGGCCACATAAAGCAATATCCGCCGCGCCATCGTTTTGCGGCCAAACTCTTCACCGATATAAGCAATCAACACAACAATAATCTCCAGCACTGCCAAGCCTTGCAAAAAGCAGTAAAACATCATCTTTCCGCTATTGCCAGCGTGAGGCAGGTATGCCGGGAAACGGCATCGAGCGGACAATAAACACCTTGTGCCCGAGAGTGTCCGAAAGTATACCCATAAACGGCGACATCGGTGCCACGCCGAACACTGCCGCCAAGCCCGCCTGCACTTCGCCGGCCTCAAATCGCATACCCGCACGGCAACGCTGCCTGTACAGAATACACCCGCAAAAAACAAACACGCCGGCTAGGACAACGGCAAGGCGCAATAAAAAATCGGGAGAGTGGCCGTACACACCATCAAACCGGATTGGCGGGCAAAAGCGCTGCAGGTGCAGATAATTAAAGCACGGTTAAACATGGTCCGGATTCTGCGCCCATTTCGGCTTTTGCGCCAATATCTTATCATAAACCGGGCAATCCTCGGCATGCGCACCCTTCAGATAGCCCGTACTCATCAGAAACTCGTTCACAATCTCGCTGCCGACAAATTTGAAATGCCGTTTGAACAGCTTCACCCATTGTGCCAAAGGCAGCGGATGGTGGGCATCGAGCCAGTTTTTAAACGAACCGTATTCCTGCTGCAAACACAAAATCTGCTGTGCGTTGTCAATGACCGCGTTGATTTTCAAACGGTTGCGGACAATGCCGGCATCGGCGAGCAAACGTTTGCGGTCGGTTTCGGTGTAGGCTGCAACCGAGGCGATATCGAAACCCGAATAGGCCGTCTGAAAAGCCGCCTGCTTGTTTAAAATGGTCGTCCAGCTCAGCCCCGCCTGATTGATTTCCAACACCAGCCGCCCAAACAGCTCGTTGTCGCTTTCAATCGGAAAACCGTAGGCTTCGGCATGGTAAACCCTATTGGGATTCACGCTGCTCTCGGGTAGCGCATTGCAAAATTCGCAATAATTCATTTTCAGACGGCCTTTCTGTTATCGATAACGGATACACGGTGCCCGCAAACCCAAGCAGGCGGAAAAAAACCGACACCGATTTGGGCTACCGGCCCGCCAAGTGCCGTAAAACGCACAAATCAGCCGCCTCAGTCGCCCCCTTCTGTCTGAGCCTCTTTGCAAAACCATGCGTCTACCACTTCGTTTACCTCTTCCACGCCCTGCTTTTTCAAGCTCGAAAAAAGCTGGACGCTAATCTGCTGGCGCTGTGCATATGGTTGGAGCATTTTCTTGACTGCGCTCAAAGTTTTGATTTGGTCGTTTTTGGATAATTTATCGGCTTTCGAAAGTAAAATATGCACCGGCCGGCCAGTGGTGTGGAAGAAGTCCAGCATCCGGATATCCAAGGCTTTGAGCGGGTGGCGGGCATCCATAATCAGCACCAGGCCGATAAGCTGCCTGCGCTGCTGCAGGTAATCACCGAGCAGTTCCACCCAATGCGCACGCACGGCTTCGGGCACTTGTGCATAACCGTAACCCGGCAAATCCACCATAAAACCGCCGTTTGCCAGCTCGAAAAAATTAATATGCTGGGTGCGGCCGGGCGTTTTCGACACATAAGCCAGCCGCACATGGTTGGTCAGCGTGTTGATGGCGCTGGATTTGCCCGCATTGCTGCGGCCTGCAAAAGCAATTTCGGCAGGCGTTGCGGGCAAATCTTTCAAATGATTGACCGTGGTGAAGAATTTTGCGTTTTGAAATAGGTTCATAACTGGTAAAATTGTGTGAATTTGGTATAGAATACCACGATTAAGAATTTATCGGTTTGGTCGGGTGGCAGCACACCCGTATTGAGTATCGTAAAGGGCTGGGGCGGCGCACGCCGCTGTGCCATTATTCAGGAGCACTCCATGAAACGTTTGACCTTGTTGGCGCTGGCTGCTTTGGCCGCAGGTGCGGTAACGGCGGCGCCGAAGGCAGATCTTGCCAAAGGCAAAGAAATCGCAACCAATATCTGCGCAGCCTGCCACGCTGCCGACGGCAACAGCGGTATCGCCATGTATCCGAAACTGTCGGCACAACACGCCCATTATCTGTTTGTACAAACCAAGGCCATCAAAGAAGGCAAGCGCACAACAGGTGCTTCGGCAGCCATGGCTCCGATGGTTGCAGCTTTGTCGGAGCAGGATATGCGCGATGTGTCGGCTTTTTATGCCGCGCAGTTTCCCAAACCGGGCGAGGCCAATCCGAAAGACAACCCGGAATTGGGTGCCAAAATTTTCCGCGGCGGATTGGCAGATAAAAAAATCCCCGCCTGCATGGCCTGCCACGGCCCCAACGGGGCGGGCATTCCCGGGGGTGGTTCCGATATTGCCGCCTATCCGCGCCTGGGCGGCCAGCACAAAGATTATATTGTTACCCAAATGAAGGCATACCAATCCGGCCAGCGCAGCAATGCCATCATGGCCGATATAGCGGCACGGATGTCTGATGAAGAGCTCAATGCAGTAGCCAACTTTATTCAAGGCCTGCATTGATTAAGGGCTGCCGCCGGCCAAAGGCCGTCTGAAGAATATTCAGACGGCCTTTGGTTGCCTGTTTGACGCAGCGGCTGCCTGCACAAGGCATCTGTGCATTGTTTTTCGGGCTGCGACACCAAACTTTTGGGTTTTACGCTGCTTCAGACGGTCGCAAACCCACATTTGACAAACAGCATGCAAACACTTGAGACACTGCCGGTGCGGCGGGCGGGAATGACCATGATTGCAGCGGCCCGACAAACTTTTCCTGGTGCCATAACCGGCATTGCCGAGAAAATAAAATTTTTACTGCCGCATTATTGTAAAATACGGCGGCTTTTCCGACCGCAACATAAAGCCGGCACACAATCCTTGGTTTAAACAAAATATACCCCGACCTGTTGCAAGGAAATGCCCCACCCTGTTTTTATCTGCCCTCACCGGTTTCAGACGGCCTCAGGCACAGGTGCGGCACTTTCCGGGCATCAAACCCTGATAATCAACATGATAACCTTATGGCAAAACCCCGCTCTTCCACCCCGCTCATCCGCAGGCCGTGGTTTGCTTTTTTAAGCTCCATGCGCTTTGCCGTTGCCCTGCTCAGCCTTTTGGGCGTGGCATCGATTATCGGCACCGTATTGCAGCAAAACCAGCAGCCTACTGACTATGTGGTGAAATTCGGCCCGTTTTGGTCGGAAATCTTCGGCTTTTTGGGGTTATACGATGTGTATGCCTCGGCCTGGTTCGTGCTGATTATGATTTTTCTGGTACTTTCAACCGGCCTGTGCCTGTGGCGCAACATTCCGCCGTTTGTGCGCGAAATGAAGTCGTTCCGCATCCATGCAGGCAAAAAATCGCTGGCAGCAATGAAGCATACCGCGCTGATCGGCAGCGGGCTTTCCCCCGAAACCGCCGCACGCTATTTAAGCGTGCAGGGTTTCAGCAGCAGAACCGCCGAGCGTGAAGACGGCTCGGTGCTGGTGGCCGCGAAAAAAGGGGCAATAAACAAATGGGGCTATATTTTCGCCCACGCCTCCATCATCGTTATCTGCCTGGGCGGTCTGATAGACAGCAACCTGCTGCTCAAAGCCGGCATCATCACCGGCAAAATCGTGCCGGACAACCACTCTGTGTTTGCCAAAGATTTCCAACCCGAAAGCATTTTGGGCAGCGGCAATATTTCGTTTCGCGGCAATGTAAACATCACCGAAGGCCAAAGCGCCGACGTGGTGTTTTTAAATGCCGACAAAGGTATGCTGGTGCAGGATTTGCCCTTCAGCGTTGAATTGAAAAAATTCCATATCGACTTCTACGACACCGGTATGCCCAAAGACTTTGCCAGCGATTTGGTGATAACCGGCAAAGCCGGCGGCGGCAAAACCGAAAAAACCATACGCGTCAACCACCCGCTCACAATTGACGGCATCACCATCTATCAGGCCAGCTTTGCCGATGGCGGTTCCAACTTGAAATTCAAGGTTTGGAATCTCGGCAGCCGCAGCCGCACGCCGGCCCAAATGGATGCCGTATCGATGAATGCCTTCCCGCTCAACCTGGGCAACAAACAATACCGCTTGGAGTTCGACCAATTCACAGCGTTAAATGTAGAAGACATGAGTGCCCCCCGGGAAAAAGGCAAACCGAGCTTTCAGACGGCCGTCAATGATGTGCGCAGCGTAAAACAGGATAAAAAATTCACCAACATCGGCCCCTCTATCGTGTACCGTATCCGCGACAAGGCAGGGCAGGCCGTTGAATACAAAAACTATATGCTGCCGGTGAAGCAGGAAGAAGACTATTTCTACATCACCGGCACGCGCTCAGGCCTGGAGCAGCAATACCGCTGGCTGCGCATTCCAATGGACGGCAGCGGCAGCATCAACACCTTCATGGCCCTGCGCGAGCATTTGGGCAACCCAGAAGTGCGCAAACGCGTGATTGCGGCTTCCTCCGCCGCAGCTCCCGAAAACATACGCAAAGTATTCAGCCAAGCCGCCGAAAACACGCTGGCGATTTTCGCCAAAGGCGGCTATTTGGCACTGAACGACCATCTCGAAAACAGCATCCCGCCTGCCGAACAGGAAAAAATGCAAGGCTTTTTCTACCAAATGCTCTATAGCGCGATGAATGTTCTGCTTGACGACACCATTAAAACCTACCAACTGCCCGAATGGCAGCCCGGCGCAGCGCGCAACCGCTTCCTGCTCAACAGCATGGATGCCTACACCGGCCTCACCGAATACCCCGCCCCCGTGCTGCTGCAGCTGGACGGCTATAAAGAAGTGCGCTCCTCCGGGCTGCAGATGACCCGCGCACCCGGTGCATCGCTGGTTTATCTCGGCTCGGTGCTGCTGGTTTTGGGCACGGTATTTATGTTTTACATCCGCGAAAAGCGCGCATGGGTATTATTCGATAAAGACGGCATACGCTTTTCGATGTCGTCCTCGCGCAACGAACGCGATTTACAGAAAGAGTTTCCCAAACACGCGGCCGCCCTCGAAACCCTGGCCGCCGATTTGAAACACACCGATTGATACGGAGCATTATTCAGACGGCCGCTGCCCTGCCGGCCGTCTGAACAATACCGCTTGAGGCTTGACACACCATGAACCAAACCATCAACAACACCGAAAAACTATCCGGACACGCCCTGCTGGCCCACAAATCTTTTTTACGCCGCCTCAACATTTGGGACTGGCTGTTTGCTTTGGCAGCAACCCTAACCGCAGTGTTTGCACAACTTCAGATCAGCCACCGCATGGATGCTTACGAAGTGGCGATTTTGTGGTTCTGCGCCGCCGCAGCCGTGCTGCTGGGCTGGTTTTTCAAACCGCTGCGCTGGTTTACCCCAGCCTCCCTGCTATCGGCCTACGGAGCCGTGCAGCTTTACGGCGGCAACATCGCCCACGCCGACCGCTTTTTGCTGAAATATTTTCTCAGCAGCCAGTCGGCAGTAATGTGGCAGTGTGCCACCGTGTTTCTGGCTCTGTTTTGCTACATCGCCGGCGCATTTACCGCACACCGGCGGCAAACCGCCACCAACACGCTGTTGGGTATCGGCACCGTGCTCACCTGGGTTTCTGCGCTGGCAGGCTTCATCGGCCTGCTGGTGCGCTGGCACGAAAGCTACCTGCTGCGCCCCGATGCCGGCCACATCCCCGTTTCCAACCTTTATGAAGTGTTTATTCTGTTTTTGGTGATTACCGCTTTGATGTATCTCTATTACGAAAGCAGATTCGCCGTGCAGAAACTCGGCGGCTTCGTACTCTCGTTTATGGCTGCCGTGGTGGTGTTTGTGTTGTGGTACAGCCTGTCGCGCGAAGCGCACACCATCCAGCCGCTGATTCCCGCGCTGCAATCGTGGTGGATGAAAATCCATGTGCCTGCCAACTTTATCGGCTACGGCGCATTCTGCATTTCCGCCATGCTCGGCATTGCCGAACTGATGGCCCTCCGCAATGAAAACGCCGGCAAAAAATCCTGGCTGCCCGATTCGCAAACCATCGAAGAAGTGATGTATAAAGCCATCGCTGTCGGCTTTCTGTTTTTCACCATTGCCACCATACTCGGCGCGCTGTGGGCCGCCGATGCCTGGGGGCGTTACTGGAGCTGGGATCCTAAAGAAACCTGGGCGTTTATCGTGTGGCTCAACTACGCCGTGTGGCTGCATATGCGGCTGGTAGCGGGCTGGCGCGGCAAAGTGCTGGCATGGTGGGCGGTTATCGGCCTGTTTATCACCGCCTTTGCATTCGTGGGCGTGAATATGTTTCTCAGCGGGCTGCACTCCTACGGCACCCTGTAACGGCAGCCATTGCACTTCAGGCCGTCTGAAACTGTGTTCAGACGGCCTGTGGCTTTTTGCTTAAACCATGCCTTTAGCGTATCATTTACCCTTACCCAAAACCTGAAAACACTTTTGCAATCGGCTTTCCCCCGAAAACCGATTGCAAAAGTATTTTTATATTTTAAAGGGTTATTTATGTTAAACGGTATCCCCCTGCCCAAAGACACGGTACGCCCGCCCGAAACCGTGCTGGTCAACATCACTCCTCAGGAAACGCGCGTGGCGGTGCTGGAAGAAAATAATATCTGCGAGCTGCATATCGAACGCAACAGCGGCCACGGCCTGGTGGGCAACATCTATTTGGGCGTGGTCCGCCGCGTACTGCCCGGCATGCAGAGCGCGTTTATCGACATCGGCTTGGAGCGGGCGGCATTTCTGCATATTGTCGATGTGCTCGAACAGCGCCGCAACCCCGATGAAACCCAGCGTATCGAGCATATGCTGTTTGAAGGCCAATCGGTGCTGGTGCAGGTGATTAAAGACCCCATCAACACCAAAGGCGCGCGCCTTTCCACGCAGATTTCGCTGGCCGGGCGTTTTTTGGTGCATCTGCCGCAAGAAGACCATATCGGCATTTCTCAACGCATCGAAGACGAAGAAGAGCGCAACATCCTGCGCCGCCGCCTGGCCGGCCTGCTGCCGGAACACGGCACCGGGCAGGGCTACATTATCCGCACCAGTGCCGAAAATGCCAGCGATGCCGAGCTTTCGGCCGATATCGGCTACCTCACCAAAGTGTGGGAAAACATCCGGCATCAGGCCAAAACCCGTCCTCCCGAAACCCTGCTTTATCAGGATCTGCCCCTGAGCCTGCGCGTGTTGCGCGATATGTTCAGCGACAACACCCGGGAAATCCTGGTCGATTCCAAAGAAAACCACCAGCGCATACAGGAATTTGCCGAGCTTTATGTGCCGGGCGCCGCCGGAAAAATCCGCCTGTTTCAAGGCGAGCGGCCATTGTTTGAAAGCCACAATGTCGAACAGGAAATCAACCGCGCCCTGCAGCCGCGCGTCAATCTCAATTTCGGCAGCTATCTGATTATCGAAGCCACCGAAGCCATGACCACCATCGATGTGAACACCGGCGGTTTCGTGGGCACCCGCAATTTCGATGAAACCATCTTCCGTACCAATCTCGAAGCCTGCCACACTATCGCCCGCGAACTGCGTCTGCGCAACCTCGGCGGCATCATCATCATCGACTTCATCGATATGGCGCACGACACCCACCGCGAAGCCGTATTGCAGGAGTTAGCCAAAGCCCTAAGCTTCGACCGCACCCGCGTTACCCTCAACGGCTTCACCAGCCTCGGCCTGGTAGAGCTGACCCGCAAACGCACCCGTGAAAACCTCAGCCACATTCTGTGCGAACCCTGCCCCTCATGCCAAGGCAGAGGCCGTCTGAAAACCCCGCAAACCGTGTGCTACGAAATCCAGCGCGAAATCGTGCGCGAAGCCCGCCGCTACGATGCCAAAGAATTCCGAATTCTCGCCGCGCCCAACGTTATCGACCTGTTTCTCGATGAAGAATCACAATCGCTGGCGATGCTGATCGACTTTATCGGCAAACCGATTTCGCTGGCAGTGGAAACGGCCTACACGCAGGAACAATACGATATCGTGCTGATGTAACCGAACCCGCCCCTGCTCCTGCGGCACGGCAGATTAAATGGAAACTGCTGCAGCCAACCCGCCACGCTGCAGCCCATTCCCACGATAAATTTCAGACGGCCGGCCGCAAACCATATCAGCGTGCAAGACTGCATAACGCAATCATTATTTTAAAATGGGATTGCGATACTTATACTTACTGCTTACAGCTTACGGCCTCACACCCAAATAACGCAGATTCAAGATATGGCTGTTTTTTTGGGATTCAAACACTAGGGGCAAGCCCTGCGGCAATAGCAAAGATTTAAGGCCGTCTGAAAAACATTTTCAGACGGCCTGTTGTTAAATGCGGGTTGCCGCCCCTTAGCTCAAAGAAAACGATTTGTTCAGCAAACCAAGCGGCAACAGAACCCGAGCCGTACTGTCTATACTGTCTGCTGGCTTATACCGGCAATAAAACGGATTCAAGATATTGCTGTTTTCGGGATTCAAACAACCGGGTCAAGCCCTGCGGCAATAAAAAAGATTTAAGGCCGTCTGAAAACATTTTCAGACGGCCTATTTAAACGCGGGTTGTTGTCTTAACGTTTGCGGTAACGGCTAACGGTTTCAGCCAACAACTCGCCGATTTCCAACCACATTACAGCAATCCCGGCTGACCCAATGCAGGATCGTTTGCGCGGGCGGCTTCGGCATCAGCCACGGTCAAGCCTAAGGCTTTGGCCACGCCTTCACCGTAAGCAGGATCGCATTTCACGCAGTTGCGGATATGGCGGTATTTGATGAAATCCGGCGCATCGCCCATGCCTGCGGCTGTGTTTTTAAACAGCGTTTCTTTCTGCTCGCTGCTCATCAGGTTAAACAGCGCGCGGGGCTGGCTGAAATAATCGGCATCGTCTTCGCGGAAGTTCCAATGGGCGGCATCGCCGTTGATTTTCAGGGGCGGCTCGGCATATTGGGGCTGCTCCTGCCATTGTTGGAAACTGTTGGGTTCGTAGGCAATGGTGCTGCCGTAGTTGCCGTCTACTCGTCCGTAGCCGTCGCGGGCATTGCTGTGCACGGGGCAGCGCGGTGCGTTTACCGGAATCTGGTTGCGGTTCACGCCCAAGCGGTAGCGTTGTGCATCGGCATAGTTAAACAGGCGCGCCTGCAGCATTTTATCGGGCGATACGCTGATACCGGGAACCAGGTTGCTCGGTGCGAAAGCAGACTGCTCTACATCGGCAAAGAAATTTTCGGGGTTGCGGTTCAGCTCGAACTCACCCACTTCGATCAGCGGGTAATCACCCTTCGGCCATACTTTAGTCAAATCAAACGGATGGTAGGGCACTTTTTCTGCATCGGCTTCGGGCATAATCTGCACATACATTTTCCATTTCGGAAAATCGCCGCGCTCGATGGCTTCGTATAAATCTTTCTGATGGCTTTCACGATCCTGGCCGATGATTTTTTCGGCCTCTTCGTTAGAAAGGTTTTCAATGCCTTGCTGGGTGCGGAAGTGGAATTTCACCCAGAAACGCTCGCCGGCTTCGTTCCAGAAGCTGTAGGTATGCGAACCAAAACCGTGCATATGGCGGTAAGATTTCGGAATACCGCGGTCGCTCATCACGATGGTTACTTGGTGGAAAGCCTCGGGCAGCAGTGTCCAAAAATCCCAGTTGTTGGTGGCACTGCGCATATTGGTGCGCGGATCACGCTTAACGGCTTTGTTCAAATCGGGAAACTTGCGGGGGTCGCGCAGGAAAAACACTGGGGTGTTATTGCCCACCATATCCCAGTTGCCCTCTTCGGTGTAGAATTTCAACGCAAAGCCGCGGATGTCGCGCTCGGCATCGGCTGCGCCACGCTCGCCGGCAACCGTGGTGAAGCGGGCGAACATTTCGGTTTTTTTACCCACTTTGCTGAAAATGGCGGCACGGGTATATTTAGTGATGTCGTTGGTTACGGTGAAAGTACCGAATGCGCCGCTGCCTTTGGCATGCATACGGCGCTCGGGGATAACTTCACGCGCAAAATCGGCCAATTTTTCATTGAGCCACAAATCTTGAGCCAACAACGGACCGCGCGGGCCTGCAGTGAGACTGTTTTGATTGTCGGAAACAGGGGCGCCGTTGCTGCGGGTCAAATGGGTTACAGGGCATTTACTCATGGTTGTTCCTTTTGGATAAGTTTGGCAGTTGATATAATGTTGATTTCGCCGATACCGGCCGAAACAACAAAATCCTGATGTGCGGTATCCGGGTGTTTGTGTGGAAAGCCTGCTTCCGGCGGCCGGCGGCAGCCTGCGCCCGAAATAAAGCTCCCGTTATATTATTGCCTGCTGATGAAGCAATGGGGCAACTATACCTAAACAGCTTTCCTTTCACAACTATCAATCTCATTAATTTTAGTAATTTTAAATCAAAAACCAAAAATCGATAGCATATAGCAAAACTAGGGGCAATATGCTGTTTTAACGTAGAATAGTATTTTTATTTATCCGAATCAGTATGCACGCCACTATCTATCTGGAAAACCACGAATACATCGCCTTATGCGACCTGCTCAAACTGGCCGGCTTAACCAATAGCGGCGGCCAAGCCAAAGCGGCGATTGCCGGCGGGCAGGTGTTGCGCAACGGCAAAACCGAAACCCGCAAAACCGCCAAAATACGCGGCGGCGAAGTGATTGAATTTAACGGCGCGGTGTTAGAAATCGAAAACGGCCATGACCCCGAACAAACTGAAACCTGAAAACCTGCTGCCCGAGCCCGTGCGCCCCGAAGCATGGGAATGCTGCGGCAGCGATTGCGGCGATGCGTGCATCCAAACGGTTTATTGGCACCAAAAAGCCGCCTACGATGCGCAGCAGCAGCAATGGCAGGCGCAGCTTGCCGAAAAAGCGGGCGGCGGGGATAAGGCCGTCTGAAAGGCAACCATGATAGATCTGCACTGCCATTCCAATGTTTCAGACGGCCGCTTAAGCCCCGCCGAAGTGGTACGGCTGGCGCACGCCAACGGCTGCACCCTGCTCGCGCTCACTGACCACGACCACACCGGCGGGCTGACCGAAGCGCGCGCCGAAGCGCAAAAATGCGGCATCCGCCTGATTAACGGCGTGGAAATTTCCGTTACCTGGCGCAAGCGCACCGTGCACATTGTCGGGCTGGATTTTGATGACGGCAACGAAGATTTGCAAAACCTGCTGGCCGAAGTGCGCAAAGGCCGTCTGAAACGCTTGCAAGCCATTGCCGCCAAGCTCGAGAAGCAAGGCATCGGCGGCGCATACGAAGGCGCGCTCGCTCTGGCCGCCAACCCCGAAACCGTATCGCGCACCCATGTGGCCGAGTTTCTGATTAACACAGGCCATGTGCGCAACCAACAGCAGGCTTTCAGCAAATATCTGGGCGACGGCAAACCCGCTTCTGTGCCGCACGAATGGGCGGATTTGGCCGCTGCCGTGGCCGCAATCAACGGTGCGGGCGGGCTGGCCGTTATCGCCCACCCCATGCGCTATGGTTTTTCCGCAACAGCCAAACGCAACCTGTTTGAAGCATTCAAAGCATCGGGCGGCGCGGCCATCGAAGTGCACAGCGGCCGCAGCGGTCAAAACGACCGCTTAAACTATGCCCTCTCGGCCGAACGCTACGGTTTTCTTTCCAGCGCCGGCAGCGATTTCCACCGGCAGAGCGGTTACGGCGGCGGCATTTTGGGCGCCTGCCCGGCCTTGCCCGACATATGCCGACCGATATGGGAATGTTTCCGGCCGCCGCATTCGTTTGATTCAGGGCAAATTGAAAAAACGCCGTTCAAGATAATATCAAACGGTTTATGACCCATCGGTAACAACAGCACCGCGCTGAACCAAAAATACGGCAACCACGGGGCAAACCGCCCCAATCGCACAACTTGAAACAGGAGAAGGCAATGAAAGTTTTTTTGAAGCCCCTGGCATTGGCTGCACTGTTCGGCATGGCAAGTGCCGCATGGGCTCAACCTACACCGGCACAAACCCAGCAGCAGTTTTAGCAGCAGCAAAACATGCAAGGAGCCATTCAATCAGACAATCTGCGCAGATGCAAAGATATCTACGGTCATGGCTGCCGCCGGCAAGAAAACGCAGCAGCCCAACGCAGAGCATGGGAAGCGCGCGAACGCAAGATACAAAAAGAAATCGCCGAATTGCGCAGAACGCCTTTTTACATGGCTGTAGCTTATGATTTTGCAAACAGACGTATTTCAGGGGGTACTACTCTGAAAAAAGAGCCGTAGAAAAGGCATTAAGCGGCTGCAAATCCAACAATTGCCAAATCGTTGCTACGTTTGCTAATACCTGCGCCATGATCGCCTACGCTGATGGCGGGCCCAAATCACCTTCTGACATTTTTGTCGGCCTGGATCAAGACGGCTATCAAGCCATTGTCAAATCCGTGCGGGCTTGTGAGACTAAGCATGGCTATAACAAGTGCAGTTATGCGGATATAAAAACTAAAACAGAAGATACCTTCTGTACTGGCTATGACTACAGCGTCTACGGGCAGCATTAAGCCTGATGCGGCACGCGCGGCGGCATCTACGGGCGGGTGCGCAACTTCGGGCAGGAGGGTTTTAGCAAATAGCGGGCGGCTCCGCCATCATAGCCATCATATTTGATATTCTACTTTGAAAAAGAAAGGCATAAATATGAAAAATTTATGGACAACCCTATTATTGCTGCCGGCTGCTGCACTGTCGGGAGCGGCCTATGCCGAAGAGATGCCCGGGCCTGTGGTGAAAAAAACCGTGGTGCAGTATGTTTGCCAACAGGGCAAAAAAGTGAAAGTAACCTACGGTTTCAACAAGCAAAAGCTGCCGGTTTACGCCTCTGCCCATATCAACGGCAAAACCCGCCGTATGCCGATCAATCTTTACCGCTCTGACGATGTTACCACCACTTTCGGCGATGAAAAAAGCTTTTCGCTGGGCGCAGAACATATGACGCTCAACAACCACCGCCGGCAATCCGTTATGATTACCTCGCCCTCTCAGGAAATCGTTTATAAAGGCTGCATGCCGCGCAAACGCTGATTTTCCGGCATCAAGCCGCAAAGGCCGTCTGAAAAAATATTCAGACGGCCTTTGCGGTTGCAGGGGCGGCCGTTTAACCCCATATACCCGATCCGAAACACCGGGCAGGGAGCCGATGCCGCACGCCATACCGCGAAGCGCGCTGTGGCAGCGGATTCCATGGCTTCGATACCGAGCATCAAGCCGCTGACCATGCGGGCAATGCAGCAAGGCACAACACCGTGGCGGAAGTTAAATTAATCCGCGATATGATATTCAGGCGGATTGGCCATACCGCTTGCACGGGCGCATTTTCGGTTACAATTCTGCCCCATCACCAACCGGCAAGGAACACAACGTGGCACAATTTTTCGCCATCCACCCCGACAATCCTCAAGAGCGCCTGATCAAACAAGCCGCCGACATCATCAGAAAAGGCGGCGTGGCGGTTTACCCCACCGATTCCTGCTATGCGCTCGGCTGCCACTTGGGCGACAAAGAAGCGATGGAGCGCATTTTGCGCATCCGCCAAATCGACCAGAAACACCATCTCACGCTGATGTGCGCCGATTTGGGGGATTTGGGCACTTATGCCAAAGTGGATAACGGCCAGTTCCGCCGGCTCAAGGCCGCCACCCCGGGCAGCTACACCTTTATTTTGCAGGCCACCAAAGAAGTGCCCAACCGCACCCTGCACCCAAAGCGCAAAACCATCGGCCTGCGCGTGCCCGACAATAAAACCGCGCTCGCCCTGCTGGCCGAATTGGGCGAGCCGCTGTTAAGCTGCACCCTGATGCTGCCCGAAGACAGCGAACCCTTAACCGATCCTTACGAAATCCGTGACCGCTTGGAGCACAGCGTTGATTTGGTGATTGACGGCGGCTGGTGCGGCACCGAGCCGACCACCGTTATCGATATGACCAACGGCATAGAGCTGGTGCGCGAAGGCAAGGGCGATAAAAGCCTGTTTGGCTTGTAGGCCGTCTGAAAAACGGCGGCCACGCACAAGCGCAAGACCCTTTTGTTAAAGCCCCCGAGAAAGCCCTACCCATGAAACTCTTCCTTACCTCTTATTTCGCCGAAACCGCCTCCCTGCTGCCCGCCTGTCTGAACGAAAATATGCAGGACAAAACCGTGGCGTTCATCCCCACCGCCGCACGGGGCGAAGAGGTGGATTTTTATGTGGACGAAGCCCGCGCGGCTTGGCGGGCATTGGGCGTTAATATCGAAGAAACCGATGCCGCCGTTTTAAATGCGGAGCAACTGGCTGAAAAACTGCGCCGCTGCCACTATATTTACGTTTCCGGCGGCAACACCTTTTACCTGCTGGAGCAACTTCGGCTCAAACAGGCCGATAGCGTTATCCGACAGCAAATCGCCGAGAACAAACCCTATATCGGCGAATCGGCCGGCAGCATGATATTGGCGGAAAACCTCGCTTATGTGCGCGAAATGGACGATGCCGCCGCTGCTGCGTCAGTCGGCGACACAGGCTTGGGCATCATCGGCATCTGCCCGCTGCCACACGACGGCGAATACCCGTTTGCCGAGGTTACCGCTTTAATCCGGCAGAAATATGCGTTTCTACCCCTTTATCCGCTCAACAACAATCAGGCCGTGTTTATCGACAGCGGCAAGGGCGTGCAAACCACCGTAGAGGCCGTCTGAAAACCCGCAACGGCTTCATCACGGCGCGGCCGTTTTCAGACGGCCGCAACCTCGATTTCACTTCAAAAGGAAAACCATGTTTCAAAGCTTTAATTTAGGTGTTTTTCTGCTGGCATTGATGCCGGTGTTGCTGGCGATAACCGTGCACGAGGCCGCCCACGGTTATGCCGCACGCTATTGGGGCGACCGCACGGCCGAGCAGCTCGGCAGGCTAACGCTCAACCCGCTGGCGCATATCGACCCGGTCGGCACGGTTCTGGTGCCGATACTGATGTTTCTGTTTACGCCGTTTTTATTCGGCTGGGCCAAGCCCGTGCCGATTGTGCCGCGCAATTTCCGCGATATGCGCATGGGACTGCGCATGGTGGCGGTGGCCGGGCCGTTATCCAATCTGGCGATGGCATTCGGCTGGGGGCTGGCGTTTGCGCTGGCGGCCTATGTGCCCGAATCGTTTCAATATCCGCTGGGCGAAATGGCCAAATACGGCGTGCTGATTAACGCTGTGCTGTTTGTGCTCAATATGCTGCCGGTGCTGCCGCTTGACGGCGGCCGCTTCATCGACAGCTTTCTGCCCGCGCGCGCTTCGATGCAGTTTCGCAAAATCGAGCCTTACGGCACTTGGATTATTCTGATTCTGCTGATGAGCGGGCTGCTGGGCAAAATCATGATGCCGTTTGTGGCCGGCATTATCACGCTGGTGCGTTCGGTTACGGGCGTGTTTTTATAGCCGCAGCCCCTTGCAGAAATACCCCTGATGCCGTCTGAAATACTTAAGCCCCGCCATTCCCGCGCAGGCGGGGATAACGGGGCTGAAACCCATCGGGTGTTTTATTTCAATAATTTATAAAAAACGGCCGGATTCCCTCCTGCGCGAAAATGGCGATAGTCGAATCGTTCAGACGGCCTGAATGAATTTTGCCAAGGCCCCGGCCGGTTCGGTGCGGCAGCAGGCAAAAGCCCGATGTTTGCTGAGAACATCGGGCTTTTTGATATGGCGGGTTGAATTTAACGGAAACAAGGCAGCAGCACCCTTCACTCTGCCGGCTGCTTCCCCACAAATGTAAAAAAGAAAAGGGGACAAGCAATGCCGCCTGCATTTCTGCCCTGCCCGCCTGCAGTTTCCCTACCTATAAGTGTAAAAAAGGAATAAGCAACGGTTTCTGCAAGATTTTATTCGGGTTATTCTTCCGGCAGCCTGGTAATTTTCACCCGCTCGATGCGCCGGCCTTCTTTTTCGGTTACTTCAAACCGCCAGCCGTGAAAATCGATATGGTCGCCTATGCCGGGAATGCTTTGCAGCTCTTCCATAATCAGCCCGGCAACGGTGTGGTAGCCGGCGTCTTCTTCAGGCTGCGGCAGGTTGAGCTGGGGGGCTAACTCCACATATTCGAGCGCGCCGTCCACCGTTAAACTTTCATCGGGGTGAGCCTGCAGCATCGGCTCTTCTTCGCGCTCGAATGCTTCGGGAAATTCTCCGGCAATGGTTTCCATCAAATCTTTCATGGTCAGCATGCCGAGAACGGCACCGAATTCGTCCACCACCAAAGCATAATCGGCACTGTTTTTGCGGAAGAGCTCGATAGCGTTGAGCGCGCTGGTGCTGTCGGGCAGCACCAAAGGCTGCCGCAAGGCCGTCTGAACATTCATTTCTCCGTGCTCTAACAGCTGGCTGAGCAGATCTTTTTTATTGATGTAGCCCAGCGGCTCGTCCACGCCCGCTTTGCCCACCACCAGCAGGCGGCTGTAGGGGGTGTTTTGCAGTTGGACGTATTGCTCTTGCCGGCTTTGCGAAATATCGAGCCGCTCGATGTCGCTGCGCGGAATCATCACGCCGGGTATCGGGCGTTCGGCCAGCATCAATACGCTGCGTATCATGGATTTTTCGTTTTCTTCAAAGCGTTCTTCGCCAACACTGCCGCCTGCGGTGGCCAATACGCTTTCGCGTATACCCATCATGCCCAACACGTTTTCTGCCGTGCGCTGCCGCCACGAGCGGCTGATGTAGTCGTTTTTGCGCACGTTTTTCTGCGAAACCTGGTTGAATATTTCAATCAGAATCGAAAAACCGATGGCGGCATAGAGATAGCCTTTGGGGATATGGAAGTGGAAGGCCTCGGCAATCAGGCTGAAGCCTATCATCAGCAGAAAACCCAAACACAGCATCACCACAGTGGGGTGTTTGTCTACAAACGCGGTAAGCGGCTTGCTGGCCAGAATCATCATCGTCATCGCCACCACCACGGCGGCCATCGCCACGATGATATGCTCGACCATGGCTACGGCGGTAATCACCGAATCGATGGAAAACACAGCATCCAATATCAGAATCTGCGCCACCACGCCCCAAAACGGCGCGTGTTTCTTGTGGTTGTCGGCAACGGTAATCTGGTTGTGCCCTTCAAGCCGCTCGTGCAGCTCGGTGGTGGCCTTGTAGAGCAGAAACAGGCCGCCGGCAAACATGATGAGGTCTTTACCCGACACCGAAAGGCTGCCCCACTCTAAAAACGGTTGCGTGAGCGTGATGATGTGCGCCATAAAACCGAGCATCACCAACCGCATCATCACCGCCAGCACCAAGCCGGTGATGCGGGCTTTGTCGCGCAGGGCGGGCTTGACTTTGTTGGCCAGAATCGCCACAAACACCAGGTTGTCCACCCCCAGCACCACTTCGAGTATCAGCAGTGTTGCAAACCCTATCCACGTTTGCGGCTCGGCCAGCCAGCTCAAATCCATAACGGTTCAAATCCTTATTTTAAAAACACAAACAGACAGGCCGCATGGTTTCTCGGCCTGCCTGTGGAAACGGCACATACACGAAGCGCATCGGTATTGCTGCTCTGCTGCGCATCTTCCATAAAAGTATATGCCTTCAAATAATATGAAATCGGCAGTCTATCATTCCCGCTGTGTTTACGGAAGAGAGGCCGTCTGAATGTTTCAGACGGCCTTATGCCCGACTTTCAGACGGCCGCGGCCGGCGCTGCGGCATAGTGTATGCGCAAATGTGCGCAAAATTACGGCACCGGCTGTTGCGGTTGCCCTGGCGCACACTTTTTCGGTTATCATTCACGCCTTGATTTTTTTATCGTTACGGCTGTGTGCCGCCTGGATTATTATGTCTGATATACAACACAACACGCAGGTTAAACGCCGTCTGAAAACGCGGCACTTATCCATGATTGCCATCGGCGGCTCCATCGGCACCGGCCTGTTTATGGCCAGCGGCACCGCCATCAACGCGGCCGGGCCGGGCGGCGCGCTGGCAGCCTATGCCGCCATCGGTCTGATGGTGTATTTTTTAATGACCTCTTTGGGCGAAATGGCGACTTATCTGCCCACTTCCGGCTCTTTCAGCACCTACGCCTCGCGCTTTGTCGATCCATCGCTGGGTTTCGCGCTGGGCTGGAACTACTGGTTCAACTGGGTGATTACGGTTGCGGCCGACGTGGTAATTGCGGCGGTGGTCATCACCTATTGGGAGCCGATGCGGTTTATGGCACCGTGGGCATGGAGCCTTTTGTTTTTCTTAATGATTTTCCTACTCAACACATTATCGGTGCGGGCTTACGGCGAATCGGAATATTGGTTTGCGCTGATTAAAGTGATTACCGTGATGGTGTTTCTCGGCGTGGGCGTACTCACCATTTTCGGCATACTCGGCGGGCAATATGTGGGGCTGGGCAACATGACGATGGGCGATGCACCGTTTTTGGGCGACGGCACCGGCGGCAGGTTTCTCACCATGCTGGGCGTGTTTCTGATTGCCGGCTTCTCGTTTCAGGGTACCGAACTTATCGGCATCACCGCCGGCGAGTCGGAAAACCCCGAAAAAAGCATTCCCAAAGCCGTGAAACAGGTTTTCTGGCGCATTCTGATTTTCTACATTCTCGCCATTTTGGTTATCGGCCTGCTGATTCCCTACACCAGCCCGCAGCTTTTGGGTGCCGATGTAAACGAAATCGCCAAATCGCCGTTTACCCTGGTATTTGAACGCGCAGGGCTGGCCTTTGCCGCCGCCGTAATGAACGCCGTGATTCTCACCTCGATTTTATCGGCGGGCAACTCCGGCATGTATGCCTCCACCCGCATGCTCTACGCCATGGGCAAAGACGGCCTGGCCTACAGAATTTTTGCCCGCACCAACGCATCGGGCGTACCGGTGATGTCGCTGCTGGCCACCGGCATCGTTGTGCTCTTGGTGTTTGCGCTGCAATTGGTGAGCGACAATGTTTACCAATACATTCTGGCCGCTTCGGGTTTGACCGGCTTTATCGCCTGGCTGGGCATTGCCGTGAGCCACTACCGTTTCCGCCGTGCCTACGTCGCGCAGGGCAAAGATTTGAACGCGCTCGCATACCGCGCCAAATGGTTCCCCTTCGGCTCGCTGCTGGCTCTGGCCTTGTGTGTGCTGGTGATTATCGGCCAAGACACCGAGCTGGTGCTCAACGGCAACTTCGACTGGGACCGCCTGATTATCACCTATATGGGGCTGCCGGTATTTTTCAGTTTTTATTTCTACCACAAACTGCGCTACAAAACGCGCAAAGTTCCGCTGGAACAGGTGGATTTGAGCCAAGATGCCCATTAGCGGCAATTTATTGCAGCCGCGCGGCACAAAGCAGGCCGCCGGCACACTGCGGGCTTGGCCGTAACGGAAATCCGCAACAGAAAATAAAGCAGGTTTACCACGATACGCCCGGCATGGTTCAAGGCCGTCTGAAACATTTCAGACGGCCTTGAAGCATTCTGCAAAAATATCTGTTTCGCTGCGCGGGAAAAACAAGCGGGGCAAACCCGGCAAGCACGGCACGATATGGCCTGCAAGCTCAAACACCACCGACTTCATCACACCCACAAAGCCGTGGGCATCGCCAAAGGGGCGGAGATTAACAAAGGCCGTCTGAAACGTTTCAGACGGCCTTGAACCATTCTGCAAAAATATCTGTTGCGCTGCGCGGGAAAAACAAGCGGGGCAAACCCGGCAAGCACGGCACGATATGGCCTGCAAGCCCAAACACCACCGACTTCATCATACCCACAAAGCCGTGGGCATCACCAAAGGCAGCGAGGATTAACAAAGGCCGTCTGAACGCTTTCAGACGGCCTCTTCTTGCGCGTTCATGGCTTTAAGCAGTTTTTCCAATTTTTCAGGATCTTCCTGGCGCATCAGGCGGGCGGTTTCGTTTTCGAGCGCCAGCGTGTTGCTGTGCAGCACGATATTTTTCACCGCCAGCAGGTTGTTGGGGTTCATCGAAAACCGCCGCAGCCCCATGCCGAGCAAAAGGCGGGTATAGTGGGTGTCGCCGGCCATCTCGCCGCACACCGACACGGTTTTGCCCATGCGGTTGGCGGTGCGGATAACGTGCTGCACCAGCTTGAGCACGGCGGGATGCCCGGGCTGGTAGAGATAGCTCACGGCATCGTCGCCGCGATCCACCGACAGGGTGTATTGGATTAAATCGTTGGTGCCGATAGAAATGAAATCAACGTGTTTGAGCAGGCCGGCCACGGTGAGTGCGGCGGCGGGGATTTCTATCATGCAGCCGGTCGATATGCCGCCGAAGGACTCTTCGCGCTCGGCAAGCTGCCGTTTGGCGGTTTCCAGATGCAGCAGGCACTGCTTCAGCTCGGCGGTGTCGGTAATCATCGGCCACATCATTTTCACCGGCCCGTGGGCGGCGGCACGCAAAATAGCGCGCATCTGCGTGCGGAACATCACCGGCTCGGCCAGGCACAGACGGATGCCGGTCAGCCCCAGGGCAGGGTTGAGGCTGCCGTTGGGGGTGGTGTTTTGGCCAAACCAGCGCGGGTTTTTGTCCACCCCCAAATCCACGGTGCGTATGGTGAGGCTTTTGCCTTTGAGTTTTTTGACAAACCGGGCATACACGGCGTATTGCTCGTCTTCAGAGGGCATGGTGTCGCGGTTGAGATAGAGAAATTCGCTGCGGAACAAGCCCACGCCGTCTGCCCCGGTTTCGTTCAAGCGTGTGATGTCTTCGAGCGATTCGATATTGGCAAGCAGTTCGATATTGATGCCGTCCTGCGTAGTGGCGGCGGTTTTTTTGATTTTGTTGAGCTCGCGGGTGCGGGCGCGGTATTCGCGGGCGCGGGCACGGTATTCTTTCAACACCGGCTCATCGGGGTTGATGATTAAGATGCCGTTGATGCCGTCTACAATCACCCATTCGTTTTCGCTGATCAGCTTGCGGGCGTTGTGCAGGCCGATAACCGAGGGAATGTTGAGGCTGCGGCCGAGAATGGCGGTGTGGCTGGTGGGGCCGCCGATATCGGTAACGAAAGCAGCCACCCGCTCTTCTTTGAAATACACGGTGTCGGCGGGCGAAATATCGTTGGCCACCAACACGGTGTCTCCAAGCAGGCTGCCCTCGAGGTTGAGCTCGTTGCCCTGGCCGGCCAGCCGGTTGTGGATGCGCCCGGCCACTTGGAGCATATCCTGCTTGCGCTCGCGCAGATAGGCATCATCGATTTCGTCAAACTGGGCGGAGAGCTTGTCGGTTTGCAGCTTCAGCGCCCACTCTGCATTGATGTGCTGCTCTTCGATAATATCGACAGGCTCGCGCGACAGGGTAACATCGGTGAGCAGCATCAGGTGCAGCGAAATAAACGCGCCAAGCTCGGTGGGGGCGTTTTCGGGCAGTGCGCTGCGCAGCTGCTCCAGCTCGCGGCGGGCGGCTTTCACGGCCGTTTCATATCGCGCCGTTTCGCTTTCGATCCCGGCGGGTTCCAGATCATATTGCGGCACTTCGTGCATACCGCGCGTAATCAGATGGGCGCGGCCGATGGCTATGCCTTTGCCTGCGCTCACGCCGTACAATACGATGGCCATATTATCCGCCCTCGCCGAAATAATCGTTAATCAGCGCGGTAAGCGCCTGCATGGCTGCCGCTTCATCGGCACCGTCTGTTTCCAGCTCGATAACCGTTCCTTGAGCGGCGGCCAGCATCATCAGCCCCATGATGCTTTTGCCGTTTACGCGCCGGCCTTCGCGGCTGACCCACACCTCGCTTTGAAACTGCGCGGCGGTTTGGGTGAATTTGCTCGATGCGCGCGCGTGCAGGCCGAGTTTGTTGATAATCTCAATGGATTGTTTCATCATGCAAAGCATCCTTCGGGCCGGCTGGTGATGTCGATAATGCCGTTAATGGCGGCTTCTTTGACCATTCGGGTAAAATCGGCCAAATTGCCGGCGGCGGGGGCATAGTTGGCAGCTTTCACCATCATCGGCGCATTCAGGCCGGTGAGCATGGCGGTTTTGCCGCTTTCCACCAACCGGCGGGCGGCGTTGCAGGGGGTGGCGCCGAAAATGTCGGTCAGAATCAGCACGCCCGAGCCGTAGTCCAGCTCGGCCGCCATAGCGGCGGCGCGGGAGATGATGCTGTCGTGGTCTTCGTGGGAGCCCACGCCGAGAATGCGGATATTCTGCGGCGTGTCGCCGAAAAAGAAATGCTGCGCCAGGCTGCGGTAAGCCTCGCCTATGGCTTCGTGCGTGATGATTAATAAGCCTATCATGGTGTATCTCAGTGGTGGATCGGGTTCATTTTCAACCAATTAAGCCGCAAAGCGCGGCAATGCGGCAAACCGTGTTTCAGACGGCCGGCGCAACCCCGGTTCGGCCTGCCGGCACGGCATAGTTTTTTTCAGACAGCCTGCACAGAATATTTGCCGCTCAGGCCGTCTGAAAAACCCGCCGCTAACCGCGCAGAGCATATACCGCGCCGAGGTTGCGCCATGCGCCGGCGGCATCCATGCCGTAGCCGAACACATAGCGGTCGGGCACGCTGATGCCCACATAATCGGCACGCACAGGCTTTTCTTTGCCGGTGTTTTTATCGGCAAACACCGCCGTGGCGCAGGAAGCCGCGCCCAAATCGAGCACCTGCCGTTTGATGGCCGCCATTGTGTGGCCTTCATCGAGAATATCGTCCAACACCAGCACATGGCGGCCGGCCACGCCCTCCTGCGGCGCGCGCAGCCAGTTGAAGCTGCCGCCCTCGAGCTTGTCGCCGTAGCGCGAAACATGCACATAATCAAAATCGAGCGGAAAGTCCAACAGCGGCAGCAGCTGGCCGGTAAACACCACCGCACCGCCCATCACCGGCAGAACAAACGGGTATCTGCTGCCCAAATCGGCAGTGATTTCGCCGGCCAGGCGCACCAGCGCGCTACGGCAGGCTTGTTCGTCAAACAATAAATCGGCATTGTCGAGCATGGCTTGAGCCTGCTGCCGTTTGGTTTCGATATTTTTCATTTTTTCAACTTTTTCAGAATATTACAGCCGCAGGCGGGGCGCAAAGCCCTACTGAAGCGGGAAGCGGCAGGCAGATTCTACCGCCATCGGCAACGGCGGTTCAACCGCTGCGGCGCGGCTTTTCTGCGGCGGCGCCGGGCAGCGGCCGTGTTCTGCCATATTGCCGGCAGCGCAACGCCTGCTTTTCCGACACCGGCACAGTGCATAAATGCCGCAGCCGCAGCCCTCTGCGCTACAGGGCTGCCCGCCCGATGGGAGCAAGCAGTTTCTGCGGCCGTCTGAACGCGTCGCCGCCTGCACAAGGGGCGGCGCATAACCCGCCCCATTAAAATAATCACGGCACCGTCGCGCCTGCACCCCGAGAACGGTTTTGCCGGCCGCTTGAACGGCAGCAGCACCGGTTCCGTACGGCACGATGCCGTTCAAGGCAGTACGCAAACAGAGCCGGCATCGCGAATGATGCCATTTCGGTTGCCGGGCAGTTTCCGATACGGTGTTGCGCCTGCACCCCGAGAACGGTTTTGCCGGCCGCCAACGCAGCGGCAGAGTTTATTTCTGCCCTGCCGGGGCTTTCCCGTTGCCGGAATACAGCGGATCACTTCCCCCATCGTGCGGCAAGACCGGCGCTGCGATGACTTATTTTTTAGAGAAGATGCGGCCTGCATTGCCCTCCGCCCCATACTTATTTTCAGCAGATTGGCTATAATCCCGCCTTGATTTTCACTTTTCAGACGGCCTCTACCGTGAACCAAACTCCCCGCGACCCCTATGCTTTTTTAGAAAACCTGCACAGCCCCGAAACCCTGCGTTTCGCCGCCGAAGCCCACGCCGAAACGCAGGCGCGCTTTGCCTCATCGGCAGCGTTCGGGCAAACCGTTGCCGAAATGGTAAAAGAGTTGCAAAACCCGCGCCAGATTGCGTTTTGCCAAGAACACCGCGCGCGTATGTATCATTTCCACCAAAGCAGCGAACACCCGAAAGGCGTGTACCGGGTGTGCAGTGCGGCTTCCTACCGTTCGGGCTGCCCCGAATGGAAAACGCTGTTTTCGGCGGCCGATTTCGACAACGTGCTGGGCGATGACGTTTATCTCGATGGGGTGTCGCATTATGTCGAACAGCCCGAGCGCGTGTTAATCAGCCTCAGCCGCGCGGGCGGCGATGCGGCCTACACGCTCGAATTCGACCTCGCCGCACAAAAACTGGTAGAGGGCGGTTTTCATTTTCCCGCCGGCAAAAACCACATTGCCTGGCGCGATTTCAACAGCGTGTGGGTCTGCCCCGCCTGGCATCCGCAGCAAACCACCGCCGCAGGCTACCCGCGCGAAGTGTGGCTGGTGGAGCGCGGCCAGAGTTTTGAAGAAGCCGCATCCGTTTACCGAATCGGTTCAGACGGCCTGATGGTCAATGCCTGGCGTTATCTCGATGCGCAGGGCGCGCCGCTGGATTTAATCGAGGCCGCACACGGTTTCTACACCAAAACCTATCTGCAAGTGCTGCCCGGCGGCAAAACCCTGCCCCTCAACCTGCCCGAAGACTGCGAAATTTCCGGCTATCTCGCCGGCCACCTGCTGCTGCACCTGCACAGCCCGTGGCAGCGCGCCAACCAAAGCTATCCCGCCGGCAGCCTTGTGGCCGTCAAACTCAACAAAGGCAAAACCGGCACGGCTCACCTGCTGTTTGCCCCCAACGAAACGCAGGCACTCGAAAGCGTGGAAACCACCAAACGCTTCGTTGCCGCCACCCTGCTCGACAACGTTTCCGGCCGTCTGAAAGCATGGCGGTTTTCAGACGGCCGCTGGCATGAGGAAACCCTGCCCGCGCTGCCGCAGGGCGCGCTCGAACTGACCGACCAACCCTGGGGCGGCGATGTACTGTATATCGCCGCCGGCGATTTCACCACCCCGCTGACCCTGTTTGCCCTCGATCTCAACGTGATGGAACTTTCGGTTATCCGCCGCCAGCCGCCTCAGTTCGACACCGAAGGCATCAAAGTGCAGCAGTTTTATGCCGAATCTGCCGACAGCACCCGCATACCTTATTACCATGTCGGCAAAAACCACACCCCCGACACCCCCGCGCTGGTTTATGTTTACGGCGGCTTTGCCGTGCCCGAGCTGCCGCACTACATGGGCAGCATCGGCAAATACTGGCTCGAACCGGGCAAATCGTTTGTGCTGGCCAACGTGCGCGGCGGCGGCGAGTTCGGCCCGCGCTGGCACCGCGCCGCGCAAGGCATACACAAACACAAAAGCACAGACGATCTGCTTGCCGTTGTCCGCGACCTGCACACGCGCGGCCTGAGCAGCCCCGCACACACCGCCATACAAGGCGGCAGCAATGGCGGCCTGGTTACCGCATCGGCCTTCGTGCGCGAACCGCAAACAATCGGCGCACTGGTGTGCGAAATGCCGCTCACCGATATGCTGCGCTACCCCTATCTTTCGGCAGGCGCAAGCTGGATTGAAGAATACGGCCACCCCGAACACCCCCAATCCGCAGCCGCCCTTGCCGCCCTTTCGCCCTACCACCGGCTTTCAGACGGCCGAACCTACCCCCCCGCCCTGATTACCACCAGCCTGAGTGATGACCGCGTCCACCCCGCCCACGCGCTCAAGTTTTACGGCAAACTGCGCCGCAGCAGCCCCCGCACCTGGCTCTACGCCCCCGCCAACGGCGGCCACACCGGCAACACCACCCAAGAAGCGACAGCCGCCGAATTTGCCTGCATCCTGCAATTTCTCAACGAAACCCTCGGCAGAGCCCCGGCGCAAAGGCCGTCTGAACATACCGCCCCGCCATCACCGCCCTTAACCCAACAATGCCCGCAACGCCCGCCCAAAGCTCAAAAAAACAATTAACAAATTGAAAATAAAACAAAATAAAAAGGCTATTGTGGTTAAAAAGCAGCCTATGCTAATATGCCGCCTAACCCTGCGCCGCTTCGGCGGCCTGCTTTTTGTGCATTTTTCGATAGAAAACTCTAAAAAGATTCGGTACAATCCGACCGAGTTTATTTTCAAACCCGCCTTTCCCCATAAGGCATTTAAGGACCGACCGATATGTCAAACATTGAACAACAAGTTAAAAAAATTGTTGCCGAACAACTGGGTGTAAACGAAGCCGAAGTGAAAAACGAGTCTTCTTTCCAAGACGACTTGGGTGCCGACTCACTCGACACCGTTGAGCTGGTTATGGCACTGGAAGAAGCTTTCGGCTGCGAAATCCCCGATGAAGAAGCCGAAAAAATCACCACCGTGCAACTGGCTATCGACTATATCCAATCACACTCCGCCTAAACGCGCAGTGCCTTAAACCATACCGAATCAGCCTCTGCTGCGGGTTTTCCTGCCGACAGAGGCTTTTTGGCCTGCAAACCCTCCACAACGAAATTTCAGACGGCCTGCCCGCCACCGTGCCGCAGGCCGCCCAACCGGAACAGCGAGAACATTATGAGTCAGCGAAGAGTCGTTATCACAGGTTTGGGGCAGGTATCGCCCGTCGGCAACGATACCGCCTCCGCTTGGAGCAACCTTTTGGCCGGCAACAGCGGCATCGGCACCATCACCCGCTTCGATGCCTCCGACATCAGCAGCCAAGTTGCAGGAGAAGTCAAAGATTTCGACATCAATGCCTACATCAGCCCCAAAGAAGCCCGCCGCATGGATGCCTTTATCCATTACGGCATCGCCGCCGCTCTGCAGGCCGTTGCCGACTCCGGGCTGGACGAAACCGAAGGTTTGGATAAAGACCGCATAGGCGTCAATATCGGCTCCGGCATCGGCGGTCTGCCCAGCATCGAAGCCACCGGTGCCGTATTGCAGGAAAGCGGCGCGCGCAAAATCAACCCGTTTTTTATCCCCGGCTCGCTGATTAACCTGATTGCCGGCCACATTACCATACTCAAAGGCTACCGCGGCCCCAGCTACGGCATGGTCTCCGCCTGCACGACCGGCGCGCACTCCATCGGCGACTCCGCCCGCCTGATCAAATACGGCGATGCCGATGTGATGATTGCCGGCGGTGCCGAAGGAGCCATCTGCTCTTTGGGCGTGGGCGGATTTGCCGCCATGAAGGCGCTCTCCACCCGCAACGATGATCCGGCCACCGCCTCCCGCCCGTGGGACAAAGGCCGCGACGGCTTCGTTATCGGCGAAGGTGCCGGCATTTTGGTGTTGGAAGAATTGGAACACGCCAAAAAACGCGGTGCCAGAATCTATGCCGAAATTGTCGGCTTCGGCATGAGTTCCGATGCCTACCACATCACCGCACCCAATGTCGAAGGCCCCGCCATCGCCGTTACCCGCGCCCTTAAAGATGCCGGCCTGAACCCCGATGATGTGGATTATGTCAACGCGCACGGCACTTCCACCCCGTTGGGCGATGCCAACGAAACCAACGCTCTGAAACTGGCTTTGGGCGACCATGCCTACAAAGTGGTGGTCAATTCCACCAAATCCATGACCGGCCACCTGCTCGGCGCGGCCGGCGGCGTAGAGGCCGTGTACAGCGTGTTGGCCGTGCACCACCAAAAATCGCCGCCCACCATCAACATTTTCGAACAGGATATCGAAGCCGGCTGCGATTTGGATTACTGCGCCAACGAAGCCCGCGATATGAAAATCGATGTAGCGGTTTCCAACTCGTTCGGATTCGGCGGTACCAACGGCACTTTGGTGTTTAAGAAGTTCACAGGCTGATTTCCCGCCTGCAAACAGGTTGAAATATCATAAGGCCGTCTGAAAAAGTTTTCAGACGGCCTTTTTATCGAGTCCGGCAAACCCGCCCCGCTTTTCAGCGCAAGGCGGTAAACCGCAGACAAGACAGTAAGAACCCTGCTGTGTTACCGCGTCAGCGGCTTACCAAACCCTTTCCTTCCAGCCGAGACACGGCCCGCACAACGGAAATAAAGCGGGTTCGCTATGCTTATTTCAACACCACCCTCGTCCAGCGGCCCACCCATTGTTTCTGCTTTTGCGCCATTTCTTTGGCAGCCGGCGCATCATGCTTGGGCGGAGTTTGGGCAAATTCGAACACTTTCGGCAGCGGCGTGCCTTTCACCGCCGGATACACCCACATTTCGGTCGGCAGAGCCTGCTGCACATCGGCACTTTGCAGGTAAGACACCAGCTTCACCGCCAGCGCGGGCTGTTTTGCGCCTTTGAGCACCGCTGCACCCTCCACCTGGCGGAACACGCCGCCTTTGAGAAACAGGTTGCCGGTGGGCGGCTCGGTGTATTTGCCTTTACCGTAATGCACTTCGGCAGCGGGGCTGGCGGCGTAGCTCACAATCAGCGGGCGCGAACCGCCGTTGCGGGTGAAATCGGTGTTGTAGGCATCGCTCCAGCTTTTTGCCACTTTCACGCCGTTTCGGCGCATTTCACCCCACCATTTAAAGGCAGCCTCTTCGCCCAGTCCGCCGATGTTGGCCATCAGAAACGACAGGCCGGGGCTGGAAGTTGCGGGATTGGGCGTAACCAGCAGATTTTTATAGGCAGGTTTGGCCAAATCCTGCAGCGACTGCGGCAGCGGCAGCTTGTTTTGCCCGAACCATTTTTTATCATAGTTCAGCACCACATAACCGTAGTCCACCGCCAGCGCGCCCGGCAGGGAAACGTTTACCGGCGCCGAAACGGGCTGTTTTTCGGCCAAGATGCCGTTTTGCACGGCTTTGGCAATATTGGCGTTGTCCAGCCCGTACACCGCATCGGCAATCGGCTTGGTACGGCTCAAAATCAGCTTGTTCAGCATCTCGTTGCCGCTGCCCACTTTGATAACCGACACTTTGGCGCGGTTTTCCCGCTCAAACTTGGCAATGGTTTCTTCAGGCAGGCTGAACGAGCCGTGCACCGCCAGCCGCACTTCGGTTTGCGCGAAGGCCTGCACTCCCCAAAGCCAAATGCCCAAAACCGCTAAAATTTTCTGTTGTCTGTTCATTTTCCAATATCCGTATAATGCAGCAGGTCTGTAAAATATTTTAAATACCATGAATTGTCAAACCGTATGGCTGTTTGATCTCGACAACACCCTGCACCACGCCGATGCGGGCATTTTTGCATTGATTAACCGCCGCATGACGGCCTATCTGGCCAGCAGGCTCAATCTCAGCCAACAAACCGCAGGCCGTTTGCGGCAGGACTACTGGCACCGCTACGGTGCCACATTGGCGGGGCTGCGGCTGCACCATCCCGAAGTGTGTGTAAACGAATTTTTACAATACAGCCACCCCCTGCCCGAAATCCTGCCCGCGCTGGTGCCGGTGGAAGGGACGGCTGAAACTTTAGGCCGTCTGAAAGGTCGAAAAGCAGTGTTTTCCAACGCGCCTTCTTTTTATGTTGCCGCGCTGATTGAAGCTATGGGGATTGCACAGCATTTCGATGCGCTGTTCGGCATCGATGATTTCGGCTTATTCTGCAAACCGCATCCGCAATCCTATTTAACCGTTTGCGGCAAACTCCATGCCCTCCCCCGACACTGCATTATGGTGGACGACAGCGCCGGCAATCTGCAGGCGGCCAAAAATTTGGGCATGAAAACCGTTTGGTTCGGCGCCCGCTCCCGCCTCCCGCCCTTTGCAGACTGCGCCGCCCCCGATATGGCCGCATTGCGCCGATGGTCAGCGGCGGCGGAGTATGCCACTATGAACGAAACAACAATTTGATTAAAATAACACCCCGTCTTACCCGCCCGATATTTTTAAAAATTTAAGGATAAATCATGCGTTATACCGCCATTTTAGCCGCTCTCGCCGCGCTGGCAGGCTGCTCTTGGGAAACCTACCAAAACGCCGAAGGCCGCACCGCGCTGCGCCAAAAATACCAAGCCGGCACCCCCGTTGTGTATCAAGACGGCACTTATTCGCGCAATATGCGCTACAACCAGTTCCGCCCCGAGCAGCGCGCGGTAACTTCCGATGCCGCCGGCCATAACGTGCGCGGCACCCATTGGCAGAAACCCGGCAGCGGCCAGCCCGAAGCCCAGCCCGCAGACGGCGCTGCGCCCGATATGGCGCAATAAACACACACCAACCATTTAATTTATTAGGTATCGGCCGTATGAAACCGTATTTTGAATCCGCTTCACTGCCACTGCCGCCGGGCAGCAAACCGCAGACAGCGGCTCAAGACGCGGCAACGCCGTAACGAAGACAACGGAAATCCGCTATAGAACCGGACACAGGTTTTCAGACGGCCAATCCATACACTCCAACCCCATAAACATGATGAAAGACAAGGCCGCACCATGAGCCAATCCCCCCTCCATGTTGTTATTCTCGCTGCGGGCAAAGGAACGCGCATGTATTCCAAAATGCCCAAAGTGTTGCACGAAATCGGCGGCGAGCCGATGCTGGCGCGCGTTATCGACACCGCCCTCGGCCTCAACCCGCAGGGTATCCATGTGGTTATCGGCCACGGCAAAGAAATGGTGCGCGAAAAAGTAAAGCGCAACGTAAACTGGGTAGAACAAACCGAGCAGCTGGGCACCGGCCACGCGGTGAAAACGGCTTTGCCACACCTGCCCTCGGAAGGCCGCACGCTGGTGCTCTACGGCGACGTGCCGCTCACCGACACCGCCACGCTTGAAGCCCTGCTCGAAGCGGCCGGCAGCGAAGTCGGCCTGCTCACCGATATGCCCGACAACCCCGCAGGCTACGGCCGCATCATCCGCGAAGGCGGCAAAGTGGTGGCAGTTGTCGAAGAAAAAGATGCCGATGCCGCCCAAAAAGCCGTGAAAGAAACCAACACCGGCATTTTGGTGCTGCCCAACGCCAAACTCGCCGGCTGGCTTAACGGTTTGGGCAGCAACAACGCGCAGGGAGAATATTATCTGACCGACCTGATTGCAGCAGCCAATTCAGACGGCATCGCCGTACACCCCGTGCAGGTGGCGGCTTCTTATTTGGCCGCAGGCGTGAATAATAAAGCGCAACTGGCCGAGTTGGAGCGCATTTTCCAAACCAACCAGGCGCAAGCGCTGCTCACCGCCGGCGTTACCCTGCGCGACCCCGCCCGCTTCGATTTGAGAGGCCGTCTGAAACACGGGCAAGACGTGGTTATCGATGCAAACGTGGTTATCGAAGGCGAGGTAGAACTGGGAGACGGGGTGGAAATCGGCGCCAACTGCGTGATTAACAACGCCAAAATCGCTGCAGGCAGCAAAATTGCCCCGTTTTCGCACCTGGAGGGCTGCGAAGTGGGCAGCAACGCCCGCATCGGCCCCTACGCACGCCTGCGCCCCGGCGCCAAACTGGCAGACGAAGTACACATCGGCAACTTTGTCGAAGTGAAAAACACCGCGATGGGCAGGGGCAGCAAAGCCAACCACCTCACCTATCTGGGCGATGCCGAAATCGGCAGCCAAACCAACATCGGCGCGGGCACCATCACCGCCAACTACGATGGGGTCAACAAACACAAAACCCTAATTGGTGACGATGTGCGCATCGGCTCCAATGTGGTGCTGGTCGCCCCCGTATCGCTGGGCAACAAAGTAACCATCGGCGGCGGCAGTACCATCACGAAAAACTGTGAAGACAACACCCTTGTGCTCGCGCGCGCGCGCCAAACCATCATCGAAGGCTGGGTACGGCCTGAGAAAGAAAGAAAGCAGTAAACCGTTTCTGCCGCCGTTTTCAGACGGCCTGCCGGTGTGGGGCCGGCCGTCTGAAAACATGATGCCCATCACTTAACCTATGAAAACCATACAAACCGCAGGCTGACACCTGCACTGCCCGTTTTTCCCACTCAGGCCGTCTGAAAGCCTGCCGGCCTGATTTTCCCCAACCCTCTGGATACTAAGGAACTTAATATGTGCGGTATCGTGGGCGCCATCCGCGCCGACCACAATGTTGTGGACTTTTTAACCGACGGCCTCAAACGCTTGGAATACCGGGGCTACGACTCATCAGGCATCGCCGTGTTCAGCAGCGGAAAAATCAAACGCGTGCGCCGTGTCGGACGCGTGCAGCTGATGGAAGATGCTGCCAAAGCCAAAGGGCTGTTCGGCCATATCGGCATCGGTCACACCCGCTGGGCCACCCACGGCGGCGTAACCGAGCCCAACGCCCACCCGCATATTTCAGGCGGCCTGATTGCAGTGGTACACAACGGCATCATCGAAAACTTTGAAAGCGAGCGCGCCCGCCTGCAGGCTTTGGGCTATGAATTCGAGTCGCAAACCGACACCGAAGTCATCGCCCACAGCATCAAACACGAATACGGCCAAAACGGCGGCAACCTGTTTGAAGCCGTCCAATCAGCCACCCAAAACTTTCACGGTGCCTACGCCATCGCCGTGATTGCGCAAGACAACCCCGATGAAATGGTGGTTGCCCGCATGGGCTGCCCGCTGCTGGTTGCACTGGGCGACAACGAAACCTTTATCGCCTCCGATGTTTCCGCCGTTATTGCCTTCACCCGCAACATCGCCTATCTGGAAGACGGCGACATCGCCCTGCTGCGCGCCGGCGGCATTGAAAAACTGATCGACAAAACCGGCAACCCCGCCCAACGCAAAGTGAAAGTGTCCGAGCTTTCGCTGGCCTCGCTCGAACTGGGTCCCTACAGCCACTTCATGCAGAAAGAAATCCACGAACAGCCCCGCGCCATCGCCGACACCGCCGAAGTGTTTCTGGAAGGCGGCTTCGAGCCGGAAAACTTCGGCAGCCGCGCCCGCGAAGTGTTCAACGATACCGACAGCATCAAAATCCTCGCCTGCGGCACCTCATACTACTCCGCCCTCACCGCCAAATACTGGCTGGAGAGCATCGCCAAAGTGCCGACCGATGTAGAAATCGCCAGCGAATACCGCTACCGCGACGTTATCGCCAACCCCAAACAACTGGTTATCACCATTTCCCAGTCCGGCGAAACGCTCGACACCATGGAAGCACTGAAATACGCCCAATCGCTCGGCCACAAACACAGCCTTTCTATCTGCAACGTGATGGAATCCGCCCTGCCCCGCGAAAGCAAACTGGTGCTCTACACCCGCGCCGGTGCCGAAATCGGCGTAGCATCCACCAAAGCCTTCACCACCCAACTTGTCGTATTATTCGGCCTGGCCGTTACCCTCGGCAAAATGCGCGGCCTAGTGAGCAGCGAACAGGCACACGCCTACATCGAAGAACTGCGCCAACTGCCCGGCAGCATCCAACATGTGATGAACCTCGAGCCGCAAATCGCCGCCTGGGCACAAAAGTTCGCCCAAAAAACCAGCGCACTGTTTCTCGGACGCGGCATCCACTACCCGATTGCCCTCGAAGGCGCGCTGAAACTGAAAGAGATCACCTATATCCACGCAGAAGCCTACCCTGCCGGCGAACTGAAACACGGCCCGCTGGCACTGGTGGACGAAAACATGCCCGTGGTGGTGATTGCCCCCAACGACAGCCTGCTGGACAAAGTGAAAGCCAATATGCAGGAAGTAGGCGCACGCGGCGGCGAACTGTTTGTGTTTACCGACCTCGACAGCCACTTCAACGAAGGCAAAGGCATACACGTTATCCGCACCCCGCGCCATGTCGGCGTATTGTCGCCCATCGTACACACCATTCCCGTGCAGTTATTGTCCTACCACGCCGCCCTCGCACGCGGCACCGATGTCGACAAACCACGCAACCTGGCCAAATCGGTAACGGTAGAATAACACCTGTTTGAATGCCGGGCACGGAAAGGCCGTCTGAAAACAGTTGCCGGAAAGCAAAAGATTTTCAGACGGCCTGTTCCTGTTTGCGGTGGTACCTTGACGGTTTGAATCCCAGCCCGAAAGGCGGGCAGCCTGTGGAGAAACCAAACTGGCCAAGATGTGCAGGACGGAAAATCTGTAAAAAAGATCAAACAACCTGAAACCGTTAAAAAAGCCAGGCATCTCCGACTGCCCTTTGGATTGCAACCCTTTGAATCTCAAGATGAACGCCATGTCATGGTCAGAAATGAAGGGGTATCCCCAAAGGGACGCGCCCCGGCCGGCGGATTCCATACCGGCCCGACAACCGCCCGATACCGCGGGCAAAGGCCGTCTGAAAACAGCCCGATGTCTGAATCCGGGAAGAACGAAGCGCGGCAGAAAGATGCCGAGTCGTCTCAGGATTAAGGCAGGACTATCCTTTGAAACGGCTTTGGAGATGACGGGGCAGCCGCGTAGTATCTTCCGCAGCCACGGCTGCTCAGACGGCGCCGGGGAAGATTCGGGGCGCGGTACATGCTACTGCCTTCTGCTGCCAACCGGCAGCGCATTCGGCAGAAGACCAATATGCCGGTTTGAAACGGCATATCCGTGCGGCTTGCCGGCAACACAAAGGACGCTGCGGCTGCCGCAGGATAACGGCGGCAATCCGCTATGCAGGGATGTTGGCCAACCACAAGACAATCAGCCGTCTGAAGGCGGTGTCGGGCCGGGGCGGCGGTACGGCGGTGCCAATGCCGTCCATCGTCCGTTCGAAAGAGGCCGGCAACGTTGCGCCGCTATCCTGCAACGCCGTTTCAAGGCGGAAAAGCCAAATGGGAAACGGGTAAGGGCTGCCACGGAGCTCAATAATGCGGGAGAAAAGTTGTATCTTTCTCCGCTGATGGATTGGTTCAACAAGGCAATCATCGGTTGCCGGATTCGATGCCGGTGGGGAAAAGCGCAACTGTTGCCGCTGACGGGCTGGTTTAACGGAGAAATCATCGGTTGCTGAATCCTACAACCCGGCGTTGTCGATTCGGTCGGGAAAATATTGAAAGAAGCGTTTAAGCAATCAAGATAGTGTGTGAAAGTGTCAATGCCGTTGATGTATTCTTTCGGCAACAACCAAGCCGTGCCCTGCTTTTGCGGGGCATTTTTCTGTTTGGTATTGTTAATTTATGTTGTTAATCCGTAACGGGTTTTGTCGTATTCCGTTTGTTTTTTCAAAATGTAGAAAGCGATGGTTACCAGCTTTCTCATAATTGCAACAATGATGAGTTTCGGCGGTTTTTTCCCGGCTTTCAGACGGCCGATAAAGGCGGGAAAGGCGTTCATGCGGTAGGCGGCCGATGCGGGCATGTATAGGGCTGCCCGTGCCTGGCTTTTGCCGTCTGAAAAGCCGATACTGTGTTCGGATCGGTATGGGCGCGGGATTACCAAATTGAATCGGGCAAATGCAAACCGGTGCAAAACATGTCGCGCAAGGAAACTGTTTGGGCAATGCGGCCGTGGAAAGCTTCTCCGGCACGTTAAAAAAAGCCTGCGTATTTCAAAGTGGAATGCTTCCGCTGCCGAGTTGAAAGCAGCTTTGCATGAGTATATTCATTATTACCACCACGACAGAACCAAGCTGAAATTAAAAGGACTGAGCCCTGTATAGTACAGGATTCAGCCCTTGAAAACCGCTTGATTAAGCTGTCTAACTTTGGATGCAGTTCAGAATGCCACTTCTTGATAAAAACAGCGCGTATGGCTATCAAAGAAACATTGAGCTGTTTCGATTTTGATCTCCACCCTCAAATCGTTACCCACGCCAAAATCCCATCCATGCACGGTTTTGATTTGGATATAGACCACGAAATTGCCCCGTGGGATTTAATTGTTTATGAGCCGATGCCTGAAACGCTGTCAATCGTCCAAACCCAAGCCACAGTTGCAGTCTGAAAATTGAGCCGCCTTATCGGTAGTATTTCATCTGGTTAAAAATCATGGCTAGACTCAAAAATACCTAAGTAAATCAGTCGGTTTGATAATGAGCCGGCCGTCTTTTCACCCATAAAACAGCTTCTCCCGTCCGCCAAAAACCGGGGGTACAGGTATGGCAGCGTTGGTCTTTTCGTGTACCCCATCGGGTAAAACGGCAACCCGCCGCCTTTGCGGACAAACGGCAGACAACCCAGCCCGCTAAGAGCCGGCAAACCGTACCGATGCTGCTGCCCGACCCGTTTCAGACGACCGGCGCCGCTGGCAGGTTGATGATGCCTCCCTCCCAGCCCCCGTGGCTGTATATCTCCGTGCACTGCCGGTTTCTCCGCCCGTGCCGGATCCGGCCGGCAGGTTCGGCAGCCGGGACACCTCCCCGCCTGCTTTGGGCTGCATACTTTCAAGCGCGCTGTGGCGGGCGGCGGCACCCGCCAAGCTTTGTCCTGCCGCACCTTAAATAGAAGAAATCGGGCTATCTGAAACTCTCTTTTTACCGCACACAATCATCCGATTCATATCCAAACAAATATTTTTCACACAAACCCCGCGCACTTCCGCTTGATTTAAAAACATCATGCCGCATAATCTCGGGCGTACCGAATATCAAAAGGCTCCGCCATGTTAAACAGCAAACAACGCAAAAAACTGAGTTTTGAATTTTTCCCCACCCGCACGCCCGAAGGCCGTGCCAAACAAGTGATCACACGCAAGCAACTGAGCCAGTTCGACCCTGAATTTTTTTCCTGCACTTCCGGCGCGGGCGGCTCCACCAAAGATGGCACCATGCAGGCGGTTCAGGATATTCTGAACGAAGGCGTGGCCGCTGCCCCCCACCTGCCCTGCGTGGGTATGCAGCCGCACGAAATCACCGCCCTGCTAAACGGATATAAATCTTTGGGTGTGCACCACATTGTTGCCCTGCGCGGCGATATTCCCTCCGGCATGGGCGCAGGGCTGGACGGGCTGCGTTACGCCAACGAGCTGGTTTCGCTGATAAAAACCGAGTTCGGCAACGATTTCCACATCGAAGTGGCAGCCTATCCCGAATACCACCCGCAATCGCGCAGCGCGGAAGACGATTTAAACAATTTCGTGCGCAAGGTCAAGGCAGGAGCCGATTCTGCCATCACCCAATATTTCTACAACGCCGATGCCTATTTCCGTTTTTTAGACGATGTGCACGGCCGGGGCGTGGATATTCCGATTATCCCCGGCATCATGCCGATTGCCAGCTTTTCCAAACTGGCGCGCTTTTCCGACACCTGCGGTGCCGAAATCCCCCGCTGGCTGCGGCTGAAGCTGCAATCGTATGCCGATGACACCGCCTCCATCAAAGCACTGGCGCTTGATGTGGTAACCGACATGTGCGAACGCCTGCTGCGCGAAGGCGCGCCCAGCCTGCATTTCTACACCCTCAACCAAGCCGGTCTGGTTTCAACGATTTGCCAACGCCTGGGCTATTGATACCTGCACAGCAACACAACAACGCTGTATCATTGCCATTTTAATCCACCATAGTTTCAACCAAAGCTTTCAGACGGCCTCATCATTATGCTGGTATTGGGAATAGAATCTTCGTGTGACGAAACCGGCGTTGCACTTTACGACACAGAGCGCGGCCTGCTCGCGCACCGGCTGCACACACAAATGGCAATGCACGCCGAATACGGCGGCGTAGTGCCGGAGCTTGCCAGCCGCGACCACATCCGCCGCCTCGTGCCGCTTACGCAAAGCTGCCTTCAGGAAGCAGGCGCAGACTATGCCGACATCGATGCCGTAGCCTTCACACAAGGGCCCGGCTTGAGCGGCGCGCTGCTGGCCGGATCGGGCTACGCCAACGCATTGGCATTTGCACTGGGCAAACCCGTGGTGCCGGTACACCATCTCGAAGGCCACCTGCTCTCACCGCTTCTGTCCGACAACAAACCCGCCTTTCCGTTTGTGGCATTACTGGTTTCAGGCGGGCATACACAGTTTATGGCAGTTCGCGGCATCGGCAACTATACGCTGTTGGGCGAAAGCGTGGACGATGCCGCCGGCGAAGCCTTCGACAAAACCGCCAAGCTGCTGGGCCTGCCCTATCCCGGCGGCGCCGAGCTGTCGCAACTGGCCCGGCTCGGATCCCCCGGAGTATTTGAATTTCCACGCCCGATGTTGCATTCGCCCGATTTGCAGATGAGTTTTTCCGGCCTGAAAACCGCCGTATTGACTGCCGTGCAAAAAGTTCGCGCAGAAAACAATGGCAACATCCCCAAACAAACCCGCAACGACATCTGCCGGGCATTTCAAGACGCAGTGGTAGACGTATTGGCCGCCAAGTCCCACAAAGCCCTGCTCGATACAGGCTTCCACACCCTGGTAGTGGCCGGCGGCGTAGGCGCAAACCAAAAGCTGCGCGCAACCCTGTCTGCACTCACCATACAGCCGCACACCAAAGGCCGCAGCAAACCACCCGCAGAAGCCGTAAAAGTGCATTTTCCAGCGCCGGAATACTGTACCGACAACGGCGCCATGATTGCCCTTGCCGGCGCCATGCGCTTGCAGAACGCGCAGACAGCAGGCAGCTTTGATGTAAAACCACGCTGGCCGTTAGCAGAAATTATGAAAAACTGACACCCCGCAAAGCCCAAAGCACAGCACCAATATATCATGCCGTCTGAAAAATTTCAGATGGCATGATATGCCCCTCCCCCCCAAAAAAAGGGGATCCTTTTTGACATTTTCCCTTGACAAGATGGAAGGGGAGGGCAAATGTCATCAGCCTGCCGCACCATCACGCCTGAATCCGAACGCTGTTTCAAATCCTGCACTGCCTGCGTATCTCGTGAATCAAGCCCATGATTGCGTTTGTCTGCAAACCGTCAATTTTCCCATCCGAATCCCTGTTGTGCAGGACAAAACCTTATCCGAAGCGGAGCATCCGGCCGTTTGGCCGCTCGCGAAAATGATGGATAGGGAACCTGAACCTGCCAAACGCCGTGCCGGCATCAGGCAAAGCAGGCGGGCGGCGGCGTTTTGGGGAGCGGCATGGAAACACCGCTGTGTACGCGTATCACGTCCCCTTATCTGACAGAGGCAAAAATCAGGTTGCACCAATAAAGAAACTACCGAAGCGTATCGCCTCTTGCCCAACAGACGGGCAGAAACAGCAGCCACCGCTTTGCACCTGCCGAGGAACCAAACGAAATACAACACATCCTGTTACGGTTTCACAACATCAATAAAACAATGCCGAAAAATAAACAATACTGAATACAAAAGTGCCCCGCAAAAGCAGGGCACGGCTTGGTTGTTACGGTTGAATACACAAACGGCGTTGATGCTTCGACGCGCTATCTTTCTATGCAGTATCAGTACAGCCATTGGCAAGGCTGGGAAACATACCGATTCAGTAGCTGTGATGTGTTAGATATAAGAGGTTTTACCCATCACCGCAAGTGGTTTACAGACAAACAAAACTATATAATGGCATCAAAAACTTCTTAACTTTGGCACACCAAAAGAGTAGTTAAAAGTTCTGCGAATTTGTCGTGGTATTTAAGGGCTAGGCCACGTCAATTCCGAAATCTTTGCACTAACACCATGAGTGTTAGGAAAGGTCGGATTGTTTACACTTTTATGCCGTACAGTTTTTGTTTTTACGATCAATGATGGTTTCGTAATTTTTTGAGTACGCTCAAAACCACACAGCTTCGCCGTATCCTCGGACATTCTTAGCAACTCTATAATAGCCCCAAACCGGGTTTTCAGGCAAAAAGCGATAACGCGTAAACAACACTGGGATTTTCTTTAACCAAACCGTCTGAAGCCATATGCTGCCAAACTCGCTTGAGCAAAATAACGGTTTTGAGCTGAACTGGATGCGATGATTAATTTATTTCATAATAAATACTGGACATGCCTTTGCGTTTAAGTGTGGCACGCCCTTCTTGGACGTGCCAGCGGGTTGTGTTGTTGGCGTATTCCACGCCTTTGGCCCACGATTGGATCTGTTTCAGATTTTCTACGCTGTTTCCCTGCTTCAATTCAACGGTTAATGGGCTGTGGTTATTGTGGTAAACAGCAGTCAAGCGTTTGCCTTTTTTGGTTTGATAGTGAATGGTTTGGGTTTGCGACTCTGCTACTGCGGGTGCAGGGGCATCAGGGCGGACGGCTTTTTGTGTGCCGCAGGCGGCCAGTGCGGCAACGGCAAGTAAGAGCGCGTATCGTGTCATGATTTTTGGCTTTTATGTTATCGGAACGGTTATTATAACTTAACTGCATATTCCAAGAAATCCAAGCCGCCCAAAAACAGGCCGTCTGAAACATTTTCATATTTTCAGACGGCCTGTTTTTGGGTTTGCCGGTCAGTCGGCAATCACATCGAAGTTGTTGTCGGTAAATTTGGTATCGGGCACTTTCACCAGCAGCGGATCGGCTTCACCGATGGATTTCACGTCTTTGCCCGGGTAGTCGAGAGTGTGCAGAAATGCGCGGATACAGTTTAAGCGGGCGCGTTTTTTATCGTCTGATTTGATAATCGTCCACGGTGCATCGCCGGTGTGGGTGTGGAAGAACATGGCGTTTTTGGCATCGGTGTAGTCGTCCCAACGGTCAAGCGACTGAATATCAACGGGGGAGAGTTTCCAGTGTTTCAGCGGATCGTCGCGGCGGGAAATAAAGCGGCGCAGCTGTTCTTCGCGGCTTACTGAAAACCAGAATTTAAACAGATGGATGCCGCTGGCCACCAACATACGTTCAAACTCGGGGGTCTGGCGCATAAACAGCAGATATTCGTGCGGTTCGCAAAAACCCATCACGCGCTCTACGCCGGCGCGGTTGTACCACGAACGGTCGAAAAACACCATTTCGCCCGAAGTGGGCAGATTTTGGATATAGCGCTGGAAATACCATTGGCCTTTTTCGGTTTCGGTGGGCTTTTCCAAGGCCACCACGCGCGCACCGCGCGGGTTGAGGTGTTCCATAAAACGTTTGATGGTGCCGCCCTTGCCTGCTGCATCGCGGCCTTCAAACAGGCAGACGATGCGCTGACCGGAATCTTTCACCCAGCTTTGCACTTTCAACAGCTCGATTTGCAGTTTTTTCTTTTCTTTTTCATAAACGCTGCGGCTCATGCGTGTGCGGTAGGGGTAGGCTTCCGGCAGCGGCGCGGTGCCGGAATCTTCTTTGGTTGCGCGGCCTTTGTGTTCCAAAACGGCTTTTTCAAACACCCGCAGCTCTTCTTTTTTTTCGCCGAGATCCACTTTCTCAAACGGTTTTAATTGGTGATCGGACATGTGTGCTCCTTGTGTCAAAAGGGTTAATCGGAATCAGTAAACTTTATGGGGTTATTCTACTCCTTTTCGCTGAAACGAACAAAAAAACTACACGTAACTAGATTTCTGTGCCATTCCGCCAAACAGGCGGCCTCCGCTATAATGCCGTTCTTTTTCGCCCTCTTGCGCCATGCCCTATTTCGTGCTGCTCGATGATGCTGTAAGCGGCCGTGCCGTTTGCTACGAAGGCTATGCCCACAGCCGTTTTCTCACTGCCGCCGAGCTCGACTCGCTCGACCGGTGTCTTCACGAAGGCTGGCGGTGCGGCCTGCATGTTTTCATCTGTGCCGACTACGAATTCGGCAGCCCCCTCGCCCACCTGCCCGGCAGCCCCGATGCCCGCCTTGCCCTGCATTGGTTTGCACACAAACGCGAAACCGATGCGGCATTGTGGCTGGAGGCGCATTGCGCGCACAATGTTCCCGCCGGCATTTCCACCCCGCAAACCGACACCCCGCAAGCCGCCTATATCCGTGCCGTACACGATATACAGGCGGCAATCGCGCGCGGCGACACCTACCAAATCAACTACACCACGCGCCTGCATCTCACGGCCTACGGCCACCCCGCCAAACTCTACCGCCGCCTGCGCCAGCCCGTTCCCTACGGTGCCTGCGCCTGCCTGCCCGATACACACGGCAACCCGCGCTGGATTTTGTGTTTTTCGCCCGAGCTGTTTCTCGATATTTCTTCAGACGGCCTTATCCGTACCGAACCGATGAAAGGCACGGCACCGTTTTTGGGCGATGGTCTTGACGGGCAGCGTGCCCGCGCCTTGCAGGCCGATCCGAAAAACCGCGCCGAAAACGTGATGATTGTGGATTTGTTGCGCAATGATTTGGGCAAAATCGCCCGAACCGGGCGGGTGCGCGTGCCCGAGCCGTTCAAAGTGGGCCGCTTCGGCAGCGTATGGCAGATGACCAGCCTGATAGAAGCCGAAGCCGCGCCGCAAACCCGCGCCGCCGATATTTTCCGCGCCGCCTTTCCCTGCGGCTCGATTACCGGCGCGCCCAAACGCATGAGTATGCAGATTATCGCCCAAACCGAAACTGCACCGCGCGGGCTTTACACCGGCAGCATCGGTTTTCTCGAGCCTTGCGAAGGCGGCTTGGGTTTTCGCGGCACGCTCAATGTAGTAATCCGCACATTGGTGCTCTCCCCGCTTTCAGACGGCCTTTATCATGGTATTTACGGTGTCGGCTCGGGCATCGTGGCCGACAGCGATGCGCAGGCGGAATACGCCGAGTGCCAATGGAAAGCACGCTTTCTCAACCGCCTTGTGCCCGAGTTCGGCATTTTTGAAACCCTGCGCGTGCAGCACAAACAATGCGCCCTGCTGCACCTTCACGCCGGCCGTCTGAAACAGTCGGCCGCCGCCCTCAACCTGCCCTGCCCCGGCCGCCCCGAAACACACATTCAAACTTATTTGGACTCCCTGCCCGATAACGGTGCGTTCCGCGTGAAGGCCGCCCTCACTGCTTCAAGCGGCCTCACCCTCAGCCACGCGCCGTTAAGCAGCAAACCGCCCCTGCCGAAAGTGTGCCCGGCCGCAACGGCTCTGCCTGCCCGCGACTATCTGCGCCGCTTCAAAACCACCCGCCGCGAAATTTATGATGCGGGCGTGCGGGAGGCTGAACGGCAGGGCGCGTTCGACAGCCTGTTTTTCAATTCAGACGGCCTGCTGCTCGAGGGCGGGCGCAGCAATGTGTTTGTCAAAACCGGCAACGAATGGCACACCCCCGCTCTTGATTTGGACATACTCAACGGCGTGATGCGCCAAGCCGTGCTGGCCGACCCCCAACCTTATCTGGGCGCGGCAACCGTGCACGAAAGCCGCATCACCCGCGCTATGCTGCGCCATGCCGAAGAAATCCGCCTGAGCAACGCCCTGCGCGGCGTGTTTGCCGTGGAATGGGTGGAATAATCAAAACTTTGGCTGAATACGGGCATTTCATTTGTTGATAGCGGGACAACACACTAGGAAACCGGGCGGCGCAACTGAGATGCTGCCACGATAACTTAAGGCCGTCTGAAACCCGAACGCCTTTCAGACGGCCTTTACCCCGATGCCCGCTTCACGATATTCGCGGCCGCCGCACCCCGGCCGGCTCTGTGATAATGAATCCGTTATTTTCGGCACAAGGCGGCAGGCCGCAACCACTACCAGATAATGTAAACCGATGCCGCCATTGCCCGGCAGATTAGCAGGTTCCAAATCGTTCCCGTCAAACCGAAGCACTGCAACGCCGCAGCGGGCAGGCGGATTCTCATGACGGATTAAATGGAAACCAATGCCGCACAGCCCCTGCCTTGTCTCAATCGGGTAATCCGCCGAAGTGTAAGCCGTCTGAAACTCAAAGTGTTTTCAGACGGCCTTTACCGCCCGACACCTGCTTCACGATATCTGCGGCCGCCGCACCCAGGCCGGCTCTGTGATAGTGAATCCGTTATTTTCGGCACGAGACGGCAGGCCGCAGGTATTACCGATCATACAAAATCAATTTTGCGCCGCCGCTTCGGCCGTTTAACCAAACCGTTTACCTTGAGCCGGGGCGCGGCAATGCCGCAAGCGCAACCAGAATAAGCGGATTTTCCATAACGGCTTAAATGGAAACCGATGCCGCACAGCCCCCTCCTTGTCTCAATCGGGTAATCCGCCGAAGTGTAAGGCCGTCTGAAACTCAAAGTGTTTTCAGACGGCCCGAGACCTTTGGCCCGAACCTTTGCAAAAATATCCTTAATGCCGTCTGAAATGCTTAAGCCCCCTCATTCCCGCGCAGACGGAAATGAGGCCTTAAAAAATATTAATTATTTTATTTCAATTATTTATAAAAAACGAACGGATTCCCGCCGGCGCGGGAATGGCGACAGCCCAATCTTTCAGACGGCCTGAATGAATTTTGCAAGATCTCGATATGCGTTACCGCCGCACTCAGGTTTGCCCTGTTACCTTGTGCGGCGGATGGGGCATTTGGGAGCAGGGGTTGATAATTTGTGCAATCAGCGCGTTTTCTTTGCCCTGCATATGCGGGATTTTCACTTGAATACCGTTGCCGGGGGCGGCATCTACCGCTTCGCCTTTGCGCATGATGGCTTCCAACACCACGGTTTGATTACCTGCGGGGTGGATGATTTCCAAGATGTCGCCCACGGCGAAGCGGTTTTTTACTTCCACCGTGGCCCAGCCTTCGGCATCAACTTCCAGCACCTGCCCGACAAACCGGCTCTGCTTGGCGAGCGAATGGCCGGCCAGATAGTTTTGATAATCCTGCGTTTGGTGGCGCTCTAAAAAGCCGGAGGTGTAGCCGCGGTTGGCCAGGCCTTCGAGCTCTGCCAGCAGGCCGTAATCGAACGGTTTGCCGGCCACGGCATCGTCAATCGCTTTGCGGTAGGCCTGGGCAACGCGGGCAACGTAGTAGACCGATTTGGTGCGGCCTTCCACTTTGAGGCTGTCCACGCCGATTTCGGCAAGACCGGCCACCTGCTCGATGGCGCGCAGGTCTTTGGAATTCATGATATAGGTGCCGTGTTCGTCTTCCATAATCGGCATATACCCGCCGGGGCGGTTGGCTTCTTCGATTAAAAACACTTTGTCGGCAGCGGGGTGGCGCCGCTGGCCGTTGATGCCCTCAAACGCAGCATCGGCCTGCTCCTGCGCTCGGTTGAAATCAAACCCTTGCAACAGCTTGGCATCGCCCACTTCGTCTTCTTCGCTGCCGTGTACTTTGTAATCCCAGCGGCAGGCGTTGGTGCAGGTGCCCTGGTTGGGGTCGCGGTGGTTGAAATAGCCAGACAGCAGGCAGCGGCCGGAATAGGCAATGCACAATGCGCCGTGTACAAACACTTCCAATTCGATATCCGGGCATTCTTGGCGGATTTCGGCGATTTCTTCCAAGCTCAGTTCGCGCGAAAGAATGATGCGCTCCACGCCGGTTTTCTGCCAAAACTGCACGCCCCAATAATTGGTGGTGTTGGCCTGCACCGATAAATGAATGGGCATATGCGGCCATTTTTCGCGCACCTGCATTATCAGGCCGGGGTCGGCCATAATCAGCGCATCGGGCCGCATGGCGATGAGAGGCTCCATGTCGGCCATAAAGGTTTTCAGTTTGGAATTGTGCGGCAGGGTATTGACGGTTAAGAAGAATTTTTTGCCGCGTGCGTGCGCTTCGCTGATGCCTTGTTCGAGCACGGGCAGTTTGGCAAATTCGTTGTTGCGGGCGCGCAGCGAATAGCGCGGGCTGCCGGCATACACGGCATCGGCACCGAAATCGAAAGCCGCGCGCATACGCTCGAGGCCGCCGGCAGGAAGGAGCAGTTCGGGTGGTTTCATGGTGTGTTGTGTTTGGAAAATAAATATATTTCAAACGGTTAGGCCATCTGAAAAACAATTTTGGAGAAAGGTGGGATTATGCGCTTTTTAGCTTGGGCGGTCAATTTGGGCATGGTTTGGAAGTTGGTTTGATTCTTTCAGACGGCCGATGGCTTTGGCAAAGCCCATTCAACCCGATTGCTTTATCAAACCTGCTTAGGCCGTCTGAAAAACTCCCTTGACGTATATTAAGGCCTCTGCAAAAACCACACATCAGATATAGCTTTTCGGGTATGCTTACGCCGTTTGATACTTGCCACAGCAAAGGAACCGTTATGACTCTGACCTGCGACATTATCGTTGTCGGCGCGGGCCCCGCCGGCTTGAGTTTCGCTGCTTCTTTGGCCGGCAGCGGCCTGAACGTTGTCTTAATCGAAAAAAGCCCGCAGGAAACTCTGCAAAACCCGCCTTACGATGGTCGTGAAATCGCTTTGACGCATCTTTCCAAAGAAATCATGCAGCGTTTGGGCATGTGGCAGCGTATTCCCGAAAATGAAATCTATCCTTTGCGCGATGCCAAAGTGCTCAACGGGCAGTCAAACTACCAGCTGCACTTCCCTGCGCCGAGCCAAGCGCGCGGCGAACCTGCCGACTGTTTGGGCTATCTGGTTTCCAACCACAATATCCGCAAGGCTGCGTATGAAGCTGTGGCAGAATCGGCAAATATATCTTTCATCTGCGGGCTGGGTGTGAAAGAGGTTAAAACCGATTCCGAGCAGGCCCAAGTGGTTTTGGAAAACGGTGAAACTTTAACAGCCGGGCTGCTGGTCGCTGCCGACAGCCGCTTCTCGCAAACCCGCCGCCAACTCGGTATTGCATCCGATATGCACGATTACAGCCGCACGATGTTTTTATGCCGGATGAAGCATACGGTTTCTAACCGGCACACGGCTTATGAATGCTTTCACTATGGCCGCACCATCGCCCTGCTGCCGTTGGAGGAATATTTAACCAGCACCGTGATCACGGTTGACAGCGACCGCGTTGCATCTGTTCAGAATCTTTCACCCGAAGAGTTGGCGGCAAGCGTCAAACAGCAGCTTAACGGCCGCTTGGGCGATATGGAGCTGGCGAGCACCATTCATACTTATCCTCTGGTAGGTATGTTGGCCGAACGGTTTTACGGCACCCGTAGTGCGCTGATCGGCGATGCTGCGGTAGGGATGCACCCCGTAACCGCCCACGGCTTCAATTTGGGTTTGTCCAGCGCGGATATTCTCGCCGGCTTGATTAAAGAAGCAGCCCAATCAGGACAGGGCATTGCTTCTCCAACGCTGCTGTCGCGCTATGACAGTAAACACGCCCTGCATGCCCGGCCGCTGTATTATGGCACCAATATGCTGCTGAAACTATTTACCGATGAGACTGCGCCGGCCAAACTGCTGCGCGGCTTAGTGCTGCGTGTGAGCAACAATCTGCCACCGTTGAAAAAACTGATCACACGGCAACTCACGGGGTAAGACTCCTGTGTAAATAATCCGCCTTTGTCAAGCTGTTTCGTATTGCCGGGGAATATGGTGGATTGAACTAATCGGTTTAACTTCAATCCACTATAAATTAAGGGCGGGTATATACCTGCCCTTATGAGATTTTAATTTGAAGGGGTTCTGCTTTTATCTTTATACAATGCCACAACAATTGCAGCTTGGCACAATTTCCACTCTAAAGGAATCACAACCGAACGCCCTTCTCTTGGCAGCATGATTTCGTCCGGCGCTCCCTTTATCACGACAGGTACGGAAATTTCAAATTTCTCTCCGAACTCGCTGCGCGCATTACCGGCAATCGTGTTGGCAACCTCTCCAACCAAGTCCATCAAATTAGCTTCGGAGGTATCCTTCTCTCCCATCAACTCAAGCAACCGTTTGGCCATTTTTTCAGGCGAGGTAAAATACACAATCCCTTTGTTTTTTCCGGAAATCGCAATCACCCCAGAATAGTGCTGCGCCGCAGGAATAACATTTTCAACCAAATACGGCGTACCGACAAAAATCTCTTCCCCAGATACTTGGTTAAAATATTTTTTAACTCCTTCTAAAAATACCTGAAGCTGGTCTTCTCTCATTTTTGTAATCCTTCTGCCATTTCGTTTAAAGCTTCGAATAATGCTTCATCTGTAAAGGGCTTATAAAGAAATCCCCTTGCACCGTATTCCAGCGCTTTAATCCCCGTAGCCTTATCTGCCAGTGCGGAAATAACCAAAATATTGGCGTTTTCATTCAAGCTGATGATGTTACGGATACATTCCAAGCCATTCATTTCCGGCATAGTCAAATCCATAGTAACAATATCCGGGCGCAAAATATCATACAATTGCACTGCATCTTTACCGTTTGCCGCTGTCGCCACCACTTCAAAACGCATACTTTCCGATCCCCGTGTGATGCGGTTACGGATAATATTAGAATCATCTACCACCATTATTGTCAGCATTATTTTTCCCTATATTGCGTGTAGAAAACCGAACTCGTTCTCAAATATAAACATTTCTTCATTCATAAACAGCCGCATATTCGCCACTATAATTAAATATTATTTTAGGCTTGTCTCATGGTTTCTTCGGAACCGTCAAAATAATCCGTGTATAGGCACCTGTGCGCGTTGCCAGCGATAATCTGCCTTTCATCTGCTTAACACGGTTACTGATAATATCCATCCCCACTCCGCGGCCTGCATCCTCATTATTGTCTGCCGCAGTAGAAAAACCGGGGGTAAATATTTTTTGGATCAGCACACGATTATCCAGTTTCGCAGCATCGGCATAAGAATAGCCCCCTGTTTCTACAAGTTTACTGCGGATTAACTCCGGATTAATACCTGCACCATCATCTTGAACCGTCAGCCGCACGGAATCACCGCCGTCTTCCAAAGTCAAGCGTATATGGCCTGCATCAAGTTTATGCTGCTTTATACGCTCTTCAGGGATTTCAATACCGTGCACCACCGCATTACGCAATAATTGCACTGCCAGCTCCCTAAGTTGGCTTCTTATCGTCAGATTAACGGCTTGATTGTCCATACCCTCGCAACTGAAATCCACTTTTTTACGGTTACGTTGTGCAAGCTCTTCAACATATTTCGACAACTGACCTTTTACCGGTTCGGAACTAACGGCCCGTTGGGCCGCCTGGCGGGAAGACTTGCCGTTATCTGTAGTCAGATTATTGATACGGTTATTGAGATCTTCAATAGTTTGGGTCAGATTGAACAACTCTTCTAAAGATACGGCCAGCGTTAGAAAATCTTCGCCATTCAAAGTTTTTCTGCCTTGCAAATCCCTCAAACTGTCTTCCAAATATTCGGCGATTGAAACAAAGCCATGCAGACTCAGCGAGCTGGCATCACCTTTCAACCCGTGCACTTCACGGAAAATAGCTCTCAATTTATTGAAGAAATCAACCTGTGCCTGCACCGGTTGCTTCAATACTTCATTAATATTATTGTTGCGCTTTTTGGCCGACTCGATAAAATCGGCTAAAAGTTGGGCATCTGCATTCAAAATGAAAGACAGCATCTCCATCTGCAAATCATTCTGCTCACGTTCTTTGGCGATTTTATCTTCCAACAATACCGCATTGGTTACATCGCTTACACTAACTAGCACACGCGCAATTTCCCCATCTTGGTAAACACGGTTGAATTTGAAATCAAGATAACGTATTTCTTTAATACCCGACTGATTGGTAACATTCATCGGACTGCATGCCAAAGGATTCAAACTTTCAATCAGCTTTTCTTTAGCTCTAGAGTTATAAAGTTGGCGCACAAAACTGCCGGCCGTTTCCAAATCTTCCGGATTAGACACCATGCCAGACAATACGCTCAACATATTCTGTCCGGCAAAATCTTTCTTGCCCCACAAACGCTCCAACTCATTCGAATATTGAGACCCAATATTCAGATTTTTATCCAGCAAAAACAAACCGCTGTCCACCGTTTGCAAAATTTCGCGGTTTTCACGGCGCGCAATGGCAGCCACTCGGTCTGCCTTACCCAAACGGCGGATAAAAAAGTTCACAAAAAACAGGAAATACAGCAGCGATAAGCCGATACCGGCCATCTGGACAATTTTCAGCTTAGCAGAAGCCTCTGTAATATCTTCATTTAAATAAACAATAATTTCATCAATACTTTCATATAATGTGTTGTGATTGTCTGCTGCGAACTCTGCTGCCTTTTTAGCAAAATCAGAATCGAAATCTGAAGCCACCGGATGTTTAATCGTGCTGTCGAGCAAGGGCTGATATTGTTCCCAAACTTTCTGAACCTTGCTCAGTGATTGCCGGATTGTTCCCCGACTCAGGCCGTCAATACTGTCCACGCCTTCAACCACATCATATGCCCCTCCTTTATCTATGACGTTAATCAAGTTTTGCGCATCACTGCGGCGCTTCTCTAATAATTTTTGATTTTCAACCTGATTGGCGGCATATTCCGCATTATCCGGAGCCGCAGCATATTCCAAATTTGCCAGCCGCAATGATTGGATCGTTACTAACAAATCATAAAGAGTATCGCTCAGGGTGCCGGCCGCATCGATTTGAACTTGGTTTTTATTGGTTTGCTGGGTAAGGATATAGCCGTAATACATCAATCCTGACACCATGGCTAGAAATACCGCAATAGAAATAATGATACCGCGATACCGCCTCACCGGAGAGCCGAACTCATCCACCAACTCTGAAACAGTTTGAGTATTACTCATAGCATCCCTTCTCAATTTTGACCACACAGACAGAACCCTACCATACCGTCCCGTCAAAATACGCTTATTCAAACCAAAAGCAGTTTTAATTTAACATCTTCTATTAAAAATCCATTTAATCAAGATACAATATAACAAATAAATTTTTCGATTTCAGCGAAACTATTGATTCAGTCAGACTCATAGCATCCTTCAAAGTTCATTCAAAAAATATACTAACTGTTTACAATATAATTTTTAATTAAATTATAATTTAAATTATTAAATTTATCAATTACTATAACTTCAATTATTAAATTATTACTCTATATTGAGTTGTTGATTGAATTGATGCAGCCGGCCATGCTGTCGAGCAAAAATCTTTGTAAAGTCTTATGCGGCGAAATTGTTTATTCCCGTTACAGCAATTCCCCGCCCTGATTCAAAGGAAACAACTTACCGAAAATATTTGTATCTATATTATGTGTGCCTATATATAGTAGCGCGGCTCTCCAATAATGCAATCGCCAAGCAATAAGGCTGCACATCTCAAGCGGCAATCACTGCCATTCCCATAACCAAAAAGCCCTTGCTTATCGTCAGCAAGGGCTTTGCAGATACATGCTTCAAACCGTTTATTTCAATTTGGTTTCTTTGTAAACCACATGTTTACGGGCAACAGGATCGAATTTCTTGATTTCCAGTTTGCCCGGCATGGTACGCTTGTTTTTGGTTGTAGTGTAGAAGTGGCCGGTACCGGCTGATGATTCTAATTTGATTTTATCGCGCATTACGGTATTCCTTTAATTTCGTTAATTAAACTTCGCCGCGGGCGCGCATTTCCGCCAAAACAACATCAATGCCCACCTTGTCGATAGTGCGCAAGGCAGCATTGGACACGCGCAGGCGAACCCAGCGGTTTTCACTTTCTACCCAAAAACGGCGTGATTGCAAGTTGGGCAAAAAACGACGTTTGGTTTTGTTGTTGGCGTGTGATACGTTATTGCCAGACATCGGCCGTTTACCGGTCACTTTGCAAACTCGTGCCATGGTTAATCTCCAAACTTCCAAAAAAAGTAAAACGCGGTTTATACCATAAAAAGCATTTTCATTTCAAGATTGTTTTTTTGAAAGGTGGTGTTTTTCTATTGTCCGGCTGCTAATTCTGTTGTTTTCAAACCTAACCTGCATCGGCCGTCTGAAAAGCTTTCAGACGGCCTTGTTATTCAGGATGAAGTGCTTAGACTGTAGGTTGTGGAAAAATCTTTATCTGAAGCCGTCCGCATTAATGGGTTGTATCAAAGTTTTCCAATGGTTCAAAAACTTAATTTTATATTGCCCCATTCAGCCATAGGCTAATATAATTATGGATTCAGGCAGGGCTGTCGGTAACCTTAACAGGTTTTCCACAGCCCTTAGAAATTTCCATGCTGCCCGTGCACTTTTAAAAAGAAAACCGTTTGATATTAATTTATTGTTGATATTAATTGAAATAAAAGGTTTTCCCTCAGGCAGCCAAAACAGCTTTATTCTCACCCTTTGCGAAACCCGTTTTGCCGGTACCCGTTGTCGATTGGAGTATTGCTTATGAACGCAACCACTGCGTCTTCCACTCAGCCTTATTTGAAAATTCAAGGTTTGGTGAAAAAGTTTGGTGACAATTATGCTGTCGATCATGTCGACTTAAATATTGAAAAACATGAAATTTTCGCTTTGCTGGGCAGTTCGGGCAGCGGCAAATCCACACTGCTGCGCATGTTGGCGGGTATGGAAACGCCGAACCAAGGAAAAATTATTCTCGATGGGCAGGATATTACCCGCCTGGCTCCCTATGAGCGTCCGATTAATATGATGTTTCAAAGCTATGCGCTTTTTCCGCACATGACGGTAGAGCAGAATATTGCTTTCGGCTTAAAGCAGGATAAAGTACCCAAAGGCGAAATTATCGACCGCGTTGAAGAGATGCTGCGTTTGGTGCAGATGGCTAAATTTGCCAAGCGCAAGCCGCATCAGCTTTCAGGCGGCCAGCAGCAGCGTGTGGCCTTGGCTCGAAGTTTGGCCAAACGTCCGAAAATTCTGTTGCTCGATGAACCTTTGGGCGCATTGGATAAAAAACTGCGCCAACAAACCCAGCTTGAATTGGTGAACACATTGGAAGCAGTTGGCGTAACCTGCATTATGGTAACGCACGACCAGGAAGAAGCCATGACCATGGCTACCCGTGTGGCGATTATGTCGGAAGGCAAGCTGCAACAAGTGGGAACGCCCAGTGATGTGTATGATTTTCCCAACAGCCGTTTTACCGCCGAATTTATCGGGGAAACCAATATTTTTGACGGAGTGGTTTTGGAGGATCATGCCGACTATGCCGTTATCGAATCTTCCGAATTAGAAAACAAAATACGTATCGATCATGGCTTGGGTGGCCGCGCCGAGCAGAATTTGTGGATCAGTATCCGCCCCGAAGACATCGATATGCATAAAGAACAACCGGCAGAAGCGGGCGGTTTCAACTGGGAAAAAGGCATTATCAAAGAAATCGCCTATTTGGGCAGCTTTACCATCTACCACATACAGTTGGCGAGCGGCCGCGTAATCAAGAGCCAAGTGCCTGCACCTTATTGGTATGTACGTAACATTACGCCGCCCACCTGGGATGAAACCGTTTATGTAAGCTGGCCTGAAAACCAACCTACTCCTTTGTTCAGCTAAGTTGCAGGGACACGCGATGAAACTGAAAAAACTGAAACGCAGGCTGCTGCGCCGCCCCGGACAGCGGGTGGTGGTTGCCGTGCCTTATATTTGGCTGCTGGTGCTGTTTTTGGTGCCGTTTGCAATTGTGCTGAAAATCAGCTTTGCCGAGCAGGAAATTGCCATTCCGCCTTATTCGCCGCTGATAACCACCGACCCCGATATGGGGCGGATGAATATCGCCCTGAGCTATCAGAACTATTCGGATATTTTCCAAACCTTTTGGAGCAGTTTGGGGCAGATGCTCAACCCGTTTGCAGGAAACGGCAACAATATTTACCTGCTTACTTATTGGCTGTCGATTAAAACCGCGCTGACCACAACCTTGATCTGCCTTGCGTTCGGTTATCCGATTGCATACGCCATTTCGCGAGCAAACCCCGCTTACCGGAACGGCCTGCTGCTGGCGATTATGCTGCCTTTCTGGACCTCGTTCCTGCTGCGTGTTTACGCTTGGATGGGGCTGTTGGGCCATAACGGCATTATCAACAACTTTTTGTTGAAATACAACGTTATCAGCGAGCCGTTAAACTTATTTTATAATTCATTTTCATTGAATCTGGTGATGGTTTACGCTTATCTGCCGTTTATGATTCTGCCGCTCTACACCCAACTGGTAAAACTTGACGGCAGGCTGCTGGAGGCTGCTTCTGATTTGGGGGCGGGGCCGGTAAAAGCTTTTTTCTCGATTACTCTGCCGTTATCGAAAACCGGCATCATCGCAGGCTCTATGCTGGTATTCGTGCCGGCGGTGGGCGAATATGTGATTCCCGAGCTGGTTGGCGGCTCGGAAAACCTGATGATTGGTAAAGTGTTGTGGCAGGCGTTCTTCGATCAGAACAACTGGCCGTTAGCTTCTGCCGTTGCTGTGGTGATGGTGATGCTGCTGGTGATTCCGATTGTGTTGTTCCACCGTTATGAAAACCGCGAGCTTGAAGAAGGAGCCAAATAATGTCGGCAAACAGATTATCTTGGTTTCTCAAATTGGTGCTGGGTTTGGGGTTGGCTTTTCTGTATATTCCATTGGTGGTTTTAGCGGTTTATTCGTTTAACGAATCCAAGCTGGTAACTGTTTGGGGCGGTTTTTCAACCAAATGGTACAGCGCGTTGATGAATAACAGCACCATTCTTGAATCGGCCTGGCTGTCGCTGCGGATTGCGGTTGTATCATCGCTGGCTGCTGTTGCACTCGGCACATTGGCAGGTTATGCATTGGCGCGCATCAAACGTTTCCGCGGCAGCACTCTGTTTGCCGGCATGGTGTCTGCTCCGATGGTTATGCCCGATGTGATCACCGGTTTATCGATGTTGCTGCTGATTATTCAGGTACAGATGTTTCTGCAAAGCAGCGAACTTCTGGGCTGGCTTTATTTTGACCGCGGCTTTTTCACCATTTTTCTAGGACACACCACGTTATGTATGGCTTATATTACCGTGGTTATCCGCTCTCGTTTGATTGAGCTGGATCAGTCGCTGGAAGAAGCTGCCATGGATTTGGGCGCGCGTCCGCTGAAAATTTTCTTTGTGATTACCCTGCCGCTGATTGCACCGGCCATCGCTTCGGGTTTTCTGCTGGGCATCACCTTGTCGCTGGATGATTTGGTGATTACCTCGTTTCTCTCCGGTCCCGGCTCGTCCACATTGCCGCAGGTGATTTTCTCGAAAATCAAGCTCGGCCTCGACCCGCAGATGAACGTGTTGGCAACTATTATGATTGCCATCGTAGGCACATTGGTGATTCTCATCAATTACTACATGATGCGCCAAACCACCAAACGTGAACGTGAAGCTGCCGAAGCCTATCGGCAGGAAAAACTGGCTTTGGAGAAAGTGGGCCGCTGATTTATCGTTACTGTCAATGCAAATTAAAAACCGAATCTTCTGAAAACAGAGATTCGGTTTTTTAATTGACAGCCGGTTATCTTAACGAGAGCAAAACCGCCCTATCTGCAAAGCCGTTCAGAACACGGCACCGGTTCCGACACGGTATTTGAATGCAAGAAGATATTCTAAAGCAATAATGGATAAATTGGCTTTAAGGCCGTCTGAAAAATCTGGACCGCGTTACAGCAGCCTGGTTTTTATGGCTCAGCGTTTGTTTGCGGATATGGGCTCTGCTGACGTTTTCGGCAGCGTATTGAGCCATTGCCATTGCTCGCGAAGGGTTTCGGCAAGAGCGCGTTGTTTTTCTTCGGGCGTGGCAAGGCCGGAAGTCAGGCGGTTGTAGTCGAGCGTTACCGAGGGGTTGGACACCGGGCCGCTGATTTTGATGGGTATGGGTTTGGCTTCGGGATTGGCGCTGTTGCGGATTAACACATTTTCCGAAACCGTCTGGGTGTTGAGATCGGTTTGGCCGCTGCCGGTGATATGAAAGGCTTCGGATTTCAGCTCGGCATATTCGTGCCGGCCTATGCCCGCACTGATTTCGCTGTTGAGCAAGAAACTGCGGAACGGTGTCTGCATTATCTGCCCGCTGCTAATTTTGTTGTCAGACGGGATATTGTTGCGCAGTTTGCTCAGAAAACCGACCATGTCTATGCCCAGCCATGCGCCGTTGGAAATATTCAGCTGCAGACTGCCCTTGAGCGTCCGGGTGAGGCTTGCATGGTCGCTGCCTTCGGCGGTAAGGTCGATAACGGCATTGCCGTTGCCGCTGACGCCGTGATAGCCGAGCAAGTCTTGCAGCAACGGGCGTATGTGTACGCCTTGGGCGTTTTGCTGCAAATGGTAAACGGGCGGGTTGGTGTTGGCAATGCTGATGCCGCCTTCGGTGCGCCCGCCGTATAAGCCGGCGCTGAAGTTGGTAAGGGTGATGCGGTGGTTGTCGGCACGGATAAGGGTTTGCAGATCATCAATTTGCAGCCCGGGCAAGGTGAGGCCGCCGACACGGACGGCAGCTTCGACACGCGGCATCAGCGGGTGGCCGAGCAGGGTAGAGAAAGACGCGCTGCTTTTTGCCTGCAAATCGTTCCAATAGGGAGTGAGCGAAATTTTGCCTGCATCCAGTTCGGCGGTGAGCTTGGCGGGTTCCTTACCGGCTGCGGCAGCATAACGGGCGGAGAGGGCGGCATTTTGGTGGTCGAACAGGCCTTTGAGATCAAGCTGCCAATTATGGTTGCCGCTCATAGCGAAACGCCCTTCCATGCGGCTGATCAGGCGCGGGTGCGGGGCAGCTTTAATGTTTTCCTGATGAGAGGACAACACGAGACGGCCGGATTCGAGCAAGGTGTTTTTTTGCCAGGCAAGCGGACCGGAAAGGCTGAAAGTGGTTTGCCGCAAGGCATTTTTGTGGCTGCCGTTGAGATTGAATTCACCCACCGCGGCGACATGCGGGCTTAGGCTGACGCGAGCAAGCGTGAAAGAGCCGTCCCAATGGCCGCCATCATTGCCTGCAGTGAAAACGCTGCTGATTTCAGCGGCACTGAGCCGGTTGTTTTCCCACAGTATCAGCGGGCTGCGACCACTCAGGTGGAATTGCCGGTAGTCGCTGTCGGCGCGCAGGCTGATGTTTTCGGCCTGCAGGGTATGTTTTTGCGGCTGCCATACTGCATCGGCATCGGCGGCCAGCCGGACGGTGCCCTGTCGAAACGGCAGTTCGGCTTCGAAATGCAGGGCGGGCAGCTGCCAGCCGCCGTCTGAAGGCGCAGCCGTTCCGCTGCCTTTCCATGCCGAGGGCAGGCCGCCGTTGCGGCGGGTGAGGCCGCTGATTTTGAAGGCGCGGCCTTGTTCGCCCGATTGCCCGATGTTGGCATTAAAACCTTCGGTGCGGTAGCTGCCTTCGGGCAGGTGCAGGTTGATGCGGCTGTTTTCCACAATCAGACGGTTGATAGGCCGGCTGCTGCCGCGCGGCGGCCATAAGTCTTGCAGGCTCCAGTTGCCATCGGCACGGCGGGTCAACTCGGCATCGGCATTGCGCAACACCCATTTCTCGACTTCCATACCGTTCCATAAACTGCGCCACGAAAGCCCGATGCGCATTTCGCCGATATGCACGGCATCGGCACGGCTGTTTGGTTTGCTCACGGCCACACCGCGCAGGGTAAGGGTGGGGCGCGGCAGCCAGCTTCGGCCGATATGGGCATCGAAGCGTACTGTGCGGCCGGTGCCGCGCACGGCCTCATCGGCCCATGCCTGAATACGGCGGCCGTCAAGCAGATGGTGCAGCAGAAAATAAAGACCGAGCGCGGCGGCAGCGGCAGCCAGCGTGCCGTACACCGCGCAACGCAGCCAGAACTTTCCCGATTGGAGCAAACGAATCATGATAAAAGAATAACCAGCAGACGGCCGCAGTATAGCACAGAGGCCGTCTGAAACGCCGCACGGCTGGCACGCGCGGCAGATTATTGCTACTATGCGGCCAAATGAAATCAGGAGGTTGCGATGATTATCGTGATGCAGAAACAGGCGGCGCCGGAAGCGGTGGATAAAGTGGTGGCGTTTATCCGCAGCCGTGGCCTGCAGGAACATATTTCGCGCGGCGAAGAACGCACCATTATCGGCGCGGTGGGCGATGAGCGGGTGTTCCACCCCAACGAGTTGGAACGCCTGCCCGGCGTGGAGCGTGCCATCCGCGTATTGAACGAGTGGCGCATCATCAGCCGCGAAACGCAGCCCGAAAGCAGCGTGATTGCCGTGCGCGGCACATCTTTCGGCGGCGGCAGAATGCTCGATATTACTGCCGACCCGCAGCGTATGGGCAGCGCCGATGCGCTGTTTGCCGACCCTTTTTACCTGCCTGCGCGCCCGTATGCTGCCGGCAATGCAGGCAGCGGAAAAGAGCAAATCCGCACCATGCAGGCGGCCGTTGCATGCTGCCATGAAGCGGATAAGCCCGCTGTGGTGCGCATACGCGATGTGCGCCAGCTTGCTCCCGCGCTGGAAGCCGAAACCGATGTGCTTTATTTGGGCGGCGAATTGATGAACAACCGTGCCCTGCAAGACGAAGTAGGCCGTCTGAACACGCCCGTGGTGCTGTGCAAAGACAAACACCACCGCGCCGATGAATGGCTGGTGGCCGCCGAACACATTGCCCTGCGCGGCAACCATCATATTATTCTCGGCGAAGCGGGCACGCTCAGTTTCGAGCCTGAGCATCCCTACCGTTTGGATGTAGATGCCATTGTGCGTGTGCGTAAAGCCAGCTGCCTGCCCGTGATTGCCAACATCACCCGCCTGTGGCACGGCGATATGCCGCAGCAGATTTTATACAGACTGGCCGAAGCCGCGGGCGCTGCCGGCATTGTAAACAGCCTGCAAAGCCTGCCGGCCTGAGGCCGTCTGAAAACATTGCAGCGGCAGATATGGGGGCTCTCCAAAAATCGGGGAAGCAGGGAATACGCCGTCTGAAAAACCGGCTAACCGATGAAGCCTCTTTGCGTGGCCGGCAGCGGCTTGAACGGCGGATTTTTCCCGGCGGTGAAACCGGCAGCGGGGCTTCAAACAGCAAACTATTTTGTTTTTAAACATAAAATTAATGACAAAAGGCCGTCTGAAACCGATATCTTTCAGACGGCCTGATATGCGGAATCTCTCGGCGTTGTTTGCACTTTCTGTTTTTGTCTGAAAAAATCCGCTTTGAGGTTTTTGAGGGTCGCAGCGAATGCCGAAAAGCACGGCAACGCCTCAGTTTTTGGGCATATGCGGGAATCACGCAACCATCTTTTCCGGTAAAAAACAAAAGCCTCCCGGCATGGCGGCAGGTGCGGCTTTGGCCTTTCCCGCCTTTCCGTGCACATTTTCGGCCGTCTGAATATTTTTTCAGACGGCCGAAAATGTGCCGGATAAAGAGTGATGGCGGATTCATTAACAGCAGGCCGATAGGCCGTCTGAAAGCGGTTGTTATAGAATCGTCATACCAATCAATTACTTTTCTGCACGAAGGCCGGTTTGCAGCCGGTAATTTTCCATTGGAAAAACTGCTTAAAAAATGTACAATCACCATTTTCACGCTCCTGCTTTCTGCTTATGCGTATCGGCGTTTATCAGATAAATTCCCCTGTGGCGTTGGCGCCGATGGCCGGCATCACCGACAAACCTTTCCGCCGCCTCTGCCGTGAATACGGCGCAGGTTGGGCGGTGGGCGAAATGCTCAACAGCGACCCGGCCCTGCGCCTCACCCGCAAAACCCTGCGCCGCAGCGATTTCTCCGGCGAAAGCGGCATAGCGGCCGTGCAGATTGCCGGCAACAACCCCGCGCAGATGGCCGAAGCCGCGCGTTACAACGTGGAACAGGGCGCGCAGGTGATCGACATCAATATGGGCTGCCCGGCTAAAAAAGTCTGCAATGTTTTGGCCGGCAGCGCGCTGATGCAGAACGAGCCGCTGGTGTGCGAAATATTAAATGCCGTGGTGAAAGCCGTTGATGTGCCCGTTACCCTGAAAACCCGTTTGGGATGGCACGACCAACACAAAAATATTTTAACCGTGGCGCGCATGGCAGAAGAAGCGGGCATAGCCGCCATTGCCATTCACGGGCGCACCCGCACGCAGATGTATCGGGGCGAGGCCGCCTACGAACTGATTGCCGAAACCAAAAGCCGCTTGAACATACCCGTGTGGGTGAACGGCGACATTACCAGCCCGCAGAAAGCGCAGGCCGTGCTGGCGCAAACCGGTGCAGACGGCGTTATGATAGGCCGAGGGGCGCAGGGGCAGCCGTGGCTGTTCCGCGATATCGGCTATTTCGCCGAACACGGCCGCCTGCCCGAACCGTTGAGCGTGGCGCAGTGCGGCGAAACCGCGTTGCGGCATATCGGCGACATGCACGAATTTTACGGAGAGCGCGATGGTGTGCGCACCGCCCGCAAACACATAGGCTGGTATATTGCCGCGCTGCCAGGCGGCGAAACCGCCCGGCGCGAAATCAACCTCATAGAGAGTGCGGCAGAGCAATATGATGCGCTGGCGGCCTTTTTGGAAAAGGCTCCCGAAGCGGCCGACTGCTGGCCCTGTGCCTATCGTGAAGTGGAACCGTAAATCGTTAAACCGCTTTTCAGACGGCCTTGAAGGCTCAAGCCTTGAAGGCTCAAAGGCCGTCTGAAAACATACTGCCGCTGTGGCGGAATCTGCCCCCTGTTGCTACAGCATTGCGCCTTGCCCTGCCGGCTGAGATTTGCCGTTCGGCATCAAATGCCGAACGAATCCGCTATATAAAATAAGTCAAGAGAAACCATGAAAAACACCCCGCCCGACATCGCCCACTGTATCGAACAAAACCTGCAGCAATATTTCCGCGACCTTAACGGTGCGGCCGCCTGCGGGGTGTACGGCATGGTGCTGGAGCAGGTTGAAAAGCCGCTGTTGCGGTGTGTGATGGCAGAATGCGGCGGCAACCAGAGCAAAGCCGCAGCCATGCTGGGGCTGAACCGCAATACGCTGCGCAAGAAACTGGTGCAGCATGGCTTGCTGGACTCATGATGCAACACAGAGGCCGTCTGAAAGCATAAAGGTTTTCAGACGGCTTCACGGTTATCTTTATATAGTGGCTTAAATATAGCAGCTTAAATTTACAATGGTGCGGCATTGCCCGTTAGCCGTACCCTTTCCGGCTTCGCCGCCCTGCCCCATTGTAAATTTCAACCACCATACCCAACATTGTTTGATTATTTTGAAGAAGGAACCAAAATGGCAGCCGTAAAACGTGCCCTAATCAGCCTGTCGGATAAAACAGGCGTTGTCGAATTTGCCCGCTCGCTCGATACACTCGGCGTGGAAATCCTTTCCACCGGCGGCACGGCCAAGCTGCTGGCCGATGCCGGCGTGCCCGTTATCGAGGTGGCCGACTACACCGGCTTCCCTGAAATGCTTGACGGCCGGGTGAAAACGCTCCACCCGAAAATCCACGGCGGCATTCTCGGCCGCCGCGATTTGAGCGAACACGTTGCCAAAATGGCAGAACACGGCATCGGCAACATCGATTTGGTGTGCGTAAACCTTTATCCGTTTGCCGCCACCATCGCCAAACCCGGCTGCACGCTGGAAGACGCAGTTGAAAACATCGACATCGGCGGCCCCACTATGGTGCGCTCCGCCGCCAAAAACTGGAAACACGTTGCCATCATTACCGACAACGGCGACTTCGCAGCGGTTGTTGACGAGCTGCAAAACAACGGCGGCAAACTGAGCGACAAAACCCGTTTCAACCTTTCGCGCAAAGCCTTCAGCCACACTGCCCAATACGACGGCATGATTTCCAACTATTTAACCAGCGTGTCGGGCGAAAAACTCTCGGGCGAGCCGGAAATCCGCGGGTTTCCCGAGCAGTTCAACCAAAGTTGGGTGAAAGTGCAGGAAATGCGCTACGGCGAAAACCCGCACCAGCAGGCCGCTTTCTACCGCGACCTCTATCCTGCCGCCGGCAGCCTGGCCGCCTATAACCAGCTTCAGGGCAAAGAATTGTCCTACAACAACATCGCCGATGCCGATGCGGCTTGGGAGGCGGTCAAAACCTTTGACGCTCCTGCCTGCGTGATTGTGAAGCATGCCAACCCCTGCGGCGCGGCGGTGGCCGACAGCCCGCTTAATGCCTACAAACTGGCATTCGCCACCGACACCACCAGCGCATTTGGCGGCATCATCGCCTTTAACCGGGAAGTGGATGCCGAAACGGTTGAGGCCGTTACCGGCCAGTTTCTCGAAGTGCTGATGGCACCGAAATTTACTGACAAAGCCAAAGAAATCATTGCCGCCAAGAAAAACGTGCGCGTGCTGGAAGTGCCGCTCTTGGCAGGCTCCAACCGCTTCGAACTCAAGCGTGTGGGCGGCGGCCTGTTGGTGCAGATGCCCGATATCCACCGCATCCGCCGCGAAGATTTTAAAGTGGTGAGCAAGCGGGTGCCAACCGAACAGGAATGGGCAGATTTGATGTTTGTGTGGAATGTGGCAAAATTTGTGAAATCCAATGCGGTCGTGTTCGGCAGGGGCGGCCAAACCTACGGTATCGGTGCCGGTCAGATGAGCCGTGTGGATTCCACCCGCATCGCCGCACGCAAAGCGCAAGACGGCGGTTTCGATCTCAACGGCGCCTGCGCCGCCTCCGATGCATTCTTCCCGTTCCGCGACGGTATCGATGTGATTGCCGAACAGGGCATCCGGGCCATCATCCACCCCGGCGGGTCGGTGCGCGACAGAGAAGTTTTTGATGCAGCCGATGAACACGGTATTGCTATGGTATTGACCGGCATACGCCATTTCCGCCATTGATGCATGAGTATGCGGCAAAACCTGCATCAGGCCGTCTGAAAGCCTTTTCAGACGGCCTTCGGCTTAACGGTGCGGTATTTCCCAAACACAATATTCCCAACCCAGGCCGGTTTGGCGGCCGTTTGAATGTTACCCGGCCAGGGCGCAGCAAGGCCGGTGTTTCGTTACGGCGATGTGGTTGACCGTAAAAAGTTTAAGGCCGTCTGAAAGCCTTTTCAGACGGCCTGTTATATTGCGTTGGGCATACTGTTGTCAGACGGCCTCTTTAGATTGCCGCATTCTCTTGCAGGAAATCTTGTGCGAAACGTTGCAGCACGCCGCCGGCTTCGTAAATCAACACCTCTTCGGCAGTATCCAAACGGCAGGTAACGGCTACTTCAACCTTTTCACCATTTTTGCGGTGAATCACCAGCATTAAATCGCAGCGCGGTTCGCGCTTGCCGACTACATCATAAGTTTCGGTACCGTCCAATTCGAGCGTGCGGCGGTTCACACCTTCTTTAAACTGCAAGGGCAGCACGCCCATACCGATCAGATTGGTGCGGTGGATGCGCTCGAAACCTTCGGCCACAATCGCTTCCACGCCGGCCAGGTGCACGCCTTTGGCAGCCCAGTCGCGGCTCGAACCCTGACCGTAATCGGCACCGGCCACAATAATCAGCGGCTGCCGGCGGTTCATGTAAGTTTCTATGGCCTCCCACATCCGCATCACCCGGCCTTCGGGTTCTACACGGGCCAGCGAGCCTTGTTTCACTGTGCCGTCTTCGTTTTTCACAATTTCGTTAAACAGCTCCGGGTTGGCAAAGGTAGCACGCTGGGCGGTCAGATGGTCGCCGCGGTGGGTAGCGTAAGAGTTGAAGTCTTCTTCGGGCAGCCCCATTTTGACTAGATACTCGCCGGCCGCGCTGGTCGGCAGAATGGCGTTGGAAGGCGACAGGTGGTCTGTGGTGATGTTGTCAGGCAAAATCGCCAACGGGCGCATGCCTTTGAGCGTGCGCCCGCCCGCCAATGCGCCTTCCCAATAAGGCGGACGACGGATATAAGTAGATTGCAGCCGCCACTCGTAAAGCGAACTCGGGGCTTTTTCGGCTGCGCCGGTGTCGAACATCGGAATATACACATCGTGGAATTGCTGCGGTTTCACATATTCGGCCACGATGGTGTCGATTTCTTCATCGCTCGGCCAAATGTCTTTCAGGCGGATTTCACGGCCGTCTGAAATGCCGAGTATGTCGTTCTCGATATCGAAGCAGATACTGCCGGCAATCGTGTAGGCCACCACCAGCGGCGGCGATGCCAGAAAGGCTTGTTTGGCATAGGGGTGGATACGGCCATCGAAGTTGCGGTTGCCCGACAATACGGCAGTAACATACAAATCGCGGGCTATGATTTCCCGTTGGATTTTCGGATCAAGCGCGCCGGACATACCGTTACAAGTGGTGCAGGCGAATGCAACGATGCCGAAACCGAGTTTTTCCAACTCGGGCAGTAATCCGGCTTCTTTTCAGATAGACTTCCGCCACTTTAGAGCCGGGTGCGAATGAAGATTTTACCCACGGTTTGCGGGTTAAACCCAATTCGTTGGCTTTTTTCGCCAACAGGGCGCCGCCACCACATTGCGCGGGTTGGAGGCGTTGGTCATGACGTAATCGCCGCAATAATCACCGCGCCATCGGGCATTCGGCCGTCTGAAGGGGTTTCATACGGCCTAGCCAAACCTTTTGCTGCCAGATCTGCGGTCGCAAAACGGGCATGGGGATTGCTGGGGCCGGCCATATTGCGCACAACGGCAGCCAAGTCAAACTTCAACACACACGGATACTCTGCGGTTTTCAACATATCGGCCCACAAACCTGCCGTTTTTGCATAAACCTCAACCAGCTTCACTTGTTTATCATCACGGCCGGTTAATTTCAGATAATCAATGGTTTGCTGGTCGATGGCAAACATAAATCGACAAACTCTCGGCACCTTCGCCGAAAAATTCCACAAATGCACCCACCACGCGCTCTTTACGCAGAAATTCAGTCAGCGCCAATACAATATCGGTGGCAGTAATGCCGGGTTGGCATTTACCGGTCAGCTCCACGCCGACAATATCAGGTAAACGCATCATCGAGGCGCGGCCAAGCATCACGGTTTCCGCTTCCAAACCGCCAACGCCCACCGAAATCACCCCCAGCGCATCAACGTGAGGGGTGTGCGAATCGGTGCCGATGCAAGTATCGGGAAAAGCCACACCGTTTTTCACTTGGATAACGGGCGACATTTTCTCCAAATTAATCTGGTGCATGATGCCGTTGCCCGCAGGAATCACATCCACATTTTCAAAGGCTGTTTTAGTCCAATTGATAAAATGGAGGCGGTCTTCGTTGCGGCGGCCTTCGATTTCACGGTTTTTACGGAACACATCGGGATCGTAACCACCACACTCTACCGCCAGCGAATGATCAATAATCAATTGGGTTTGAACAACTGAATTAACCTTGCTCGGATCACCGCCTTTTTCAGCAACCGCATCGCGCAGGCCTGCCAAATCTACCAAGGCCGTCTGACCCAAAATATCATGGCACACCACACGAGCCGGAAACTGCGGAAAATCAACTTCCTGTTTACCCTCAATTAATTGAGAAAGCCAACTTTGCAGCCTTGGCAAATCCACTTTATCGGCACGGTTCACTAGGTTTTCGGCCAAGATACGGCTGGTAGGGCAGGGTATCGTACGAGCCCGGCTTAATATCTTCGCATGCAGCACGCGCATCGTAGTATTCCAAATTAAAATCAAGCAAGGGCTTGCAGTAGATTTGGTTTGTATTCACGAGCTTTATCCTTTGTAAATATTCTTTTACAACATTATGTTATATCAACTGTTATCTTTCAAACGACATTAGGCCGTCTGAATGTAGTGTATTGTAATCACTAATATGTCTAACCGAAAGAGGATAAATAAATTTTGGATCTGAAGTAAATTAGCCCTAAATACTAACAAAGCCGAAGGAGCTTTAACTGCTGTTTGGTATGCCGGAATTAAAATGGAACTCATATTTTCTCAAGAACAAGTCCCCAGTTCAATTCCGTTACATTTGCACAAGGTCCGCTTCTGAAATGAAATTAAAAAACAAGTATCAAAAGTGCAGTAAAATTACCGATCCCAATGCTGTCAGGTCCTACGGCTTTCCGCCTTCTGTTTGAACGATTTCGATACCGCCAAACTGGCTGGAATCAGTGTCGGAAGCATCAACAGCCCGTACCTGAAGTTACGCCGGTGCCCAGCTGGCGAATGCGAGCAGTACACCCCTTTCTAAGACACCGTAGAATCAGACCAATCCTATTTCAAGGCAAAGCGCATCCGAGGTAAACTCGGGTGAAAAGCGGGCACTAAAACCATCTTTTCCGACATCCTCAAACGAGGCGGCAATGGGTTTGCCCGAGGTATGCAACATATCAATGGTTGGCGCTATGCCAAGCATCGCTTGGTACGATTTAACTGAGTGCCGGAGCATAACCTTTTACCTGCATTTAAAAGAAACCCTGGGTTTCTCTTCAGCCACCGACAGGATGATTTGTATAAAGCACTATTGGAAATGTTGCGGAAAGACCCTTTAAAATGAATTTTGCTTCATAAGCGCCTATATTTTTGTCGGTTGGCAAACTGCTGTGATTTATCCGGTGATGGGGGGGGATCTACCGATATCCGACATATCGCAACTGCACAAATTATCCATATAAACTACACTATCAGGCATAATTTTACCTGCAATAACAATAAACAAGCTCTCTGTTTCAGCATTATCCGCGACCATGATATTAACCTTCTCACTATATTTGGAAATGCTGGAAACTACCATTTTTACCGATAGATCTCTGTTATTTTTTTCTTTCATTGTCTGCAAAACAACCTTCGTCCAACTCAGGCACTCCGTCAAACAACTCTTTGCTTTCTTGCGGTAAATAATGGTTGATGTCCATACGGATTTTGTCGTGAAGGGGCATACAGAATGAACTGCACCCAAAGTCGGACACACAAACCAACCTGGGAGATGTAGTTTTTTATAGCAATATATACAAACAGCTTCAAAGCTACAGGCCGTCAAATACTATTCAGACAGCAACGACAAGCTGTTACCGAAGATGGTTAGACTGCCGCACAGCAGCTTTTATTATCAACCGACAGCACAAGATAAATATGCTGGTTTGAAAAGAAACCATACAGCCCCTATACCGGCAACCGTACGTAACAACCGCATCTGCATCAGACAGAAAACCATACGGGAGTGAATCTGAAAGCCGTTATACACTGACGCAAATACCATCCGTATCAGAAAGAAGCCTGCACGATTGCAGATAATATACCGAAACAGTGTTTAGGGCGGATAAACCTAATCGGTAATGGGTGGCAGACATTGCTGAATCCAACGGCAGAGCGTGGATTTGGATCCAACACAATATTTAGACGGCTTTTATCAGCAGAATTTGTAGGATAGCGGATTAACACAGAGCATAGAGTGTGTAGATAATGCGGTACCTGGAAGTTCTCCGACACATTGAAATCGGAATGTTTCCATGTGCGCCAACCAATACAATATGAGTCAGCCAATGAACCGGGTGGTGCGTTACGCAAGCACATTCGTTACTACACCTACAACAGGGTCAAACTCAAAAGACTGACCTCTATTAACTACAGGATTCAGTCCTTGAATGCCGTTTGATTAACTCATCTAGTTTTTAGATACAGTTCAGTTTTTCAGAACCTTCTATTTTCAGGGTAACTTTTTGGGGCATTTTTACATTACATCGGAACTTAATACCGAGTTCTCAGGTCTCACAACCCGCTGCAGATGTACAATACGGGAATGACAGCATATACAGTAAACACCACCGGTCAATGCCTGTTCTTTTCCTTTGGGTATTTTGGATGCAGAAAATCCCAGCGCTGTTTACACTTCTCGTTTTTTCCTGAAGACCTGTTTTGGGATTTTCGAGACAAAGGCAGGAAGGCCGTTGAAAGTATACCTTCTCTCCGTCTTATACTCGGCCTTCAGATGGCCTCAATGGTTGCAGCATCGGCAGCTGTGTTTTAAGGCCGGCTGCGATTTTTCGGTTTGCAATATTTCTCTCACACCCGAGCCTCATTGCCAAAAATACTGAAAGATACGGAGAAGCCACTGTCGTCCTTGATAATACTCAAAAAGCACGAAACAATCATTTAGGAAAAACAAAAGCTGTTCGGCATCAAAACCCAGCCCTTTCCAATTTCCAACACCAAGACTGCCTAGATACCGCACTGGTAAATTCTGCTAAAGCATGTAGATGCACATCAGAGGTGCGAAGTGTTGTTATGCAGACATTCTTTGCTTAAGAGCTTAAAGTCGACTGTTATTGCAGGATATCGATGAATCCGTCCAGTACAGGAAGTGCTGTTTACTACGTTGCCATTTAGCCGGCTGCAGAGTTTCGGTGCTACCGGCAGTGCAAAAATGACCACCTGACGGCAGTCAGAAATTGACCACCCTGACTTAAACTCGCAGCTTTAAAACAAAGGCTGCTTTCATGTTGAATCAGGAGACGGTTGCGGCCATTAAAGCGCTCAAACAGCAAGGCAAATCCATTCAAGGCATGACCAAAGAATTGGGATTGTCTAGAAACACCGTTAAAAAGTATCTGCCTCACAAAGACTGCGCACCGCAATATCAAAGAGTCGGATCAAAACCCGGCAAGCCCGACCCCTTTTAAAGACTATATCCGCTCCCGCATCGAAGCCGCTGCACCCGGCCGGATTCTCGCTGCCGTGCCATATCGGGAAATCCTCGAAACGGACTTTCAGGGCAAAGTCGGAATCGTCAGTGATTATGCCGCCACCCTCAAACCCAAACCCGATAACGAACCTGCGCTACGCTTTGAAATCAAACCCGGCCGGCAGATGCAGGCGGATTTCACCATTATCCGCAGAGGCGGCAACCCTCCGAAGGCCTTTGCCGCCACATTGGGTTACTCCCGAGCAAGCTGTGTCCGCTTCTATGACAACGGGCGTACCGAAGCACGGACAGACGGTTTGTGCAACAGTTTTGAACTCTTCTGCGGCATGGCGCACAAAGTGCTGTTTGATAATGCCAAAACCGTCATGATTCAACGTGATGCCTGTGCAGAAGACGGGCGCCGTCTGAATCCGGTGTTGCCGGCAGCAGCCGACGGCTACGGTTTCCTTTCCAAAATCTGCCGCCATATAGGGCTGGGACTAAAAAGCAGAGTAGAGCTTTTCAAGCGTTACCTGAAATCCGGTTTCATCATGCCTTTGCAGGCGACATTGCGTTCTTCAGGTTTGCTTTCGGATGTTCAGACGGCCGATGGCTGTATCGGCAAACGGCTTTCTCAAACAGCCGATGCACGAGTACACGGGACAACAGGGAAAATTCCAACATCCGTTTAATCCGAGAGCAGGAATTTTTACTGTCCCAGCCCACCACAACAGGCCTGAAAGTATGCTTGCTTAAGCAGCCCGAAACCGGCATGACGTAAAAGTATACCGACACGGGGACGGTATCGAATGCCGGCTGCCGTCTGAAAGCACGATGCCGAATCTTTCAGGTTCGGTACGGCGGTTATCCCGGCCGCCCTGTCTGTGCCCGGGCTTCAAACACTGTGAGATACGGCCTTTGGCTGCCCGCAGCATTCGGCTGAAAAAAAGCCCGTATGCCGACTTTATCGAACAGCTGCCGGATGCAGGGTTCAAAGCCAAAAACAGCAGAACGCAGGCAGCTTTGCTGAAACCGGCAGGACAACCCTCCGTCAAAACGATGACGGAATATGGCTTTAACTTTGCAACGGGTGCGCCCTAAGCCCGATTGACGGAGTTGTCTGACTTAAGTTTTATCGAAAAGCACGAAAATGCGGTGCTGACGGGCCCCGGCCGGGCAGGTGAAACCGATTTGGCTGTTTCTTTGGCTTATCCGGCAGTAATGGCGGGTATCAAAATCCGTTTCGTAACGGCAGCCGATTTGATGCTGCAACCGGCGGCCTATAATCGAGGAAAGCGGAAATCTTATCTGCAAGGTTCGGTTATGGGTCCGAGGCTGCCGGTGATTGATGAAACCGGCTGTTTGCCGTTTGAAAGAGAAGCCAACCTGTTCTTCAATGTTGCGGCCAAACGGTATGGGCGGGGCAGCATGATTCTGACGGCCGATTTGCCGTTCGGCCGGCGGGCCGGGGCTTTTGCCAACGATACGGCTTTGACTGCCGCCATGTCGGACAGATTACTCCGCCATTGTCATGTTGTTCGGATAAGTGGAGAGATTTACCGTTTGAAGGACAAAAAGAAGATAGGCATTGCGCCTGTGATAAAGGAGATTTACCCCCCCCGTGGGGTGAGCACAATCAAACTGCCGGTTCCGGTTTTAAAGTGGTTAGTTTTTGAATCGTAAGTGAAATTATGAGAAACGCTGTGGGATTAGATATATCGCAAGATACCTTTGATGCCGCCGCAATCATTAACGGCTGCCGAAAAATGCGCGATTTCACAACAATGGCAAAGGCTTTGAAAACCTGAAAGCATGGTTGGATAGCTTCGGCTTTGATGATTTGCATATTTTCATGGAAGACACAGGAAACTACTTTGAAGATGTTGCCAACTATATCGGCTGCTATTACAAAGTGCCTGTTATCAACCCTTACAAAATCAGTAAATACAACAAAAGCCGATTCCAGCGAACCAAAACAAACAAGATGCCAAGCTGATAGCCCAATACTGCCATACCGCCTTAGACAAAAACCTGTCGATTAGAAATACCGTATTGGTTTTTCATTACAGGCTAAAGCGCGTATTGGCACTATACGAAAGCCCAAAACCCAAAAACATCCGAAAAGAACCACCTGAAAACCGCCAAAGACTATTTGATCAAGCAAGATTCATTCGGAGCAAATCAAGTATCTTTCCGAACAAATCCGCATCGTTCAAAATAAACTGAACACCATCAAGCAGCGGCTGAAATTCAAAACCTTTTCAGACGGCCTAAAAACCATTCCCGCTGCCAGCAGCCTGGCTGCCGCTATATTCACAAACTATCTTTAAAATAAAGATAGGATCTTTAGCTGCCTAACGGTGTGCCGAAGTTAAACCGAAATTCACATTCTTTCAAGAACAGTGGAAAGGATTTTCGGTCAATAACGTTATATTTGCGCAAGACTCGCTGTGCCTGATTCCAAAAATTTTCAATGCCGTTGATATGGTTTTGGCAGTCGGCAAACGCTTTGGAATGGTTGATGCGGTGGTGGGTAAAACCGCTTACACCCAGCTTGCCACGAATGCTCAGGCTATCCGTGCAAACGATATTGTCCAGCATGATTTTCTTTTTGACTACAGGCACTAATGTCTCAGATTCGGCATCACCGGCTACAACCGTATCAATCTGATTGTGCCGTTTCAGAATGCCGAAAAAAGCCACTTTCCCTGCTGCACCCGCGTCCGCGTCTGCCTTTGTGGTGACCGCCGGAACAGCTTTTATCCGGCTAAAATTTCATCGGCAGCAGTGTTAAATGACGGCTGATGAGTTGGCGGATTTTGCGGTAGAGCAGAATAGCGGAGTTAGGCTGAATGCTCAAAATATCAGCAGCGAAACGGGTAGTAACTTGGAGTACAAAAAATTCAAGCAGTTTCTTTTGAACTCTCTTGCTTAAGTTGCAATTGGTTATCTGCATTTTCGTAGCTTGGCATAACTGCCAATCTACGTCAGTCCCTAAAAATAAGCGGAAAATTCAAAAACGCAAACCAATTTGCTTCGCTAGCCGGCTTAAACCCTCAAGCAAAGAATTAGGTAAATACGCTAGAGGCAAAACCAACCCAATACAGAAACAAGCTGTTCCGATCTACCCTCTTCATGCCTGCCATGGCAGCGCAGCATTTAATAAGGTACGACTATTAATAAGGTGCGACTATTTCTCCACACTCATAAAACCTCTGAAAGCCAAAAAACAAGCCGTTGATGATTGTACTTGCTGCTATCGTGCGCAAATTAGCCGTTATCGCTTTTTTACCTTTACAGAAAAGGTGAAAAGTTTGATTCCGAACGCTACAAACCCGTGCAAAACCAACATAAAATAACAAATTGGATTTTGCTGGAAAGTCAAGCAAAGCCCGCTTTAAATCGATACATCTCTGCGCAAAATGCGGCACTTAAATATCTAATCTATGCAAAACAACAGCATACAAAAATACTTAAAGTGCACTTAAATTTCAAAGTGTTATCTTTGCAAAATACCTTAAGGCGGTTTGAGGTTGAAATTGCTCAAATACGCATCGGCATCACGATATATTTGAAATTAGGGTTATCCGGAATGGTAAACAGCGTTGATCGGTTGGCATCGCCGAACGCCAGCTGCATATCATCGGCATGGACGTTACGCAATACATCCATCAGATAACCGATATTGAAGCCTACCTCCAACTCCCCGCCCTGGTAAGCAATTTCCAATTCCTCACGCGCCTCCTCCTGCTCGTTGTTGCTGCACACCACGCTCAGCAGGCCGGGACGTAGCAGCAGGCGGGCACCGCGGAATTTTTCGTTGGCTAAAATGGCGGCACGATCCAGCGCACCGAGCAGTTGAATACGGCCCACTAGAAAGATTTTGTCGTTGTCCAGCGGAATCACTCGGTTGAAATCGGGAAACTTGCCGTCCACCACTTTGCTCACGATAACGGTATCATTGCAGCGGAAGCGCACCTGATTATTCAGCAGCTCCACGGTAATCGGCTCAGCGGGATGGTTCAACAGTTTGAAGAGTTCCAGCACGGTTTTGCGCGGCAGAATCACCTCGGCTTTAGGCAGATCGGCATCGATAGTGGTACAGGAATAAGCCAAGCGGTGGCCATCGGTGGCAACGAGGCGCAGCTGGCTGCCCTCCACCTGCATCAGCAGACCGTTGAGGTAATAGCGGATATCTTGCACGGCCATGCTGTATTGCACTTGCGAGAGCATACTTTTGAAAGCTTCCTGCGGCAGTGAGAATGCGACACTCACATCTTCGCCCACACTCATCAGAGGGAAATCTTCGGCAGGCAGGGTTTGCAAGGCGAAACGGGATTTGCCGGCTTTAAGGGTGAGGCGGTTTTGCGCCCAATCCAGCGCCACCAGCGAGCCTTCGGGCAGTGCACGCAGAATATCCTGCAGTTTTTTGGCATTGGTGGTTACGCGGAAATCTTCGGCCTCGCTGTGAGGGCCGGAAGTGTTAATTTGGATCTCCAAATCGGTTGCCAAAATATTGGTTTGCCCGTGTGTGTTTTCGAGCAATACGTTCGACAGAATCGGCAGCGTATGGCGGCGTTCAACAATGCCGGTTACTGCTTGCAGCGGCTTGAGCAAAGCATCTCGTTCGGCTTGTAAAATCAACATGGTTTATCCCTTCAGGCTTTTAGTTTTGGATAATAATCAACAGTTTTTCGTAATCTTGGGCCAATTCGGCGTCTTCTTCGAGCAGTTTGGCCACAGCTTTCACGCCGTGCATCACCGTGGTGTGGTCGCGCCCGCCGAACGCATCGCCGATATTGGGCAGGCTCAGGTTGGTAAGCTCTTTGGTCAGACTCATTGCCACCTGGCGCGGACGGGCAATGTTGCGGGTACGTTTTTTTCCCAATATATCGCTGATTTTTATGCGGTAATATTTTGCTGTAGCATCGATAATCAGATCGGCGGTGATCACTTTGTACGAGCTGGCCACGATATCTTGCAGGGCATTGCGCGCCAAATCAATGTCGATCGGCTTTTTTAAAAAACGGCTGCTGGCGCTCACGCGGTTGAATGCGCCTTCGAGTTCGCGCACGTTTGATCTGATTAAATTAGCGATAAAAAAAGCGGCATCTTCATTGAGGGCCACGCCTGCGGCTTCGGCTTTTTTCTGTAAAATCGCCACACGCATTTCCAACTCAGGCGGCTCCAGCTCCAAGGTCAAACCCCATGAAAAACGCGATTTCAGGCGCGCGTCCATATCTTCTATCTGGGTAGGCAACACATCGCAGGTTAAAATCAACTGCTTTTTCTTATTGTGGAAGTGATTGTAAAGATAGAAGAACTCTTCCATCGTCCGGTCCTTACCCTTAATAAACTGAATGTCATCGATAATCAGCAGGTCGTACTGCTTGTATTGTTGCTTGAATACATCGTAGCTGTTGGTACGCACGGCATTCATAAAACTGCGCACATAATCATCGGAGTGCATATAGCGCACCTTGGCATCGGGTCTGTTTTTCAGCAATTCATGACCGATGGCCTGCACCAGGTGGGTTTTCCCCAAGCCCGTGCTGCCATAAAGAAAAAACGGGTTGTAGCCCTGCCCCGGATTCTCGGCTATCGACTGGGCGGCCGCAGCGGCAATACGGTTGCCTTTGCCTTCTACCAGCGTGTCAAACGTATAGTCGGCAGACAGATTGGTTTGGCCGTGTTGCGCCCCCCTCTCGGAACGGGCCGGCGGCCGGCTGTCTGCTGCCTCTTTTTTAGGTTGGACTTCTTTAGGTTTGGCTTCCGCTTCAACGGATTTGAACTGCGTGCCGTTGGGCGGCAACTGCCTGATGCGCTCTGCCACAATATCGCGCGCGCTTTTTCCCGGCGCAGCTTTTCCGGCCGCCGCTTCTGTTTCAGACGGCCTTTTTTCTCCGCTTTGGCCGTCTGAAAGGTTTTGCGCCATCGTATAAGCCTGCCCCTTGCCGGTTTTATACAGTAACACCGGCATCTCGGGCGCCAGTTCGGCACGGACAGTTTCAATGGCCGCAGCAAAACTGTTTTTCAACATATTGACGGCAAATTGATTTTTTCCATACACCACCCATATGCCGCTTTCTTCGCCTACGGTTAGCGGCGCAATCCAGGTTTGAAACTGCTGCACCGGCAAGGTGTCATATAGGCGGCGCAAACATTGCGGCCAAAATTCTGCAAGCGTCATATC